>JAEUOT010000003.1 GCA_016790705.1 Hydrogenophaga sp.
AAGTACGCCTACGACTTCGGCGACACCGGCCACATGACGCCGCTGACCAAGATGCACACCCTGGGCAGCACCTTCACGCCGCCGGGCTTCCACGCCGGCGGCCTGCGCTACCACGGCATGGCGCCGCTGGTGAGCCACTGCAAGGAACTGGGGCTGCTCGAAGCCACGGCCTACACGCAGGGCGAGTGTTTCGAGGCGGGCGTGACATTCGCGCGCGCCGAAGGCATCGTGCCGGCGCCGGAGGCCAATCACGCCGTCAAGGGCGCAATCGAAGAGGCGCTTCGCTGCAAACGCGAGGACAAATCGGAAACCATCCTGTTCAACCTCTGCGGCCACGGCCACTTCGACATGGCGGCCTACCAGAAGTACTTTGCGGGCGAGCTCAAGGACGAGCAATACGACGAGAAGGAACTGGCGATGGCGCTGTCCGGCCTGCCCAGCGTGCAGGAACCGGCCTGATGTCGAGGGTGGGGGCGGTGGTCAGTGCGCCAGCCAGAGGCGCGCGCGCAGCCCCCAGCCGCTGCTCAGGCCCACGGTCGGCCAGCGCAGCTCGCCTTCCGGCGTGATCACGGCAAAGGCCGGCACCGCGCCGAAACCGAGTGCGCCCGGGATGACCGACTGCGGGTCGACCACCGTGTGCCAGGCCAGGCCGCGCGACGCCATGTAGCGCGCCACTCTTTCGGGCGGCCCGGACTGCATCGCGACCGTGATCACCGGGTGGTCCTGTGTCAGGCCGTTCACCGTGCCCTGGATCGTCTTACAGATCGGGCACCAGTCGGCCCAGACGTAAAGGCCGATGTTCTGTCCAGGGTGCGCGCGCTGCAGCGCGGCGATTTCGGCGCGCAGGCTGCTTTGCCTCAGCCCACCGCCCGTCAGCACCGGCAGCGGCGCGTCGAGCGCCACGTCGGGCAGCGAGCCACCGGCCACATCACGAATCTGCCAGAGCTGCACCGCCAGCAGCACGCCCGCGAACAGCGCGAGGCTGCCCAGGTGGCGCTTCCCGTCGCGCCGCAGGCCCGCCACCCACAGGCGCAGGCGGCTGGCGACGCTCATGCGTTCTTGAACAGTTCGAGCAGGCGGTCCAGCCCGCCCATGTCGATGGCGACCTTGGCCTGCGCGCGCACCTTGGGTTTGGCGCGGTAGGCCACCGACAGGCCGGCCACGCCCATCATCTCCAGGTCGTTGGCGCCGTCGCCCATGGCGATCGCCTGCGACGGCGAGCAGCCGATCAGGCTGCAGGTGCGCAGCAGGGTTTCCCTCTTCATCGCCCCGTCGCAGATGTCGCCCCAGCTCTGGTCAAGCAGGCGGCCGGTGAGCTGGCCGTCGATGATTTCCAGTTGGTTGCTGCGCGCGAAATCCAGCGCGAGGCGGTCGCGCAGGCGTTCGGCGAAATAGGTGAAGCCGCCGCTGACCAGCAGTACCTTCAGTCCCGCCGCCTTGCAGGCCAGCACCAGCTCGGCCGCGCCGGGGTTCAGGCGCAGGCGCGAACGGTACACGTGCGCGAGGTGTTCCTCGGTCACGCCCTTGAGCAGGGCGACGCGGCGGCGCAGGCTGTCCTTGTAGTCGGTGATCTCGCCGCGCATGGCGGCCTCGGTGATCGCCGCCACCTCGGCCTTGCGGCCGGCGGCGTCGGCGATCTCGTCCACGCATTCGATGTTGATCAGCGTGGAATCCATGTCGAACGCGATCAGCTTGAAGTCGCGCAGGTTCAGGGGCGGCTGGACGCCCTGCACGGTCAGGCCGGGGGCGAATTCGGTGGGGGAGGTCATCCCGGAATTATCGCGGGAGCCGGGATGACGGCCCGTTCAGGGCTTGGCCGCGGCGGGCAGCACCTTGCTCATGGTGCCGATCTGTTTGCGCAGGTCGCCGCCCACCAGATCGGCCACGGACTGCTGGTCGCTGGTGACGGTCAGGCCCTGGGCCTGCAGCTTGGCCTTGAGGTCGTCGGTGCTGGTGCCGGCGACCTGCGCCAGCACGCTGATCGGCGCATTGGCCAGGGCACGGACCGGCGGTGCAAAGCCCGGTTCACCGCCGCTCTCACCGCCGGTGGGGATGAAGCTGAGCGCCAGCACGGCGGCGAACACGCCGATCACCACCCGGCCGGTGGTCTGGGTGAGGTAGCGCTTGAACGCCGGCATGTTCAGCAGCACGTGCAGCGTCACGCCGATCACCATGGCCCAGCTCAGCCACTCGTGAGCCACCTTGTTCAGACCCGAATCGAGGTGGAAGAACATCAGCACGCCGGTGACGGCGGAGAGCAGAAAGGCGCCGATGACGACGGGTGTGATCCAGGGGCGTTGGGCGGACAGGTTCATGTGTTTTCTCCTACAGAACAGATGCCGGCATGCTGCGGCGCTGCTTTGAAGTTTCGTGAGCCACGTGTGAACGGCAGGTGAACGTCGGGCCTGGATGCTCCTGTTTTTGATGCAGATCAAGCCGGGCTGGCGGCGGATTCCGCCTTCAGCGGCTGGCCCAGCGAGCGCAGCACGTCGCGCACCATCTGCACCCGGTCCTTGACCTCGGGCAGGGCACGCTCGATGCGCAGCTTCTCGTTGCCCGCCAGCTTGATGTGCTTGTTCTTCTGGATCAGCTCGATGATCTTCATCGGCTCGATCGGCGGGTTGGGGCGGAACGTGATGTTGATGACACCCGGAGCCGCATCCACCTTGACCACGCCGTAGGGCTGCGACAGCACGCGCAGGCGGTGTACATCGATCAGCGTCTGCGTCTGCGGCGGCAGCTTGCCGAAGCGGTCGACGATCTCTTCGAGCAGGCCGTCCACCTGGTCGGCCGTCTTGGCGGTGGCCAGCTTCTTGTAGAACGACAGGCGCAGATGCACGTCGCCGCAGTAGTCGTTGGGCAGAAGGGCAGGTGCGTGCAGGTTGATGTCGGTGGTGACGGAGAGCGGCGACAGCAGGTCCGGCTCGCGCCCGGCCTTGAGCGCCTTCACGGCCTCGCTCAGCATCTCGTTGTAGAGCTGGAAGCCGACCTCCAGCATGTTGCCGCTCTGGTTCTCGCCCAGCACCTCGCCGGCGCCGCGGATCTCCAGGTCGTGCATGGCGAGGTAGAACCCAGAGCCCAGTTCCTCCATATGCTGGATCGCGTCCAGCCGCTGGGCGGCCTGCTTGGTCAGGCCCTCGATCTCGGGCACGAGCAGGTAGGCATAGGCCTGGTGGTGGCTGCGGCCCACGCGGCCGCGCAGCTGGTGCAGCTGGGCCAGGCCGAACTTGTCGGCGCGGCTCATCACGATGGTGTTGGCCGTGGGCACGTCGATGCCGGTCTCGATGATGGTCGAGCACAGCAGCAGGTTGTAGCGCTGCGCCACGAAGTCGCGCATCACGCGCTCCAGGTCGCGCTCGGGCATCTGGCCGTGGGCGATGGCGATGCGCGCCTCGGGCAGGATTTCTTCGAGCTTCTGCTTGCGGTTCTCGATGGTCTCGACCTCGTTGTGCAGGAAGTAGACCTGGCCGCCGCGTTTCAGTTCGCGCAGCACCGCCTCGCGGATCACGCCCGTGCCTTCGTTGCGCACGAAGGTCTTGATCGCCAGCCGGCGCTGCGGCGCGGTGGCGATGACCGACAGATCGCGCAAGCCTTCGAGCGCCATCCCCAGCGTGCGCGGGATCGGCGTGGCCGTCAGCGTGAGCACGTCGACCTCGGCGCGCAGTTGCTTCATCGCCTCCTTGTGTCGCACGCCGAAGCGGTGCTCCTCGTCGATGATGAGCAGGCCCAGGTTCTTGAACTGGGTCTTTTCCGACAGCAGCTTGTGCGTGCCGACCACGATGTCCACGCTGCCATCGCTGATGCCCTTCATCGCGGCGGTGATTTCCTTCTGCGAACGGAAGCGGCTCATCTCCGCGACCTTCACCGGCCACTTGGCGAAGCGGTCGGACAGCGTCTGGTAGTGCTGCTCGGCCAGCAGCGTGGTCGGCGCCAGGAACGCCACCTGCTTGCCGCCGGTGACCGCCACGAAGGCGGCGCGCAGGGCAACCTCGGTCTTGCCGAAGCCCACGTCGCCGCAGACCAGGCGGTCCATGGGCTGCGGGCTGATCATGTCCTGGATCACGGCGTGGATCGCGGCCTTCTGGTCGGCGGTTTCTTCGAAGCCGAAGTCGTTGGCGAACACCTCGTAGTCCTGCGCGCTGAAGCGGAAGGCGTGGCCCTGGCGTGCGGCGCGGCGGGCGTAGATGTTCAGCAGCTCGGCGGCGGCGTCGCGCACCTGTTCGGCCGCCTTGCGCTTGGCCTTTTCCCACTGGCCACTGCCCAGCTTGTGCAGCGGCGCCTCGTCGGCGCTGACGCCGGTGTAGCGGCCGATCAGGCTGAGCTGGCTCACCGGCACATAGAGCACGGCCTTGTCGGCGTATTCGAGGTGCAGGAACTCCTGCAGCGCGGGCGTGCCGTCGGGGTTCTTGTCCCCCATGTCCATGTTGATCAGGCCGCGGTAGCGCCCGATGCCGTGCGCGCTGTGCACCACCGGGTCGCCCACGTTCAACTCGCTCAGGTCCTTGATCAGTGCGTCGACGTCGCTGACCTGTTCCTGCTTCTTGCGCCGGCGCGTGGTCGGTCCGGCGGCGAACAGTTCGGTCTCGGTGACGAAGTCGATGCCCGCTTCCAGCCAGGAGAAACCGACCGTCAGTCCCGCGGTGGCGATGCCGACCTTTTCGTCGCTGGCCTGGAACTCGGCCAGCGAATCGAAGGCCGGTGGGTTCAGGCCGCTGGCGCGCAGGAAGTCCAGCAGGCTCTCGCGCCGGCCGTCGCTCTCGGCCAGCAGCAGCACCCGGTGCGCGGTGTTGCGGATGTGGCCTTGCAGCCGGGACAGCGGGTCTTCGGCACCGCGCACGGCGGCCAGCTCGCCCAGCTTCTGTGCGAAGGCACTGTCGGCGATGTCGTCGACGCCCGAGCCAGGCGAAGCCGGGAGCGTGGGGGCTCTTGGTTTGATCGCCAGTTGCGCGTGCGCATTGGCCTCGCCATAGAACTGCTCCATCGACAGGAACAGGCTCTCGGGCGGCAGGGCGGGGCGGTCCGGGTCGCCCTTGACCAGCCGGTAGCGGTCCTGCGTGTCCTGCCAGAAGCGCTGGAACGCCGGTTCTAGGTCGCCGTGCAGGACGACGGTCGCTTGTTCGCCGAGGTAGTCGAAAACGGTCGCGGTCTCTTCGAAGAACAGCGGCAGGTAGTACTCGATGCCGGCGGTGGCGACGCCGTTGCCCATGTCCTTGTAGATACGGCTCTTGGTCGGATCACCTTCGAGCAGCTCGCGCCAGCGGCTGCGGAAACGGGCGCGCGCCGGCTCGTCCATCGGGAACTCGCGGCCGGGCAGCAGCCGTACTTCGGGTACCGGGTAGAGGCTGCGCTGGCTGTCGGGGTCGAACGTGCGGATCGAGTCGATCTCGTCGTCGAACAGGTCGACCCGGTAGGGCACCTGCGAGCCCATCGGGAAGAGGTCGATCAGGCCGCCGCGCACCGCGTACTCGCCGGGGCTGACCACCTGCGTCACATGGTTGTAGCCGGCGAGGGTGAGCTGGCCCTTGAGCTTGGCCTCGTCGAGCTTTTGCTTGACCTTGAACTGGAAGGTGTAGCCCGCCAGGAAGGACGGCGGTGCCAGCCGGTACAGAGCGGTGGTGGCGGGCACCAGCACCACGTCGGCGCCGGTGTCCTTGTCCCGTTGCTGGATGCGCCAGAGCGTGGCCAGGCGTTCGCTGATCAGGTCCTGGTGCGGCGAGAAGGCGTCGTAGGGCAGGGTTTCCCAGTCCGGGAACAGGGCGCAGCGCAGTTCCGGCGCGAAGAACGCCATCTCGTCCATCAGGCGCTGCGCGTCGGTCGCGTCGGCGGTCACGATGGCCACCGGCCGGCCTGCAGATTTTTCGCGGGTCGCCAACTGCGCGAGCAGCAGCGAATCGGCCGCGCCGGCAGGGCGGGGCAGGTGAAAGCGTTGGCCGGGTTTGAGCTTGGGCAGGTCCATTGTCAGCAATCGGAAAACACGAAAACCCCCCGGCCGCGCTGGCCGGGGGGTGGTGCGGGGATTCTAGAATGCCCGTTCACCATGAGTGCTCCCCCAACCCCCAATCCCGCCCGTTGCCACGCGCTGTTGCCCTGCGCCGGCACCGGGTCGCGCGCTGGCTCGGCCGGCCCCAAGCAGTACCAGACCGTCGCAGGCCTGCCGATGGTGCTGCACACGCTGGCGGCCTTCAATGCGGTGCCACGGATTGAGCAGACCCTGCTGGTGGTGGCGCCCGAGGACCGGTTTCTGACCGTCGACTACCCCGAGCTGTTGCTTGAGCGCTGCGGTGGCGCAACACGGGCCCACAGCGTGTTCAACGGACTGGGGGCGCTGAAAGCGCGCGGTGCGGCCGATGACGACTGGGTGTTGGTGCACGACGCGGCGCGCTGCCTGGTGACCCCGGCGCAGATCGAGGCGCTGATCGATGCCTGCTGGAACGACCCGGTCGGTGGCCTGCTGGCGCTCAAGCTGCCCGATACGCTCAAGACCGAGCGCGAGGGGCGCGTGGTCGCGACCGTGGACCGGGCCGACAAGTGGTTGGCGCAGACGCCGCAGATGTTTCGCCTTGGCTTGCTGCTCCGTGCCCTGGAAGTGCAGGCCGGCCATGGATTCTCGGGCGTCACCGACGAGGCCAGTGCCGTGGAGATGGCCGGACACCGGCCGCTGCTGGTGCCCGGTAGCGCCCAGAATTTCAAAGTCACCTACCCCGAGGATTTCGCGCTCGCGGAAGCCGTTCTGTCGAGTCGCGCATGAGCACCGAATCCATGAACCCCATTCCGTTCCGCGTGGGTGAAGGCTGGGATGTCCACGCCCTGGTCCCGGGCCGACCGCTGATCATCGGCGGCGTCACCATTCCTCATCACACGGGCTTGCTGGGCCATTCGGATGCCGACGTGCTGTTGCACGCGATCACCGATGCCCTGCTGGGCGCTGCGGCGCTGGGCGACATCGGTCGCCACTTTCCGGATACCGATCCGCGCTTCAAGGGTTCGGACTCCCTCGTGCTGCTCACCGAAGTCGCCCGACGGGTGCGCGAGGCGGGGTACGAGATCGGCAATGTCGACAGCACCGTCGTCGCCCAGGCGCCCAAGCTGGGGCCACACATTCCCGGCATGTGCGAGCGCATCGCCCGCGCGCTGGGCATCGAGGCGGGCTGTGTCAATGTGAAAGCCAAGACGGCCGAAAAGCTCGGCCCGGTCGGACAGGGGCTGTCGATCGAGGCGCGGGCCGTGGCCCTGCTGTTCCGCCGGGGTGGCTGAGGCGCGCGCTCAGCCCTTGTGGCCGACCGGCAGCTTGATATGGGCTGACAGGCCGCCCGAACTGCTGTTGGCCAGAGCGAAGCGGCCTCCCATTCGGGCAATCGCCCGCTCGACGATGGCCAGGCCCAGGCCGGTGCCGGTCGCGGAACTGCGCGAGGCATCACCCCGGAAGAAGGGCTGGGTGAGCTGGGCCAGCATGTCGGGATTGACCCCCGGGCCGTGGTCGCGCAGCTTCACCAGCACCCACTGATCCTTGGTCTTGGCGCCGATGTCGATCTCGGCCACCCCGGTGACCGCGTTGCGTCCGTAGCGCACCGCGTTCTGCAGCAGGTTGGAGAACACCCGGTTGAGCTCGACGGCATCGCCCATCACCCAGGTGTCGGACGGCAGGCTCGTCTTGATCACCACATCGGGCGGACTGCCCAAGGCAAACACAGCCGCTTCGACCACTTCGTTGAGGCTGACTAACTGCTTCTCGATGTGGTCCGGTCGGGCGTAGTCGAGGAACTTGTCGATGATGGCGTTGACCTGTTCGATGTCGGCCGACATGTGTTCCCGCGCTTCCGGATCGGACACGCTCATCTCGGTTTCCAGCCGCAGCCGCGCCAGCGGGGTGCGCAGATCGTGCGAGATGCCGGCCAGCATCAGTGCACGGTCCTGCTCGATCTTGGACAGGCGCTGCGCCATGCGGTTGAAGCCGATGTTCACCTGGCGGATCTCGCTGGTGGCCACCGCTTCATTGAGCTTGCTGGAGTTGAAGTCGCCTTCCCGGACCCGGCTGGCGGCGAACGAGAGTTTCTGCAGCGGACGATTGATCAGACGGGCGATCAACGCGGCGCCCATCAGGGAGAGCACCACAGCGGTTCCCAGCCAGATCACCCAGGTCTTGCCGGTGACAAGTTCCACCCGAGACGGATCGGCCTGCAGCCAGTAGGGGTCTCCATCAATCGAGAAACCGATCCACAGCCCCGCAGCGCCGTTGACCTCGCGGGCCACCACGGTGTCGGGACCCAGCCGCGCGCCCAGTTGCGCACTCACCGCCCGGCTGAGCGCGTCCGTGTCGTACAAGCGGTATCGGTCTGTCGGCTCGCGCGGAGCGATCCGCACCTTCTCCTCATCGGCCAGCGTCTTGACCAGCGACACGCGCGCGATCGAGTCCGAGTGCACAAGGGCCGCGCGACTGAGGTTCACGAGAGAGGCCAGTTGCTGGGCACTTTGCAGGGTGCGCGGCTCGAATTCAAGGGCGCGGAAGGTCTGCAACCAGGCCACGATGCAGCCCAGCAGCAACAGCGACAACAGGAAGAAGGTGCGCCAGAACAGGCTCACCTCCCGCGGGCGCCGCATGTCCAGCGGCGCCGGCGCGGTTTCCAGCGGCGCCGGTTCGGTCTCCATGGACGGGACCTTGGACTCGTCGATCATCAGGCGTTGCCGTCCGGAACGAACACGTAGCCCACGCCCCAGACCGTCTGAAGATAGCGTGGCGACGCGGCGTCCTCCTCGATCAGCTTGCGCAGGCGGGAGACCTGCACATCCAGGCTACGGTCGAACGGCTCGAACTCCCGACCTCTGGCCAACTGGGCCAGCTTCTCGCGTGACAACGGCTGCCGCGGATGGCGCACCAAGGCCTTGAGCATGGCGAACTCGCCGGTCGTCAGGGGAAGGTCGCCGCCGTCCTTGCGCAGCGTGCGCAGGCTCATGTCGAATTCGAACGGCCCGAACTTGACGACTTCCGCGTCCTGCGATGGTGCGCCGGGTACCTCGGCGGGCGGGCGGCGACGCAGCACGGCATGAACCCGGGCCAGCAGCTCACGCGGGTTGAACGGCTTGCCCAGATAGTCATCGGCGCCAACCTCCAGGCCCACGATGCGGTCCACGTCTTCGCTTTTGGCCGTCAGCATGATGATCGGTGTGCGGTCCCCGTTGGCGCGCAGGCGCCGGCAGATCGAGAGTCCGTCCTCGCCGGGCATCATCAGGTCCAGCACGATCAGGTCGACGGCCTCCCGTTGCAGCACGCGGTTGAGGGCCTTGCCGTCCTCGGCCAGCATGACCTCGAAACCCTCCTGCATCAGATAGCGGCGCAGCAGGTCGCGGATGCGCACGTCGTCATCGACGACCAGGATCTTGTTGGGGCGGGCGGTGTTTTGTGGCATGGAAGCAACTCCCGGTAAATGTAACAAAGCCGATTGTGTCAGCGCCAAGTGCTTGTCAGGGCTTGTTTTTTCCTTTTCTGACGAGGTGTTACAAATGTTGCCCGGCGGCCTTGCGCCGTTACCATGTCGGCCACCAAAATCCCCGAACCCGATCAGAACCTCCGGATTCATGAAGCTTTCCAAACCGTTGATTGCCGCCTCAGTGTTGGGCGTTAGCGCTGGCGCCATGGCGCAGGAACAGCGCCCGCCGTCCGTGCAGGTGATGGTGGCCGTGCCGTTCGGAGTGCCGGCCGATCGTCCTGAAGTCAAGCCGGGCGCCACGCTTCGCGAGTCCTTGCGTCACACCTTGTCCGATGGGGAAGCAGCCGGCAAACCCTATCGCCTCAGTCCGGAGGAGCGTTTGCTGTTGCGTCAGCAACTGGCAGGACAGTCTCTTCGGGACAATAAATGAGCAGCGCGTCGCGTTCCCTGCGACCGCTTGCGCGCGGCGCCTCTTTCGCCCTGCCGTTGGCGTTTGCGATGGCCGCAGTTTCCGCTCAGCCGGTTTCCTCGGCGCCGCTGGCGAATGTCGTGGGCATCTCCGCCAGCAGTCAGCGGGAGGTGCCGCAGGACTGGCTGACACTGACGCTCACCACGTCCCGGGACGGGACGGAGGCGACGGTTGTGCAAAACCAGCTTCGTCAGGCCCTGGATGCCGCACTGGCGGTTGCCAGGACGCAGGCGGCCCCCAAGCTGCTTGAAGTCAGGACCGGCGCTTTCGGTGTCTATCCCCGGCAGGGCAGCAATGGCCGGATCAACGGCTGGCAAGGCACCGCCGAGCTGGTGCTCGAAGGCCGTGACGTCCTGCGCATCACCAGCATCGCCGGCAAGATCGGCTCGATGGGGGTGGGCAATGTGGCGTTCTCTCTGTCCCGGGAGACGCAGCAGGCGCTCGAGTCCGAGGTTCAGGCGGCAGCAATCGAGCGGTTCAAGTCAAAGGCCGCCGAGGTGGCCAAGGCCTTTGGCTTTGAGGGCTACACCCTGCGTGAGGTGTCCGTGAGCCCGGTCGAGCAGGGCGACCGCCCGGTCTTCGCGCGCATGCGCGCCGCATCGGCGGCGCCGATGGCGGCCGACGCGCCCCTGCCGGTGGAGGCCGGCAAGAGCGTCGTGACGATCACCGTGTCGGGATCGATCCAGCTGCACTGAGGATTACTGGGCGGTCCAGCCGCCGTCCATGTTCCAGGCGACGCCCCGCACGTTGGCGCCTGCGGGGGAACAGAAGAACACCGCAAGCTCCCCCAGTTCTTCAGGGGTGGTGAACTGCATCGAGGGCTCCTTCTCGCCCAGCAACACCTTCTTGGCGTCCTCGTTCGAGAGTCCCAGCGCTGCCGCCTTGGCGTCGACCTGCTTTTGGACCAGCGGAGTCAGCACCCAGCCCGGGCAGATGGCATTGCAGGTCACGCCGGTGGTCGCGTTTTCCAGCGCGGTGACTTTTGTCAGGCCGATGACGCCGTGCTTGGCCGCGACGTAGGCGGACTTTTCAGCCGACGCGACCAGTCCGTGAACCGACGCCACGTTGATGATGCGTCCCCAGTTGGCTGCTCGCATCGCAGGCAGGGCCAGGCGGGTTGCGTGGAAGGCGCTGGAGAGGTTGATGGCAAGAATGGCGTCCCATTTCTCCACCGGGAAGTCCTCGATGCGGGCCACGTGCTGGATGCCGGCATTGTTCACAAGGATGTCGACGCGGCCGAACTGGGCGGCGGCGAACGTCATCATGTCTTCGATCTCGGCCGGCTTGCTCATGTCTGCGCCGTGGTAGGCCACCTTCACGCCCAGCGCGGCGATTTCGGCCTTGGGGCCCTCTGCATCACCGAAACCGTTGAGCACGATGTTGGCACCCTGGCGGGCGAGCGCCTTGGCAATGCCCAGACCGATGCCGCTGGTGGAGCCGGTGACGAGAGCGGTTTTGTTGGCAAGCATTGGGGGATCTCCAGTTCCATTACGATTGGTTGAACAACAGCCGATCCATTATCACGGAGTCAAGACGGATGAGCGGTTTCCGCCAGACGCCCGAATTGCGTTTCATCGAAGTGCCCGGCCCACTGGCGGTCGGAGACAAGCCTCGAAAAATGGCCTGGTGGGACTGGTCGGCCCGACCCGAGGCAGATCCCCACCGCGTGGTGGTCTGCGTCCACGGGCTGTCACGACAGGGCCGGGACTTTGACGTGCTGGCGCAGTCGCTGACTGTGCAGGCTCGTGTCATCGCCGTCGATGTCGCCGGCCGTGGCCAGAGCGACTGGCTGGTCGATCCCATGGCCTATCAGGTGGGGACCTACGCTGCCGATATGGCCGTGCTCCTGGCGCAGCTTCGTGCGCAGGATCCTCAGGTGCAGGTCGATTGGGTGGGCACCAGCATGGGCGGTTTGATTGGCATCGCGCTGGCGGCGCAGCCTGGGACAGGGCTGCGCCGGCTTGTGCTCAACGATGTGGGTCCCGTCATTCAATGGGAAGCGTTGTGCCGGATCGGCGCCTATGTGGGGCGCAATCCGTCATTCGGGGAGCGGCAAGAGGCGATCGATTACCTGCGTACCCTGTCGGCAGGCTTCGGCCCCCACGATGACGAGACCTGGACGGCACTCTCGGTGCCGATGCTGCGGGAGCGGGATGGGCGCTGGTGGCTGCATTACGACCCCGCGATCGGGGTGCCGGTCCGTGCGATGACGGAAGCTGCAGACCAGGCGTCGGCGCGCCAGGTGGTTCGTGAGGGCGAGGCAGCGCTTTGGGCGTTGTATGACGCCATACAGACGCGAACGCTGCTGCTGCGGGGCGCAGTCTCCGACCTGCTCAGCCCGGAAACGGCACGGATGATGGGTGAGCGGGGACCGCGTGCCCGGTGCATCGAGTTTGCCGGCGTGGGGCATGCGCCGACGCTGGTGGCAAGCGACCAGGTAGCGGCTGTGGCCGAGTTTCTGGCTCAAGAGTGAGGGCGAGTACGTCGCATGCAGTATTCGAGTTCAGTCTCTCCAGTGACGCCGTCCGCCATCGTTGCGGCGACCGCCGACAGTCTGCCGCAGCAGGTGCAGGCCCTGGCGCGTGCGCGTGCATTTGCCGAGCCGCTGCTGGCCTGTGAGCAGCTCGATACCGGGGAGAACATCCTCGCGCATGCCGATGCCGTTGCTGCGATCCTCCGCGACATCGGTGGGTCGGAGGCCATGCAGGCCGCCGCCTATCTGGTGTATGCCTGCCAGCACCTGAACCGCCCGCAGGAGGTGATCGCCAAGGCGTTTGGCGACAACTTTGCCGCCCTGGCCATGGAGACGACCAAACTCGTTCAGCTCCAGCGTCAGGCGCGCATCACCTCCGCGCAGGCGAAGTCCCGCAAGACCGAGGAGCGACTGGCGGCGCAGGAGGCTGCCTTGCCTGTGGTGTCGCCCGGCAAGGTGCCTGTGTCAGAGCTGGCGGCGAGTCAAACCGAAAACGTGCGCAAGATGCTGCTGGCATTCTCGCGTGACCTGCGGGTGGTCATGCTGAGGTTGGCTTCGCGCTTGCAGACGCTGCGGTTTTATGCTGCCTGCAAGGGCGATCCGGGGCATGCGCTGGCCAGCGAGTCGCTGCACGTCTTCGCGCCGCTGGCGAACCGGCTGGGCATCTGGCAGATCAAGTGGGAGATGGAGGATCTCGCCTTCAGATTCCTTGAACCGCAGACGTACAAGGAGGTCGCGCGCTTGCTGGACGAGAAGCGTGCCGAGCGGGAAACCCACATCGAACAGGTGCGCCAGCAGCTTGAACAGGACCTTCACCGGCAAGGGACGCAGGCGTCGGTCCAGGGGCGACCCAAGCACATCTACAGCATCGTCAAGAAGATGCGCGGCAAGTCGCTGGATTTCGACCGTGTGTTCGACATCCGGGCCTTGCGGGTTGTGGTGCCGCACAAGGACGACTGCTATGCGGTGCTGGCCTTGGTTCACGCCCAGTTCACGCCCGTGCCGGAGGAATTTGACGATTACATCGCCAAGCCCAAGGCCAATGGTTACCAGTCGCTGCACACGGTGGTGCGTGATGCGCAGGGCCGGGCGTTCGAGATCCAGATCCGATCACAGAGCATGCACGACCATGCGGAGCATGGGGTGGCTGCGCACTGGGCCTACAAGGAAGCCGGCACGAAAGGCTACGCAGGGGTGTCGGCCAGTTCCGAGTACGACGCCAAGATTGCGGTGCTGCGGCAACTGCTGGCCTGGGAGCGCGATCTCAGCGGCGCCTCGCAGGGGCTCTTTGACGACCGCATTTACGTGCTCACGCCGGACGCCGCCATTGTCGAGCTGTCTCAGGGGGCGACGCCGGTCGACTTTGCCTACGCCGTGCACACCAGCCTTGGGCACCGTTGTCGTGGTGCGCGGGTGGATGGTGTCATGGTGCCCCTGAACACGGCACTGCAGAACGGGCAGACCGTGGAGATCGTCGCCGCAAAGGAGGGCGGGCCGTCGCGCGACTGGCTCAACGCCGAGTTGGGTTACCTCGTCGGCCATCGGGCAAAAAGCAAGGTGCGCGCCTGGTTCAATCAGCTGGCATTGGATGAAACCGTCGCGCGGGGCCGTGAGGCGGTTGAGCGCCTGTTGCAGCGCGAGGGCCGCACCGCACTGCGCTTTGAAGACCTCGCCGCGACCATGGGGCTGTCTTCCGCGCAGGAGCTGTTCGAGCAGGTCGGCAAGGACGAGCTGTCGTTGCGCGCGCTGGAAACCCGGCTGCGTCAGGGTGAGCAGCCGGTGGTCGAGGAAGAGGTCCCTCCATGGATCAAGAAGCCCAAGGCCGCACGCTCCGTATCGGGCGGCGGCGGCGGTGTGCTGGTGGTCGGGGTCGACTCCCTCATGACGCAATTGGCCAAGTGCTGCAAGCCGGCGCCGCCCGACGAGATTCGCGGTTTCGTCACGCGTGGCAAGGGCGTGAGCATCCACCGCAGCGATTGCGGTGATTTCGCTCACCTTCAGCGCACCTGTCCCGATCGGGTGATCGATGTGCAGTGGGGTGGGGCTCCTGCCGGTGGCAAGGATGGGGCGGTCTATCCGGTGGATGTGGCTGTCGAGGCGACCGACAGGCAGGGCTTGTTGCGCGACATATCCGATGTCTTTGCCCGGGAGAAGATGAATGTCATCGGTGTCCAGACTCAAACAGTCAAGGGGGTTGCATGGATGACCTTCACCATAGAAGTCAACGATGCACGGCAGGTGACGCGCGCGATGGCGGTCGTGGGGGATGTGACCGGTGTGCGTGCCGTTCGGCGCAAATGACAACTGAGTTGAGAAAACCTCGAATATGCTGATATACTGCGAGGCTTCGGACAGTTTGCAGGCGCGTAGCTCAGCTGGTTAGAGCACCACCTTGACATGGTGGGGGTCGTTGGTTCGAGTCCAATCGCGCCTACCAAACATTTCCGGAACCGCAAGGGCCAGACGTTTATTCGTCAGGCCCTTTTTCTTTTCTCAGGCATCTGGGTGCGTTGCGGGCAGCGTGGCATCATTGACGGCTGCGCACAGGGAAAACCATCTGCTGGTTACCCCCCGAGGTTTCCTAGAATCAGTGCGTCGATGGCCTCCCGAGTGAGGCTTTCCGGTCTTACGTGAAGGTCCTGTCGTGCAAAAAAGCAAGGCCGACACCCATGCCTCCGGTCAAGAGGGTGTGCGTGTCATCAAGAAATACCCCAATCGCCGTCTCTACGACACCGATACCTCGTCCTACATCACGTTGGCCGAGGTCAAGGCGCTTGTCATGGACAACGAGCGCTTCGTGGTTCGCGATGCGAAGACCAATGATGACCTGACACGCAGCATCCTGCTGCAAATCATCCTTGAGGAAGAAACGGCGGGCATTCCCATCTTCACCGAACAGGTGCTGGCCAACATCATCCGTTTCTACGGGCACGCGATGCAGGATTTCATGGGGGCCTATCTGGAAAAGAATGTCCAGATCTTCATGGACCTGCAGACTCGCATGGCCGAACAGTCCAAAGGGCTCACGCCTGAGGTCTGGAAGCAGTTCATGAATGTGCAGTCGCCGATGATGCAGGGCATGATGGGCAACTATCTTGAACAGTCGCGCAACGCCTTCACGCAAATGCAGGAGCAGATGCAGAAGAACAGCGAGCAGATGCTGGCCGCTTTTGGCATCAAGCGCTGAGTGCTGCGAGTCGGTCTGAGACAATCCGGGGATGAGTGAATCCCCCGTATCCCCGGGCACCGCAGTGCCCAAAGTCGGATTTGTGAGCCTGGGCTGTCCGAAGGCGCTTACCGACTCCGAACTGATCCTCACACAACTGAGTGCCGAGGGTTACCAGACCTCGAAGACATTCGCCGGTGCGGACATCGTCATCGTCAATACCTGTGGCTTCATCGACGATGCGGTCAGGGAGAGCCTGGACACGATTGGCGAGGCGCTGGCCGAAAACGGCAAGGTGATCGTCACGGGCTGTCTCGGTGCGCGCACCGGTGAGGATGGCGGCAACATGGTGCAGCAGATGCACCCGAGTGTGCTCGCCGTGACCGGTCCTCATGCGACCCACGAGGTGATGGAGGCCGTTCACAAGCATCTGCCCAAGCCGCACGATCCATTTCTTGATCTGGTGCCCGCCCAGGGCGTCAAGCTCACGCCGCGCCACTACGCCTATCTCAAGATCAGCGAAGGGTGCAATCACCGCTGCACGTTCTGCATCATTCCGTCATTGCGTGGTGACCTCGTGAGCCGCCCGATCGGCGATGTGCTGACGGAGGCGCGCAAGTTGTTTGAAGCCGGTGTCAAGGAACTGCTCGTGGTGAGTCAGGACACCTCCGCCTATGGTGTGGATGTCCAGTACCGCACCGGCTTCTGGGACGGCAAGCCGGTCAAGACGCGCATGCTGGATCTGGTGCGCAAGCTGGGCGAGCTGGCTGGTCCATACGGGGCGTGGGTGCGTTTGCACTACGTGTATCCGTATCCGCATGTCGATGACGTCATCCCGTTGATGGCCGAAGGCCTGGTTCTGCCGTATCTGGATGTGCCACTGCAACACAGTCACCCTGATGTGCTGCGCCGCATGAAGCGGCCAGCGAGTGGGGAGAAGAATCTCGAGCGTATTGCTCGCTGGCGCGAAATCTGTCCGGAGATCGTGGTGCGCAGCACTTTCATTGCGGGCTTTCCGGGGGAGACCGAGGCCGAGTTCCAGCACCTGCTCGACTTCCTTACGGAGGCTCGTATCGACCGGGCAGGCTGCTTCGCGTATTCACCCGTCAGCGGTGCAGTCGCGAACGAACTGTCAGATCCGGTGCCGGATGGCCTGCGTGAAGAGCGGCGAGCCCGTTTCATGGCGGTGGCCGAGGCGGTATCGGCGGAGAAGTTGCGCTCGCGCATTGGCGCGACCATGCAGGTGCTTGTGGACTCTGCGCCGGGCCTGGGCAAGAAGGGGGGCGTCGGGCGCAGCTACGCCGACGCTCCAGAGATCGACGGTCTGGTGCGCCTGCTGCCGCCAGAAAAAATCAGCAAGACGCTCAAGGTGGGGGAGTTCACGCGCGCCCGCATCGTGGCCGCAGAAGGTCACGACCTTGTGGCGCAGCCGATCTGAGGGATGTGTTCCGGGGTCATGCAACGGTCCCGGAACATGCGGCAAACCGGTGCAGGAAAAAGAAAAGGGCTTGCAAACTCATCGTTTGCAAGCCCTTATGATTGGTGCCCAAGAGAGGACTCGAACCTCCACGCCTCTCGGCGCTAGTACCTGAAACTAGTGCGTCTACCAATTCCGCCACCTGGGCATCTCAGGAAGACCGCTAGTATAGCA
>JAEUOT010000066.1 GCA_016790705.1 Hydrogenophaga sp.
CGTGCTGGGGACCAACCTGGAAGATGCGATCAAGAACAACCTCAAGAGCGCCTTGATCAACACCGTCGCTGCAAAGGGCGCCTTCACCATTGGGGAGGGTGGCAAAACAGGGGATCTCAACGCGGCCAGCAAGGTCATCGCCCACGCGCTGCTGGGCTGCGCCATCGGCGCGGCCAACGCGGGCAACGGCTCAGGCTGCGCGCCAGGTGCGGCGGGGGCGGCCATCGGAGAGATCGTGGCCAGCCTGTACGGCAACGGCCAGAACCTGGGCGGTCTGGAAGAGCAACTGAGCAAAGACCCGAACAACGCGCAGCTCAAAGCCCAGGTCGACCAGATCCGCAACACGGTCACCGAGCTGGCCAAGCTCTCGGGAGCGGGTGCGGCACTGCTGATCGGCGGCGATGCCAGCTCGGCACAGATCGCCATGGGCACCGCCAGCAATGCGGCAGTCAACAACTATCTCAACCACACAGAACTGAAGCTGCGCGATCAAGCGCAAAAGGCCTGCAGCGCAGGCAATCAAAGCGCATGCCAGACCGTCCGTTCGCTCGATCAGCTCTCGGCTGATCGCAACGCCACGATCCGTAGAGGCGTGACCACGGCTACCGAGGATCAAGCAGGGGACATCCTGCAAAGCATGCAGACGACCATGGAGGGTCTGGTCGGCTATCGGGGAGAGCTTCAAACCCAGTTGAACAACACCACCGATCCAGCTCTGCGCGCCAGCCTGCAAAACCAGATCAATCAGGTCGACAACAACATGAAGCAGGTGGCTGCTCTGGGCAAGGACTACCTGGCCCAGCAGTACCAGAACACCGGAAACCCCCTGTACCAAAGCGCATTCGCACAGTTGAGCTCCGCCACCAGCGGCAACGATCTGGCCGACGCCATGTCGTCAGTCATGGGGGTGCAGCTGGCGAGACTGCCTACCCGGCCAGCAAACACCGGAGACGCCGCCGCCAACGCAGCAGCAAAAGAATCCATCGACCTCGCTGCAATTCAGCGGGCCAAGGTGGAAAACAATGCGAATGCGGATAACGCGCGAGATCCGCTGAACATCCAGTCCCCTGAAAACATCGCTGCATCAAAAAACCTAGCCGATAAAGCAGTGACCGATGCTGCTGCTGGTACCTACAACCCACATTACGATCCCAAACACGGCCCCTCCACCACATTGCAGCAGCAGTACGATCGCGCAATAAATGGCACAAATCCGCAAACGGGCGCTGCAGCCAGGCCTGCCGATGCTTCCAAATTTTTTAACGCTGCTGATATGGAAACAGCAATCAAGCAGGCTGAAGCAGCATACGCGGCCAATCCTGGGGGATTTGTAAACGGCAAGGTCGACGTGCTATTCAATCGACCGATTGGGGAAGGGTACACCGGCAACACCAAGTCAAACAAAGACGCCGGAATACCAACAGGTGAATATCGGTGGTCAAACACAGCCACAGTTGGAATTGACTCGACAACAGGAAAAGCATTCACGGCATATCCCAACATAATTCAAGGCACGGCAAAACCCGACCCACGATTGACAGGAGTAAACCCATGATCGACATCAGCCTAAATCATGCATCAATGATCATGACCCCATTTGAAGAGGAATTTGCCGAGCACTATCAGTACAACGAAGAGCTTTACGCCTTGAATTTCACTGACAAAGAACAAGCTCTATATGCAATAAAAAAGTGGCTTCTGCACAACAGAAATCCACACTTCAAGGAAACCGAATCTGGGCTCAGACAAAAAAAGGAAGCCTGTCGGTATTGCTTGACCAAAGAGCGCGCATGGGCAAACGTCTGGCTGCCGGGAATCGATGGAGACGCCAAATTTAAGCCGTACAGCATGGAACATTGGAAACGTGAAATGCTCAAGTTTTACTTCTTGCTTTGGAGCGAACTCTTTCCCGACGACCCATATAAACCTGCTGATATAGACCAGTACCGTCAACGTGTCGATCTGAACTTTGTAAGTTTCCCAAACATGCCAGAAACCTGGGGGCAGCCGGAATACAAACCATGGTAACCCGTGAACCGACAGAAGCTTGACGGGTGAAATTTATGTCACTAATAAGCCGAGGGTTTGGATCAGGCTCAAATCGAATCGACTAGAAACCGTTGCTCATGCTTCACGACGCCGCCAAGGCGCATCCTCTTTCAATCAAAACCCAGGAAAACACAAATCCTATTGATCCAGCCTCACTCCTCCATTTTCCAAGAAACCAGGCGCTCCCTTAACAGCTGAGCTGCGAGCCAAATGACGAAATGGACATGACATGGAAAAGCAATTGAATGATCTTTTGTATGAACTCCCCCGGGGATCGACTACACGGAAGATTTATTTCGCCTAGACCCCGAAGATATTCCGACTGATCGGATTCCAAAGTTGTTGGCTTTGCTCAGTGGGGTCAATGAACAGACAGCATTCAGAGCTGCTTATATTCTTTGCGGCTGGGGTCAAGAGGATGGATTTAAATACATGCGCACCTTCGTAATGCGCGACCCATCTATGCAAGGCGGCTGGTATGAACACCGACTGCGTGGCTATGATGACACTTATCGATTCGCACCAAAGGCCTTCGTTGGTTACTGGGCCATGCTGGCAGATAGGAGTAAATCTGATGGCGAAACTGCTCGCAGGGAGATTTTTGGCCCTACCCAGAGAGTCATTGAGTTATCCAATGATTTGCCTATTGAAATCGATAATCTCTTTTGGCCAATTGAAGACAACGACTTCATCGAATACCTCCCGGCTCTCAAATCACGCCTACAAGCCATTCTCAAGAAGCCCCAGAAGCACCACTGGAAGGTGGCCGATTGCGCGCACCTGCTGATGAAGTTTGACCCCGAATTTGTCACCCAAACACTGGCGACCAACGGCTACACCTTGGCCGATTTTCCGAACAAATAAAACGCTCGTTGGTCGCACTTCATCACTCACTCAGAATTCACTGCGTCACACACGCCAGCATTTCAATTTTTAACCGGGGAGCGAACTCATGACCCATTTCAACCGCCAACTTCTCAGCTCTTGCGTCGCAGCCTTCTTGCTGTTGACACCCTTTTGCGCCCAAGCTGCCGAACCTCCTCAATGCAAACAACAGGTAATTGAGAAGACCACCGTTGAAATGTGTTTGCTACCAGGCGCTGCGTTTCAGCACGATCTCTACACCGTGAAAGCAGACAAGGTGTTGCTCGTCGCCCTGGTAGACGATTACGCAGAGAAGGTGGAACTCGAACACACCATTCCCACGGGCCCGGCGATCGAGTTCCCACTCTCGCTGCAAGGCGAGAAGTCCACCAAGATCAAAGGCGGTTGTGTTCCGGAAAGCAAGGACGGCGCCGAGGTCGCCCGGCTGTGCAATTTCTACTGGGGCAAGCACCAGATCGTGAAGGACGTTCGCTTCGAATTTAAGTAAGCAGTTACTCGCGTCATTAGTCAACAGACATATTTAAAGAATTTTCAACCAAGGAGGAAATCCATGACTCAACTCTCCCGCCAACTCTTCGCTCTCGGCTCTGCCGTGCTGCTGGGCACAGCCCTCACCGCCTGTGGCGGCGGTAGCGACAGCGCCGACAACAGCGCTGCCGCCGGCAGCATTTCCAAGACCTGCGCGGTCAATGGCAACACGGTTTCAGTGACGCAAGACGGCTGCCTGGCCAATGTCGGCAACAACACGCAGACACTGGTGTGCTCCTCACCCAGCACACTGCACATGCTCACCGGCACAGGCCTGACCCGTGATCAGGTGGTTCAGAGTGGCAGCAAGAACACCAGTGGCGGTGGCGTCTCCATCAACGGCGTTTCCTTGGTCTGCGGCTGACGCTCAAAGTCACAAAGAGATTTTTTCAACCTTTCAGGAATCACCATGCAACGCACTTTTCTTTTCTTCGTCGCCTTGGCCTCAATGACCGTCCTGTTTGCCTGTGGTGGTGGCAGCTCCGTCGAGGAGCACTACGAAGGCCGCTACACCTACAACGGCGTGACCTACCACTGCACCAGCTCCGAGGCCGGCGATCCTTGTCGGTACCGAGCCGATTGCTCCAAGTGCGACAAAGTCTGATCCTCCCCTTGGCGGGGTTGGATGCACCTTGAAGCAAGGCGTGGCCTGGGCGACCTGGGCCACGCCAGCGTGGGCGGCAATTTCCTGCTTCCTCGCCCTTGGACGGCATCAGCGGGTCGCGTTCACCGGCCCCGCTGCCCAGCTTTGACGACCGTCTGTCGTGCCTAGGCCCCCGCCTGTTCCCCCGCCAGGTAGTCCGCCTTGCCCAGGTCCACGCCGGCCTGCCGCATCAGGGCGTAAGCGGTGGTGACGTGGAAGAACAGGTTGGGGATCGCCCAGTGCTTCAGGTAGGCCTCGCCCTGCATGGTGCGGGTCTTGTCGCGGCCGACCGGGAAGGTGATCTCGGCGTCCTCGCGGCCGTCGATGGAGGCGGCGGGCACAGTGGCGAGCCAGTCCAGGGTTTTGCTGATGCGGGCCTGCAGTTCGGCGAAGGTGGTTTCGTTGTCCTCGAACTTCGGTGCCTCGATGCCGGCCAGGCGCGCGGTGCCGTTCTTGGCGGCGTCACAGGCGATGCGGATCTGCGCCGCAAACGGCAGCATGTCGGGCGCCAGGCGCATGGTCACGAACACGTTCGGGTCGAATTTGCGCGCGACGGCATTGACCTCGGCCTTCTTCAGGCAGTGCAGCAGGTTGGACAGGGCAGTCTGGAAGACGGGCAGGCTGGCGGACGATAGGGTGATGGACATGGCGGGTCAGGGTCAGTGAGGGTGGATGCGAGGCGGCATGCTACGCGGTCCGCGCCTGGTGCTGCGCGGCGTAGGCCACATACCAGTCCAGACAGCCGGGATTGGCCATCGCCTCGCGGTTGATCACCTTCTCCAGCGGCTGACCCAGCAGCAGCTTCTTGATCGGCAGCTCCTGCTTCTTGCCCGAGAGGGTTCGCGGCACCTCGGCGACCTGCACGATCTGGTCGGGCACGAAGCGCGGCGACAGCGCGGTGCGGATCGCGCCGGCGATCTTCGTGCTCAGCGCGTCGTCGAGCGCGAAGCCCGGGCGCAGCACCACGAACAGCGGCATGAAGCTCTCGCGGCCCAGGTATTCGAGGTCGACCACCATCGAGTCCAGCACCTCGGGCAGGGCCTCGACGGCGCTGTACAGCTCGCTGGTGCCCATGCGCAGGCCGTGGCGGTTGATGGTCGCGTCGGAGCGGCCGTAGATGACGCAGGAACCGTCGGGGAAGATGCGCAGCCAGTCGCCGTGGCGCCAGACGGCGCCGGCGCTGGCGTCCAGATCACCACCACCGGGCTTGCGGCCATGGCCCCGCGGGTACATGTCGAAGTAGCTGCCGATCAGGCGCTGGTGGTTCGTGTCGCCGACGAAGTAGAGCGGCATGGAGGGAATGGGCTGGGTGCAGACCAGTTCGCCCACGGCGTCGGTGACGGGCCGGCCCTGTTCGTCCCAGGCCTCGACGGCCGCGCCGAGCTGGCGGCACTGCATGCGGCCCGGGGTCTGTGGCAGGTCGCGCACACCGCCGATGAACGAGCCAGCAAAGTCCGTTCCGCCAGAAATGTTGCACCACCAGATGTCGCCCCCACGCTCCGCCGCTGCGCGGGTCGCTGCCCCCCGAGGGGGCTGATTCGCCTTGGGGCGGCCCGGCGGCGAATCATTCGTCGCGTCGGCGGCGTCACTGAGCATGCGGAACTGCGCCGTGCCCCAGTTCTGCGCGTCTTCCGACAGCGGCGAACCGGTGGTGCCGAGCGCGCGCACGGCCGACAGGTCGCCACAGATCGAGAGGTCCACGCCCGCCTTCATGCAGTTGGCGTAGAACGCGGCGCCGGCGCCGACGAAGGTGACGCCTTCGCGCGCCGCCAGGCGCCAGAGCACGGTCCAGTCCGGGTGTTCCTTGCTGCCGCCGGGGTTGCCGTCGTAGATCACGCAGGTCGTGCCGCCGAGCAGGCCGGCGATCTGCGCGTTCCACATCACCCAGCCGGTCGAGCTGTACCAGTGGTAGCGCTCGCCCCAGCTGTTGGAGTCGTAGCTGCAGCCGACGTCGTTGTGCAGCGCGCCCATGGTGCGCATCACCAGCAGGATGCCGCCGTGGCCGTGCACGATGGGCTTGGGCAGGCCGGTGGTGCCGCTGCTGTAGACGATCCACAGCGGGTGGTCGAAGGGCAGCCACAGTGGCTCGAAGGCCTGCACGGCCGCGTCGTGGCGCGCGGTGGCTGTGTGGAAGTCGGCGCAGGGCTGCGCGGTCTCCAGCGCGCGGTCGATGTCCGCCGGGTCCTCGACGAGGTTGGTGTGCAGGATGACGTGGCTCACCGTCGGCAGCGCGGCGCGCAGCTCGGCCACCACCGCGAGGCGGTCGTGGTCCTTGCCACCGTAGGTCACGCCGTCGCAGGCGATCAGCGCCACCGGCTCGATCTGTTTGAAGCGGTCGAGCACGGCGTTGGTGCCCATGTCGGGCGCGCAGACGCTCCAGACCGCGCCGATGCTCACCACCGCCAGGAAAGCGACCATGGTTTCGGGAATATTGGGCAGGTAGGCCGCGACGCGGTCGCCGGGCTTCACGCCCTGGGCCTGCAGGTGCAGCGCCAGCGAGCCGACCTGGCGCCGCAGTTCGGGCCAGGACAGCTCGCGCCGCCGACCCTTCTCGTTGTCCGAGATCACTGCGGGAAAGCCCGCGGCATGGGCCGGCGTCACGTGGCGGAACACCTGCTGCGCGTAGTTCACCTGCGCCCCGGGGAACCACACCGCGCCGGGCATCACGTTCTTCGCCAGCACCGCCGTGGGCGGCGTCGGCGATTGCAGCGCCAGAAAGTCCCAGACGCTCAGCCAGAACGCGTCGAGGTCGGTGGTGGACCAGCGCCAGAGCGCGTCGTAATCGGCGAAGCGCAGTCCGCGCTCGCGGGCCAGCCAGTCCTGGTACAGGCGAATCTGCGGAATGTAGGGAGCCTGGGCGGGTGCGCTCATGGTCTTCGGGTCTCCTGGTGTGTCTCCTGCGGCCGCAGGTTAGCAGCGGTGGCGCGCCCCGCTTGTCGCGCACTGGATGGGTGCAGCGGCGAAAACGCGCGCAGAATGCCGGCCCATCACATCGCCATCAGAAGGA
Organism: Hydrogenophaga sp.; assembly: GCA_016790705.1. Lineage (GTDB taxonomy): Bacteria > Pseudomonadota > Gammaproteobacteria > Burkholderiales > Burkholderiaceae_C > Hydrogenophaga. Next base: position 7,113 of record JAEUOT010000066.1, read on the forward strand.
GATCGCATGGGCCTGCTCAGCTGGACCGAAAAATCCCCCACCACCCTCGCCAACGGCGGCGTCATCGGCCCCGATGAGCGCCTGCCCTGGCCGCAGACCGGCGTGATGGGCGTGCAGCACCTGATCGCCATGTTCGGCGCCACCGTGCTCGCCCCCATCCTCATGGGCTTCGACCCCAACGTCGCCATCCTGATGAGCGGCATCGGCACCCTGATCTTCTTCCTCATCACCGGCGGCAAGGTGCCCAGCTACCTGGGTTCGAGCTTCGCCTTCATCGGCGTGGTGATCGCGGCCAGCGGCTACGCCGGCCAGGGCCCCAACGCCAACATCGGCGTGGCGCTGGGCGGGATCATTGCCTGCGGCGCGCTCTACACCCTGATCGGCGTGGTGGTGCAGGCGATTGGCACCGGCTGGATCGAGCGCTTCATGCCGCCGGTGGTCACCGGCGCGGTGGTGGCGGTGATCGGCCTGAACCTGGCCGGCATCCCGATCAAGAACATGGCGCCGACCGACTTCGACAAGTGGATGCAGGGCATCACCTTCGTCTGCGTCGCCCTGGTCGCGGTGTTCAGCAGCGGCATGGTGCAGCGCCTGCTGATTCTGGTCGGCCTGATCGTCGCCAGCATCGTCTACGCGGTGCTGACCAACGGCCTGGGGTTCGGCAAGCCGCTGGACCTGTCCGGTATCGCCAACGCCGCCTGGTTCGGCGCTCCCGGATTCACCTCGCCGGTGTTCAGCGGCAACGCCATGCTGCTGATCGCGCCGGTCGCCATCATCCTGGTGGCCGAGAACCTGGGCCACATCAAGGCCGTGACGGCCATGACCGGCAAGAACCTGGACCAGTACATGGGCCGCGCCTTCATCGGTGACGGCGTTGCCACCATCGTGGCGGGCAGCGCGGGCGGCACCGGCGTGACGACCTACGCCGAGAACATCGGCGTCATGGCCGCGACCAAGATCTACTCGACCGCGGTGTTCCTGGTGGCCGGCCTGATGGCGGTGCTGCTGGGCTTCTCGCCCAAGTTCGGCGCGCTGATCCAGGCGATTCCGCTGCCGGTGATGGGTGGCGTGTCCATCGTCGTGTTCGGCCTGATCGCCATCGCCGGCGCCAAGATCTGGGTCGACAACAAGGTGGACTTCTCCGACAACCGCAACCTGCTGGTCGCCGCGATCACGCTGGTGCTGGGCACGGGCGACTACACGCTCAAGTTCGGCGGCTTCGCGCTCGGCGGCATCGGTACCGCAACCTTCGGCGCGATCCTGCTGTGGGCGCTGATCGGCCGCAAGAAGGGCTGAGCGACGTGGCAGCGATCTGGAAACAAGCCATCTCCTGCGAGGTCCTCACCGCAGTCAGCCGGGGCACCGCCAACGAGCACCTGGGCATCGAGTTCCTGGAGGTCGGCGACGATTTCATTGTTGGCCGCGTCCCGGTGGACCACCGCACCTGCCAGCCCTACGGTCTGCTTCACGGCGGGGTGAGCGTGGTGCTGGCCGAGACGCTGGGGTCCTGCGGCGCCGCGTTCAGCGTGCCGGAAGGCCACCGCGCCGTGGGCCTGGACATCAACGCCAACCACCTCAAGGGCGCCGCCAGCGGCTGGGTCACCGGCACCGCGCGGCCGGTGCACATCGGCCGTACCACCCAGGTCTGGCAGATCGATCTGAAGAACGACGCGGGTGAGCTGACCTGCGTCTCGCGGATCACGATGGCGATTCTGGCGCCCCGCTGAGCGGGGTTCCGGTCGGCGCTGCCACCGGCGCCTCCCACGACGCCCAGTCCGGCCCGAACAGCTCGGCCGGGTGCTGGGTGCGCTCCGATCCGTTGCCGCACAGCATGGCGTTGGCCGCGCAGTAGCGGTCGCAGCCCCAGCAGGTGCGCTCGGGGCGGGACGGGTTGTCGGGAAAGCGTTTGGGCTTGGGGGTCACGCCGGCAGTGTCCCCGGGAATGGCGCGGCCGGCCCTGACGCAGATCAGAACCTGGCCGACCGCCGACGGCGACCCGGGCCTCAGAGGTCCCTGTCGTCGGTGGTGAACTCGAAGCCGCCGGTGAAGCGCACCATCAGGTTGTAGGTCACGCAGGCCAGCAGGGTCATCAGGTAGCCGAACACCAGGTAGGCCACCGGCATGACCAGCAGCATGGCCCAGGGAAACGGTGCCCCCGAGGGCATCATGGCGATCGAGAACGCCATGAACGGCAGCATGAACACCAGCGAGCCCAGGGTCAGGATGATCGCCAGCACCTTGGCGTTCTGGTGCGGGGACAGGTAGCGGATCACGATCTTCATGGCGTGGCGCCTCCCGGTCGCCTCTCTGTGGGTTTGAAACAATTTGTATCCTAGCGCCGGAATTGTGCGTGCTGGATCACGTTCTTCCCCCCGATGGGGCATGTGACACCGGCCGCGCGGGCGGTGGCGACGGTGCGACAGCCACGGCAATAGCGCACGCTTGCCCGCGAATCCCGACCGGGCCGTGTGCCGCAGGAGGCGCCCGGACCTAAGCTGGCGCCCGGTTTCATTTCCCCCTCACGCTCATGCTCCGACGCTCCCTGCTCCTGCGCCTGCTGGCGCCTGTCGTTTCCGCGACCGTGCTGGCCGCCTGCCAGACCCCGCCCGCTGCGGCCCCTTACCGCGGCCCAGTGCTGCCGATCCAGCAGGCCGAGCGCGGCGTGGAGATCTTCCTGCCCAGCGCGGCCCTGTTCGAGACCGGCAAGAGCGCGCTCAACGCCGCCGAGTCCGGCCCCTACCTGGACCGCATCGCCCAGCTCGTGACCACCAAGAGCGACAAGCCGATCGCGCTGGAGGGCCACGCCGACAACACAGGGTCGGCCGAGCTGAACCAGCGCCTGTCCGACGAACGCGCCGCCGAGATCGGCAAGGCCCTGGTCGCGCGCGGTGTCCCGGCCAACCGGGTGCGCACCGCCGGCTTTGCCTCGCGCCGTCCCGTGGCCTCCAACAGCACCGAAGAAGGCCGGCGTCTGAACCGGCGGGTGGAGGTGGTGCTGCTGGACGAGAAGGTCGAGAACATCACCAAGGGCGAGCCCGCAGGCGCCTTCGCGTCGGCCTGGGACCAGCTCAAGGCCCTGATTGACCAGGGTCTGGTCAAACCGGTGGAGAAATGATGGACATGGATCGCAGGCAGTGGCTGGCCCTGGGCGCCGGTCTGGCGGGTTCGGGACTGGCTCGGGCGCAGGCCGGTCGGCGCGCGGACAACCGAAGCGCCAGCGGCCGCAGCATCGGGCTGGCGCTGGGCGGCGGCTCGGCGCGGGGCTTCGCGCACATCGGCGTGCTGCAGGCGCTGGACGAAGCCAAGATCCCCGTCAGCGTCGTCGCCGGCACCAGCGCGGGCTCGCTGGTCGGCGCGTTCTACGCGGCGGGGTTTTCGCCGTGGAAGATGCAGGAGGTCGCCCTCAAGGTGCGCGACATCGATGTGGCCGACCTGTCCTCGGGCAACAAGCGCGGGATGATGGGCGGCGCGGCGCTCAAGCGGCTGGTCAACAGCCTGCTGGACAACCAGCCGATCGAGAAGATGCAGCGGCGTTTCGCAGCGGTCGCCACCGATCTGGCCAGTGGCGAGAAGCTGGCCATCCAGCGCGGCGACGCGGGTGCCGCCGTGGTGGCCTCGTGCTCGATACCGGGCGTGTTCATTCCGGCGATGCTCGAAGGCCGCGAGTTGGTCGACGGCGGACTGACCAGCCCGGTCCCGGTCGCCGTGGCCCGTCAGCTCGGCGCCGATTTCGTGATCGCGGTCGATGTGGGCGGCAAGCCCAGCGCCAAGCCGCGCAGCGGCCTCTACGAAATCATCCTGCAGTCCTTCGAGATCATGGGCCGTTCGCTGGCCCAGCTCGAAGGAAAGACCGCGAACGTCCTGATCCAGCCGCGCACCGATGAGTTCGACAGCTCGGACTTCTCGGCCCGCAAGGAAATGATCGAGGCCGGCTACGCCGCCGGCCAGGCCGCCCTCCCCGAGCTACGCCGCAAACTCGGGTTGAGCTGACGGAGCGTGGGGGCAAACGGCCCCGCCGCCGGGCCGCCCCAAGGCGGGGCCAGCCCCCTCGGGGGGCAGCGACCCGCGCCAGCGGCGGAGCGTGGGGGCTCGATCTCTTCAGTCGATCTTGACGTACTCGTAGTCAACCGGCTGCTGGTTGATCCCCATCCGCGGCGGCGCAATCCAGCTGGCGTACTGGCCGGGCTGGTGGTTGGGCTTCATCAGCGAGTTGATGAAGTCCAGGTCCGCAGCGTTGGGCAGCCACTCGTGCTGACGTGCCTCCCAGGCCTCAGCGCTCAAGACCTCGCCCGTCGGGCTGATCTTGTGGCCGGCGAACTCGCCGATGCGGCGGTTGAAACCCTTGTGCGGCTGCGTGATCCTGAAGTTGATGCCGGCCTTCTCGATGGTCTTGTTCCAGCGGTCGATGCCGCCCTGGCAGTCGGCGATGTAGTCGTCCAGCAGGCGGCTGTTGATCGCGCGCAGTGCGGGCACGTCTTCCCACACCAGCTGGCCATTCACCACGCGCTGCACCTTGTAGGTCGCGTCCTGCAACTGGTGGTCGTCGCCTTCGAGCTTGGCCTCGTTGAAGCGGCCCTTGAGGCCGGTGTTGAAGGCGTCGGCGCCGTTCGACGAGATCTCCGAGCCGAACAGGTCGCGCGTCACGCTCATGTGGAAGTTGGCCTTGCGCTGCAGCAGCGGCAGGTCCACCACGCCGAGTTTGCGGATGGCGGCGGTGTCGTACGGGTCGGTGATGCCGGCCTTGACCATGGCGGCGCAGGTGGCCTCCACCGTGCGGCCCACGCCGGTCTCACCCACGAACAGGTGGTGCGCCTCTTCGGTCAGCATGAAGCGGCAGCTGCGGCTGAGCGGGTCAAAGCCCGACTCGGCCAGCGCGGCCAGTTGCATCTTGCCGTCGCGGTCGGTGAAGTAGGTGAACATGAAGAAGCTCAGCCAGTCGGGCGTCTTCTCGTTGAAGGCGCCGAGGATGCGCGGGTTGTCCTGGTGGCCGCTGCGGCGCTCCAGCAGGGCCTGCGCTTCTTCACGACCGTCCTTGCCGAAGTACTTGACCAGCAGGTAGACCATGGCCCAGAGGTGGCGGCCTTCTTCCACGTTGACCTGGAACAGGTTGCGCATGTCGTACAGGCTGGGCGCGGTGGCGCCGAGCCAGCGCTGCTGCTCGACCGAGGCCGGCTCGGTGTCGCCCTGCACCACGATCAGGCGCTTGAGCAGCGCGCGGTACTCGCCCGGCACCTCCTGCCAGACCGGCTCGCCCTTGTGCTTGCCGTGGGAAATCGTGCGGCCCTCGACCTTGGGCGCCAGCCGGATGCCCCAGCGATAGTCGGGCATCTTCACGTAGCCGAACTTGGCCCAGCCGGCCGGGTCCACGCCCACCGCGGTGCGCAGGTAGACCTCGGCGTTCTGGAAGCCCTCGGGGCCCATTTCCTTCCACCAGTCCACGTACTGCGGCTGCCAGCTCTCCAGTGCGCGCTGCAACTGGCGGTCGGAGGACAGGTCGACGTTGTTGGGGATGCGGTCGTCGTAGTTGACCTCGACGAAGTTGTCGCTCTGGATCGACTCGCGGTCTTCGACCAGGCTGTCGGCGTTGAGTTGGCTCACGGCTGTCTCCTTGTGAAATGCACTTTAATGCATGTTGCTGGTGCGGGGATATGCAGTATCGTGCCTGCAAACGGGCGAAAGTTTGCGCCAGATCAAGGTTTTGTCATTTGCAAGCGCGGCCGGTCCGTTCAGCCACCGGCGCGTTCGCAACGCCCCTGGGACTGCGCCTGGCCACGGAAATCGCTCTGCCAGTGCTGGGCGGCGGTGTCGATGCGGATGCGCTCGTTGTCCAGCGCGGTGAACAGCAGCGTGCCGTCGACGCTGAAGCTGAACACCCGCTGGCCGTCGATCTCGACCGCTGTCACCCGGTGCCGGTCGAACGCGATGCGCACCTCCCGCACCCAGGTCTGGCGCGCCGGCAGGTAGATCGCTTCGCAGTGGAGCACCACCTCCGAGGTCGCGGCCGCCTTGGCCGGACTGCGGGCCCAGGCCCCGGGAGCCCCGACGACCGCCAGTCCCGCCAGCAGCAGGGCCGCAAGCGGTGTGCTCACCCCTGCCCGTCCTGGGCCAGGCGCTCGCTCTTCCAGTAGACGTCGTCGCCGCCGTGCATGCGGTTGAGCACCCGGGCCAGCACGAACATCAGGTCGCTCAGCCGGTTGAGGTACTGGCGCGGGCCTTCCTTGATCGCTTCCTCGTTGCCCAGCGCGACCAGCGCGCGTTCGGCCCGACGCGCCACGGTGCGGCAGACATGGGACTGCGCAGCGGCCCGGTTGCCCGCCGGCAGGATGAACTCCTGCAGCCTCGGCAACTGCGCGTTGTAGCGCTCCAGCGCCTCGTCCAGCGCGGCCACGGCCTCGGGCTTGAGCAGCTCGTAGCCGGGAATCGAGAGTTCGCCGCCGAGGTTGAAGAGCTGGTGCTGGATCTCGACCAGCAGCGCGCGCACGTCCGGCGGCATGTCTTCGCACAGCAGCACGCCGATGTGCGAGTTGAGTTCGTCGACATCGCCCATCGCGTGCACGCGCAGGCTGTTCTTGGACACGCGGCTGTTGTCTCCGAGGCCGGTGGTGCCGGCATCGCCGGTGCGGGTCGCGATCTGCGTCAGGCGGTTGCCCATGGTGTCTCCTGCAGGGCGGCGCCCACAGTGGCGCGCCGCGTGGCGGCATTGTCGGTGAAAGCGCTCCGCCAGGGACCGGCCGCCACAGGCGGCGAAGGGATGTAAGGAAACACAGGCAGATGTGTCCTGGGCAAGGAGACGGTTCGGGAGGAAACAGGCGGCAAAAACGCTGGCCTGCGTGGGCTATCGACGGTGCAATGGCAGTCCTTTCAACCACTCCCAAGGAGTCACCGATGTCCCGAAGTCCCCAACACCATGTCCTCTCCGCGTTCGAGCACCGCAGCCTGGCCCTGCTCGCCGGCATCACCCTCGGCCTGGCCAGCGTCAGCGCCTTTGCACAAAGCACGGCCGCACCGGCATCCCCTGAACCCTCCACCTCCAGCTCCACCTCAGGTGCCAGCGATGCCAAGGCCGCGTTCGCCAAGGCCGACACCAACGGCGACGGCAAGCTCAGCAAGGACGAGGCGGCGATGCTGCCGGCGATCTCGGCCAACTTCGACAAGGCCGACGCCAACAAGGACGGTTCGCTCAGCGCCTCGGAGTTCGCCAAGGCGCTGAAGATGTGACGCTGACGGTGGGGGCAGTCTCTGCGGCGACCCAGTGTCGCTGCGGTGCCCGGACTACACTGCCGGATCCCTGGCCGGTGGCATGACGCCGCCGACCGGACAGATCCAGGAGACAGCCCATGAATGCCCCCACCGGCCATCACCACCTCGCCCCCGAGCTGAGCTTGCGCGAGGTGCCCTCCACCCTGATCGAAGCGCTGCAACAGCGCTTCGGCGCCCAATGTTCCACCGCGCTGGCCGTGCGCGAGCAACACGGCCGCGACGAATCCATCTTCAGCGTGCCACCGCCCTCGGCGGTGGTGTTCGCGCAATCCACGCAGGACGTGGCCGATGCGGTCAAGCTCGCCGCGCAGCACAAGGTCCCTGTCATTCCGTTTGGCGTCGGCTCCTCGCTCGAAGGCCATCTGCTGGCCGTGCAGGGCGGCATCAGCATCGACGTCAGCCGCATGGACAACGTGCTCTCGATCAACGCCGAAGACCTCACCGTCACCGTGCAGCCCGGCATCACCCGCATGGGCGTGAACAACGCGGTGAAAAGCGAAGGCCTGTTCTTTCCCATCGACCCGGGCGCGGACGCGTCCATCGGCGGCATGACCGCCACCCGCGCCAGCGGGACCAACGCGGTGCGCTACGGCACCATGCGCGAGAACGTGCTGGCGCTGGAAGTCGTGACCGCGCAAGGCAACGTGATCCGCACCGGCACGCGTGCCAAAAAATCGTCCGCCGGCTATGACCTCACGCGCCTGATGGTGGGCAGCGAAGGCACGCTGGGCGTCATCACCGAAGTCACGCTCAAGCTCTACCCGCTGCCAGAAGCCATCTCGGCCGCGACCTGCTCCTTCCCAACCATCGAGGCTGCGGTGCGCACCGTGATCCAGGTGATCCAGCTCGGTGTGCCGATCGCGCGCTGCGAACTGATCGACGCCAACACCGTGCGCATGGTCAACGCGCACAGCAAGCTGGGTCTGCGCGAAGAACACATGTTGCTGATGGAGTTCCACGGCTCGCCCGCGAGCGTGAAGGAACAGGCCGAGACGGTGCAGGAGATCGCCGGGGAGTTTGGCGGCAACGCGTTCGAATGGGCCACCACGCCCGAGGATCGCACCCGTCTGTGGACCGCTCGGCACAACGCCTATTTCGCGGCCATCCAGAGTCGGCCCGGCTGCCGCGCCATCAGCACCGACACCTGCGTGCCCATCAGCCGGCTGGCCGACTGCCTGCTCGATTCGGTGGCCGAGGCCGACGCCTCCGACATCCCCTACTTCCTGGTCGGCCATGTGGGCGACGGCAACTTCCACTTCGGCTACCTGATCGACCCCGGCCAGCCCGACGAACACCGGAAAGCCGAAGCCCTGAACCACACCCTGGTGGCACGCGCGCTCAAGCTGGGCGGCACCTGCACCGGCGAACACGGCGTGGGGCTGCACAAGATGGACTTCCTGCGCACCGAAGCAGGCGACGGCGCCATCGACATGATGCGCAGCATCAAGCAGGCGCTGGACCCGGACAACATCCTCAACCCGGGCAAGATCTTCGCGCTCTGAGGCCCGCAACGCTCATGCGGCGGCTCCTGTTGTTCGGCGTGTGGCTGCTGGTCTTGCTGGCAGCGCCGGTGCGCGCCATGCACGCCTGCGACCGCGTCGACTCGCTGGACCGCGCCGAGCGCACCGTCACCCAGGACGGCCGCGTCATCGAGCAGCAGACCGTCGGACGGCTGGATGCGCTGCCGCGCGCCTGGCGCAACGAACGCACCCACATCCGCTACCGGGTGGTACTGGACCCCTGCCCCGGCCGGCATGACCGGGCCCTCTGGATTTACCGCATCGGCGCCCCCTACCGGGCCTGGATCGACGGCCGGCCGGCGATTCCGGTCGATCCGGCCGCCAGCATCACCGAAGGGGACAGCCTGGTCTTCAACGGCCGCGTGCCGGCCCTGTACGCCCTGCCCGCGGACGCGCACACGCTGGACATCGAACTGGTCACCGTGCCCTATGTGGGCAGCGGCTTCGTGCGGCTGC
>JAEUOT010000067.1 GCA_016790705.1 Hydrogenophaga sp.
ACCGCCTCTTCCACCGCGATCTCGTCAAACGGGTTCATGCTCATCTTGACGTTGGCGATGTCCACGCCCGTGCCGTCGCTCTTGACTCGCACCTTGACGTTGTAGTCCACCACGCGTTTGACGGGGACGATGACCTTCATGTCGTTTTCCTTCCAGGGGTTCAGTCCTGCCGCAGCAGTTCGCGGCCGATGATGAGTTGCTGCACCTGCGTCGTGCCCTCGTACAGGCGCAGCAGGCGGGCGTCGCGGTAGAAGCGTTCCACCGGGTATTCGTTGATGTAGCCGGCGCCGCCGTGCACCTGCACGCCCCGGTCGGCCACCCGGCCGAGCATCTCGGTCGCGAACAGCTTGGCGCAGGACACGCGCATGGACACATCGGGGTCGGACACATGCGCGGGCTTCTGGTCGAAGCGCTGCGCCACCTCGCGCACCAGCGCCCAGGCGGCCAGCAGCTCGGCCTGGCTGTCGGCCAGCATGGCCTGCACCAGTTGGAACTCGCCGATGGGTTTGCCGAACTGCTTGCGCTCGCGCGCGTAACGCCGCGCCTCGTCGAGGATGCGCGAGGCCATGCCGCAGGACACGGCCGAGATGTTCAACCGCCCGCGATCGAGCACCTTCATCGCGGTCTTGAAGCCCTGCCCCGGCACACCGCCGATGATGTGGCTGGCCGGCACGCGCGCGTTCTCCAGGATCACGTCGCAGGTCATGGTGCCGCGCTGGCCCATCTTCTTGTCTTTCTTGCCGAGCTGGATGCCCGGCGTGTCGGCCGGCACGATGAACGCGGACACGCCGCCCGCGCCCGGTCCGCCGGTGCGCGCCATCAGCGTGAAGGCGCCGGCGCGTGGCGCGTTGGTGATGTAGCGCTTGGTGCCGTTGAGCACGTAGTGGTCGCCATCCAGCTCAGCCCGGGTCTTGAGCGAGGCGGCGTCGGTGCCAGCGTCGGGCTCGGTCAGCGCGAAGGACATGACCAGCTCGCCTCTGGCCACCTTGGGCAGGTACTCGGCCTTCTGCTCTGGCGTGCCGTCCATCAGGATGCCTTGCGAGCCGATGCCGATGTTGGTGCCGAAGACGGAGCGGAACGCGGGCGCAGTGCGTCCCAACTCGAAATTGACCAGCACCTCCTGGCTCACCGACAGCCCGATGCCGCCATACGCCTCGGGCACGGTCAGGCCGAACAGGCCCATCTCTTTCATGTCGTCCACCAGCGCCAGTGGCACCTCGTCGTGTTCCTCCAGGTGGTTCTCGGCCGGCACCAGGCGCTCGGCCACAAAGCGCTGAACGGTGGACAGCAGCAGGTCGAAGGATTCGGCGTCGAGGGCCATGTGGTTCACTCCGGAAGGTCAGCGGTGCTGGAAAACGGGTGCGCGTTTGTCCAGGAAGGCGTGCATGCCTTCGTGCGCATCGGCGCTGGCGAAACGCTCGTAAAGCGCGTGGCGTTCAAACAGGATGCCTTCGGTCAGCGGGCTCTCCCAGGCGCGGTTGACCGAGGCCTTGATGGCCATGAGCGCGGGCAGCGAGAAACCGGCGATGCGCTCGGCCAGCTCCAGCGTCTGCTCCAGCAGGGCCGCGTCGGGCACAACGCGCGAAACCAGGCCGTAGCGGTCGGCTTCCTGCGCGTCGAGCATGCGGGCCGAAAGGCACATGTCCATGGCCTTGGCCTTGCCGATGGCGCGCGGCAGGCGCTGCGTGCCACCGGCGCCGGGCAGCATGGCCAGTTTGACTTCCGGCAACGCGAACCTCGCCGACTCGGCCGCGACGATGATGTCGCAGGCCAGTGCCAGCTCGCAGCCACCGCCCATCGCGAAGCCTGCCACCGCAGCCAGCACCGGCTTGCGCACGCGGCGGATGGTCTCCCAGTTGCGGGTGATGAAAGCGCCCTGATAGACATCCATGAAAGACCAGTCGGCCATGGCCTCGATGTCGGCACCCGCAGCAAAGGCCTTGGCGCTGCCGGTGATGACGATGGCACCGATGCCGTCGTCGGCATCGAAGGCCAGCAGGGCTTCGCCGAGCCGATCCATCAGCGCGTCATTGAGCGCGTTGAGCTGTTTTGGCCGGTTGAGCGTGATCACGCCCACCCGGCCCCGGGTGTCCACCCGGACCGGTGCGTCAGACATGCGGGACTCCTGGAGAGTTCGGGAACGGAGGATGGGCTGTCAGCGGGCCAGGTTCAGACGTTCGCGCAGCAGCTCGCGCAGCTTGAACTTCTGGATCTTTCCGGACGGTGTGGCTGGCATCGCGTCCAGCACTTCCAGGCGCTCGGGGATGTACTGGTTCGCCACCTTCTGCGCCTTCATGAACTCGACAATGGACGGCAGGTCGACGTTCTGTCCGGGCTTGGGCACGACCATGGCGCAGGCGCGTTCGCCCAGACGCTCGTCCGGGTAGGCCACCACTGCGGCCATGGCCACCGCCGGATGCCGGTACAGCAGCGCCTCGACCTCGACCACCGGAATGTTCTCGCCGCCACGGATGATCACGTCCTTGCTGCGGCCGGTGATGCGGATGTAGCCCTGCGCATCCATGCGCGCCAGGTCACCGGTGTCGAACCAGCCCTCGGCGTCGGTGCCGTTCCACTGCGGGCGCTTGAGGTAGCCACCGAAGTTGGAGCATGAGCGCACATACAGCTTGCCGGCCTCGCCCGCGGGCAGCGGCAGGCCGTCGTAGTCCACCACCTTCAGCTCGACCCCCGGCAAGGCCTTGCCATCGGTGGTGAAGGCGCGCTCGTCGGGGTCGTGCAGTTCAATCAGGGTCACCGCGCCGTTTTCGGTCATGCCCCAGGCCGACACGATCTTGCTGCCCAGCGCGCTGCGCGCCTGCTCCACCAGCGGTCCCGGGATGGGTGCACCGGCACAGAGAAAGGTGCGCAGCGTTGGCACTGCCTTGCCGGACTCGGCCACGTTCTTGGCCAGGTCGGTCAGGAACGGGGTGGACGCCATGGTGAAGGTGACACCTTCTGCGCGGATCAGGTCGATGGCCTTGAGCGGCTCCCAGACGTCCAGCAGCACGACGCTGCTCTTGAGCATGACGGGCATCATCAGGCCATACATGAAGCCGGTCTGATGCGCCATGGGCGAGGCCATCAGCACCACGTCTTCCGCGTCCAGTTGCAGCCGTCGCGCATAAGGAACGATGTTCGCCATCACCGTATTGGCGGTGTGCATCACGCCCTTGGGTTCGCCGGTGGTGCCGGAGGTGTAGATCAACTGCGTCACATCGTCCGGGCCAGGGCGGTGGCGCGTGAGGACCTCGCGCGCATCGGGCTCGTTCTCCCAGGCCGGACCGCTGAGCAGCGCCTCGAAGCTGTTGGCTCCTGCACCGCCCACGATGACGATGTGCTGCAGATGCGGCAGGCTGGGCTTGAGCGCCGTCACCATCTGCTCGAAGTCGAAACCACGGAACACGCGTGGCGCGATCAGCACCTTGGCCTCGCCGTGCTGAAGCATGAAAGACAGCTCGCGCTCACGGAAGATGTGCATCAGCGGGTTGAGCACGGCGCCGATGCGCGAGCAGGCCAGGTACAGCACGGTGAACTGCCACCAGTTGGGCAGTTGGCAGGCGACGACGTCGTTGCGGGTCACGCCGAGCCTGGCCAGCCCCACCGCCACGCGGTCGGCCATGGTGGCAAGTTCGCGGTAGGTGAAGCGGGTGGTCGTGCCCGTCTCGGCCTGCACCGCCGTCAGCGCCAGCTTGTCGGGGCAGGCCGCGACGCAGGCATCCAGATCGTGGTTGATGGTGCGGTCGTGCCAGAGACCCTGCGCCACGCTCTGCGCGCGGCGGGGGCCGATGAGGACGGCGTCGAATTCCATGGTCTTGTCTCCTGCTGTGTTGTCGTGACGGGGATTCGCTCAGGCCGGTACGTTCTTGCGGCCGGCCCGGGTGCGGGCGATGATGGTTTTCATGATCTGAGCCGTGCCGTCACCGATCTGGAAGCCCAGCACATCGCGCAGGCGCTGCTCCATCAGGCCGCGGTCGTAGCCACCGTGGCCAAAACACAGCAGGCACTGATGGATCACGTCGTAGGCCAGCTTGGGCCCCCACCACTTGGCCATGCCGGCCTCGGCGGAGTGCGGCAGGCCCTTGTCCTTGAGCCACAGGCCCTGCAGACACACCAGGCGTGCGCCCTCCACCTCTGTGTCGAACTGCGCCAGCGGGTGCGTCACACCCTGGAAGGCCGACAGCGGCTGACCGAAGGCCTGGCGCTGGGTGATGTACTCCCAGGTTTCGTCCAGTGCCACGCGCGCCACGGCCAGGCACTGCAGCCCGATCAGCGAACGCGAGAAGTCGAAACCGTGCATCACCTGCACGAAGCCCTTGTTCTCCTCGCCCAGGCGGTGGCTCACCGGCACGCGCACGTTCTCGAAGAAGATGGACCCGCGGCCGATGGCGCGCTGGCCATGACAGTCGAAGCGGCTGGTCGTCAGACCCGGGGTGTCCATGGGCACCAGCAGCGCGGTCACGCCGTGTGCCCCCGATTCGGGTGTACCGGTGCGGCCGAACACCACGGTGATGTCGGCCTGGTCGGCGGCGGAGATCGAGGTCTTCTCGCCGTTGATGACATAGAAATCGCCGTCGCGTTCGACGCGCAACCGCAGGTTGGCTGCGTCGGACCCGCCGCGCGGTTCGGTCAGCGCAATCGCGCAGATCGCTTCGCCCTTGACGATCTTCTGAAGCCAGGGCCCGACGACGGCCGGATCGCCGTACTTCGAGAGGATCTGGCTGTTGAGCGAGGCCAGCAGGTTCAGGTAGGAGAAGCTCAGATCGGCACGCGCGATCTCTTCGTGGATCACGCCTGCGGCCAGGCAGCCCATGCCCAGACCGCCGAAGGACTCGGGCAGCTCGGGACAGATGAAACCAAGCTCACCCATCTCCCGCAGCAGGGCCCGGTCGAACTCGCGGGTCTTGTCGCGCTCCAGGAAACCGGGCTTGACGCGCTCCTCGGCAAAGCGGCGCGCCGTCTCGGCCAGCGCCTGCAGGTCTTCATTGATATAGGGGTTCATGGTCACAACCTTTGCGTGAGACGTTCCAACCGAGGCCGCCACGGAACCGGCTTTGCCGGGCCGCCAGCGGCGCCCCCCTGGGGGGAGGCAGCGCAGCCGCTTCGGGGGGAGTCCGTTTACTTGGCGTATTTGCGGAACTCGGGCTTGCGCTTGTCCTTGAGCGCGTTCACGCCCTCGCGCGACTCGTCCGTGTCGTAGTACAGCTTGAGTGCGTACATGCCCATGCCGGCGATTCCGCTCTGGTGCGCCGTGTCCATGTTGAAGCTGCGCTTGGCAATCGCGATGGCGGTCGGGCTGCGTTCGCAGATGGTCTCCGCCCACTCCTGCACCGTCTCGTCCAGCTTCTCGTGCGGCACGCAGAGGTTGGCCAGGCCCATGTCCACCGCTTCCTGGCCCGAGTAGCGCTTGTTCAGGTACCAGATCTCGCGCGCCTTCTTCTCACCGACCACGCGGGCCAGGAAGGCCGTGCCGTAGCCCGGGTCCACCGAACCCATCTTGGGTCCGACCTGGCCGAAGATGGCCTTCTCGGAACAGATGGTCAGGTCGCAGATGGTGCACAGCACGTTGCCGCCACCGATGGCGAAACCCTGCACGCGGGCGATCACTGGTTTGGGCACGTCACGGATGGCGGTGTGCAGTTCCTCCATCGGCAGGCCGATGGTGCCGCGACCGTCGTAGTTGCCGTCGTGGGCCGACTGGTCGCCGCCAGTGCAGAAAGCGCGATCACCGGCGCCGGCCAGCACGATGCAGCCCACTTCCCGGTCGTAGCCCGCCTTGTTCAGCGCCTTGATGATTTCGTCGCAGGTGGTGCCACGGAAGGCATTCATCTTGTCCGGGCGGTTGATGGTGATCCAGGCCACGCCGTTGCGGACGTCGTACAGGATGTCTTCGAATTGCATTTGTGTTTCTCCAGGAAATGGGGCGCTGATCAGCCGTGCATCGTCAAGCCGCCAGAGACGCTGACGACCTGGCCGGTGATGAAGGCAGAGTCGTCGCTGCCGAAAAAGACGATGGCGCCAGCCAGGTCTTCCGGCTGGCCCAGACGACCCAGCGGGATGGCCTTTTTGAAGGCGTCCATGAGCTTTTCGGGGTTCGCCGCGCCCTCCGCGAAACCGGCCAGCAGCGCGGTATCGGTCGGACCGGGGCACACCACATTCACGGTGATGTTGTGGCGGGCATGCTCGCGTGCCAGCGTTTTCGACAGGGCGACCAGACCACCTTTGCAGGCGGCATAGACCGCCTCCCCGGACGAGCCACCACGGGCCGCGTCAGAGGCGATGTTGACGATGCGGCCACCACCGCGGGCGACCATGCCCGGCAGCACGGCGTGGTGCATGTGCAGCGCGCCGGTGAGGTTGATCGCGATCAGCTTGTCCCATTCGGCGGGCACGGTCTTGGTGAAGGGCTTGAAGATGTCCCAGCCGGCGTTGTTCACCAACACCGCCACCGGCCCCAGCGCCGCCTCGGCACCCGCCACAGCGGCATCCACCGCCGCGCGGTCGGTGATGTCGCACGGGAAGGCCTGGGCCGTCCCGCCCGCGGCCCGGATGGCATCGGCCACTTTTTGTGCAGCCTCCATGTTCATGTCGAACACCGCGACCTTGGCCCCCTCTTCGGCAAAGCGGCGGCAGGTGGCCCCGCCAATGCCGCCCCCACCACCGGTCACGATCACGGTCTTCCCACTCAGATTGCGCATTCTTCGACTCCTTGGTTTGACTGCACAGGGCTTCCGGCACATCGCTCCCGAAAGCACATTTAAGACAACTAGTTTGCATATCTTAGGAAGAACAACAAATGCAGTCAAACTGGAAAATCGAAAATTTCTAGGTACTTTCCCTACGTAAATCGACCAACTACAACACAAGACGCTGACATATCGCTGTGATTGACGCTGGGCTGTTATGACAATCTATTTGCTTTTTAGTCGATCCAGGACCCACAAAAAGGAACGCCCCGGGCGCTGTGCGCCCGGGGCGTTCCCGGAAACAAACCAAAAAAGAGAGCGGCGGACTCAGCCCTGCGCCGCGATCTGCCGCAGGGCCTGCTCGAACACCTCGGCCGGCTGCCCCCCGGAGATCAGGTGACGCTCGTTGACGATCACCGCCGGCACCGAGCTGATGCCCGCGCGGGTGAAGAACTGTTCGCGCTCGCGCACGTCGGCGGCGAACTCCTCACCGCCCAGCACCTGCTGCGCCCGGTCCACGTCCAGCCCGGCGTGCTGCACGCAGGCCAGCAGCACCTCGGGGTCGGCCGGGCTCTCGGCACGACCGTGGTGCGCCTCCATCAGCGCGCGCTTGAGGGCCAGTTGCTGGCCCGGCACGCCCTCCGCCTCGGCCCAGCACAGCAGCCGGTGCGCATTGAAGGTGTTCCAGATGCGGCCCCGGCCGTCCGGGTTGAAGGTGAAGCCCGCGGCCGCGCCGCGTTCGCGGATGGTCTCGCGGATCTGGGCCTGCTGCGCGGCCGTGCTGCCGTACTTCTTCGTCAGGTGCTCGCCCACATCCTCGCCTTCAGCCGCCATCTGCGGGTTCAGCTCGAAAGGCTGGAAATGCAGTTCGGCCGTGATGGCGGGCGCGACCCGCTCCAGCGCGCGCTCAAGGCCAGCCAGGCCGATGGCGCACCAGGGACAGGAGACGTCGGAGACGAAGTCGATCTTGAGGGTGGTGGTCGGTGTGTTCATGGCGGCATGGTAGCCCCGGCATGCGAGACAATGCCGGCCTGCCCGCAAAGCCCCTGTCCCCCATGACCGACCGCTACGCCGTCATCGGCAACCCCATCGCCCACAGCAAATCCCCGCTGATCCACGGCCTGTTCGCGCAGGCCACCGGCCAGGACCTCGAATACACCGCCATCGAAGGGCCGCTGGACGGGTTTGCCGACGCCGTGCGCGCCTTCATCGCCGCTGGCGGCCGTGGCATGAACGTCACCCTGCCGTTCAAGCTGCAGGCGTTCGAGATCGCCACCGACCCGATGGAATCGGCCCGCCTCGCCGGCGCGGTCAACGCGCTCAAGTTCGAGGGCGACCGCGTCCTGGCGCAGAACTTCGACGGCCTCGGGCTGGTCAACGACATCCAGCGCAACCTGGGCATGCCGCTCAAGGGCAAGCGCGTGCTGATCTGCGGCGCCGGCGGCGCCACGCGCGGCGCCATCCTGCCGATCGCGCAACAAAACCCCGCGCTGCTGGCCGTGGCCAACCGCAGCGCCGACAAGGCCCACCAGCTCAGGACCGACTTCGCCGCCCACACCACCCTGCAGACCGGCGGCTATGCGGAGCTGGCCGGCGAGCGCTTTGACGTGGTGATCAACGCCACCTCCACCGGCCTTTCGCAGGACGCGCTGCCGCTGCCCGAGGGCGTGTTCGCGCCCGGCGCGCTGGCGTATGAACTGGTCTACGGCAAAGGTCTCACGCCGTTTCTGAAACAGGCGCGCGCCGCCGGCGTGGCGCAACTGGTGGACGGCGTGGGCATGCTGGTGGAACAGGCGGCGGAAGCCTTCGAGTGGTGGCGTGGCGTCCGACCGGACACCCGCCCCGTCATCCAGCGCCTGACCGTCCCGCTGGTCTGAACCCTGCCATCACGCTCCGCCACCGCGCGGGTCGTCTGCCACCCCTCACATGACTTCTTCGCATCGTTGGGCACAGGCCGTGCCCCTGCTGGCCGTTCTGGGCTCCGTCGTCGCACTGGGCATCGGCACCTCGTTCGCCAAACAGTTGTTTCCGCTGGTCGGCTCCCTGGGCACGACCGCCCTGCGTGTCGGTTTTTCTGCCTGCTGGCTGCTGCTGATCTGGCGACCCTGGCGCTGGGCGCTGAGCAAGGCCGACGCCCTCAGCCTGGTGCGCTACGGCATGGCGCTGGGCTGCATGAACCTCATGTTCTACCAGTCGCTCCGGACAATCCCGTTCGGCGTTGCCGTGGCGATCGAGTTCAGCGGCCCCATGGCCGTGGCGTTCTTCACCTCGCGCCAGCGCATCGACTACCTCTGGCTCGCGTTTGCTGTCGTCGGCCTGGGCCTGCTGCTGCCGCTGGGGCACGACATTGCGACGCTCAACCCGGAAGGCGTGATGTTCGGGCTGGGCGCCGCCATCTGCTGGGCGGCCTACATCCTGTTCGGCAAGAAGGTCGGACACCTGCACGCCGGCCACTCGGTGGCGCTGGGCCTGACCATGGCCGCCATCACCGTCGTGCCCTTCGGCGTCTGGCACGCCGGCAGCGCGCTGCTCAAGCCCGAGATCCTGCTCTATGGCCTGGGCGTGGCCGCCGTGTCCAGCGCCATTCCGATTTCGCTGGAGATGGTCGCGCTGCAGCGCCTCACGCCCGCCGCCTTCGGCGTCATGGCCAGCATGGAGCCGGCCGTGGCCGCGCTCATGGGCGTGCTGGTGCTCGACGAACACCTCACCGGCCTGCAGTGGCTGGCCATCCTGCTGGTGATGAGCGCTGCCGCCGGCAGCGCGGCGACCGCCAAACCCGAAACCCACCGCGGACCGGCGGACGAGATCGTCCAGTAGGACCTTCGGTCACTGGTGGGTGTCGAAGGCGAGCGTGGGCAGCAGCAGCCATTGCCAGGCCGCTTGTGCGATCGAACGCTCCAGCAGTTGGGCGACCACATCGGCCGCTTGTTGGTGCAGAGCGTCGCGGTCGGAAGCACCAAGGTCCGCGTCGACCGAAAAGCCGAGGCTCTCGGAAAACTCGCAGGTGCAGCGCCCGCGCGTACTGTCCACGGCCAGCCGCACCGGCAGGAGTCGCACGCCGGGCCTGAGCGCAAGGGACAGGAAGCCTTTCGAGACGGGCCTCGGGCAACCGAACACCGTCGCCATGACGGCGGCGTGACTGGCGTAGGAAAAATCGGCGTAGGTGCAGAGCACGCCCCCTTCGGCCAGCACCTCGTTGATGCGCCGCACCGCACGCGTTCCCTGCCCGGCCACCTCGATGCCGTCGGCGGCCAGCGACGTGTCCAGACCTTCGCCATAGACGACACACCGCCGCCCCCGAAGCGCCTGCCGGATCACCTCCAGACTGTCCACGAGCGCCATCGTCATCGGCAACACCAGCAGCGTGGGTTGCCCCAGGGTCTCCTGGTACCAGTGCCCGTGCTCCACCTGCAGATCCAGCGCCGGGCGCGCCACGCCTTGCAGCCAGAGCGCGTCCCGGGCTTCGCACCAGATCCGGTGCGCCAGATGCTGCGCCAGCCGGGAATCGTCGACATCCAGCCCCACCCGGGCGAAGGCCTTTTTCAGGTGGCCGTTTTCCCCGTAGGGATCACAGGCCACCAGACGACGGGCCAGGGCATCGGCCGCCTGCTCCTGTCCGGACAGCAGCTCGCAGCCCAGCCAGTCGTTGCGCAGTCCGAGCAACGACTGCTGCAGGGACATCCGTGGGTCCATCAAGGTCGTCGCATCTCGCTTCATGACAGGCTCCTGCGGTAGGCGAGCAGTCGCTCGCTGCGCGAGAGGCTGTCGGAAATGCGGTCGAACGCCAGTTGGGCCACCGCGCAGCCCAGGGCCCAGACATCCTCCAGGCCCTGCGCATGGGCCAGGCAGGTACCGCCGCACACGCCGTACCACAGACAGTCCCCGCACATGCTGTGGCGGTTCATGTCGCGCGAGCGGATGGCCCTGGCCGTTTCGCCCGCGCGTGCCGCTTCAAGGCTGTCGGTGGCGACGTTGCCCAGACCGGCCAGCGGACCCTGCGGATCGATGCAGTCGCAGGCCTCGATCACCCCGTTGGCCGAGATCGACAACAGATCACGCGCGGCCCCGCAATCGCCGCGCATGCACATGTTGCCGCCCGGCCCCTTGATGAAGTTGTCGAGGTACTTGGTCACCGGCTTGACGGGAAACCCGTCGAACTCGCCGCGCTCGACCGCGTCGAACAGCTCGGACCAGGACCGCAACACCTCCTCGGCGTCGGGCTCCATGTCCGTGGCGTGGCGGGCCCGCCCGATCGGCTGGAACAGGCTCCAGTCCCACGCCGCCATCCCCTGGTCCCTGAAAAACTGCGCGATCGGGTAGAGCCGATGGGCATTGATCGCGGTGACCGTGGTCATGACCCCGCAACTGCGCACAAAGCGCGGAAACCGGCTCAGGGCCTTCTCGAACAGCGCAAAGCTGCCATTGCCGTTGTGCAGGATCCGGAAGCGGTCGTTGACCGGGGCATCGCCATCGAGCGACACCCCCCAGTCGATGCCGTGCTCGACCGAAAAACGGACCATGCGCTCGTCCAGCCGCGTCAGGTTGGTCTGGCCGGTGAAGTCGATCTGCTTGCCGCGCTCCGCCGCGAGCGCCTGACCGGCCAGGACGATCTTCTCGATGTGCGGCCACAGCAGCGTGGGCTCGCCGCCGTGCAGGATCACCCACAACCGCTGGTCCACCAGATCCAGCGCCTGGGCGAGCACGCGCTCGACATCCGCGACCGGCAGCACCGTGGCGCGCTCCATGTCCTCGTGGTCGTAGCAGTAGGTGCACGCCAGATTGCAGGCGTTGGTCAGCTTGAGGATGACCGTGTTGAGCGTGTCGTGCGGCGGTCGCCACTGCGGGTAGCCGATGCCCTGCGCCTTCAACTGCTCGTGCAGCGCACCCAGCCTCGACGTCAGGGGAGAAGGCGGCAAGGTCTCCATCGGGCTGGGAAGGAGCGGGATCAGATCGGCGTCCCGTGCGTCCAGCATCAGCCAGGCCCCCGAGAGACGATCCATCAGCATCTCGCCGCCGGCGCGCTGAAGATGCCGCACGCGCTCCGGCTGAAACTGCCTGGACGAGCGGCGAAGGCCGAGGCTCGCCACAGGAATGGCCGTGATCTGCATGGGGTTCTCCTTGAAGGGTGCGAAAGACCGGCGGCCTTCCGCACCGGTGGACAGACTGCGCTTACTTGCTCACGTGCTTCGCGTCTTCGAGACGGTGAACGACCATCTGCGACTCGATGTGCACATTGGCCTTGACGCCGGACAGCGGCGTGATGGATGCATTGAAGTCGTCCATCACGGGGTCGGTGAAGTCCTCGATGCGACGCCGCCGGTCACAGCAGGCCCGGGTCCACTGGGCCCACACCCCGGGATCGGCCGCGATGTTCGACCCCAGGGCCACCCGGTTCACCCCGACCGGCTGCAGGGCTTCCGGCAGCGCGGCCAGCGTCTTGTCCGCGTGTTCGGACACGTACTTGGCGACCTCGGCCTCGCTCATCTTGGTCAGGCTGAGCGACTTCGGTGCTTTCAGGTTGATGACTTGAGCCATGTTCACTCCTTGGTTGGTTTCGATGAATGAATCGACCTGATGCACGCAAGGGCGCCCGACGTCCGATGCCGGCCTCTTCTTCTCAACTGACCCCAACAGCGATCCACCACCGCCTTCAGCCGCTCCACGCCACACAGGTCGAAGCGGAGGTTAGGCCTGCCTGTCAAGGGACTCCAGGCAGGCAGTCACAGCGTTTCTGTGAATAAATCACGCTGCCGCGTACTCGGCACAACAAGACTTGCACCACGCGGTGATGTCCGCCGACGCGAGATCAGCGTGTCTCGGGCTCCACCGGCAGGCGGTGAGCATCCAGCGCCCAGGGCGCGTGCGATCCGAAGAACACATTGCTCGTCGGCCACTGTTCCAGCTCCGTGTGGAACAAGGCCCGGGCGATGTGCAGTTCTCCGGGATAACGCGGCGAGCGGAAAAACATCGGGCTGCCGCAGCGCCCGCAGAAGCCGCGTCCGGCCCCTTCCGCAGTCTCGTACCAGCGCAACGTGTCCTCGGGTGAAGTGATCTCGACGGCAGGCGCCAGAAAACCCACCCAGGTGACGAAGGGCGCGCCGTGGGCGCGCTGGCAGCGGGTGCAGTGGCAATGCGCGACCCACTGCGCTGGCTGCACGGCCGAAAACCGCACGGCCCCGCAAAGACAACTTCCCACAGCCACTGGCGACACAGTCACCTCCTCGGACGCATCTGACCGGCGAACCCGGCCCGAGACACATCATCGCCGCTTCCCGTCGCCCTGTCTTTCCGGCTAAGGTAGGCGCCCCAGCGAAGGAGACCGCCATGCCCGCCAAGAACACCATCTGCCTCTGGTTCGACGGCACCGCCGAAGAAGCCGCGCGCTTCTACGCCGCCACCTTCCCCGACAGCGCCGTGGGCGCGATCATGCGTGCGCCCGGCGACTACCCCGCAGGCAAGCAAGGCGACGTGCTCACCGTCGAATTCACCGTCATGGGCATCCCCTGCCTCGGCATGAACGGCGGCCCGGGCGTGCCGCACGGCATGGCCTTCTCGTTCCAGGTCGCCACCGACAACCAGGCCGAGACCGACCGCCTGTGGAACGCCATCATCGACAACGGAGGCTCAGCCAATGCCTGCGGCTGGTGCCAGGACAAATGGGGCCTGTCGTGGCAGATCACCCCGCGCGCCCTGACCGCCGCGATCACCGACCCCGACCGCGCCGCGGCCAAGCGGGCGTTCAACGCGATGATGGAGATGACGAAGATTGATATTGCAGTGATCGAGGCAGCTCGGCGCGGTTGAGTGCAAAGCCCCGGACATCAAGCCAGCGAAGCGGTCTCAAACTCTAAAAAAAATCGGCTTCGTTCCCTTGTGGGTGAGTCGATACGTCAAGACCTGGACGTCACTCAGAACGGTTTGAGGAAGCCACGGAGTTGCATATCGCCCTTCTGTGGGTTGAACAGATCAACGCGCCGATGCGTGAAGCCCACACCGTCACCCGTCTGGCCAACTTCACCATTGATGTCTTCGTATCCTTCCGAGGTGTTACCTTCAATCGCATGAAAGCTGACGCCGTCGCAGTCCAGGACCATGCCCGTATGACCATGTGAGGGGGAGTCGAGGTGCTGCCAGATGGCAATGGCACCGGCGAGTGGCAAGTTCTGAACACGTTGAGTGAGCGGGGTCTTGGTCCAGACCGTCATGCAAGTGCCGGAAGCGAACAGGGGCGAAACCAGCCCTGTCTTCAATTCAGCGTAAGCGATGCAGGTTTGCATGAACGACATGCACCACGCGTCCCCCGAGCCAAGACCAACGGTCTTGAGGAAAAGTTCAACTTCAGGACCCTTGTTCTTCTGGACTTCCTTGATACCCAAACAGGCCACTGTTGCCTGCACAAACAATTGGCGCACCCGCTTCTTGCGGATGGAGTCTTGCGCCAGCGGATCGTTGGCGATCAGGCCATCGATGAGCGCCACCGCATCCGCATGAATCTTTCTTGGCATGTATCTCTCCCGAGGTGAGTTGGACTTGAAATCTGACGAATGAAAGGGCCTTCCCCGTCCCGAGTGATCCGCGCAATCGCGGGGTGCGGCATCCAGGTGCCACGCAGTGAAGTGCGAGCGCTCATCGACTCACTCATATGTTGAAAGGGGAAGTCCGTGGCCATCGTATCTGCGGTATCTGCGGGCCACGTATCCACGCGCAACGATCTGGCAAAGAACGTGTTTTCTGTTTACGGCACGGATGAAGCGGGCAAGCGTGGCACGAACGACACGGCCGTCGCCACCGCCATCTGCGAAGCCGTCACCCAGCCCCGCGCGCCATCACCGGCTGCCCATCCTTCATCCCGCTCCCTGGATAGAGGATCACCGTCTCCCCGGCCTTCAGCCCGTCCTTGACCCAGGCGCTCTCCGCGTTGCGGTCGCTGAAGCTCACCGGCCTCGCGTGGGCCTTGCCCTCCTCCACCACGAACACCTGCCAGCCTTCGCCCTGGCGCACCAGCGCGGCCGAGGGAACGAGCAAGGCGCCGTCCTGGGCCGAGACGGTGATACGTGCGTCGACACGGAAGCCGTCGCCGAGTTTCTGCAGTGTCTGCGCGTCGGCCTTGAGCGCGACGACGACGTTGACGCGCTGTTCCTCGATGCCCAGGGCCGAGGTCTTGGTGAACGCCGCGGGTTCGACGCGCGTCACCTGACCGGCCAATGGCGGCTGGCTGCGGCCGGTGCTCAGTTGCACCGGGGCGCCGGCGGCGATGCGCGGGGCGTCGCCCGAGAGCACGTCGACCACCGCTTCCATGGCGCCGGTGTCGCCGATCTCCAGCAGCGGCGCGCCGGCCTGCACGGGTTCGCTGCTGTCCTTGTGCAGCTTGATCACGCGGCCGTTGACCGGGCTCTTGAGCGACCACAGCCCTTGCGCCGCACCGCCCGCCGGTTCGGCGCGGCCGAGCGCGGCGCGGGCTTCGCCGGCGGCGTGTTCGGCGGCGGCCAGTTGCGCCTGCGCGGCCTTGAGCGACTGGGCGGCGGCGTCGCGCGCGAGGCGGCTCTGGTCCAGGGCCGAGGGCGCGATGAACTTGTCCCGGGCGAGCTGCGCGGAGCGTTCGGCTTCGAGCGTGGCCTGGGCCAGCTCGGTCTGCGCGCGCTGCACGTTGGCGGCGGCGGAGGTCCGGGCTGCGTCGGCGCTGCCCACGCGTTCCTGCAGCACACCGCGGGTGCGGGTGTCGATCATGCCGGGCGCGGCGGGCGCGAGCACGGCGACCACATCGCCGGCCTTGACCACATCGCCGACCTTGAGCGTGGGTCGCTGCAGTTGCGCGGCGGTGGGCGCAGCGACCAGGTAACGCTGCTGCAGGCGCAGCTGGCCGTCTTCCTCGATCACCTGCTCGAAGCGGCCCTGGGCGACCGCGGCGGTGTCCACGTCCAGCGGACGTGGCCGGTAGGCGGCCCACACCAGCACGGCCACGGCAGCCAGCGCGCCCGCGCCCACGGCCCAGCGGCGCGTGGGAGTCCAGCCTGTTTTCTTGGGGTTGTTCGTGTTGTTCATTCGCGCACCTTCAAAACGGAAACCAGGTCCAGGCGGTCGATCTGCCGGCGCACCAGCAGCGCACTCGCCACCCCCGCGGCCAGCACGATGAGGCCGGCCGAGGCGTAGGTGGACGGCTCGATCACCACCGCAAAATCAATCGCGTCGCTGGCCATCAGCGCCATCATGGCGCTGGCCAGCCCGTAGCCCAGCAGCGCGCCGATGGGCAGTGCGATCAGCAGCTCGGCCCCCAGCTCGGCCAGCAGCAGCACCGACACCTCGGCCCGCGTCATGCCCAGCACGCGCAAGCTCGCCAGTTCCCACGCGCGCTCGGACAGCGAGATGCGCGCGGCGTTGTAGATGATGCCCACCGCCATGGCGACGGCGAACAGCGTCAGGATGCCGCTGAAGACGCCCATGTTGCGTTCGGTGCGCTGGCTGAAGGCTTCGTAAGAGCCGGCCTTGTCGAACACCGAGGCGATGGTCGGTGCGCCCTTGACGGCGGTCCAGAACGCGGTCATCGCTGCAGGATCGACCTGCAGCGCGGCGGCGGCCACACCGTCGCCATCGCGGGCCAGCCGGTTCATCGCGGCCAGGTCCATGAACAGCAGCTTGCCGAACTGGGTGTGCACGATGTCGACCACCTCGATCTGCACCTGACGCCGGTGCCAGAGGCGGAAGTCGAGCGTGACCCGGTCGCCCACCCGCGCGCCCAGCTCGCGCGCGAGCAGCGCCGACAGCACCACGCCATTGGGCGGCAGCGCGACCGGGCCGCGCTCTTCGTCGACCACCCGCAGCAACTGCGCGCCGGCCACGTAGCCGCTGAGCGCCGTGTCCTCGCTGCGGCCGCGCCAGCTCACCTTGACCGGCTCGGTGCGGTAGGGCTCGGCGTCGATCACGCCGGGCAGGCGCTTGAGGTCCTGCACCACGGTCGGCGGCACCGGGCGGCGGAAGTTGACCAGCACATCGCCCTGCTGCACCTGGCGGTACTGCACGTCGGCGATGTGGTGGATGGCGTCGAGCCAGAAGGCACCCGAGATCTGCAGCGCCACCGCCAGCGCGATGCCGGTGACGGTGAAGGCCGCGCGCAGCGGCCGACGCTCGACCTGGCGCACCACCATGCGCGCGCCGGTCGTGAGGAAACGGCCCAAGCCCAGGCGCTCGACCAGGGTCTTCGAATACATCGGCGGCGCGGGCGGCAGCATGGCCTGCGCCGGGCGCAGCCGCACCACGGAACGGATCGCGGTCCAGGTGCCGGCCGTGGCGGCCACGGTCGCAATCAGCCCCGAGGCCAGCAGCAGCCAGGGGCTCATGACATAGGCCAGACCGTTGAAGCGGAACACCTCGTCGTAGAGGCTGAGCATGCCGCGGCCGATGAACTCGCTCAGCGCCAGTCCGGCCAGCACGCCCAGCCCGGCGATCACCAGCGCCAGTTGCGTGTAGTGCCAGCCGATGGCGGCGTCGGGGTAGCCCAGGGCCTTGAGCGCGGCGATCTGGCTGCGCTGCGTGGCGACCTGGCGGCTGAGCACCACGTTGAGGATAAACATGGCGACCGCGAGAAAGATCGCCGGCAGCACCGTGCCCATGACCTTGAGCGAGGACAGTTCGTCGCTCACGATCTTGGCCGAGAGCTGGCCGTCACGGCCCACCGCGCCGACGCTGCCGTAATCGGCGAGCAGACGGTCCACCTGCGCGCGCACCGACAGCTCGGGCACGCCGGGTGCGAGGCGCAGCGAGGCCTGGTTGAAGGCGCCCTCCATGTCGAACTGTTCGACGAGGCGCTGGCCGTCGATCCACCAGACACCAAAGGCCGTGTCGTCGGGCGCGCCGCCCTGCGAGGCGAAGACGTATTCGGGCGTGACGGCGGTGCCGACGATGTGCAGCCGCTCGCGCCGGCCGTTGAGGATGGCGTGCACCTCGTCGCCGGGCCTGAGCTGCCGCGCGGCGGCGAAACGGTCGCTGACCAGTGCTTCCAACGCATTGCCACGCTCGGGCCAGCGGCCGCGCTTGAGCGTGAGCGCGTTCAGGCCCTGGCGCCCGTTGTGGACCGCAGAGAGGTCGAGCGCGATGAAGCGGCCGGTGACGGGCGGGACCACGCCGGGCAGGTCGATCTGCGCGTCGAACACCACGTCGAGCTTCACCTCCTCGACGCCGTGGATCGCGGCCAGCCGCTCGCGCAACTGCACCGGCGCGCGCTTGAGGCCCACGAACACGTCGGCCAGCCGGTTGTCGCGATAGAAAGCGTCGCGCGAACCCTTGAGCGACTCGTGCACCGCGAACATGCCGACGAAGCCCGACACGCCAATGGCCACGACCATGGCAATCGTCAGGACCTGCGCACGCAGACGCTTCAGGTCGCGCCAGAGCTTGGTGTGGAGCGTCGACATGTCAGAAGCTCACCAGCTCAGCGCCGACGCCGGCTGCTTGTGTTCGTTGACGTGGCTGTCGACGATGCGGCCGTCGGCCAGGCGCAGCACCCGGTCGGCGATCTCGGCAATCGGCGCGTTGTGGGTGATCACGACGGTGGTCGTGCCCAGTTCGCGGTTCACGCGTTCGATGGCCTGCAGCACCATCACGCCGGTCGCGCAGTCCAGCGCGCCGGTGGGCTCGTCGCACAGCAGCACGGCGGGCCGCTTGGCGATGGCCCGGGCGATGGCCACGCGCTGCTGCTCGCCGCCCGAGAGCTGCGAGACGAAGTGGTGCCGCCGCTCGGCCAGGCCGACCAGGGCCAGCGCCTCGCCGGGGTCCATCGGGTCGGTCGCGAGGTCCGTCACCAGCGCCACGTTCTCTTCGGCGGTCAGGCTGGGAATCAGGTTGTAGAACTGGAACACGAAGCCCACGTGTTCGCGGCGGTAGCGCGTCAGCTCGGCGTCGTCGGCGCCGATCAGCTCGTGCACCGCGCCGTCGTGGGTCCACTGCGCCGAACCGCTGGTGGCCGTGTCCAGCCCGCCCAGGATGTTGAGCAGCGTGGACTTTCCGCTGCCCGAAGCCCCCAGCAGCACCACGAACTCGCCGCGCACGATGTCCAGATCGACCCCGCGCAGGGCGTGCACGGCCGTATCGCCCTCGCCATAGGTCTTGGTGAGGGCGCGGGCGGTGAAGACGGACGATACTTGTGAAGTCACCATGCTTGCAGTGTGCGACAAGGGCGCCCCGTGGGTGCTGATGTGCGTCAAGCCAGCCAGCCCCATATGTCTTCCTGATGGCCGGCACACTAGTCTTAGTCTGTGCGTCATGGATACACCGATAGAACCGTCTGTGCAACCATCCGCCCCTCGCCCCGTTTGGGTGCGTGCGGCGCTGGTGTGGCTGGCCGCATGGGGCGCGATGGTGTGGCTGGATGGCGCGCTGGATCTGGCCAACCTGGCCATGCCGCTGGTTCTGGCCTCTGCCCTGGCCTCGCTGTGGCTGCCGGTGTGGGCAAGCCTGGCGTCGAGCACGGTCGCTGTCCTCGCCTTCAACTGGACCTTTGTCCCGCCACGACACACGTTCACGGTGGACCTGCACCAGAACGCGCTGCTGCTGGTCGCCCTGCTGCTGGTGAACTGGATCATTGCCGGGCTGGTGATCCGCCAACGCCAGCACGGACAGACTGCGCAAGCGATGGCCGAGCGCGAGACGCGCCTGCGCCAGTGGGGTGACACCCTGCGCGACGCGAGCGACCCCGCCGCCCATGCCGCAGCACTGCACACCGCCTTGCACCAGGCCACGGGCAGCGAGGTGGTGGTCGCCGTGTTGCGGTCCCTGGAAGGCGGGCCGGACGATGCGTCGACGCTCATGGTCGGCGAGCCGTCTGACGAACAACGCGCCGGTCTGTCGCTGTGCATCAGGGACGGACGCCCGATGGGTTCGGGCACCGGGCGATACGACGAACTGGGCGACGCGTACCTGCCGCTGCGTGGACGCGGAATCACGCTGGGGGCGGCCCTGGTGCGGGACTTCGCCAGACACCCGCAGGCGATCAGTCTGAGGCCCCATCTGCAAGCCCTGTGTGACCAGATGGGCGGTGCCATGCACCGCTCGCAGATCGGCCGGAAAGAACAGCTGGCACGCGAGCAGTCCCAGCTACAGGCCACGCGCAACGCGTTCCTCTCTGCCATCTCGCACGACTACCGCACCCCTTTGGCCACCATCATGAGCGCAGCATCGGCCCTGCAGGAACAGAGCGAGCGCATGGACAGCGAGCAACGAAGACAGTTGGCCGCGGGGATCGTCGAGGAGAGCGAACGGCTCGCCCGCCTCACCGACAACACGCTGCAGCTGGCGCGGCTCGATGCGCCGGACGTGCGCCTTACCTGCGACTGGGAATCGGCCGAGGAGATCGTCGGCACCGTGTTGAGACGGGCCCGACGCCGGCCGGACGGGACCCGCGTGCAGGCCTGGGTCGAACCGGGTCTTCCCCTGCTGTGGTGCGACGCTTTGCTGGTGTCCCAGCTGCTGGACAACCTGCTGGACAACGCCATGAAATACAGCCCGGAAGGCTCCCGGGTCGGTGTGCATGCGTCGCTCGATGGCGACCAGATCTGCCTGAGGGTGAGCGATCAGGGGCCGGGCATCGCGCCGGCCTGGCGCGAGCGGGTGTTCGACGTGTTCCAGCGGGGCGAGGCCCTCTGCGGTGTCCCCGCCGACGGGCGCAACCGTCGCGGGTCAGGCGTCGGCCTGGCGGTGTGTCGTGCGATCGCCCGCGCGCACGGAGGCGATCTGCGACTGACCTCGGCGCAGGGTGGCGGCTGTTGTTTCGAATTCCGCCTCCCGCGACGCGAAGCCGCACCAGCACCGGAGGCCGGAGCATGAGCCACGGCGTGCTGCTGCTCGAAGACGATCGTGTTCTGCGCACCTCGCTGCGGGAAGCCCTGGCCATCGAGGGCTACCGGGTACACACCGCTGCCAGTCTCGCCGACGCCAGGGCGCAGTTGAGAAGCATCCGGCCGGAGGAGCCGATCGACCTCGTGCTGCTGGACCTGGGCCTGCCCGATGGTGATGGCCAGACACTGCTCGATGAGCTGCGCAAACAGGGCCATGTGGCCGTGCTCGTGATCTCCGCTCGGGAAGCCGAGGGCCAGAAGATACGGGTGCTGGACGGAGGGGCAGACGACTATCTGGTCAAGCCGTTTGGCATCGGCGAGCTGCTGGCGCGCATGCGGGCCGCCCTGCGGCATCGCGGCCACGCGACCGAGCCGCCCGTACTCGCCTACCAGCATGGCGCGCTGAACATCGATCTGAAGACGCGGCGTGTGCGGCACCATGGTCTCGAAGTGCACCTCACACCCACCGAGTTCGCCCTGCTGGCGAGGCTGGTGCGGCAGGCGGGCCAGGTGGTCACCCACCGCCATCTGCTGGCCGACGTCTGGGGCGCAGAGCATGTGGACCAGACCCACTATCTGCGCCTGTACATGGGTCAGTTGCGCGCCAAACTGGAAGACGACAGCGCAGAGCCCAGGCATCTGCTGACCGAGACCGGGGTGGGCTACCGCATGGCCGAGCCGGACACGGACACCTGAACCCTTCCCTTATGCGTTTCTGATGCGGGCACGGGCACCGTGGAGACCATCGAATCCACGGAACCACCATGACCGCCACGACGCCCGACTCCCCCCGCCGCCAGGGCCTTGCCGCCCTCACCCTCGCCGCCATCGGTGTGGTCTACGGCGACATCGGCACCAGCCCGCTCTACACGGTCAAGGAAATCTTCGCGCCCCACACCGGCGTGCCTCTGGACGCGGCCCACCTGGTGGGCGCCGTCTCGGCCATCTTCTGGGCGCTGATGCTGGTGGTCACGCTCAAATATGTGGTCCTGATCCTGCGCGCCGACAACCACGGCGAAGGCGGCGGTCTGGCCTTGACCGCGCTTGCGGCGCGTGCCGTGGCCGATCGGCCGGGGGTGCGACAGCTCCTGCTGTTGCTGGGCGTCTTCGGCGCCACGCTGTTCTACGGCGACAGCGTGATCACGCCCGCCATTTCCGTGCTTGGCGCGATGGAGGGACTGGAGCTGGTCACCCCCGTTCTGAAGCCGTATGTGGTGCCGGCCACATTGGCCATCCTGGTGGGGCTATTCCTGATGCAGCGATTCGGCACGGCGGTGGTGGGGCGCTTCTTCGGACCGGTGATCGTGATCTGGTTCCTGGTGCTCGGCGCGACCGGCGTCTGGCACATTTCCCAACAGCCGACCATCCTCACGGCCCTCAATCCGCTGCGCGCATGGGAGTTCCTCAGCGGCCGAGGCTGGCATGTATTCGCGGCCGTCGGTGCGATCGTGCTGGCACTGACGGGGGCGGAAGCCTTGTATGCCGACATGGGCCACTTCGGCCGCCGCCCCATCCAGATCGCCTGGACGGGCCTGGTCCTGCCCAGCCTGGCGCTGAACTACCTGGGCCAGGGCGCCTTGCTGATGGCAGACCCCTCCGCAATCGAGAACCCGTTCTATCGGCTGTTCCCCGATGCCTGGGTGCTGCCGGCCCTGGTGCTGGCGACGCTGGCGGCCATCATCGCCTCGCAGGCCGTGATTTCCGGCGCGTACTCGATGACCAAGCAGGCGATCCAGCTCGGCTTCCTCCCGCGCATGCGGGTGCGCTACACCAGCGCTCGCGAGATCGGACAGATCTACATGCCCGGCGTGAACTGGGCACTGCTGGTCGGCGTGATTGCAGTGGTGTTGCGCTTTGGCAGTTCGTCCGCCCTGGCCAGCGCGTATGGCATTGCCGTGACGCTGACCATGATGATCACGACCGTGCTCACATATTTCGTGGTGCGCCACGGCTGGTCGCTGCCCGCCCCTGTCGCCATGGGTGCCACCTCGTTCTTCCTCTGCCTGGACGCCCTGCTGGTTGCAGGCTGTGCCATCAAGTTCTTCGAAGGCGGCTGGTTCCCGCTCGCGCTGGGCACCTCGCTCTTCGTGGTCATGAGCACCTGGCGGCGAGGACGACAACTGCTGATGGAAAGCATCCGGCGTGACGGTCTGTCGCTGCGGGAGTTTGTCGATGGCCTCGATCCTCGCGGCTTCCCGCGTGCGCAACGCACCGCGGTGTACGCGGTGGCGGACCCGGAAACCGTGCCGCAAGCGCTGCTGCACAACCTCAAGCACAACCAGGTCCTGCACGAGCGCAACGTGATTCTGACCGTGCAGTTCCGGGACGAGCCCTGGGTTCCGATGGAAGAGCGCGTCACCGTTGAGGCCATGGGCCACGGCTTCTGGCAGGTACGGGTGAACTACGGCTTCATGAACGCACCGGATGTCCCCAAGGCGCTGGAACTCGCCGCCTCGCATGGCCTGGCGGTTCCGCTGTTCGAAACCAGCTATTTCCTCAGCCGCGAGACCGTGGTGCCCTCGCCCGGCGGCGGCATGGCGCACTGGCGTGAAAAGCTGTTCGCCACCATGAGCCAGAACGCCGGAGGCGTGGTGGAGTTCTTCCGTCTCCCGGGCAACGCGGTGGTGGAGCTGGGCACGCGTGTGCCCATCTGAGTTCAGTCCGGAAAACGCTCGACGTGCGTCTCGCCCCGGCGGCCGAAATAGCTCACGTGCCGACCGGCGATCCAGACGGTGTATCCCGCGCAGCCGGCCCGCTGTGTCAGCGCCTTGAATTCTGGGTACATCACCTCGCCCCGCTGCGCGCCCCGGATCGCCGCGCGCACGCCGTCGCCGTCGAAGACCTCGGCGATGCCCTCGGCCGGTTTTCCGAACGCCAGATCCAGGGAATCGCCATCCGGCAGGAAGTAGGTAGCCCGCCCGCAGCGGTAGTCCACATAGTAGGACTCGACGCCCACCTCGATCAGTTGGCCGATCACCTGGCCGAAGTGGATGCGGCCTTCGTTGGAGGCGTCGAAGGTGGAACGGATGGCGTGCCGGACGTGGTCTTGCATGGTGGGGCTCATTGGGAAGGGATCTGTTTGAGCTGGTGGTGCTGCACCAGCGCCTGCATCGCGGCGACCAGCGCCTCGCGTTCGCTGGCGGGCAGGTGGCCGAAGAAGTGTTCGTCGTTGGCGTCGGCCAGCTTCGCCAGCCTGGGCACCAGGGCCCGGCCCCGGGCGGTCAGGACCAGCAACTGTTCGCGTGCGTTGCCATCGACCCGCTGACGTTGCGCCAGGCCCTTCTCTTCGAGCCGGCTGATGACTTTGGACGCCGCGCCCTTGGTCATGCCCAATGCGTCGATCAGGCTGGCGTGGCTGCCCTCCCCGTGCGCCAGCAGCGTGCGCAAGGCCACCCATTCGGTGACGGTGACGCCCTGCGCCTCCAGTTGCTGCTGGAAACGCTGTGACACGTGGTTGGAGACGAAGCGCAACCAGAAGCCAAGGTGGGCTTCGAGCGGCGACGTGGCGGTGGCGGTGGTTCTGACGGTTGGGCGTTTTGCCATGGTTTTGGTTTCTTTGGAAACTTTTTTCAGTTTAGTTTCCACGGAAACCTTATGTCAATCCCAGGACCGACCCCCAGCGGCCAGTTCGCCCTTGACATGGGCGATCAGCAGACGCACCCGCTGCGGCACCTGACGCCCTGCTGTGACGGCATAGACCGGCCAGACCGGCGTGGGCTGCTCGGGCAGCACGCGCATCAGGCGCCCGGCCCGCTCGGCGGGCTCGGCCATGTGGCGGGGCAGCAGCGCGATGCCGCGCCCCTCCTGGGCCAGCTTGCGCAGCAGACCCACGCTGTTGGCGGCCAGCACGCAGGGGCCGGGTGCGGCGTCCCATTGCTTCGCGCCGACCCGCCAGGCCATGGATCCCTGCCCGGTTCTGAGGTCCAGACAGGGCATCGTCACCAGTTGCTCGGGCCGGGACAGCACCGGCACGGTCCGCAGCCAGTCCGGCGCGGCATACAGGCCGCTGTCGATGTCGCCCACTTTGCGCGCCACCAGCCGGTCGCCCATCGGTTTGCCGATGCGAAAGGCAAGGTCTACCGGGTCGCGCAACAGGTCGACGGCGCGGGCGGAGAGATCGAACTCGATGCGCAGACCGGGGTTGGCGTCGCCAAACGCAGCGATGACCGGGCCCAGCACCTCGACGCCCAGGTCCACCGGCATCGAGATCCGCATCAGCGCCTGTTGCGCGTGACTCACCTTCAGGGCGGCCTGCGCCCGTTCGGCGGCGTCCAGCACTTCCAGACAGCGATCGAAGTACGGCCGCGCTGCGGCGGTGAGCGCGACGCTGCGCGTGGTGCGCAGAAACAGCGGCACCCCCAGGCGGGCTTCCATGGCGGCGATCCGGCGCGACAGTGTGGACGGGGGCAACTGCAGTCGTGCAGCCGCGTGGCAGAAGCTTCCGGTTCGCGCCACCTCCACGAAGAGCGCGATGTCAGGCAGGGCGAGCAGCGAATGTTCCATTGATGGAATTCTGCATTGTCTTCACGGCACACCGGGAAGCCGTCCAAACCCCTAAGCTGACACCTTTGACCAAGAAACGCGCTTGAAGGCGCTGGAGACAACCATGACCCGATTCACCCTCTGGGGCGCCGGCCTGATGATGCTGGTGGTGGGTGCGCTGCACCTGATGGCCCCGCAGATGATGATGCGCGAGCCCGGCATCGAGCTCGCCACCACCAACCACCTGCACATCATCCGGGCCGCATACGGCGGCGCCTACCTCGGCATTGCGGCGCTGTTCCTGAGCGGCGCACTGGGCTGGATCGACGCCCGTCCGGCGCTGACCGCCGTGGTGCTGATCTTCGGTGGCTTCGCGCTGGGCCGACTGGTCAGCATCGCGCTGGATGGCGTGCCGGTGGCGCTGTACCTGGGTGTGCTGGGCGCCGAGGTGTTCTTCACGGTGTGTGCGCTGCGGGCGTTGCGGCGCGCACGCTGACCCCGCCTTCGGGCCCGCTCACAAAGAGCGGCAACCACGCGCGGGCTCAGGTTCTCGCAGCCTCGCTGTGCAGCCACGACAGAAACGCCTCCACCGCCGGGCGTTTGGCGTGGCGTTCGGGGTAGACGGCGAAATGGGCCTTCACCCGTATCGCCTGCTCCATGCCGAATGGCGCCTTGAGCTTGCCCTCGGCCAAGTGGCCGCCCGCATTCATCGCACTCTCGAGCGCCACGCCCAACCCCTGAGTAGCGGCGTCCAGTGACATCTGTGCCCGGTCGAACCGCAGCGCAAACCGGTCGGGGGCGCGCAGCTTGGTGAAGCGGCCGAACCAGTCGGACCACTGCACGATGCTCACATTGCTCTGGATCAGCGGCAGCTCCAGCAACTGCTCCACCCGTTTGAGCTTGTGGGCCTTGATGAAGGCCGGACTGGCCAGCGGCAGGATGGGCTCCTCGAACAGCGGCTCGACCACCAGATCGCCCCACTGCGGGATGCCATAGCGGATGTCGATGTCGGCCTGGCCGAGCGCGAAATCGCTGGGCGTGTGCGCCGCCGAGAGGTTGAGCGAGATGTCCGGGTAGGCCTGCGCGAAGCGGTGCAACCGCGGCATGAGCCACAGGCTGGCGATACTGGGCGCCGAGTGCACGTAGAGGCTGTTGCGGATGCCCTGGCGAAGGTCATCGGTGGCGGCGGCGATGGCGTTGAGCGCCGCCCCCACGTGCAGCCGGTAGTGCTCCCCGGCAGGGCTCAGGCGGACGCCATGCGCACTGCGCTCGAACAGGCGCACGCCCAGGTGCGCTTCGAGCCGCGACACCTGGTGGCTGATGGCCGAGGCGGTGAGGTGCAGTTCGACCGCGGCCAGCGCGAAGCTGCGGCGCCGGGCCACCGCTTCGAAAGCCTGCAGGTTCGTGATGGGGGGCAAGGCGGCCATGGGGTCAACCCTCATGTTGAATGACGATCTGTCATCTTACGCTGACCTTTTATCGCTTGTCATCAGCATGGCCGGCTTTGAGAATCCGTCCCCAGTACTGTTCACAACCATGGAGACAAGACGCATGCTGCTCAAGGACAACGTGGCCATCATCACCGGCGGTGCCGGTGTCAACGGCCTGGGTTTCGCCACCGCCCGCCTCATGGCCGCCCAGGGCGCCCGGGTCGCCATCCTCGACCTGGAACGCGCCGACCCGGCCGCGGCCGCCGCGCAGATCGGCGGCAACGCCATCGGCATCGTGGCAGACGTGACCGACAAGGCTTCTTGTGACGCCGCTGCAGCCGCCGTGCTCAGGGCCTTCGGCCGCATCGACACCCTGGTCAACAACGCCGGCATCACGCAGCCGGTCAAGACGCTGGAGATCACCGGCACCGACTACGACCGCATCCTCGACGTGAGCCTGCGCGGCACGCTGTACATGTCGCAGGCCGTGCTCCCGACCATGCGCCAGCAGCAAAGCGGCTCCATCGTCTGCATCTCGTCGGTGTCGGCGCAGCGCGGCGGCGGCATCCTGGGCGGGCCGCACTACTCGGCCGCCAAGGCCGGCGTACTCGGTCTGGCCCGCGCGATGGCGCGCGAGTTCGGACCCGAGAGCATTCGCGTCAACTGCATCACGCCGGGCCTTATCGGCACCGACATCATCAAGGGCAAGCTGACCGAAGAGAAGAAGGCCGAGATCGCCGAGACGATCCCGCTGGCACGCCTGGGCCGGGCCGACGACATCGCCGGCGCCTGCGTGTTCCTGGCCAGCCCGCTCTCGACCTACTGCACCGGCATCACGCTCGACGTGAACGGCGGCATGTTGATTCATTGACCCCCCCGCGCCCTCTCACATACCCACAACCAACGGAGACAAACACCATGCAACGCAAGACTTTCACCCGCACCCTGCTGTCCATCGCGGCCCTGGCCGCGGCCCTGCCGCTGGCCGCGCAGGCCCAGGCCATGAAACTGACCCTGGGCCACGGGGCCGCGCCGGGCAATCCTCGCCACGAAGCCGCGGTGAAGTTCGCCGAAGTGCTCAAGGCGAAGACGTCCGGACGCATTGAGGTGCAGGTCGCCCCGTCGGCGCAGCTCGGCGACGACGCGGCCATGGTGACGGCACTGCGCACCGGCGCGCTGGACATGAGCGCGAACTCCCAAGGCGCCGTGTCGGTCGCCGTGCCCGAGTACGCCGCCTTCGGCATGCCGTTCATGTTCTCGTCGCCCGCCCAGGCCTTCAAGCTGCTCGACGGCCCGCTGGGTCAGGAGCTGGCACAGAAGTCGGCCGACAAGGGCATGGTCGTGCTGGGCTACTGGGACAACGGCATTCGCCAGATGACCAACAGCAAGCGCCCGATCACCAAGGTCGAGGACATGAAGGGCCTGAAGATGCGCACGCCGCCCGATGCCACGCTGGTGGACATCATGCAGGCGCTGGGCGCAGAGGCCCAGCAGATCAAGTTCGCCGAGCTGTACGTCGCGCTGCAGCAGGGCGTGGTGGACGGACAGGAGAACCCGCTGGTCAACATCCACGCAAGCAAGCTCTACGAGGTGCAGAAGCACCTGGCGCTGACCAACCACCAGTTCCAGATGACGCCCTTCCTGATGAGCAAGCGCACCTGGGACCGCCTGTCCGATGCCGATCACAAGGCCGTGATGGAGGCGGCGACGGAAGCCACCGCACTGCAGCGCAAGATGTCCGCCGACGCCGACGCCAAGCTGCTGGACGACCTCAAGGCCAAGGGCGTGCAGGTCACCACGGTGGACAAAGCCGCTTTCGCCAAAGCCACCTCGGCGGTGGACGACAAGTGGCTGGCCACACCCATCGGCCCGTACCTGAAGAAGGTGATTGCGGCCGCCCGGAGCAACTGAGCGGCCCGTCCGATCCACCTGCCGATGTCGGTTCGTGCCCCGTCAGGGGTCCGGGCCGGCACCCTGGAGACTTTCATGCAAACCGCACAGCGCAACCCCTTGGAGCGCGCCGTCGTGGCCGTCTGCAGCCTGGTGCTGTGGCTGACCACGGGGGTGATTTTCCTGATCCTCACCGCCAACACCGTGTTGCGCTACGTCAGCGGGTCAAGCCTGCAATGGGCCAACGAGCTGCCCGAACTGCTGTTCCCCTGGCTGGTCATGGCCGGGGTGGTCCTTGCGGCAGAAAAAGGTGCGCACATCGCCACCGTCTTCTTGGTCGAGGCAGTGCCGCCAGCGGTGCGCCGCGTCATCGGCGTGCTCGGCTGGCTCGTGGTGGCCGGTCTGTACACCACCCTGGCCTGGGCCACGTATTCCATGCTGGAGATCGTGCACGACGAGAAGTCTCCGATCCTGCAGGTGCCCGGGTCGGTCACCTACGGATGCGTCATGGGTGGCATGTTGATGCTGGCCCTGCTGGCCCTGCAGTCCGCCTGGCGCGCGTTCCGTTCGGACGGCAGCCTCCCGGGCGCGTCGATCGATCCCCAGGAAGTCCACTGGTAATCCCTCCGGAGCACGTCATGAGCGCACTCATTCTTCTGGTCTTTCTGTGCGGCGCCGTTGCCGCTGTACCGATCGCGCATGCGTTGCTGCTCGCCTCGATGGCCGCAGCCGCCACCAGCGACCGCGTCCCGCTGGACTTGTTGGTTCAGCAGATGGTGGCGCAGGTGCAAAGCTTCCCGCTGATCGCCATTCCCTTCTTCATGCTCACTGGCGCGCTCATGATGGGCGGCCACCTCGGTCAGGCCATCATCGGTGTGCTGACCGCCACCGTCGGCCGCTGGCACGGCGGCCCGGCGCAGGTCAACGTGCTGTCCTCCACGCTGTTCGGCGGAGTGTCGGGCTCTGCCGTGGCGGATGCATCGGCCATCGGCGCCCTGGTCATGCCCTGGCACCGCAAGCTGCGCTACCCGATGGCCTTCTCGGCCGCTTCGCTGGCGTCGGCGGCCACCATCGACATCATCATTCCGCCCTCGATCCCGATGATCCTGTTCGCGCTGAGCGCCAACGCATCGATCGCGGCGCTGT
Organism: Hydrogenophaga sp.; assembly: GCA_016790705.1. Classification (GTDB taxonomy): domain Bacteria; phylum Pseudomonadota; class Gammaproteobacteria; order Burkholderiales; family Burkholderiaceae_C; genus Hydrogenophaga. Next base: position 29,458 of record JAEUOT010000067.1, read on the forward strand.
TCTTCGCCGGCGTGCTGCCCGGGCTGCTGTTGTGCGGGGGCTTCATGTTCGCCTGCTGGTGGGTCGGCAAGCGGCGCAACCTGCCGCGCGAGACCGCACCGCCGGACCGCGCCGCATTCCGTCGCAACCTCCTGCACTCGGCACCGGCCCTGGCGCTGCCCGTGCTGATCGTCACATTTCTTCGCTTCGGCTTGGCCACCCCCACCGAAGTCTCGATCCTCTCGGCGCTGTATGCGGGCCTGGTCTCGGCCCTGATGTATCGAGACCTGAGCCTGAAGCGCTTGCACCACGCCGTGGTGGAAGCCGGTCTGGCCACGGGTGTGGTGCTGCTGGTGATCATGGCTTCGGCCGCCATCGGCTGGTTACTCACCTTCGACCAGATGCCCGAGCACATCGCGCAGTGGGTGCAGGCGAACGTCAGTGCCAAATGGATGGTGATCCTGCTGATGAACCTGATGATGCTGTTCATCGGCATGTTCCTGGACCTGCCGGCGGCCGTGCTGCTGCTCACACCGGTGTTCCTGCCCATGGCGCAGAGCATCGGCATGGACCCGATCCAGCTGGGCATCATGATGGTGCTCAACCTCGCCATCGGTCTCTACACGCCACCGGTCGGCACGACGCTGTTCATCACCAGCGCACTGGCCCGGGTCAAGGTGGGCGAGACCGTGCGCGCCATGGGTCCCTTCTACCTCGTGGCCTTCCTGGTGCTCGCACTGGTTTCCTACGTGCCCGCCGCGATCCTTCGCTGACCGCTTCACTACCCCTTTCACACAGGAGATTTCCATGACTTCCGCCGCAGACAAACTGCCGGCGCTGGCCCGGTGCGCCCATCGCATCCGTCGCTACGCGCTCCGCATGGGTGAGGTCCAAGGCCAGGGCTACATCGGCCAGGCCCTGGGCTGGGCCGACGTGCTGGCCGTGGCCTATGGCCACGCACTCAACCTGCAACCGCAGAACCCCGAATGGGAGGGTCGCGACCGCTTCCTGCTTTCGCACGGCCACTACGCCATCGCGCACTATGCGGCGCTGATCGAGGCCGGCGTGATTCCGCAGGAGGAACTGGAAACCTACGGCAGCGACGACAGCCGCCTGCCCATGTCGGGCATGGCCGCCTACACGCCGGGCATGGAGATCTCCGGCGGTTCGCTGGGCCAAGGCCTGATCATCGGTGTGGGCATGGCACTGGGCCTGAAGCAGAAGAAGAACCCCGCCTTCGTCTACAACTCCATGAGCGATGGCGAGCTGGACGAAGGCTCAACCTGGGAGGCGGCCATGTCGGCCGCGCACCACCAGTTGGACAACCTGATCTGCCTGGTCGACATCAACAACCAGCAGGCTGACGGCCCCAGCAGCAAGATCCTCGGCTTCGAGCCGCTGGCCGACAAGTGGGCTGCGTTCGGCTGGCATGTGCAGCGCATCGACGGCAACGACCTGGCCGCCGTGCTGGCCGCCTTCGACACCGCGCGCAATCTCAAGGAAGCCAAGCCGCGCGTGATCCTGTTCAACACGCTGATGGGCAAGGGCGTGCCCTTCCTCGAAACGCGCGACAAGAACCACTTCATCCGCGTCGATCCGCCCGAGTGGCAGCAGGCCCTCGCCATCCTCGACCAGAACGCCCCCGAAGGAGCCGCCGCATGAACACCGCCGTCGAAAAGAAACCGCGCCTGACCACCTCCGCCATGATTGCCTCCATCGCGGGTGAAGGGCAGCGCGTCAAGGCCGCGCCGTTCGGCAAGGCCCTCGTCGAGCTGGCCGCGAACCGCCCCGAGATCGTGGGCATGACCGCCGACCTGGCCAAGTACACCGACCTGCACCTGTTCGCACAGGCCTACCCCGAGCGCTTCTACCAGATGGGCATGGCCGAGCAGCTTCTCATGGGCGCGGCCGGCGGCATGGCCAAGGAAGGCCTGATCCCGTTCGCCACCACCTACGCCGTGTTCGGCACGCGCCGCGCCTACGACTTCATCCACCAGGTGATCGCCGAAGAAAACCTGAACGTGAAGATGTGCTGCGCCCTGCCCGGCCTGACCACCGGCTACGGCCCCAGCCACCAGGCCACCGAAGACATCGCCATGATGCGCGGCATCCCCGGCCTGACCATCATCGACCCCTGCGACGCGCTCGACATCGAGCAGGCCGTGCCGCAGATGGCTGCGCACAACGGCCCGGTCTACATGCGCCTGCTGCGCGGCAACGTGCCGCTGGTGCTGGACGAGTACGACTACCGCTTCGAGCTGGGCAAGGCCAAGCGCCTGGTGGACGGCGACGAGGTGCTCATCATCTCCAGCGGCTTCATGACCATGCGCGCGCTGGAAGTGGCCAAGGCGCTGCAGGCCGACAACATCGGCGTGGCGGTGCTGCACTGCCCGACCATCAAGCCGCTGGATGTGGCGACGGTGCTGGCCGAGGTGCAACGCAAGCCGCGTCTGGTGGTGGTGGTCGAGAACCATTCGGTCATCGGAGGCCTGGGCGAAGCCGTGGCCAGCGCCCTGCTGCAGAACGGCGTGTCGCCCTCGAAGTTCCGCCTGGCCGGCCTGCCCGACGCCTACCTGGACGCCGGCGCCCTGCCCACGCTGCACGACCGCTACGGCATCAGTACCGAGGTGCTGGGCCAGCGCGTGAAGGCCTGGATGGGCTGAACGCCACCCTGCCCGTCCCGCGTCACCACGCGGGCCGGTGCAGCCGCACAATGCGGGACTTCAGGCACTCCAGCCGGCACGGCCGGTCCCGCAATGAAGTTCGATTTCGATGGCATCCAGGCCTTTGTGGCCGTGGCCGACCTGGGCGGCTTTGGCAAGGCGGCGCAGCAACTGCACATCACCCAGACGGCGCTGACGCGGCGCATCCAGAAGCTGGAAGCGTATTTCGAGCTGCGCCTGATCGACCGCACCACCCGCCGCATGGAGCTGACCGCGGTGGGCCGCGCCTTCCTGCCGCGCGCGCGCTCGCTGGTCGAAGACATGCGGCTGGCGGTGGACGATCTGCGCGAGGTGTCGCTGCATGCGCGGGGTCAGGTCAAGCTCGCCTGCATCCCGTCGATGACCACGCATGTGCTGCCCCGGGTCATCGAACGCTACGGGCGCCTCTACCCGGACAACCGCATCCGCCTGTTCGACGGCGCCTCCGACGAGGTGCGTGACGCCGTGCTCGGCGGGCATGCGGAACTGGGGATTGCCCTGCAGGGCGAGCGGCAGGCCGATCTGGTGGAGACGCCGCTGTTCGCCGATCCGCTGGTGTTCATCTGCCGCGCGCCGCACCCGCTGCTGGGCCGGCGCAGCGTGAGCTGGGAAGACATGCGCGACGCGCGCCTGATCGGCGTGAGCAGCTTCACCACCACGCGCGTGGTGATGGACTACCAGTTGGCCAAACGCGGCATCCGGGTGCGCGGCGACATCGAGGTGCGTCACCACGCGGCCGCCATCAATCTGGTGGCCGCCGGGGTCGGCAGCGCCATCCTGCCGGCCTCCACCTTCCAGCCCGGCGACCGCCCGGACGTGCACAGCATCCCGCTCACGCAGCCGGTGGTGCGACGCAAGGTGGTGCTGATCCGGCCGCGCCGCGGCGAGCTGTCGCCGGCGGCCCAGGCCTTCCACGACCTGATCCGCCAGGTCGTGAAGGCGCCATCCAATTCATGATCGAATCGCAAAAATCGGGACCTGATATTCATTTCACAGAATAATCGGCGCTCGCCAGAATCCGCCTCCAATCACAAGGAGACGGATGTCCATGAGCACCGACGTGCTGGTCATTGGCGGCGGCAACGCCGCGCTGTGCGCGGCCCTGATGGCCGCCGAGGCAGGGGCCCGGGTCACCCTGCTGGAAGCCGCGCCCCGCGCCTGGCGGGGTGGCAACTCGGCCCACACCCGCAACCTGCGCTGCATGCACGACGCCCCGCAGGACGTGCTGGTCGACGCCTACACCGAAGAAGAGTTCTGGCAGGACCTGCTCAAAGTCACCGGCGGCCTGACCAATGAAGCGCTGGCGCGGCTGGTGATCCGCGCCTCCAGCAGTTGCCGGCCCTGGATGCGCCGGCACGGTGTGCATTTCCAGCCCTCGCTGTCGGGTGCGCTGCACACGGCGCGCACCAACGCGTTTTTCATGGGCGGCGGCAAGGCCCTGGTGAACGCCTATTTCCGCAGCGCCGAGCGCCTGGGCGTGCAGGTGCGCTACGAGGCGCCGGTGGACCGCATCGAACTGCAGGACGGCCGCTTCGTCGCGGCCTGGGTCGGCCAGGAGCGCATCGAGGCCAAGGCCTGCGTGCTGGCCGCCGGCGGCTTCGAGTCCAACCGCGAATGGCTGCGCGAGGCCTGGGGCCAGAACGCACGCGGCGAATGGCCGGCCGACCAGTTCCTGATCCGCGGCACGCGCTTCAACCAGGGCACGCTGCTGCGGCACCTGCTGGACGACCACGGCGCCGACCGCATCGGCGACCCGACACAGGCGCACATGGTCGCCATCGACGCGCGCGCACCGCTGTACGACGGCGGCATCTGCACCCGCATCGACTGCGTGTCGCTGGGCGTGGTGGTCAACCGGGACGGCCAGCGCTTCTACGACGAGGGCGAGGACTTCTGGCCCAAGCGTTACGCCATCTGGGGCCGACTGGTGGCCCAGCAGCCGGGCCAGGTGGCCTATTCCGTGATCGACGCCAAGGCCGTCGGCCGCTTCATGCCGCCGGTGTTCCCGGGCGTGAAGGCCAACACCCTGCCGGAGCTGGCGCAGGCCATCGGACTGGACGTGCCGAGCTTCATGCAGACGGTCGGGCAATACAACGCCGCCTGCCGGGTGGGCCGCTTCGACCACACCGCGCTGGACGACTGCCACACCGAAGGCCTCACGCCCGCCAAGACCCACTGGGCGCGCCCGATCGACACCGCGCCGTTCTACGCCTACGCCGTTCGCCCGGGCGTGACCTTCACCTACCTGGGCCTGAAAACAGACGAGACCGCCGCCGTGCGCTTTGGCGATGTGCCCAGCCCCAACCTGTTCGTGGCCGGCGAGATGATGGCCGGCAACGTGCTCGGTAAGGGCTACACCGCCGGGGTGGGCATGTCCATCGGCACGGCCTTTGGCCGCATCGCTGGCACCGGTGCCGCGCGCGCCGCCCTGCAGAACCGCGAGGTGGCCCATGCAGTCGCTTGAGACCCTGACCCGCGAAGCCCGCGACCTGGCCGATGGCCGCTGGACCACGCCGGCCGAGGCCGAGGTCGCCCGCCAGATGCAGATCTGCAATGGCTGCCGCTACTGCGAGGGCTTCTGCGCGGTGTTCCCGGCCATGACGCGCCGGCTCGAATTCGCCCGCGCCGATGTGCACCAGCTCGCCAACCTGTGCCACAACTGCGGCGCCTGCTACCACGCCTGCCAGTACGCGCCGCCGCACGAGTTCGCGATCAATGTGCCGCAGGCCATGGCCCGGGTGCGGGTGCAGACCTACGCCGACCACGCCTGGCCGCCCGCACTGGGCCGGCTGTACCGGCGCAACGGGCTGACGCTGGCGCTGGCCCTGGTGGCCGCCCTCGCGACATTCCTGGCGCTGGCGGCGGCATCGCGCGGTGGCCTGTGGGGCGTGAGCGGAGACGGCAGCAGCTTCTACGACGTGTTCCCTCACAACCTGCTGGTGAGCCTGTTCGCGCCGGTGTTCGGATGTGTGGCGCTGGCCCTGGGCATGGGGGCGCTGCGCTTCTGGCGCGGCGTGACACCGGCCACCAGCGGCGCCCCGCTGAGCGCGCCGGCCGCAGCCGAGGCCGCGCACGACGTGCTGCGCCTGAAGTACCTCGACGGCGGCCACGGCGACGGCTGCCACAACGACGACGACGCCTACACCCTCTCGCGGCGGCGTGCTCACCACCTCACGTTCTACGGCTTCATGCTGTGTTTCGCCGCCACTTCGGTGGCCACGCTGATGCACTACCTGCTGGGCCAGGCCGCACCGTACGACCTGCCGTCACTGCCCAAGCTGCTCGGCGGCGCGGGGGGGCTGTCGCTGATGGCGGGCACCGCAGGCCTGTGGCGGCTGAACCGGCGACGCCACCCCGCCCTGGGTGACGCGGCACAGAAGCCGATGGACCTGGGCTTCATCGCCCTGCTGTTCCTCACCGCGGCCAGCGGCATGGCGCTCTGGGCCTGCCGGGGCCTGCCCGCCCAGACCCTGGTGCTGTGCCTGCACCTCGGCGCGGTGATGGCCCTGTTCCTGACCCTGCCCTACGGCAAGTTTGCCCACGCGGTCTACCGCACTGCGGCGCTGCTGCGCCATGCCGTCGAGAAGCGCCAGCCCAACCCCGTGGGCCTGGGCGACGAGTGAACCGCGAGACCCATTTCCACCCACAGAAGGAGAGAGACCCGATGAACAAACGCCATTTCCTCACCACCCTGGCCGCCGCCACCGCCGCCCTGTGCCTGACCGGCGGCGCGCTGGCCCAGGACTTCCCGGTCAAGAAGCCGATCACCATCGTCGTCGGCTTTGCCGCCGGCGGCGCGGCCGACGCAGCGGCCCGCCTGATCGCCAAGAAGCTCGGCGAGAACATCGGCCAGCCGGTGGTCGTCGACAACAAGGCCGGCGCGGGCGGCAACATCGCGCACCAGTACGTGGCCAAGTCGGCGCCGACCGATGGCAGCGTGATCCTGTTCGGCTCGGTCGGTCCGCTGGCCATCGCGCCGCACCTGATGAAGCTGCCCTACGACCCGGTCAACGACCTGGCCCCGCTGACCATGGGGGTGAACTTCCCCAACGTGCTGGTGGCCCACACGCAGCTCAAGGTCAGGACCTTTGCCGAGCTGGTGGCCTATGCGCGGGCCAACCCCGGCAAGCTGGACTTTGCCTCGACCGGCGCCGGATCGGCCTCGCACCTGGCGGGCGAACTGCTCAACGACATGGCGAAGATCGACACCGTGCACGTGCCCTACCGTGGCGGCGCCCCCGCCATGCAGGACGTGCTCGGCGGCCGGGTGGCGATGTACTACTCCACGCTCAACACCGCCCTGCCGCACATCCAGGCCGGCAAGCTGGTCGCGCTGGCCACCACCGGCGCCAAGCGCATGCCGCAACTGCCGTCGGTGCCGACCATCGCCGAATCGGGTTTCCCGGGCTACAGCGCCACCAACTGGTACGCCTTCGTGGCGCCGGCGAAGGTCCCGGCGCCTGTGCTCGACCGCTGGAACGCCGAGCTGGTGAAGGTCCTGAAGACACCGGAGGTGGTCGCCGAGCTGGAGTCGCACGGCATGCCGCCGCAACCCGGCACCCGCGACGACCTGGCCCGGGAAATCGCGCGCGAGTCGGCCAACTGGGGCCGCGTGATCCGAGAGCGCAAGATCACCGCGGAATAAGTCCCGCCGCCTCAGGCGGGGCGCAGCCCGGTCCGCGCCGCCGCCACGATCTGCCGCGTCAGTCCGTCCAGCAGGCCCGACGCGGCGCGCGCGGTCTGCCAGTGCAGCGGCACATCCAGCGGCGTGCCGGGCACCAGTTCGACCAGACTGCCGTCCGCCAGATGCGGCGCGATCATCGCTTCGGGGAACATGCCCCAGCCCATGCCCGCCAGCGCGGCGGTGACGAAGGCCTGGGGCGACGGCAGCGTGTGCCGCGGCAGCTCCACATGCCGGTGGCACAGGCGGCGTACCCAACTGGCCTGCAACTCGTCTTTGGTGTTGAACAGCAGGCTCGGCGCCTGGGCCAGGCTACCCGCCCCCACCCCGGTCGCGAAGTGCCGCGCCACATACGCCGGGCTGGCCGCGGCCAGGTAGCGCATCACGCCCAGCGGCTGGCTGTTGCAGCCGGTCGCGGGCCGCGCGGTGCTGGTGACGGCGGCCAGGACTGCACCGGTGCGCAGCCACTCCGCCGTGTGGTCCTGGTCGTCCACGCTGAGCGTGATCAGCACCGGCGCCTGTGCCGCGTAGGCCGCCATCGCGGGCGCGAACCAGCTCGCCAGGCTGTCGGCGTTGACGGCCACCGGCAGCGTCACCCGCGCCCCGCCCTCGGGCGCCATCGCAGGCAGCGCCTCCGTCAGCTCCTGTTCCAGCAGGCGCACGCGGTCCATGTGCTGGCACATGCGGCGACCGGTCTCAGTCGGCACGCAGGGCTGCCCGCGCACCACCAGCGCGCAGCCCGCGCGCTCCTCCAGCAGGCGGATGCGCTGCGAGATCGCCGACGGGGTGACGTGCAGCGCGCGCGCCGCCCGGTCGAAGCTGCCCTCGCGCACCACGGCAGCGAGGGCATTGAGGGCGGCATAGTCGAGCATGGATTCAGTTTTACTTAACTGGATAAAGGAAAGACAGTTTGTCTTCATCGAACTGGACTGGCAAGCTCGGGCCATGTTGTCCACCTCCTTCGCGCAGGCGCTGCCTGTGTTCACGCAAGGCCTGCTGCTCTGTTTCAGCCTCATCGTCGCCATCGGCGCACAAAACGCCTTCGTGCTGCGCCAAGGGCTGCGGCGCGAGCATGTGCTGCCGGTGGTGGCCTTCTGCGCGCTGGCCGACGCGACGCTGATCACCGCCGGGGTGCTGGGCATGGCCCAGGCCGTGAGCCGCCACCCGGCGCTGGCCCAGGGCATGGCGCTGGCGGGCGCGGCGTTCCTGGCCTGGTACGGCTGGCAGGCGCTGCAGCGGGCGCGGCACACCAGCCAACTGCAGGCGGCCGACGGCGGCCCGGGCCTGAGCCGCGGCGCCGCGATGGCCCAGGTCGCCGCCTTCACCCTGCTCAACCCGCACGTCTACCTCGACACGGTGATGCTGATGGGCAGCATCGGCGCCCAGCATCCGGCCGGGCTGCAGGCCTGGTTCATCGCCGGGTCGAGCATCGCCAGCCTGGTCTGGTTCACCGGCCTGGGCTTTGGCGCGCGCTGGCTGGCACCGCTGTTCGCCAGGCCCCGCGCCTGGCAGGTGCTGGACGCCCTGATCGGCCTGACCATGTGGACGCTGTCGCTGATGCTGCTGCGCCTGGCGCTGCGGGGCGCCTGAACCCGACGCCCGTGCACCATGTACCGACCACCCTGTCACCGCTTCGACGACCGCGACGCACAGTTCGACCTGATCGAACGCCACCCGCTGGGCAGCTGTATCTTTCGGGCAGCAGGCGGCCTGGAAGCCCTCCACCGGCCCTTCCGGCTGGACCGAAGCGCTGCCGCCGATGGCGCGCTGATCGCCCGGATCCAGCCGGACGACGCCGAGGCGCGAGCCGTGCCCGCCGGTACTCCTGTGCTGGTCGTGTTTCACGGACCACAGGTCTACATCACGCCTGGCTGGTACCCAGGCAAGGCCGCACACGGCCGCGTCGTTCCGACTTGGAACTATGCGGTGGTCCATGTGCATGGCATCCTGCGCTGGACCCATGACCGCGCCGGCATCGAGATTCCCATTCACCGGCTGGACGGAAAGCTCAAGGCGAGCCAGGATGAAGACCGCCCCGACCGTGAAGGCACCGTGAAGGGCCTGGACGCGCTCGGCACCGATACCGCACGCACAATGGCCGTTCTGGTGCAACAGGCACTGGACGCCACACCGGACTGAACACCATGTACCTGCCCGCCGCCTTCGAAGAACAACGCCCCGACGCCCTGCACGCCCTCATCCAGGCGCACCCGCTGGGCACCCTGGTCACGCACAACGCCGAAGGCCTGGACGCCAACCACATCCCGTTCGAACTCGACGCGACGGCCGGCCCGCACGGCACCCTGCGTGCCCACGTGGCGCGCGCCAACCCGGTGTGGCAGCAGGCCGCCGATGCCGAGGTGCTGGTCATCTTCCACGCCGCGGACGCCTACATCTCGCCCAACTGGTACCCCAGCAAGCCCGAACACCACAAACACGTCCCGACCTGGAACTACGCCGTGGTGCACGCGCACGGCGTGCTGCGCGTGCGTGACGACGAGCGTTTCCTGCGCGGACTGCTGGCTCGGCTGACGCGTGAGCACGAGGCCCGTTCGCAACAGCCCAGGCCCTGGAAGATGGGCGACGCGCCGACCGACCACATCGACGGGCTGCTCAAACTCATCGTCGGCATCGAGGTCGAGATCACCCGAGTGGTCGGCAAGTCCAAGCTGGGCCAGAACCGCGAGACGCGCGACCGGCTGGGTGCGGCCGACGGGCTGGCCGCGCTGGGCCAGCACGCCGTGGCCCGGGCGATGCGCGAGGCCGGCCCGGGCGCCTGAGCCGACCCACCCTCTGGGTTCAGGGCTGGCGGGCGGCCGGCCCGCGCGGACGCCACGGCATCGTCGCAATGCGCCCGCCGACCTGGTGGGCCCAGAACTGTCCGGTCTGGAAGAGGTCGACCTCCAGCAGACCGTTCTCGGGGCCGCTGCCGGGCTCGATGCCGATGTTCAGCCGCAGCGTGCCGCGAGGCGGAATGTCCTCGGGAAGGTCCAGGCGCCCTTCCCATTCGCCGGGCTGTCCCGCCGCGCTGCGGAAGCGCCAGGTCAGCGCCAACTGGTTCCCGGACCCCGACACCGCCGAGAACGGCATGTCCGAGGCGTTGGACAGCAACACCTCCACCTCGCTGCGGTCGGGCAGTTCGGTCCGCTTGCCGAGACTGACGGTGACCTGCCTGATCTCGTCAGCCGTATAGGGGCGTTCGGACCGGCTCAGCCGCATCGCCATGGCGGGGTCACGCATCCGGTACACCGACACGATGGTCTGACCGCTCACCTCCTTGCGGTAGAACAGGTCGCGGTCCTTCAGCCAGCGGCTGTCTTCGCCCGCCTTGACCAGCCGGTAGTTCGTCAGGACGTACATCGCCGGCATGGCGTTGTCCACAATCGCCAGACGGTCCCGGTACTTCGGCGCAAGCATCTGGTAGGTCGTCTCCAGCTCCGCGCGCGAACCGACATTGACGGTGACCAGCGGGCTGCGGTCATGGTCGAGGATGTACTCCAGCGCCTGGCGGTTTCCCAGCCCCCAGTAGTCCAGATCGAACCGTTCGTTCCAGGGCTTGCCCGCCAGCGCGTTGAGGTAGACGTTCTGCAACGGGTGGGCCTGGACGATCCAATGGACCTGGTAAACCAGCAGCGCAGCCAGCCCACATCCCGCGGCCCAGCGGGCCCCACGGTGTGCCCGCACCACGCCCCAGCAGGCGTCCAGCCCCCGGACCGCCAGCAGCACAAAAGCCGGATACACGAAATACAGTTGCCTCCACCCGTCGTAGAGCACCGACTTGAGCAGGATGACCGCGGCGATGGGGCCGACCAGCAGCGCCAGACAGAGCAGATCCATCCTCTGCGCGTCGGTGGCCCACAGGCGAATGCCCGCGCGCCACATGCCCAGCAGCGTCAGTCCGGCGCCCAGCAGCATGAACGCCGTGAACGGGATCGGCGTCGAGATCCCGATCCACACCGGAATGTAGTGCCACGGCAGGTTCTGCGCCTTGACGAGCTCCCCGAGGTACATGACCTCCCCGTTCCACCGGAACCGGGACATGTTGGCGAACACCGCCAGGAAGTTGTCCAAGGGGTGGGGCCACAGGTACGGAAACAGCGCGTAGACCACCGCACACAGCGACAGCAGGTAGACCCCGGCCAGGTACACGCCGCGCCAGCGGCCCAGGTCGCGGTTGCGCACCGTCACCAGCAAGGCGCCCAGCGTCAGCGCAGGCAGCACCACCCCCATGACGCGGATGTCGATAGCGAACGCGGACACCGCCCCGTGCAGCAGCGCCAGCCCCGCCGATGGCTTGCGGAGGAAGCGATGCATCGTGAAGATCGCCGCAGCGCAGGCGGACATGAACACGATGTCCTTGGAATTGAAGAACGACTCGCCGAACATGCGCGGCGACAGGACCATCATCAGCGCGGCGGCCAGCCCCATCCATCGGCTGCCACGCACCGCGCTCGCCGTCTGATACAGCGCTGCGACACCGAGCGCAAAGGCAAAGAAGGTCGCCAGATGGCGGAAGCGGAACGCCCTGTGTTCCTCCAGCCCGAGCGCCACCTCGACGGCGGCCAGAGGCAACTCGAAGGCGACGCCGTAATCCCGGTCCGGCCAGTCCGCCAGGTCGGGAACCTCCTGCAGGGTCTTGTTGCTCACCGTTCCCGTAAAGACCTGGGACACATGCTTGAGATTGACCAGCCCGTTCAGCCGCGTCAGCGGCTCATCCCAGGAGATCCCGTAGCTCCCGTGGATCGCCACACCCAGCAAGAGGTACAGCCCGAAGAGGGCCGCAACCCACCCCTTTTCAATCGTTCTCTTCATGGCGCCGAGTATGCCAAGAGGTCACTTCCGTGACCGGCCGCGTCACCTCCGCTACCGCTGCAAACACCCCGCATGCCCCACAATCGCCCCGGTGCAAACCCGTCATTTCGCCCAGCTCGTCGGCCTCTCCGCACTCTGGGGCGCCTCGTTCCTCTTCCTGCGCATTGCCAGTCCCCTGCTCGGACCGACCGTGATGGCCACCAGCCGCGTGCTGCTGGCCACGATCACCCTCGCGGCGCTGATGATGCTGTTGCGTGAACCCTGGCCGTGGCGGCACTGGCGCGAGCTGTCGCTGCTGGCCCTGCTGGCCCTGTCGGCCCCCTTCCTGCTGTACGCCTGGGCGGCCCTGCGTCTGCCGGCCGGCTACTCGGCCCTGCTCAACACCACGGTGGTGCTGTTCGGCACCCTGGCCTCGGCCTGGCACGGGCAGGACACCCTCAGCGGGCGAAAGCTCATCGGCTGCGTCATCGGCTTTGTCGGGGTGGCGCTGATCCTGCAGCTCGGGCCCGTGCCCCTCGACGAATCGACCCTGCTGGCCGCCCTGGCCTGCATCACGGCCGCAGCCTGCTACGGCGTTTCCACCCCGCTGATGAAAAAAGCCACCGAGCGCATGCAGCCGCTGGCGATCGCCACCGGCATCAGCGCGGCCGCGTTCGTGATGTTGCTGCCGGCCGGCCTGTGGGGCCTGCCGAACGCCCGGTTCACGCCCACCGCCATGGGCGCGCTGCTGGTCATGGGCGTGGTCACCTCGGGACTCGCCTACTGGCTGAACCTGCGCATCATCCGTCACGTCTCGCCGGTCGCCGCCACCAGTCCCGCGTTCCTGATCCCGGTGTTCGGCGTGACCTGGGGCCATCTGTTTCTCGGCGAAACCCTCTCCTCCGGCATCTTCGCCGGCGGCGCGCTGGTGCTGCTGGCAACCGCGCTGGTCACCGGCTTCAACCCGCTGCGCGGCCGGCCCGTGCCCGACCCCGGGCCCTGAGCGGCGCGGGTTTATCCTTAAGGCCTTCGCCCCCCATCCCGCACGGCGCCCCATGAAAAAGATCCTGATCCTCAACGGCCCCAACCTCAACCTGCTGGGCACGCGCGAGCCGGCGCAGTACGGCCACACGACGCTGGCCGATGTGGAGGCGTTCTGCAAGGCCCACGGCGAGCGGATCGGCTACGCCGTCGAGTGCTTCCAGAGCAACTGGGAAGGCGCGTTGCTGGACAAGATCCACGAGTACGGGCGCCTGCACAAGGCGGGAGAAGTGCTGGGCGTGGTCTTCAACCCCGGCGCCTTCACCCACACCTCGATCGCGCTGCACGACGCGATCAAGGGCGTCGAGCCGATGCCGGTGATCGAGTGCCACATCTCGAACGTGCATGCGCGCGAGGAATTCCGCCACCACTCCTGGGTCTCGCCCGCCGCAGCCGGCATCGTGGTCGGCTTCGGCGTTGACGGGTATCTGGTGGCCATGGACGGCCTGGTGCGCAAGTTCGTGAACTCGGCCGCCACGCGCCAGCCCTGAGCATCGAGGCTGCCGCGTCCCGCGCTTGTCTGCACCGATTTACCCCCACCCCGGCCGCGGCATCACGCTGGCCGTCCTCGCCACCGCCTGCTTCGCCCTGCTCGACACCACCAGCCAGTACGTGGGCGGCGTGGTGCCGGTGCTGATGGCTGTCTGGCTGCGCTTCCTGGTGCAGACCGGCATGACCGCAGCCATGCTCTGGCCCAGCCGGGGCCGCTTGCTGTTCGTCACCCGGGCGCCGTGGTGGCAGTTGTTGCGCGGCGGTCTCATGGTCGCCTCCGGCACCGTCGCCTACATCAGCCTGCAGTACGTGCCGGTGGGCGAGTTCACCGCCATCCTGATGCTGGTGCCGCTGGTGATCACGCTCATGGCCTCGCTGCTGCTGCGTGAACACGTCGGCGGGCTGACCTGGCTGCTGGTGGCCGGCGGGCTGACGGGCGCACTGATCGTGGTGCGGCCAAAGACCGTCGATTTCGGCAGCGACCTGAACATCGGCATGTTCCTGCCGCTGGTGCTGGTCGTCATCAACGCCTGTTACCAGATCGTCACCAGCAAGATGGTCAGGACCGAAGACCCCGGCACCATGCACTTCTACACCGGCCTCACCGGCCTGGTGTTCGGCACGCTGGCCCTGCCCTGGAGTTGGGCACCGATGCAGGACCCGATGCTCTGGCTGCTGGTTGGTCTGCTGGGCGTGTTCGGCTCGCTCGGTCACTACTTCATGATCAAGGGCTACCAGAAGGCACCCGCCTCGCGCATCACGCCCTACATGTACACGCAGATCGCGTTTGCCACGCTGGCCGGCTGGGTCGTGTTCGGCTACGCGCCCGATGTATGGACCATGCTGGGAATTGCGCTGATCGCTGTGTGCGGGGTGCTCGGGGTGAAAGTGCGCTGAACTCAGCCCGGCTTGCGGCCTGGCGGGTGGCGTACCCGGGGTTGTAGATGTCCGGGTGGATCTGGGTAGCGTTTGAGGTGTCGGTGAAGGGGCTGAGGTAGGGGTGCGAAAGGCTGGTCGCGACCCGAAGGAGCATCTCAGCACCTAGAGCTGGGTCCTGAGGGCTGACGTTCGCGATTTGCGTGTTAGAGAACCGTTGTCTCGTCGCCGCAGGTGTACTTCCCGCGGAGACCTATGCAGTTCGAAGATCGTTTCGAGCAGTAAGTCTGACTCACCCTCAAGCGCCCACTCCAAAGGAGTGGGTGATTCAAGCTACCAGAGGGCCTGCCCAGTGATCGTCTTTACATGCCTATTCACTGCGCCGCCGGTCTTTGCTGCAAGCTTCTTTACGTGATTCAGATAGGCAACGACCTCAGATTTTTTGACGGTCGAGGTCGACGAGCCACGGTGTGCGATATCGCCACGTTTGGCGACGAACCCATTAAGCTTATTGGCTGCCTGTGTCGTCGACATCTTCTCCCACTTCCAGTTGGATGACACGTCCGCCAGTCCCACGGCTGACTCGAAGAGCTGATTGACGTTGAAAGACTTTGGAGTGGCGAACGTCTTGTTTCGCTCGGTCTTGAGTGCGACAAAGTTCTTGCGCAAAACGGCTCGCCATTTGTCATCGGAGATCTCCCAGATAGCTATCTCGTTCTTGTCCTCTTTGAGAGTCTTCGCAATCACCTTCTTGATTTCCTTTGGCAGAACGTCCGAGTTCGGAGCATGCTGCACGATTGCTTCGAGAGCCTCCTCGGCGATGTCTTCGCAGTATGACTCCCAGAACGAAGTAATAAGCACTATCGCGGACTTGTTCAAGACTTCGAGACCGTAACGGCGGCCAGGTTGGTCTCCGCCCTCAGCTGCGTGAAGCAGCAATAGCTTGTCGATGTCCTTGACGTTCTCGTCGAATGCGGTTCTAGCATTGCTCGACATGTTCTCTCCCTTTGTTGTGTGAGCTTCTAGCTTACTTGAGAGCAGACACGTGTCGATGACCGTTCCTGACCGACACCGACCCCAAACCCTCATAAACCCACATGCCAGAAGACTTCGTCTACCGCCACGCCGCCCCCACCCCCGCCGACGCCCTGCCCCTCAGCGCACTCGCCACACAGGTCTTCCTCGACACCTACGCCACCCAAGGCATCAACGACGCCCTCGCCCGCGAGGTGACCACGGTCTACTCCCCCGAGGTGTTCGAGCGTCGGCTGCGGGACGCGGATGTCGAGCTGCTGCTCGTCACATCGGACGGCTACACCGTGGGTTTCGTGGACATCGCCTTTGCGACCCGTTGCCCGGTTCCGGGCGTCTGCGGCGCCGAGGTGTTCCGGCTGTACGTGCAGCGCCCGTTCCTGCGCCGTGGTCTGGGACGCGCCCTGATCGCAAAGGCGGAAGCGTCGGCCCGCGCCAGAGGTCTGGACACCCTCTGGCTCACCGCCTGGGCCGGCAACCAGGCGGCGTTGGCCTTTTACGCGTCGCTCGGCTTCGAGGACATCGGGACCACGGAGTACGTCATCGACGGCGTGGGCCACGAGAACCGGGTGCTCTGCAAGACCTTGACCCGGTAGACGCCCTCCCTCCCAGTCTGTAGGCTCTCCCGCTGGTGCCGAATCCCGATTTGCAAGGAGCTCACATGAAGTCATTCACCGGCGGTTGCCTCTGTGGCGCAGTTCGATACGAAATCACCGCCGATGCCGGTCCATCCCGGATCTGCTGGTGCAGGGACTGCCAGAAGATCTCATCGAACGGAACGGTCAACGTCATCTTCCCCAGCGATGCCATCACGATCTCGGGCGCGCCGGGCAAGCACGAGAAGACGGCAGACAGCGGCAACACGGTGACCCGCCGGTTCTGCGCGAGCTGCGGCACACAACTGTTCTCCGACTCCACTGGCCGCCCGGGCCTGACGGTGGTTCGCGTGGGCACCCTGGACGAGCCGTCGGCGGTCAGGCCGACCACAAGCATCTGGGTGGCAAGTGCGCCGAGCTGGGCTTGCGTCGATCCATCGCTGGAGCGATTCGAAGGCCCTCCCGTGGTGGCGCCGCAGCCCAAGTCCTGATGCCCGCCATGGGACGCCTGACCTTCTGCCTCAACCTCACCCTGGACGGCTGCGTCGATCACCGGGAGGGCGTCGCCGACGAGGAGACGCATGCTTTTTTCACGCGGCTCATGGACGAGAACGGCGCGATGCTGTGGGGCCGCACCACCTACGAGATGATGGAAAGTTACTGGCCGGCGGTGGCCCGTGGCGAGACCGAGGCGCCGCCCGCAGTGCGCGAGTGGGCGGTCAAGCTGGAGGCCAAGCCGAAGTACGTGGTGTCCTCGACGCGCAGCGACTTCCCTTGGAACAACAGCCACCGCATCGCCGGTGACCTGCGCACGGGTGTTCAAGCGCTCAAGGACGCCACGCCAGCGGGCGTGCTGCTGGGCAGCGGCCAGCTCGCCACCGCGCTCGACCGGCTGGACCTGATCGACGAGTACCGGTTTCTCGTCCACCCCCGGATCGCCGGCCACGGCCCGACGCTGTTCGCGGGCGGTTTGCCCGCCACGCGCCGGCTGGAGCTGGTCTCTGCAGCGCCGCTGCGCTGCGGCGCGGTCGCCCTGCACTACCGGGGTCAGCGCTGATCGGCGTGTGGCATCGCGGCCGGGTCCATCCAGAGCGCCGCCCACATATGCCCGTCAGGGTCGGCCAGATCGCGGGAGTACATGAAGCCGGTGTCCTCCGCCGGGTTCACGTCGGCCTGCCCTCCATGCGCCGCCGCAGCCCGGTTCATCGCGTCCACCGCCTCGCGGCTGTCCAGTGCCAGCGAGAGCATCGATCCGGCGGTGCCGGCCGCAGGGAAGGGGCGCTGCGTGAATGTGCGCCACTTCGCGTGCGTGATGACCATCACGCAGATCGCCTCGCTCCACACCATGCAGGCGGCGGTGTCGTCGCTGAACTGCGGGTTCTGCTCAAAGCCGAGAGCCTTGTAGAAGGCGACGGAGGTGTCGAGGTTCGTCACTGGCAGGCTGACAAAGATCATCTTGGGCATGGGGTTCTCTCCTGGGTGGTGTGTGGGTTGAGCGCCGGGCTCTCTGCACGACGAGCCACACGCACCGGAATCGACACGCGGCGCCGGTAGCGCGAGCGGCCGTCAGGTGGCACAACTCGTAACCCATGCCGCCTGCTGCGACGCGTCACAATATGCCCCGGCTTTTTCGCCGCTGCCTCACGCGTCTCCCATGTCTTCTGCTCTCTTCCCGCGCTCGCCCCGCCTTTGGGCCTGCCTCCTGGCCCTCTTGCTGACCGCCTGCGCGAACGCGCCCTCGCCCTCTGCCAACGGCGCAGACGACGAGGCCGCGACCGACGAGGATGGCCCGAAGCAGCGTCCGGTCGTCCTCGACGGCACGGCCTGGTCGGCGAGCAACCACATCGACGGCGCCGCCCCGTCAACGCCCTGGGAGCACCAGGTTTTCGTGAGCCGCCGCCCGACGCGCTACCAGGCGACGGAGCACGCCGGCCGGCCAGCCCTGCGGGCCGAGGCACTGGGCTCCAACAGCACGCTCAACCTTCTGCTCAAGCCAGCGCCGGGCACGGTGGCCAGGCACCTGCACTTTTCACTCTTCGTGCCGGCGCTGAACCCCGGCTTCGACCTCGGCGAGAAGGGCAGCGACGACGCGGTCGCGAGGTTGATCCTGAGCTTTGACGGCGACCGCTACAACGGCACCTGGAAGGCCCGCGACCATGTGATCTCGGAGCTGTCGGGCCTGATCGCCGGCAAGCCCCTGCCCTACGCGTCGATCATGTACGTGTGGGACAACCGCTACCCGGCCGGCACGGTGATTCCCAACCCGTACACGGGGCGCATCCGTCAGATCGTGGTCGAGTCGGGAACGGCGCGGCTGAACCAGTGGGTGGACTTCGACCGCGATGTCGAGGCCGATTTCCGCATGGCCTTCGGCGAGGCGCCGGGACCGATGATTGGCCTGGGTCTGATGACCGATTCGAACAATTCCGGCGCCTCGGTGTCCGCCTGGTACGGGCCGCTGGAACTGACGATGGCGCCGCCGACCCGCTGAGCCGCACCGCCGCGGATCGCCCCCGCCCCGCCACTCAGTCGTCCGTCGGCCGCACCACCCCGCGTCGCGGGATCGGCGTGGAGAACACGATCGAGGTGCGGGTTTCGCCATAGCCGTTGATGTCGCCCAGGAAGCGCTCCAGATCGGGCAGATCGCGCGCCACCACCTGCAGCACATAGGAGTCGTCGCCGCTGACGTGGTGGCACTCCAGCACCCGCGCCGAGGCACGCAGCTTCTCGACCAGCGCCTTCTTGCCGGGCTGCGGAACATTGATGCCGACGATGGCCCGCACGCCGTAACCGACGCGGGCCGGATCGATGTCCGCGTGCACACCGCGCACCACTCCGGCCTCCTGCAGACGCCGCAGCCGCTCCATCGTCGCGGGGACAGACAGTCCGACCGCCGCCGCCAGGTCCTTGAGCGAGGCGCGCCCGTCGTCCTGCAGCGCGGACAGCAAGCGCCAGGATCGGTCATCAACTTCCATGGTGTTCCCTCACATGCGGATTGGCCTTTGAATCTACCGAGAAACAGCCTGTTCGCCTAATTTTCTGCATTCCGCCCCATGCATCGCCGCTTTAGCATCACGGCATGGATGCCACCCTCATCGCCGTGTTTTTCAAGGCCGCCCTGGTCGGTCTGCTGATCGCCGCGCCTGTCGGTCCGATCGGACTGCTGACCATGCAGCGCACGCTGCAGCGCGGCTGGCTCGCCGGGCTGGCGACCGGCATGGGCGCGGCCCTGGCCGATGCGCTGTACGGTGCGATCGGTGCGTTCGGCGTGAGCTGGCTGACCCGGGCGCTGGTGCAGGCGCAGACGCCGCTGGCCCTGGGCGGCGGGGCGATGCTGCTCTATCTGGCCTGGAAGACCTGGCAGGCACCGGTCGCCGAGCGCGTGGCGCCGGCCAGCGATGCCCGCGATCTGATGGGACTGACGGCCGGCACCTTCCTGCTGACCCTGGCCAACCCCACCACCATCATTTCCTTCATCGCGGTGTTCGGCTCGCTGGGCGGCGGACTTCAGCACGCGCCCTCGCCGCTGTGGATGGTGGCCGGTGTGCTGGCCGGCTCGGCCGCCTGGTGGCTGGCGCTGACCACCGTGATTGCCTGGCAGAGGCACCGCGTGACGCCGGCAGCCCGGGTCCTGATCAACCGCGCCTCGGCGCTGCTGCTCGCCGGTTTTGCGCTGTGGCAGTGGCTGTCGCTGTGGCGCAGCCTGCACCCGTGATCAGCTGCCGAGTCCGGCGAAGATGTTCTGCACGTCGTCGTTGTCGTCGATGGCCGCCAGGAAGGCCTCGACCTCTTCCAGCGCCTCGGCACTCAGGCTGGCCGGGTCGACCGGGTTCTTCGGCTTGTAGCCCAGCTTGGCCGACAGCACGGTGAAGCCTTGCGCCGGCAAGGCGCGGCTCACCAGATCAAGGTCGGTCGGATCGGTCAGGAAGACACACACGCCGTCTTCGTCCGCCGCTTCGAAGTCCTGCGCGCCGGCTTCGATGGCAGCGACCTCGGCGTCGGCATCCTTGCGCGCGGCCTCGGCCTCGATGATGCCGACGTGGTCGAAGTCCCAGGACACCGAGCCGCTGGTGCCCAGTTGACCCTTGCGGAACAGTACGCGCATCTCCGAGGCGGCGCGGTTCACGTTGTCGGTCAGGCACTCGACCATCACGGGCACCCGGTGCGGCGCGAAGCCTTCGTACATCACGTGTTCGTAGTGGACCGCCTCACCGGTCAGGCCCGCGCCCTTCTTGATCGCCCGCTCCAGTGTGTCCTTGGGCATCGACACCTTGCGCGCCTGCTCGACCACGAGGCGCAGACGCGCATTGGCCGACGGATCGGCGCCGTTGCGCGCCGCGATGATGATGTCCTTGACGAGTTTGCCGAACAGCTTGCCTTTGGCGTTGGCCGCCAGGTCCTTGTGTTTGGCTTTCCACTGCGCGCCCATGGGGTTTCCTTGTGACTGAAACCGGCAGTGTAGTGGGCCGCGCAGGCGGCACACCCGGTCGTCACCGCAGCCACAGCAGGCCCCAGAACAGCACCGCCAGAAACACCGTCTCCAGCACCATCAGCGCCACCGGCTTCCAGCCGACGGAGACGATTTCACGCAGATGCGTCTTCATTCCGATGGCGGCCATGGCCGCCACCAGAAAGAACTGCGAGGCCGCCTGCCCGGCCCTCACGACGGCGTCGGGCAGCCACCCCGTGCTGTTGAGCAGCACCAGCACCGCGAACGCGACGGCGAACCACGGCAGCAGCGGCGGCCGCGTCGCCCCCGGTTCCCCGCCACCGTCCGACGGTTGGTGGCGCCGCGCGAGCGCCGCCGCCAGCGCGATCACCGGCAACAGCATCGCGACCCGCATCAGCTTGACGAGGGTCGCGGCATCGCCCGCTTCGTGCGAGAGGCTGTAGCCCGCGCCCACCACCTGCGCCACATCGTGGATCGTGCCGCCGATGAAGAAACCGGCCTGCACCGGCGCCATGCCCAGCGCGTGGGTCAGCATCGGGTACAGCAGCATGGCCAGCGTCGAAAGCGTGCTCACGCCGATCACGGTGAACAGCGTGGCGCGCTCCTTGAGCGGATGCGCCGGCATCGCCGCCGACAAGGCCAACGCCGCCGAGGCGCCGCAGATCGCGACCGCCCCGCCGGTCAGCAGCCCGAAGAACAGGCGAAAGCCCATCAACCGGGCCAGCAGCATGCCCACCGCAATCGTCAGCGCGACCGAAACCAGCACCATCAGCACCGGCGCCCAGCCCAGTGCCGCCACCTGCGACACCGTGATGCGCAGTCCTAGCAGGGCCACGCCCAGGCGCAGCACCTGGCGCGCGGTCAGATCGATCCCGGGCGCCGCCTTGCCGTCCTGGGACAGAAAGTTCAGCGCCATGCCCAGCAGCAGCGCGAACAGCATCACCGGCGCACCGTAGTGCGCACCCAGCGCCATGGCGGCGACAGCCACCACAGCGCTGAGGAACACACCGGGCAAGCCGACCGACAGGGCTTCCGGCACACGCACGGCTCAGATCACGTAGCCGCCATTCGGACTGATCACCTGGCCCACCAGGTAGTGCCCGTCGCTGGCGAGGAACACCGCCACGTTGGCGTACTCCTCGGGCGTGCCCAGCCGACCCAGCGGCAGCATCTGGAACAGGCTGTTGCGCTGGGTGTCGGTTGCGCCGTCGAGGTAAGCCTGGAACGGCGGGGTGAGCACGCCGCCGCAGGCGATGGCGTTGACGTAGATGTTGGCGCCGGCCACGTCGTAGGCGGTGGTCCTGGTCAGGCTGATCACCGCCGCCTTCGAGGCCGAATAGCCCGGGCTGTGCATGCTCCCCGCGCCCAGGCCCGCGACCGAGGCGATGTTGATGATCTTCCCCGAGCGCTGCGGCTCCATCAGGCGCAGCGCCGCCCGCGTGCACCAGAACACGCCGTCCACGTTGACGTCCCACCACTTGAGCCAGTCGTCGTCGGACAGCGAGGAGACGATGCCCAGGCTGCGTCGCGGCACCGGCGTGGTGGCGTGGGCGTAGTGGCGGTTGCGGCGTTCGGTCTCGGCCGGTGAGCTGGGCACCCGCGCGGCGTTGTTGACCAGGATGTCCAGGGTGCCGAAGCGCTGTGCCGCGTCGGCAAACATCGCATCCACCGCGGCCCGGTCCGCGACGTCGCAGCGCAGCGCGAACACGCTCGCCCCCTGGTCCGCGAGGCACTGGCGGGTTTCGTCCAGCGCAGCAGCATCCACATCGCACACGACCAGCCGCGCGCCCTCGCGCGCCAGCCCCTGCGCGATGGCGCGGCCCAGCCCCCGGCCGGCGCCCGTGACGAGCGCCACCTTGTCCTGAAGTTTCATGGGCGGCTCGCGCTCACTCGGGCTTGAAGCCCACGGCCTTGAGCGTGGCGGCCTGGCGCGCCGACGCGGCGGCGAGCGACTGCTGCAGCTCCTCCGACGACGGCGAGTTCACCACGTCCAGCCCCAGACCCGCGAATTTCTGCCGCACCGCCGGCAGCGCCATCACCTGGCCCAGCAACTCGCGCAGCCGCGCCTGCACCGGCGCGGGCACATCGGGTGTGATGAACATGCCCATCCACGCGGTCTCGGTCAGGTCCTTGTAGCCCAGCTCGGCAAAGGTCGGCACATCGGGCAGCACCGACAGGCGCTGCGGCGCGGTGGTCGCGAGCACGCGGATCTTGCCGCCCTTGGCCATCGGGATCGAGGTTGCGGGGCCGTCGAACATGTAGGACACGTGACCCGCGACCACATCGGCCAGGGCCGGCGGCGAGCCGCGGTAGCCGACGTGGATCATGTCGGTGCCCATCAGCTTGTTGAACTCCAGACCCAGGGTGTGCGAGAGCGTGCCCGGACTGTAGGAGGCGTAGTTGACCTTGCCCGGGTTGGCCTTGATCTGCGCCACCGCTTCCTTGACGCTGGTCACTGGCAGGCCCGCGTTGCTCACGAACAGCAGACCGGTGCGCGCCAGCTCGATCACCGGCTTGAGCTCCTTGAGCGGGTCGACCGGCATCTTGACCGCTTGGGGAATCTCGGACACCAGACCGTTGACCGACAGCAGCATGGTGTGGCCGTCGTGCGGCGACTTGAGCAGTTCCTGCAGGCCCAGCAGCCCTGCGGCACCGGGCTTGTTGTCGACCACCACCGGCTGGCCGATGCCCTTGGTCAGCTCGTCGCCCACGACGCGCGCCATCAGGTCGGCCGTGCCGCCGGCCGGCGCGCCGACCACGATGCGCAGCGGTTTGGAGGGGTAGGTCTGGGCGGTGGCCAGACCCAGGCCGAGGCCCAGCGACAGGGCGACGGCGGTGCGGTGAAAGAAGCGGCGTTGCGTGTTCATGGTGTGTCTCCTGTTGTTGTGTCGTCGATGGGAACGTGTCGCCTCAGGCCGCCAGCCGCAGCGGTGCACCGCGCTCGCCGGGCTGGCGGTTGGGCAGGTAGCCCAGCTTGCCCAGCGCCTCGTCGGCACTGGCGTAATGTTCGCCGATGCGGTAGATCTGGCGCGCCTGGGCGCCGGTGGCGACCTCGCGGTGCAGCTCGCGGGCGATGCGCACGAACTGTTCGACCTGCTGCACGCTGGTCATGCGCTCGCCCTTTTTCCCCCAGAGGTTGTCCTCGATGCCGCAGCGCACGTGCAGACCCATCGCGATCGCCATCGTGCCCAGCGGCAGCACGTTGCGCATGATGCTTTCGATGGTCAGCACCGCGTTGTCGGGGCAGCGGTTGATGAACTCCATCATGTTGCGCGGGTTGGGACCATCGGCGCCGCCGCCGATGCCGACCCAGTTCAGCACCAGCGGACCGGTGTAGATGCCGCGGCGGATCAGCCGCTCCACCGTCTCCAGTTGCCCCGCGTCGCCCAGCATGAAATGCGGCTGGATACCGGCAGCCTGCAGCCGCCGCAGGTGCTCGGCCACAAAGGCCGGGCCCGAGGGAATGGTCATCTCGGTGTAGGCCTGCTGGTAGGCCGGCAGCGCCAGCGATGTGCCGGCGACGTCGTCCGCGCTCATCAGCTCGCAGACGTTCATCTGGTTGGTGTTGATCGCGATCGTCACCTGGTCGGGCCTGGGGGTCAGGTCGGCCAGCATGTGGCGCGTGTCGTCGTTCAGCCACTTGGCGTCACTGCCCTCGCCCTCGGGTGCGAACGAGATCGACCCGCCGACCTGCAGCAGCATGTCGGGCACCGCCTCGCGCAGCCGCGCCAGCATCTCGTTGAACATCGACAGGCGCTTGCTGCCCTTGCCGTCGGCCTCGCGCACATGCACGTGCAGCACCGTGGCGCCAGCGTTCCAGCAGTCCACCGCCTTCTGCACCTGCTGGTCCATGGTGACGGGGATGTCGTCGGAATCGCCGGGCAGGAATTCGGGGCCGTAAGGCGCGACCTGGATCACCAGCGGCGTCTGGTTTTCGGGCAGGAGGGAGTCGTCGAGGAAGTTCATGGTGTGTCTCCGAGGAAAAAAGTGTGTTGTGGATTCAGGGGCGTTCGCGCGCCAGTTCGTCGACCAGCATCGGCGCGCCCAGCGCGATGCTGTGGATGCCCAGCACGCTCACGAGCTGCAGCACGGCGGTGATCTCTTCGCGGGTGGCGCCCAGGTCCAGCGCCTTGCGGATGTGGCGCCGCACGCCGGGGGCGTAGAGATGGGTGCACGAGGCGTCGACGGCGATGGCAAGGAACTCGACCGTCTTGGGGTCGAGCACGCCCTTGCGCATCGGCAGCGTGCCCATGTCCATGAATTTTTCGGTCCATTGCGGGTCGAGTTCGTAGATCGGGTCCCAGGCGCTGTTCCATTCGCCCAACTGGCGGAGCTGGTCACACAGCGGCGTGGCGGCGGAGGGTCGGGAGGTGTCGGTCATGGCTTGCGTTCGGTCAAATCGGCGGGGTCTGTGGTGGGCGGATTCTTGGGGAACGCCCCAGGCAGCGTTTAGCATTGCGTGACACAAATTTGACTTTGCGTGACATTGCGGGAAAACCCCGAACCGAGCTGCCATGACCCATCTCGTGCGCGCTGCCGCGCTGACCCATTACGCCGATGTGGCCCGCAGTGCCGGGCTGGACCCCTGGCGCATGCTGGCGGATGCGGGTCTGCCGCGCGCCTGCCTGGCCGACCCGGAATTGCGGATCTCGGGCGAGGCGGTGCGCGAACTGCTGGAGCGCTCGGCCGAACGTTCGGGTGTCGAGGCCTTTGGCCTGCTGATGGCCGAGGGGCGGCGCATTTCCAACCTCGGGGCGCTGGGCCTGCTCTCGCGCGAGGAGCCGACGCTGCGGCTGGCGCTGCAGTCGTTCCAGCGCTTCGGCCGCGTGCACAACGAGGCGCTGCGCCAGCGCATCGAGGAGGCGGAGGGTCTGGCGGTGGTGCGCGAGGACCTGCTGTTCGACGAGGGCGGTCCTATGCGCCAGGCCACCGAGCTGGTGGTCGCCGTGGCGCTGCGCACCATGCGCGTGTTCCTCGGCAACGACTGGCGCGCACGCCGCATCTGCTTCACCCACCAGCGCCCGGTCGATCTCTCGGTGCACCGGCGCGTGCTGGGCCAGACGCCCGCGTTCAGCCAGGACTTCAACGGCGTGGTCTGCCTCAGCGCGGAGCTGGACACCCCGATCACCTCGGCCGACCCGGTGGTGGCCGGCTACATCCGCCGCCAGTTGCAGACCGTCACCCGGGGCAACGTCCGGGTCAGCGACGAGGTGCGGCAGATGGCGCTGGTGCTGCTGCCGCAGGGGCGCTGCACCATCGAGGAAGTGGCGCGGCACATGGGCGTGCACCGCCGCACGCTGCACCGCCAGCTCGCCGGCGAGGGCCACAGCTTTGCCGCACTGCTGCAGGCGCTGCGCGAGAACCTCGCGCAGGGCTACGTGGCCGACCGCCAGCGCACCCTGACCGAGGTGTCGCAACTGCTGGGCTTCGCCGACCTCAGCTCGTTCTCGCGCTGGTACCGGCGCAGTTTCGGCGAGCCGGCGCAGCAGACCCGGTCTGCGGCGCCGACCGCCCGCTGATCAGGCCTTCCTGAGCTGCGACGTGTCGAAGGGCAGGCTGCGCAGGCGCTTGCCGGTGGCCGCGAAGATCGCGTTGGCCACGGCCGGCGCGATCGGCGGCGTGCCGGGTTCGCCGATGCCGCCGGGCTTCTCGCTGCTGGCGACGATGTGCACCTCGACCTTGGGCATCTCGTTGTGGCGCAGCACCGGGTAGTCGTGGAAGTTGCCCTGCTCGACGCGGCCGTCCTTGTAGCTGATCTTGCCGTAGAGCGCCGCGCTCAGGCCGTAGACGATGGCGCCTTCGATCTGCCGCTCGATGATGGTCGGGTTGACCGTCATGCCGCAGTCGACCGCGGCCACCACACGGTGCACCTTCGGCGTACCGTCGGCGCCCAGCGACACCTCGGCCACCTCGGCCACGTAGCTGCCAAAGCTCTGCGCCACCGCAATACCACGCGTCACGCCGGCCGGCAGCGGCTTGCCCCAGCCGGCCTTCTCGGCGGCCACTTCCAGCACCTTCTTGTAGCGCGGCTGCTTGTCCAGCATGGCACGGCGGAACTCGAACGGGTCCTTGCCCGCGGCGGCGGCCAGCTCGTCGATGAAGCTCTCCATGAAGAAGATGTTCTGCGAGTGACCGACCGAGCGCCAGAACCACACCACCGGCCCCGGCTCGCTGCGGCCGTAGGCCAGGCGCTGGTTCGGGATGTCGTACGGGTGGTCGGCGATGCCCTCCATCGCGAAGCTGTCGACCCCGTCTTCGGGAATCTTCATGAAGCCCGAGGCCGCCATGATCGAGGGCGAACCCACGCCCGATTCGAGCAGCGAGGCGCGGCCGTCGGCGCCCACGGCACCGACGAACTTCGCCACCGAGGCCGGGCGGTAGAAGCCCGCCGCCATGTCGTCTTCACGGCTGTAGACCAGCTTGACCGGGGCGCCGCTGATCTTGGACAGCAGGGTCGCGTCGATCACGAAGTCGGGCGCGAAGCGGCGACCGAAGCCCCCGCCGAGCATCATGGTGTTGACCTTGACCTTGCCCGGATCGACCGATGCCACCTGCGACAGGATGCCCTGCACCGGCCCCTGGCTCTGGGTGCCGGCCCAGACCTCGACGCCTTCGGGTTTGACCCAGGCGGTGCAGTTCATCGGCTCCATGCAGGCGTGCGCCAGGTACGGTGCCTCGTAGGTCGATTCGACCACCTTCGCCGGACGCACCTCGACCGCACCTTCCTGTTTCGCCACCGCGGTGGCGCTGTCGGCCGCGGCCGAGAGCTGCTTGGTGATCGCCGCCGACGACAGCCCCTTGAGCGCGCCGGCGTCCCATTCGATCTTGAGCGCGTCGCGCCCCTTCTTCGCGGCCCAGTAGCCGGTGGCCAGCACCGCGACGCCGGTCGGAAGCGTGATGACCTGCTTGACACCCTTGACCGCCTTGGCCGCGCTGTCGTCGACCTTGACGGCCTTGGCACCGGGGGTGGGCGAACGCGACATCACCGCCACCAGCATGCCGGGCAACGTCACGTCGATGCCGTACTTGGCCTGGCCGTTGGTCTTGGGCGCGGTATCCAGTCGGTGCTTGCGCTGGCCGAGGATCTTGAAATCCTTGGGGTCCTTGAGCGCGACCTTCTCGGGCGCCTTCTGTTTGGACGCGGCTTCGGCCAACTGGCCGTAGCTCAGCTTCTTGCTGCCGTGGATCACGTGGCCGGCCTCGGTGCGGCAGTCGGCAGGCGACACCTTCCACTGCTCGGCGGCGGCCGCCACCAGCATGGCGCGCGCCGTGGCGCCGGCCTTGCGCATCACGTCCCAGTGGCCGCGCACCGTGGTCGAGCCGCCAGTGGCCTGCATGCCGAAGGCGGGGTTGGCGTAGGCCTGGCTGACCGGCGCCTGCTCGACCGACACCTGGGCCCAGTCGGCGTCCAGCTCCTCGGCCATCAGCTGCGGAATTGCCGTCAGCACGCCCTGCCCCATCTCGGACGAGCCGCAGACCACGGTCACGCGGTTGTCGGCCGTGATGCGCAGCCAGGCGTTGGGGGTGAACGCGGCGGGCGCGGCCTTGGCGGCGAGCGCACGGCCCGAGGCGGGCAGTGTGAAGCCGACCACCAGCGCGGCGCCCGAACCGGCCATGAAGCCGCGGCGGCTGGTCTCGAAACCGGGGATCGTTTGTTCGACGTGGCTCATGGTCAGGCTCCCTTGCTCAGAGCGACCGCCGCGTCCTTGATGGCCGCCTTGATCTGGTTGTAGGTGCCGCAGCGGCAGATGTTGCCGCTCATGGCTTCGTCGATGTCCTTGTCGCTGGGTTTCTTGTTGCTGGCCAGCAGCGCGGTCGCGCTCATGATCTGGCCCGACTGGCAGTAGCCGCACTGCGGCACGTCGTGCTTGACCCAGGCGGCCTGGATCGCCTTGCCGGCCTTGCTGTTGCCGATCGACTCGATGGTGATCACCTTCTTGCCGCTCGCCGCCGACAGCGGTGTCGAGCAGGAGCGCACGGGTTTGCCGTCGAGGTGCACGGTGCAGGCACCGCACAGCGCCATGCCGCAGCCGAACTTGGTGCCGGTGAGCTGGAGGTCTTCGCGAATCGCCCACAGCAGGGGCATCTCGGGATCGGCGTCGAGCGACGCGGCTTTCCCGTTGACGTTGAGTTTCAACATGGGGTGTCTCCGGTGGTGTTCGCCTCGGCGATCGATGCACCGAAGTCGTGATCCAATGTAACGAGGAGCGGTGCGGCGGCGCCGCCGGCCAGATCCTTGTCCGATCTGGTTGTGGGGACAAGGCGTGGCGACCCGGGTCACCGCGTCCGCAGATCAGGCGGCGACGGTGGCAGAATGCCGGTCCCCCGCGCGACCGGCCCTGCCCGCGCCCGCCCTGCTTCCCCGACCCTCCCCATGCACCTCTCCCCGGCCGGCACCCTCGGCATCGATTTCGGCACGTCCAATTCCGCCATGTCCTGGGCGGGGCCCCACGACAACTCGCGCCTGATCCCGCTCGAAGGCGGCGCCGTGTCCATGCCGACCGCCGTCTTCTTCAACAGCGAAGACCACCGCACCCACTTCGGCCGCGACGCGGTCGCGCAATACCTCGCCGGCACCGAAGGCCGCCTGATGCGCTCGCTCAAGAGCCTGCTGGGCAGTCCGCTGATCCATGAAAGCACCGAGATCGACCACCGCCCGGTCAGCTTCCTGGAGATCGTGACGACCTTCCTGGCCGAGCTGCGCACGCGCGCCGCGCAAGACCTGGGCGCCGCACCCGAGCGGGTCGTGATGGGCCGCCCGGTGCATTTCGTCGACGACGACCAACAGCGCGACGCCGCGGCGCAGCAGTCGCTGCTCGAAGCGGCCCAGGCCGCCGGGTTCCGCGAGATCCGTTTCCAGCTCGAACCGATCGCGGCCGCGCTGGACCACGAACGCCGGCTGACCCGTGAATCCCTGGTGCTGATCGTCGACATCGGCGGCGGCACCTCCGACTTCACCGTCGTGCGGCTCGGCCCCGAGCGCATCGCCCGGCCCGACCGCGTGTCCGACGTGCTCGCGACCACCGGCGTGCACATCGGCGGCACCGACTTCGACCAGCGGCTCAGCCTGGAGCAGGTGATGCCCTTGCTGGGCCACCGCCACCTCGGGCCGCAGGGCCGCGAAGTCCCCAGCCGCACCTTCTTCGACCTCTCGACCTGGCACCTGATCCAGTGGCTGTACCTGCCGCGCGCCATCGCCCAGGCGCAGACGCTGCGCGTCAACTACAGCGACGTGCGCCTGCACGAGCGTCTGATGCGCGTGCTGCGCGAGCGCCACGGCCACCACATCGCCCACGAGGTCGAGCAGGCCAAGATCCGCTGCTCGATGACCGACGCCGACACCACGGTCGACCTGTCCATCGTGGAGGCCGGCCTCAGCGCACCCATGGACATGGCGGCGCTGCACGCGCACCTGGACGGTCTGCTGGAGCGCACCGTCGCCTGCGCGCGCGAGTGCGTGCAGCGCGCCGGCCTGCGCGACGACCAGCTCGACGCGGTCTACCTCACCGGCGGTTCGTCCGCGCTGCGGCCGTTCCAGCAGGTGCTGCGCACGGCGTTCCCCGATGTGCCGCTGATCGAAGGCGACCTGTTCGGCGGCGTCGCGGCGGGGCTGGCGTATGCGCAAACCTGATCTGAAAAGCGCCATGTGAACTTGTTGGCGTTTCGACGGTCGCGGGCGTCGGGACAGGTGGCTGTGGGCAGAACTGGCCGGTCTTGACCCGAATATTTCGGGCTTAAGGCAAACGGTTGCAGGCCGATACTGACCGAAAGCACGCACCCTGAGCCACCCATACCGGTGTGACAGGCCATACGAACGTGCCCACGGAGTGGTCCCATGAATCAACCGGTTCGCGTTCGCACCCAGTTGCTGCTGCTGTGCGCAATGTTTCTTGTCCTTCTGGCTGGAATCGGCGCCTTCGGGCTCTGGCAGGCGATGGCGCAAAGCCAGGCGATGCGTTCGATGTACGAGGACCGGGTGGTGCCACTGCGCCAGATCAAGGTGGTGTCGGACATGTACGCGGTCAACATCGTGGACACCGCCCACAAGTTTGCCGACGGCTCGCTCACCCAGGCCCAGGCCAAAGCCTCCGTGGAACAGGCGCGAACCGCGATCGACACCGAGTGGAAGGCTTACCTGGCAACCTACCTGGTGCCCGAGGAGGTGGCGATCATCGACCGCCTCAAGCCGCTGATGGCCGCCGCCGACGCCACGCTCCCCGGTCTGACCAAACTCATTGACGCCAACGACCGGCAGGGTGTCGCCCGGTTCCGGGAACGCGAGATGTACCCGGTGTTCGACCCGATGCAGGCGGTGATCGGGGACCTGATCGGGCTGCAACTGAAGGTGTCGCAGACCATGCACGATGAATCCGTGGCCGGGGTGCGGACGCTGGTGCTCGGCATGGCCGGCGCCACGCTGACCGCTGCGGCACTGGGTCTGGGGGCCTCCTTGTGGATCACCTGGCGCCTCACGCGCCAACTGGGCGCCGAGCCGCACGAGGTGCGCGCCGTGGCCGAGGCGGTGGCCGGCGGCGACCTGACGCAGGTGATCTCGGTACGTCCCGGATTCGAGTCGAGCGTGATGGCCTCGATGCAGAACATGACCCGGCACCTGGCGCGCATCGTGACCGAGGTGCGGCACAACGCCGACAGCGTGCGCACGGCCAGCAGCGAGATCGCTTCCGGCACGCAGGACCTGAGCCAGCGTTCGGAGGAACAGGCCAGTGCGCTGGAAGAGACGGCGGCCTCGATGGAGCAGATCAGCGCCACCGTGCGCCACAGCAGGGACCATGCCGCGCAGGCCGACGAACTGGCCCGCAAGGCGGCCGCCGACGCCTCGGAGAGTGGGCAACTGGTGGCGCGCGTGGCGCAGACCATGCAGGCGATCGACGCCGCCTCGAACCGGATCACCGACATCGTCGGTGTGATCGACGGCATCGCCTTCCAGACCAACATCCTGGCGCTGAACGCGGCCGTCGAGGCGGCCCGTGCGGGCGAACAGGGACGCGGCTTCGCGATCGTCGCCGGCGAAGTGCGGATGCTGGCGCAGCGCAGCGCCGAGGCGGCGCGCGAGGTGCGCAGCCTGATCCACGGCAGCCACGAACAGGTGGCACAGGGCACGGAGCTGACCGCCCATGCGACCGCCAGCGTGCAGCACTCCGCCGCCGCCATCCAGCGCCTGAGCCAGTTGATGGGCGAGATCAGCACCTCGACCCGCGAACAGAACGATGGTCTGGAACAGATCAACGTGGCGGTCGGCCAGATGGACCAGACCACGCAGCAGAACGCGGCGCTGGTGGAGCAAAGCGCGGCGGCCTCGGCCAGCCTGCGCGATCAGGCCGAGCGGCTGGTGCATGCGGTGGCGGGCTTCCGGCTGCCTGCGCTGGGCACCTGATCCGTCCCGGGGGTTCGGTCAGCGGCGCCAGCGGGGGCTGGCGTCGGCCAGCGCCGTTACCATGCGCATCACCCCGGGCGCATCGGCGCCCCAACGACCGCCCCCGCCATGTTTTTCGCGATCCCCCTGGCCAACCGACCCACCTGGCAATCGCCGCCCTGGATGACGGTGCTGCTGATTCTGGTCAACCTGCTGGTCTATTTCGGTTGGCAGGCGCCCGAGCAACGGGCGGTCGAACGCAACACCGAGCGCTATGAGCGCAGCGGCCTGCCCGACATCGAGATCCCGCGCTATCTCGACCACCTGCGGGTGCAGGCGGCCGGTCATCCCGAGGCCCGGGACCACCTGGAACAGTTGCAGAAGCTGTGGCAGGAGAAAGCGACCGGCGTGCTCTACGAACACATGTGGAGCGAGCAGAGCTTCCGCCAGGCGCTGCTGGCCGGCCGGGTGATCCGCGAAGGCGATCCGCAATACGAGGACTGGCACCAGCGCCGCGCCCTGGTCACGCCCTACGAACCCAGGCCCTTCACCTGGCGCTGGGCGATGCACTACGACGAGCCCGTCACCGCGCGGCCGCAGAACTGGCTCACCGCCACCTTCCTGCACGCCAATGGCGAACACCTGCTGGGCAACATGGTGTTCCTCTTCCTGTTCGGCTTCACGCTGGAGATGGCGCTGGGCTCGGGTGTGTACCTGCTGCTGTACCTGCTGTGCGGCATCGGTGCCTCGCTGGTCTCGCTGACCCTGCACGCCGGCTCGCCGGGCATGGGACTGGGCGCCTCGGGCGCGATCTCGGGCCTGATGGCGATGTACGTGGTGATGTACCGGCTGCGGCGCATCACCTTTTTCTACATGCTGTTCTTCTACTTCAACCACGCCCGGTGGCCGGCGCTGGTGATGCTCCCGGTGTACATGGCCCACGAGGCGCTGCAGCAGTGGCTCACCGGCGGCGGCGTGGACTACATGGCCCACCTGGGCGGACTGGTGACCGGCGCGCTGCTGATGGCGCTGCTGATGACGGTCAGGACCTTCGATGCCCCGGCCAATCTGGCGCCCGCCGAGCCCGCGTCGGTGACGCCGGAGCAGGCCGACATCCAGGCGGCGGTGGAGCGCGCGCAGCGCCTGACCGACGAGCTGGACTACGCGGGCGCGAGCCTGGCCTGGCGCCGCGTGGTGCGCCAGCAGCCGGACAATGCCCAGGCCTGGGCCGCATGGTTCGAGGTCGCACGGCACGCGCCGGCCAGCGAGGAATTCCACGCGGCTGCCAAGGGCCTGCTGAACCTGCCCGCGCCGGACTCGGCCGCCCGGCGGCGACTGCACACCCACTACCTGGCCTACCTCCAACAGGCGCGACCGGGCGCACGGCTGAGCGGCAACACCCTCGTCCACCTGATTCCGGCGTTCGTGCGGCTGCAGGTGTGGGACGACGCCCAGCATCTGGCGAGGCTGCTGCAGCGAAGCGCACCGACCCACCCGCGCTGGCCCGAGACCCTGCTGCTGCTGGTCGACCAGCTCGTGCACCACAAGCAGTTCGAATCCGCGATGGGCTGGCTGCCCGCGCTGATGACCCACGCGCCCGAGGCGCCGGTCACCCGCCTGCTGGCCCGGCGCGAACCGCCGGTCTGAGCCCGGTCGCCGGCTCAGGCCGGTCGCTGCGGCGCCGCGGCGGCTCCCTCGCCCGTGTGGTCGCGCAGCAGCCAGGCGACTTCCTGTGTCGCCGGGTGCTGCGCGAAGTGCTTCTGCATCGCGCGGTACACGGTGAGCGCCTGCGCGGTGCGGCCCAGCCCCTGGTGCAGGATGCGCGCCACCAGCTCATAGGCCTTGGGCACCGCCGGGTCGCGCGGGTAGCGTTTGTCGAATCCCTTGAGCAAGGCCAGGGCGTGCTTGTCGTTCTGGTTCTTCCAGGCCAGTTGGGCCAGCGTGAGCGTCAGCTCGGCCGACTCCAGCGACAGCGAGGGCAGCTTGGCGATGGACGATTCGTGGACCTGGAGCGCATCCTGTCCCTTGTTCGCCTTGAGCAGGGACTGGAGGTAGCGCTCGGTGAACCAGGTGAGCTGGTCGGGCTTGTCGCTGAGCAGCAGCACACGGTGGTAGCGCCGCTGGTCGGGCAGGTTCTCGGGGTTGCCGCGCTGCCATTCGTAGGCCAGGTCGTAGGCCTCGCGGATCTGGCCCTGGCGGATCAGGTCGGACACCTGGGCGTCACGCTCGCGCGCCAGCGGGTCGCCGGCACCGCCGGGCCTCGCACCGGCCAGCTCGGCCTGCGGGTCCTTGACCAGGTCGATGTCCAGGCTCTCGTGGTTCTGGTACATGACGTAGCCGACCATGCTGGCGCTGACCCAGGCGAAATACACACCGACAAAGGTCATCACCGGCGCGATCAGACCCTTGGGCGCCAGCGGCAGCAGCAGGCCCCAGGCGATCGGCAGGCCGATGTTGAGCAGCAGCATGAACAGGCACAGCAGCAGGTACGGCATGCCAACCGCCGCCACGGCCCGCATCAGCTCGGCCGGGCTGATGGCACTGCGCAGGCTGCAGGTCTGGATCAACACCATCAGCGTGGCAGGCACCAGCAAGGCCGAGACAAAACGGCCCAGGGTGCCCAGTCCCTCGTTGGCACTGGCCAGCAAGGCGATGACAAGACCGTGCACGAACAGGACGCCGAGGAACTTCCACGGCAGATGGGTCCATCCGGGATCGCTGCGGGTGTCGTCGAAGTCCGCCGCCTTGAGCAGGCCCATGGACGCCATCGCGGAGACCTTGAAGCTGTAGCGCGCCGTGGCCAGCAGGATGCCGATCACCGTGATGACCGCGATCGGGACCGACAACATCGCCGCCAGCGAGCACAGCGAGAGAAAGACCGCGTAGATCAGCGGGCGCGGCTGGAACGGAAAGAGGAAGAAGGCGTTGAGCCGGTTCCAGAACGGCGGGATGGCAGGCGGGGCGCCCTTTCGCAGGCGGGCACCCGCTGCGGAAGCGGACGGTGTGGGGTGGGCCATAAGGTCTGTGTGACAGCAGATACAACAAGTAACGATTGCATTGTGCCCTCGGTCAGCGCCCTACCCCGACCGGTGGTCCAGCCGGCGCAACCGCAGGGCGCACAAGGTGGCCACCGCCGCCAGCCCGCCGGCCAGCCAGAACACCGCCTCCAGCCCCAGCGCCGAGGACAGCGCCCCGCCACCCAGGCCGCCGAGCACCCCCGGCAGGCCGTAGCCGATCACCGTGTACAGCGCCTGGCCGCGCCCCCGCAGGCGCCCCGGGAAATGGTGGGAGAGCAGCGCAATGCAGACCGTGTGGTGGGCGGCGAAGGTGATCGCGTGCAGCGCCTGCGCCGCCAGCAGCAAGGGCCAGACCGTCGGCACACCGGCGGTGACGCCCATGCGCAGCACCATCAGCGCCGACGCCAGCACCAGCCAGCCGGTCAGCGACAGCCGGTGCAGCCACTTTCCCTGCGTGAAGAACCAGCCGATCTCGATCAGCACCGAAGCGGCCCAGAGCAGGCCGATCACGGTCTTGCTGTAGCCCAGGCTGTCGAGATAGAGCGAGAAGAAGACGTAGATGAAGATGTGCGAGAGCACGTGGAAGAACACCGCCGCGAAAAACCAGCGCACCGCCGGCTGATGCAGCAAGGGCCAGATGGCCGGGTGGTCGGTCGCGTGGTGGGCGGCCTCCTTGTGGTCCGGCAGCAGCCAGACGCTCACGACAACCGCGATCAGGGTCACCAGGGTCCAGGCGGGGAAGTGGCCCAGGCCGAAGCGCTCGAACCACCAGCCGGCCACCATCACCGTGACCAGAAACCCCAGCGAGCCCCAGAGCCGCACCCGGCCGTAGCGCCTGGCGTCAAACGCGCCGCCCTGGCTGACCAGGTGCGCCAGCGCCGCCTCGCTCATCGGCATCATGGCGCTGGTGTGCGTGAACATCAGCAGCAAGACCACGAACAGCGCGACCGCATTGAGCGGAAACCACAGCGCCAGCGAAAAGACCAGCGCTGCGGTGGCGCCGTAGCGCAGCAGCTTGACGCGCTCACCGGTGCGGTCGGACAGCGTGCCCCAGGCGTAGGGCGCGAACAGCCGCGTGGCGGACTGCACCGAGGTCAGCACGCTGATCGCGAACAACCCGAACCCCAGGTCCTTGAGCCAGAGTGGCAGGTAGGGATTGAAGAAGCCGATGTGCGCGAAGTAGCTGGCCGAGAGCGCCGCGAACGGCAGGAGCTGTTTGCGTTGCTCAGGCACGCAAGGCGGCAGCAATGTCCGGTGTGTCCACGTGCACGTCACCACACTGCGCGCGGTGGCGCAGGGCGTGGTCCATCACGACCAGGGCCAGCAGCGCTTCCATGATGGGCGCGGCGCGGATGCCGACGCAGGGGTCGTGGCGGCCCTTGGTGATGACCTCGGTCGGTTGGCCGGCCACGTCGATGGAGTCGCGCGGGATCAGGATGGAGCTGGTGGGCTTGATGGCGACGGAGACGTCCAGGTCCTGGCCGGTGCTGATGCCGCCGAGCACACCGCCGGCCTTGTTGCCGACGAAACCGCCCGGCGTGAGCGAGTCGCCGTGGGTCGAGCCCTTGTCGGCCACGGACGCGAAACCGGCGCCGATCTCGACGCCCTTGACCGCATTCAGACCCATCATGGCGTAGGCGATGTCGGCGTCCAGCTTGTCGTACAGCGGCTGGCCCAAGCCGACCGGCATGTTCTTCGCAACCACGCGCAGCCGCGCGCCGCAGGAATCGCCGCTCTTGCGCAGTTCGTTCATGTAGGCCTCCAGCGCCGACACGTCGGCCACCGGGGCAAAGAACGGGTTCTCCGGCACGTGGTCCCAGCTCTCGAAGCCGATCGGCACTTCGCCAATCTGCGTCATGCAGGCGTGAAACGTGGTGCCGAACTTCTCCTTGAGCCACTTCTTGGCCACCGCGCCGGCCGCCACCGTGGGCGCCGTCAGGCGGGCCGAGCTGCGGCCGCCGCCGCGCGGGTCGCGCACGCCGTATTTCTGCCAGTAGGCGTAATCGGCGTGGCCGGGGCGGAAGGTCTGCAGGATGTTGCCGTAGTCCTTGCTGCGCTGGTCGGTGTTGCGGATCAGCAGGGCAATGGGCGTGCCGGTGGTCTTGCCCTCGTACACGCCGCTGAGGATCTCGACGGCGTCGGGCTCGTTGCGCTGGGTCACGAACTTGCTGGTGCCAGGGCGGCGGCGGTCCAGATCGTGCTGGATGTCGGCTTCGGTCAGCGACATGCCGGGCGGGCAGCCGTCGATCACGCAGCCGATGGCCGGGCCGTGGGATTCACCGAAGTTGGTGACGCAAAACAGGGTGCCGAAGGTGTTGCCGCTCATGGGGGCGATTATCCCCGAGGCCCTCTTCCGGTTTGGCGCGCTTCCTGCATCGCGCCGGACGCAGCGCCATTGCTGCCTCAAACCCGGAAGGAGCGCACCATGCTGGACAGGACAGGCACCCTCTTCTCGCACGTCAAACCCTCGGACACCCGATTCCAGGGCGGCGGCCTGCGCGACTTCTTCCTCTACCGGGATCTCGGCGTGGCGCAGGCGACGCACGGCAAGGTGATCGCGCACCTGGTCAAGGCCAACCTGCCGCCCGAGAGCAGCGGAGGCACCGGCTGGCACCGCCACGAAGCGGACTTCCAGATCGTCATCATGACCAAGGGCTGGGCCAAGTTCATGTACGAGGACAAGGTGACCCACGTGGAAGCCGGCGACGTGGTGCACCAGCGCCCCGGCATCCGCCACTACCTGTTCGACTACTCGCCCGACATGGAGTACCTGGAAATCGTCTCCCCGGCCGACTTCAAGACCGTGGACGTGGAACCGGTCTGCGCCATCCCGGAGCCGACGCCCTGGTCGGAACCCTGACTCAGAACTCCGCGTCGAGCTCGTCGATCTCGTCGGGCTCGGCTTCCGCAGCCGCGACCCACTCCTGCATGGCCGGCAAGGCCATGATGGTGTCGCAGTAGGCCACGCAGGGCAGATCGATCGCCACGTCGTAGGTGATGAAGCGCGTCACGACCGGCGCGAACATCGCATCGGCGATGCAGGGCTTGTCGCCGAAGAGGTAGGGCCCGCCATAGGTCTCCAGACACTCGTTCCAGATCGCCTGGATGCGCTCGATGTCGGCCTGCGCGCGCGACCAGACCTTGAAGCCCGGGATGTGCGCCTTGATGTTCATCGGCAGCGAACTGCGAAGGGCCGAGAAGCCCGAGTGCATCTCGCCGCAGATGGCGCGGCAGTGCGCGCGCGCCTTGCGATCGGCCGGCAGCAGGCCCGCCTTGGGCTTGATTTCGTGCAGGTATTCGCCGATGGCGAGCGTGTCCCAGACGTGGATGCCGTCGTGGTCCAGCGAGGGCACGCGCATGGACGCCGACAGCAGCAGCATCTCGGCCTTCATCGCCGGGTCGTCGGGCGGGATCACGTGCTCGTCGAAATCCAGCTTCGCCAGCTTGCACATCAGCCAGCCGCGCAACGCCCAGGCGCCGTAGTTCTTGCTGCTGATGGTGAGTACCGCTTTGGCCATGTCGTGCTCCTCTGTGCACCAGCGACCAGCAAGCGCTGTGCCATGCCGGGGCGGCCGTTTCGCACCGGGCCGGTGCGCAAACCCTGGCCCGGGAATTGCCTGATGGAAACCATCCCACAAGGAAACCCATGCTGTACCAGGCCTACCAGCTTCAGTCCGACCTGCTCTCTCCGCTGCGCCTGACCGCCCAGCACCTGAGCGCCTCCCTCTGGCTGGAGAACACCGACCGCAGCCTGCTGCGCCAGGCCAGCGCGGCTGCCGACGTGGTGGCGCGCCTGCGCCTGACCCACGCGCGCCCAGCCTACGGCATCGATTCGGTGGAGGTCGGCGACCGCAGCGTCCCGGTGATCGAGGAAACCACACTCAGCCTGCCGTTCGGCACCCTGCTGCGTTTCCGCAAGGACGCGCCCGGACTCCCGCCCCAGCCCAAGGTGCTGCTGGCCGCACCACTCTCGGGCCATTTCGCGACCTTGCTGCGCGAAACGGTGCGCACCCTGCTGCAGGACCACGAGGTCTGGATCACCGACTGGCACAACGCACGCGACGTGGCGCTGCGCCATGGTGCGTTCGGGCTGGAAGACTACATCGCCTACATGATCCGCTTCGTCGAGGCCATCGGCGAAGACACGCATGTGGTCGCCGTGTGCCAGCCCTGCGTCGCGGCCCTGGCCGCGACCGCCGTGATGGCCGAGGACGGCTCCCCGGCCGCGCCCCGGAGCCTGACGCTGATGGCGGGCCCGGTGGACTGCCGCGTCAACCCGACCGAGGTCAACAAGCTGGCCACCAGCAAACCCATCGAATGGTTCGAGAAGAACCTGATCAGCCACGTGCCGCTGCCGCACCAGGGCTTCATGCGCCGCGTCTACCCGGGCTTCGTGCAGCTCACCGCGTTCATGAGCATGAACCTGGAGCGCCACCAGCAGTCGTTCCGACACCTGTACGAGCACCTGGTCGAAGGCCGTACCGAGGAAGCCCGCACCATCCAGACCTTCTACGACGAGTACCTGGCCGTCAACGACCTGCCGGCCGAGTTCTACCTCGAGACCGTGGAGAAGGTGTTCCAGACCTACGACCTGGCGGTCGGCACGCTGCAATACCAAGGGCGCACCGTGAACCCGGCGGCCATCCGCCGCACCGCGCTCATGACGGTCGAGGGCGAGCGCGACGACATCTGCTCGGTTGGCCAGACCGTCGCCGCCCAGGACCTGTGCAGCAACATCCGTCCCTACCTCAAGACCCACCACATCCAGACCGGTGTCGGCCACTACGGCGTGTTCAGCGGCCGCAAGTGGAACCAGCAGATCTATCCGCGGGTGCGCGACCACATCCACGCGGCCCAGGGCTGAGCGACACCCGGAAACACAAACGCCCCGCAAGCGGGGCGTTTTTTCATCCGGTCACCACCCGATCAGGGGAAGTTCGGTTCGCTTTTGCCTTCGGCATCCTCTTCCGGCCAGTCGCGGATGTAGGCCTTGAGCATCTTGTTCTCGAAGTTCTGCGCGTCCACCACGGCCTTGGCCACGTCGTAGAAGCTGATCACGCCCATGAGCATGCGGTTCTCGATCACCGGCATGTAGCGGGCGTGGCGGTCGAGCATCATGCGGCGGACTTCGTCCATTTCCGTCGCCATGGTGCAGGTCAGCGGACCCGGGTCCATCGCGCGGTACACCGTCGAATTGCCCAGCTCGCCCCCGTTCTTGACCAGGGCGGCGATCACCTCGCGGAAGGTCAGCATCCCGACCACCAGGCCGTTGGCCATGACCACCAGCGAACCGATGTCCTTGTCGTTCATCAGCTTGATGGCTTCGGCCAGGCTGTCCTCGGGGGTGACGGTGTACAGGGCGTTGCCCTTGACGCGCAGGATGTCGCTGACCTTCATGGCACTTCTCCTCGGGATGGATGCTGTCGCCTGCTGCGCAGGCGTGGGGATGAATATAGCCCACAATCTGCGCCAAAGTCACACCGGGTTCGCCCGGACACACCCTGGAGACAC
The DNA here is from genome assembly GCA_016790705.1 of Hydrogenophaga sp. GTDB lineage: Bacteria > Pseudomonadota > Gammaproteobacteria > Burkholderiales > Burkholderiaceae_C > Hydrogenophaga. Next base: position 70,000 of record JAEUOT010000067.1, read on the forward strand.
ACGCATGCCCGGCTATTCCGACCCCGGCTTCGACACCCTGGCGCTGCACGCGGGCGCCGCCCCCGACCCCAGCACCGGCGCCCGCGCGGTCCCGATCCACCTCACGACCTCCTTCGTCTTCGAGTCCAGCGACCACGCCGCCGCCCTGTTCAACCTCGAACGCGCCGGCCACGTCTACAGCCGCATCAGCAACCCGACCAACGCGGTGTTCGAGCAGCGCATGGCAGCGCTCGAAGGCGGCATCGGCGCGATCTCGGTCGCCAGCGGCCAGGCCGCGCTGCACCTCTCGATCGCGACCCTCATGGGCGCCGGCTCCCACATCGTCGCCAGCACCGCGCTCTACGGCGGCAGCCAGAACCTGCTGCACTACACCCTGCGCCGCTTCGGCATCGAGACGACCTTCGTCAAACCCGGCGACATCGACGGCTGGAAAGCCGCCGTGCGGCCGAACACCCGGCTGTTCTTCGGCGAAACCGTGGGCAACCCGGGCCTGGACGTGCTGGACCTGCCGACCGTGGCGCAGATCGCACATGAGGCGAAGGTGCCGCTGCTGGTCGACTCCACACTGACCACGCCTTATCTCATCAAGCCCTTCGAGCACGGCGCCGATCTGGTCTACCACTCGGCCACCAAGTTCCTCTCCGGCCACGGCACCGTGATCGGCGGCGTGGTGGTCGACGCCGGCAGCTTCGACTGGGAGGCCTCGGGCCACTTCCCCGAACTGACCGAGCCCTACGACGGCTTCCACGGCATGACCTTCAGCGAAGAGAGCACCATCGGCGCCTTCCTGCTGCGCGCGCGCCGCGAAGGCCTGCGCGACTTCGGCGCCTGCCTGAGCCCGCACAGCGCCTGGCTGATCCTGCAGGGGCTGGAGACACTGCCGCTGCGCATGGAGCGCCACATGAGCAACACCGAGAAGGTGGTGTCCTTCCTGGCCAGCCACCCGCTGGTGGGCCGCGTCGGCCACCCGCTGCTCGAATCGCACCCCAGCCACGCGCTGGCGAACAAACTGCTCCGGCACGGCGCCAAAGGCGCGGGCTCGGTGTTCAGCTTCGACATCAAAGGCAGCCGCGAACAGGGCAAGGCCTTCATCGAAGCGCTCAAGATCTTCAGCCACCTGGCCAACGTCGGCGACTGCCGCTCGCTGGTGATCCACCCGGCCAGCACCACCCACTTCCGCATGAGCGACGAGGCGCTGGCGGGCGCGGGCATCGGCCCGGGCACGATACGTCTCTCCATCGGGCTGGAAGATCCGGACGACCTGATCGACGACCTCAAGCGCGCCTTGAAGGCCGCAGAAAAGGCGGGGGCCTGACCATGTATCTGCAAGTCAACGGCGCCACCACCTACTGCTACACCGGCGGCAAGGCCTTCGATCCGGCCAAGCCCACCGTCGTCTTCATCCACGGCGTGCTCAACGACCACAGCGTCTGGATCCTGCAGAGCCGCTACCTCGCGAACCACGGCTGGAACGTGCTCGCGGTGGACTTGCCGGGCCACTGCAAGAGCGGCGGCGAAGCACCTTCGACCGTCGAAGAGGCGGCCGATTTCGTTGGTGCCCTGCTCGATGCGGCCGGTGTGCAGAAGGTCGCGCTGGTCGGCCATAGCTGGGGCTCGCTGATCACCATGGAGGCGGCGGCGCGCCTGAAAGACCGCGTGACGCATGCGGTGCTGGTCGGGACGGCGTTCCCGATGAAGGTCTCACCCGCGCTGATCGAGGCCTCGCTGAACGAGCCCGAGAAGGCGCTGACCATGGTCAACGTGTTCTCGCGCTCCACCCTCTCGGCACCGCCTTCCGCTCTCGGCCCCGGCACCTGGGTCTATGGCGCCGGCATGGCGCTGGGCCGGCGCGTGCTGCGCAGCAACACCAAGGTCAACGTGTTTCACCGCGGCTTCGTGGCCTGCGACCGCTACGCCGGCGGCGAAGCGGCCATGGCCGCGCTCACCTGCCCGGTGCTGTTCCTGCTGGGTGGCGTGGACCAGATGACCCAACCCCGGGCGGCACAGGGACTGATCAAGGCGGCCAAGGAAGCCGGCAAGGCCGTGCAAGTCGTGACCCTGCCGGTCGGCCATCACCAGATGACCGAAACCCCGGACCTGACCCTGTTCGCGATCCGCGACTTCCTCAGGCGCTGAAACCAGCCCGGTGCCGGCGGCACCAGCGGCGTCAGCACGTATTCGCTGTACAGCTCAGGCCGGGTGCCGGCCGGCTCGGCGTCGGCGCCGACCACGATCCAGTCCTGTTGAAGGTCGATCACCGAACCCGGGCCAAGGAACAGGTCCTGCGCCACGTGGGGCTGCGTCAGCCAGACGCGGCCGCTGACCACCCGCAGACGCATGCCGGCGCTGGCGTGGATCACGCGGGTTTGCTGGGGCAACAGGCGGGTGGGGGCGGGCTGGCTGGTGGGCATGGCGAACCTTTCGTGAATGAGGCTCCACTGTCGGGATTTCCCGGCCACCGCGACAGACACACAGCCCCACCAGAATGGCTGTTCAAGGCCGCACAGAGCCCCATCTGTGTGGCCGGTTTGGCGGCGATCTGTGCTGGTCCATCGGCCCCGTTCGACCGGTTGGCCGGACGGCGCTCGGTTAGCATGGGAACGCCATGTCCGAGCCGCTCCAGCACCCCACGCTGCGCCCGGTCCCACCGGTTCCGCCGCCCTCCGAGCCCGACCTGCCGCTGTACCAGCAGATCGCTCAGGCACTGGCACAACTGATCCACGGCGGCACCCTCAAGGCCGGACAGCGCCTGCCCTCGGTGCGCGAGACGGCGCTGACCCACGGGGTGTCGATTTCGACCGCGATGCAGGCCTACCGCCAGCTGGAAGAACAGGGCCTGGCGCAGGCCCGCCCCAAGGCCGGCTATTTCGTGCGGCGCCCGCAGCGCATCGCCCAGCCCGGTCTGAGCACGCCGCCGCAGCGCAGCTTTCTGGTCGAACACCAGAGCCGTTCCGACAGCTTCGCCATGCTGTACCAGCCCGGCGACCGCGCGAGCTTCGGCGGCTTCTCGCCGCAGCAAAGCGCCCTGTTCGACGAAGAGCGGCTGCGCGTCGCCATCGGCCGCGCCTCGCGCGTGCACCGCCACAGCCTGACCGAATACAACAAGGCCGATGCCGGTCGCCCAGCGTTGCGACAGGCGGTGGCCCGCCGCGCGCTGCACCTGGGCTGCGCGCTGGACGCGGCCGACATCGTGATCACCGCCAGTTGCACCCAGGCCGTGAGCCTGTGCCTGCGCGCCGTGACGCGGCCCGGCGACGTGGTGGCGCTGGAGTCGCCGACCTTCTTCGGTTACCTTGACCTGATCGAATCGCTGGGCCTGCGGGTGTTGGAAATCCCGACGCATCCCGCCACGGGCCTGTCGCTGCCGGCGCTCGAACTGGCGCTGGACACGCAGCCGATCAAGGCGGTGGTGGCGGCGCCCACGCTGTCCAACCCGCTCGGCTCGGTGATGCCGATGGCGGCCAAGCAGAAGCTCGTGAAGCTGCTGGCGCAGCGCGGCGTGCCGCTGATCGAGGACGTGGTGTTCAACGATCTGCTGGCCGGCGACGAGCGCCGCAAGGCCGCCAAGTCCTTCGACACCGAGGGCAATGTCATGGTCTGTGGCTCGTTCGCCAAGACGCTGACGCCGGGCATCCGCCTGGGTTGGGTCGAGGCCGGACGCTGGCGCGACCACGTCGCGTCCAACAAACGCCTGCAGGGCGCGGCCACCCCGGTGGTGCTCGAAGAAGCGCTGGCCGACCTGCTCACGCAGGGCAGCTACGAGGCCCACCTGCGCCGGCTGACCACCTTCATGAACCAGCGCCGCAACGAGGCGCGGCGCCTGATCGCCCACCACTTTCCGCCCGGCACCAAGGTCAGCAACCCGCCCTCGGGCGACACGCTGTGGCTGGAACTGGAACCCGGTTTTTCGAGCATGGAACTGTTCCGCCGCTGCGCCGCCGAGGGCATCACCTTCGGTCCCGGCGAGTTCTTCACCGCCACCGACCGCTACCGCCACTGCCTGCGGCTGAACTTCTCCGGTCCCTGGAACACGGTGCACATGCAGGCCCTGGCCCGGATCGGCGAGATCGCGCGCCAGATGCTGCAGGAAAACCCCGAGAAGAAGCGCGCCTGAACCTCGCTCGGCGCCGCCAGAATGGCTGGACCATGATCCAGCCGCACCAGATCACCCCGCCCATGGGCGCCGACCGCGCCCGCGAGATTGCCTCGAGCTTCGACCTGCGCGCACTCGCGCCAGACTTCCTCGCCAACCCCTATCCGGTCTACGCCGCGCTGCGAGAAGCCGATCCGGTGCGGCGCATGCCCGACGGCTCGCTCTTCCTCACCCGCCACGCCGACCTGATGACGGTGTACCGGGACGCCGCCGTCTTCAGCTCGGACAAGCATGTCGAGTTCGCGCCGAAATACGGTGTCGAATCGCCGCTCTACGAGCACCACACCACCAGCCTGGTGTTCAACGACCCGCCGCTGCACACGCGGGTTCGCAAGCTGATCATGGGCGCCCTCACCCGCCGCGCGATTGCCGACATGGAGCCGGGGCTGGTGACTCTGGTCGACAACCTGCTGGACCGCATCGAGGCGCAAGGCGGCGGTGACCTGATCGAGGACTTCGCGTCGGCGATACCGGTCGAGATCATCGGCAACCTGCTGGGCGTGCCGCACGCCGAGCGTGGCCCCTTGCGCGCCTGGTCGCTGGCCATCCTGGGCGCGCTCGAACCGGTGCCCACGCCCGAGCAACACGCCCTGGGCAACCGCAGCGTGACCGAGATGCTGGCCTATCTGCGCGGGCTAGTGGCCGAACGCCGCAAGGCCCCCGGCGACCCGGAGCGTGATGTGCTCACGCGGCTGATCCAGGGCGAAGCCAGCGGCGACAAGCTCAGCGAAGTCGAGCTGCTGCAGAACTGCATCTTCCTGCTCAACGCCGGCCACGAAACCACCACCAACCTGATCGGCAACGGCCTGATCCTGCTGCAGGAGTTTCCGGCGCAGCGGGCGCAGTTGCTGGCCGACCTGAACGCTGCGAGGGACGACGCAGCGCGCGAACAGGTGCTCTCGCTCGCGGTCGACGAATGCCTGCGCTTCGAATCGTCCAACCAGTTGGGCAACCGGCGGGCGCTGGCGCCCTGTGCCGTCGGTGGTGTGGACCTGCCTGCGGGCGCCCTGGTCACCCTGTGCATCGGCGCCGCCAACCGCGACCCTGCCGTGTACGAGCAACCGGAAACGCTGAACCTGCGCCGCGAAGGCAACAAGCACCTGGCCTTCGGCTTCGGCATCCACCAGTGCGCCGGCCTGAGTCTGGCGCGGCTCGAAGGCCGCATCGCCATCGGGCGTTTCCTGACCCGCTTTCCGCAGTTCGAACTCAGCGATGTTCCGGAGCGTGGCGGGCGGGCGCGGTTCCGGGGGTTCCTGTCAGCGCCGTTTCGCACCCGCTGATCAAGGCACCGACGGCGCCGCCAGCACCTGTGCCACCGTCAGGTCGCGCAGGCCGCTGACCGACCAGAACGCCTCTGTGCCGGGCGATTCGGGCAACAGCAGGCGCTGCGCCAGCGGCGCCACCGGCAGGTGCGCCGGGTCAAGCAGCAGGACATAGCGCTCGTCCTCCTCGTCCAGCCGGCCCAGCCAGTCCAGTGCCACCATCGCACCGATGGGGTCCTCCAGGTGCAGCGGGTCCACGCGCAGCGTCTGCGCCAGCGCCTCCAGGCTCAGCCCGCGCGCGGGCGACTCGCGCACCGCGTGCAGGCAGGCCAGCGTCTCCAGCGCCAACTGGAAACGCCAGCCGGGCTGGTTGCCGCGCCGCGCAATGCCCGAGAGCAGGCTGGGCAGGTAGGCCGCCACCACCGCACCCAGCAGCACGATCACCCAGGCCACGTAGAACCACACCAGCAGGATCGGCACCGTGGCGAAGGTGCCGTAGACCAGCGAATAGGTGGGCACCTTGCCCAGGTACCAGGCCAGCGCTCCCTTGGCCACTTCCAGGGCGCCGGCCGTGAACAAGCCGCCAACCAGCGCATGCGCCCAGCGCACCTGGGTGTTGGGCACGAAGCGGTAGAGCGCCGCCATGCCCGCGGTCATCAACCCGAACTGCAGCGAGTCCAGCAGCAGCTTCACGGTGCCCGAGCGCACCACGCCGTCCGCGCCCGAGAGCGCATACGAGGTGCCGGCCAGGCTGGCCGCCAGCAGCAGCGGCCCCAGCGTGAGCACGGCCCAGTAGACCAGGATGCGCTGCGCCAGCGGCCGCGGCGTGCGCACGCGCCAGATGTCGTTGAGCTTGCGGTCGATGGTCAGGATCAGCGCCAGCGCCGTGCCCAGCAGGAACAGCGCACCGACCCATCCGATCTGACCCGCCTTGGCGGCAAACTGGTTGAGGTAGTTGAGCACCTGCTTGGCGATGTTCTCGGGCACCAGGCTTTCGATGAGCCAGCGCTGAAGCGTCGCCTGCAGGCGCGAAAACATCGGGAAGGCACTGAAGATCGCCAGGCCCACCGTGAACAGTGGCACCAGCGAAATCGTGGTGGTGAAGGTCAGGCTCGATGCGGTCACGCCCAGCCGGTCTTCGCGGAAGCGCTCGCGCAGCGTCAGCGCGGTGTTGCGCCACGGGAAGCGCAGCAGGTTCTGCCACAGCTGGGCCAGCAGGGTCTGTGCCTCCGCGAGGCGCTCGTTCACGGTCATGCCGGTATCATGCCACCCGCCATGCACGCCCCCACGCCCTCTCCTTCCGCGCCCGCCGCCGCCGTCGCGCGCTCCCGCCAGATCGCGGTGGCCAGTCTGCTGGCCCTGATCGCGCTGGGACTGGTCTGGGAGCTGTGGCTGGCGCCGGTGCGTCCGGGCGGCTCCTGGCTGGCGCTCAAGGTGCTGCCGCTGACACTGCCGCTCGCCGGACTGCTCAAGAACCGCATGTACACCTATCGCTGGCTGAGCCTGATGGTGTGGCTGTACGCCGCCGAGGGTGCCGTGCGCGCCAGCAGCGACCGGGGCCTCTCGGCCTGGCTGGCCGGGCTGGAGCTGCTGTTGTGCATCGTGCTGTTCGCGGCCTGCACCCACCACATCCGCTCGCGCCTGAAGGCCGCCGGCAAGGAAGCGATTGCGGCCGACGCCGCGCGCCGTGCCGCCGAAGGTGGCTTTCCGGCAGACCCGGTTCCTCCGTCCTCCTCATGAATGCACTCCTGACCCGCCTGCGCGGCATCGTGGGCGACGCCCAGGTGCTGACCCACGACGACCCGGCCACCGATCTGTCCGCGTGGGAACAGGACTGGCGCCGGCGCGCCTACGGCCGGGCGCTGGCGGTGGTTCGACCGGCCAGCACCGCCGAGGTCGCTGCGGTGGTCAAGGCCTGTGCTGCGGCCGGCGTGTCCATCGTTCCCCAGGGCGGCAACACCGGGCTGGTGGTCGGCTCCGTCCCGGACGACAGCGGCACCCAGGTGGTGCTCAGCCTAGCGCGCATGAACGCGGTGCGCGGCATCGACGGCGACAACCTGACCGTGACCGTGGAGGCTGGCTGTGTGTTGCAGACGTTGCAGGATGCGGCAGAGGCCGCAGGCTTCCTGTTCCCGCTGTCGCTGGCGGCCGAGGGCAGTTGCACCATCGGGGGCAATCTCGCGACCAACGCCGGTGGCACCCAGGTCGTGCGCTACGGCAACGTGCGCGAGCTGTGCCTGGGGCTGGAGGTGGTGACGGCGCAGGGCGAGGTCTGGGACGGTCTGAGCGGACTGCGCAAGGACAACACCGGTTACGACCTGCGTGACCTGTTCGTCGGCAGCGAAGGCACGCTGGGCGTGATCACCGCCGCCACCTTGAAGCTGTACCCGCGACCCGCCGCGCAATTGACCGCGTGGGCCGCCGTGCCGTCGCTGGAGGCGGCGGTGCAGTTGCTGGGACTGGCGCACCGCCACCTGGGCGCCGGCCTGACCGGCTTCGAGGTCATGGGCCAGTTCGCGCTGTCGCTGGTGGCGAAACACTTCCCGCAGCAGCGCGTGCCGCTGTGGTCGGAACACCCGTGCTGCGTCCTGCTGGAGAACAGCGACAGCGAGTCGGAGGAGCATGCCCGCGGCCAGTTCGAGCGGCTGCTGGAGACCGCGTTCGAACAGGGCGTCGTGAGCGACGCGGTGGTGGCCGAGAGCCTGCAGCAGGCGCACGCGCTCTGGCACATCCGGGAAAGCATCCCGCTGGCGCAGGCCGAGGAAGGCCTGAACATCAAGCACGACATCAGCATTCCGGTCTCGAAGATCCCCGCCTTCTGCGCCGAGACCGACGCCCTGCTGCAGCGCGAGGTGCCGGGCGTGCGGCTGGTCAACTTCGGCCATCTCGGCGATGGCAACCTGCACTACAACGTGCAGGCGCCCGAGGGCGGCGACGCGAGCGCCTTCCTGCGCGACATGGAAGCGCAGGTGAACCACCTGGTGTTCGACCAGGTCCGGCGCTTCGATGGCTCGATCAGCGCCGAGCATGGTGTGGGCAGCCTCAAGGCGGACAAGCTGCCGGTCTACAAGGACCCGGTGGCGCTGGCGCTGATGCGATCGATCAAGCAGGCGCTGGACCCGCAGAACATCCTCAACCCGGGCCGGGTCCTGAGCTGAGCCGCTAGGCGCCGCGGGAACAGAAATCCCGCAGCAGCCGCTCCAGGTCGGCCGCAAACGTCACGGCGTCAAACAGCGGACTCTGGCGCGCCGATTCGCGCAAGCCCCGTCGCAGTCCGCGCAGGCGCTGCACCGACGCCTCCCGGTCGGTCGCCAGCGCCGCCGCCTTGGCCACATAGTCGTCCTCGCTTTGCGCGACCCAGTCGCCCAGCCCGACGTTCTCCAGCATCGCCTGGCCCTGGCGCCCCAGCATGCCCGGCGTCGCCAGCGTGAGTGTCGGCACGCCCATCCAGATCGCCTCTGCGGTGGTGGTGCCGCCCGGATAGGGAAAGGTGTCCAGCAGCACGTCGACCTCGGCGTACTGACCGAGGTAGTGCTCGCGGGCCAGGTTGCTGGAAATGAACACGCGTCGCAGGTCGATGCCCGCAGCGCCCAGGCGTTCACGCATCAGCAGCACCTGCTGCTCCTCGTCGAACCGCCCGTTCTGCAACCTCAGCACGGAGGCCGGCACGGCGTCCAGCACCCGCTTCCAGAGCGCCAGCACGGCATCGTTGATCTTGCTGGCGTTCTGGAAACAGCCGAAGCTGATCCACGGAAGCGCCGCCATCGGCGGCTCGGGCGCCACCGCCGGCGCGGCGGCCGGCGGCGTGAGACACAGGCGGGTGTGCGGCATGCGCAGCAACGGCTCGGTAAAGAACCGCGACTCCGCGGGCGGGACGCAGACCGGGTCGGCGATCACGGCGTCGATGAACGGCAGGCCGGTGGTGCCGAAGTAGCCCAGCCAGGACACCTGGCGCCGCGCCGGCCGCCGCATCAGCACGCCGACGCGATTGCCGGTGGTATGTCCGCTCAGGTCGAGCAGCACGTCCGGGTCGTCCGCCGCGATCATGTCGGCCACCCGCTGATCGGTCTCGTCCAGGATGTCCCGCCACTGCCCGAAGGCGTCGCGGATGCGCGGCGGCACCTGCGCCCCCTTGGTCTGGTTGGCGTAGGCCAGCAGGTCCACCTCGCGGTGTCGCATCGCGTCCAGCACCGTCTCCAGAAAATGCCCCACCGGGTGCACCCGCAGATCGGCCGACAGCACACCCACCCGCAAGCGCGGCCCCACCGGACGGGGGCGCGCCGGCGCGCGCACCAGACCGCGCCGGATGGCCTCGTCGTTCAGCGCATGGCCTTGCCGTGCGCTGATCTCGCGAACCCGGTCCAGATCCAGCGGCCACTGGTAATGCAAGGTGAACAGGTAGTTGCTCAAGGATTCGGTGTGGCCGGGCTGGATCTCCAACGAGCGCTCATAGTGGCGTAGCGCGGGACCGAAGGCGCCGAGCTTGCCGTGGACGCAGCCCAGCGCGAACTGCAGGGCCGCGTGGCGCTCGCCCTCGGCGGGCCGCAGCACCTCCAGCGCCTTGACCGGGTCGCGCAGATTGTTCAGGTGTATCGAGGCGAGGTTCACGCGCGCCTGGGTGTTGGCGGGAAAACGCCGCACCAGGTCCTCCAGCGCCATGTGCGCTTCGTGCAGGTTGTCCAGCTTGAACAGCGCGGTCGACAGGTTCAGCAGGATCTGCTCGTCGTCCGGCAGCGTCTGCACCAGCGAACGCAGGATGGACAGGGCTTCACGGTGCTTGGCCAGCGCGAGAAACACCGTGGCCAGGTAGCGCCGCACCGGCACCGACACCGGATCGGCCGCCAACGCCTTGAGCAGCACCTGCTCGGCCTCGTGGTAGCGACCCAGTCCGCCCAGACGCCTTGCCTGCTGCAGCGCCTGCTCCTGCGGATCCGCCACCGGCGGCAGACGCGGGGCGGGGGCTGGCGGCACGACGGCGTCCGGCGCCTTGGCCCGGGGCTGCGGGCGGGTGAGATGACCGGTGATCGTGGCGCGGGTCTGCGCCTGGACGGTGACGGGCGCGGCAGCGGGCTGGCGCACAGCGGGAGCGGGACGGGGACGGGACATGAAAACGGTGCGGGAATGGACGCGTGGTCCGGCCTCAGCCGGTCGCCTGGGACTTGAGGTAGGCCTCGTTGAGGCTGTCGGCGCGCAGGGCCGCCGGACGCTCACGCAGGCGGGCGACGTAGTCCATGAACAGCGGGCGCTTCTCGATGGTGCCGAACATGAGGCCCCAGCCCAGACTGGAGCCCACGTACACGTCGGCAGCGGTGAAGCGGTCGCCGCAGACGTAGGGCCCGGGCTGCAGCGCGGTTTCCAGCGCGTCCAGCGTGTCTCCGTAGCTCCCGAAACCCGCCATCACTTCGCGCCCCGGCGGAACCGTCCAGCCCATCGCCTTCGCGGTGACCGCCTGCTCCAGCGGGCCGGCCGCGAAAAACAGCCAGCGCAGGTAGGGCGCCCGTTGGGGCGAGGTGGGCGCGGGCGCCAGCCCGGCCTGCGGGAAAGCGTCGGCGAGGTAGGCGCAAATGGCCGCCGCTTCGGTCACGACCACCCCGGCGTGCTGCAGCGCCGGCACCTTGCCCATGGGATTGACGGCCTTGAAGTCCGGCCCCTTCATCTCCGTCCCGAAGGCCAGCCAGACCGTGCGGTAGGGCTGGCCCAGCTCTTCCATCATCCAGTGCACGATGCGGCCCCGGGACTGCGGGTTGGTGTAGAAGACCAGTTCGCTCATGGAGCACCTCCGGTGAGGGATTGCAAAAGGTCGATCCTAGCCGCTGGCTGATGCAGGCACAATTCCGCCATGACCGCCGCTTCGATCTCCCGCCCCGTTCGCTCCCAGTACGAAGATTTCATGCGCCACGTCTACACGCATGGCGTGCAGAAAGGGGACCGCACCGGCACCGGCACCCGCAGCGTGTTCGGCCACCAGATGCGCTTCGACCTGAACGAAGGTTTTCCGCTGGTCACGACCAAGAAGGTGTTCCTCAAGGCCATCATCGTCGAGCTGCTGTGGTTCCTGCGCGGCGATTCCAACGTCAAGTGGCTGCAGGAGCGCGGCTGCACGATCTGGGACGAATGGGCGCGCGAGGATGGCGAACTCGGTCCGGTGTATGGCGTGCAGTGGCGCAACTGGCCCAAGCCGGGCGGCGGGCACATCGACCAGATCAGCGAGGTCGTCAAGCAGCTCAGAACCAATCCCGACAGCCGCCGCATCATCGTCAGCGCCTGGAACGTCGCCGACCTGGACCAGATGGCGCTGATGCCCTGCCACGCGTTTTTCCAGTTCTATGTCGCGCCGGCCACCGAGCCGGGCGGCCGTGGCAAGCTGTCCTGCCAGCTCTACCAGCGCAGCGCCGATATTTTCCTGGGCGTGCCGTTCAACATCGCCAGCTACGCGCTGCTGACCCACATGCTGGCGCAGCAATGCGACCTCGACGTGGGCGACTTCATCTGGACCGGCGGCGACTGCCACATCTACAGCAACCACCACGAGCAGGTGGAACTGCAGCTCAGCCGTCAGCCCTTCGCCTACCCGACGCTGAACATCAAGCGCAAACCGGCCTCGATCTTCGATTACGAATACGAAGATTTCGAGGTGGTGGGGTACGAATGCCACCCGGCCATCAAGGCGCCAGTCGCGGTCTGATCTCCTGCCCGTGATCACCCGCCGCCAGCTCTGGGCGCTGCTGGCCCTCACGCTCATGTGGGGCGTCAACTGGCCCATGATGAAACTCTCGCTGCAGCAGCTCTCGCCGCTGTATTTCCGCGCCAGCACCATGCTGCTGGGCGCGAGCTGGCTGTTCGTCTACGTCGCCGCCCGGGGCGAGCGCATGAAGCCCGTCGGTCGCGAGTGGCTCACCATCGCCGCGCTGGGCCTGCCCAATGTGCTGGGCTGGCACACGCTCTCGATCTTCGGCGTGCAGGAACTGGCCTCGGGCCGCGCCGCGATTCTGGGCTTCACCATGCCGATCTTCACCGTGCTGATCGGCGCCGCCTTCTTCGGCGAGCGCATCACGCCGCGCGTGCGGCTGGCGGTGGTGTGCGTGAGCCTGGCCATCGGTCTTTTGCTGTGGCACGAGCTGCAGCGCCTGTCTGGCCGCCCGGCCGGCGTGGCCTGGATGCTGGGCGCCGCAGCATGCTGGGCGCTGGGCACGCTGATGTTCCGCCGCGCCCACCTGACGCTGTCGCCGCTGGTGGTGACGGTCTGGATGCTGCTGCTGGGCAGCGTCGTCGTCTGGGCGCTGGCGCTCACCCTGGAGCCGCTGCCCAACCCCTCGACCTTCACGGCCCGCATGTGGGTCAGCCTGGTCTATGGCGTGCTGATCAACTACGGGTTTGCGCAACTGATCTGGTTCGGCCTGGCGCGCAACCTGCCGCCGGCCACCAGCGCCATGAGCGTGATGGCGATTCCGCTGGTCGGCACGCTCAGCGCCACGGTCATCACCGGCGAAATGCCGCACTGGCAGGACTGGCTGGCCATGGTCTTCGTGATGGTGGCGATCGCCAGCGTGCTGTTGCCCGCCGGCGCGCTGCGCCGCGGCGCGGGCGCGGCACAATCGCCCGATGCCTGAGAACCACGCCCCCGCTACCCTCAACCTGATCTACGCCCGCGCCGCCAATGGCGTGATCGGCAAGGACAACCGGTTGCCCTGGCACCTGCCCGAGGACCTGGCGCACTTCAAGCGCACCACCCTCGGCTGCCCGGTGATCATGGGCCGCAAGACCTGGGACTCGCTGCCACCCAAATTCCGCCCCCTGCCGGGCCGCCTGAATCTGGTGCTCACCAACGACCGTGCGTGGCGCGCCGACGGCGCCGAAGTGGTGCACAGTCTGCCCGATGCACTCGCCCGGTGCCCCGCGGGTCAGGACGCCTGGGTCATCGGTGGTGCACAGGTCTATGCCCTGGCCCTGCCGCAGGCGCGGCGCATCGTGGTCACCGAGATCGCACAGGACTTCGACGGCGACGCCCACGCACCGACGCTCGGCCCCGAATGGGTCGAAACCGCGCGCGAGGCCCACGTGGCCGCCAGCGGCCTGCCCTTCGCCTTCGTCACCTACACCCGCTCCGCCTGAGACCCTCCCATGCAACTTGCCACCTGGAACGTCAACTCCCTCAACGTGCGCCTGCCGCAGGTGCTGGCCTGGCTGGCCACCAACCCGGTGGATGTGCTGGCCCTGCAGGAGCTCAAACTCACCGACGACAAGTTCCCGGTGCAGGCCTTCACCGACGCCGGCTACCACGCCCAGTGGTTCGGCCAGAAGACCTACAACGGCGTGGCCCTGCTGAGCAAGGCGCCTGCGGCCGACGTGATCAAGAACATCCCGGGCTTTGACGACGAGCAGTCGCGCGTGCTCTGCGCCACCATCGACGGCGTGCGCGTGATCGGCGCCTACTTCCCCAACGGCCAGGAGCCGGGCAGCGACAAGTTCGCCTACAAGATGCGCTGGCTCGACGCGATGCGCGAGTGGGTCCGGGCCGAGATGGCGGCCCATCCGCAGCTCGTGCTGATGGGCGACTACAACATCACCTTCGATGACGCCGACGTCTGGGACCCGGTGGGCCTGCGGGAAACCATCCACTGCACGACCGAAGAACGCACGCAGTTGCAAGGGCTGATCGGCCTGGGCCTGCACGACGCGCACCGCCTGTTCGAGCACCCGCCCAAGACCTTCAGTTGGTGGGACTACCGCATGCTGGGTTTCCAGAAAAACCGCGGCCTGCGCATCGATCACATCCTGATCACCGATGCGCTCAAGGCCCGCGCGACCGCTTGCGAAGTCGACCGCGCGCCCCGCAAGAACCCGCAGCCCAGCGACCACGCCCCCGTGGTGCTGACGCTGGACTGAGCCGGGTCACTCCAGGTTCAGTTCCTGGATCTTGCGGGTGATCGTGTTGCGGCCAATGCCCAGCTTGTGGGCGGCTTCGATACGGCGTCCGCGCGTATTGGCCAGCGCCGTCAGGATCAGCCCGGTTTCGAAACGCCGCGTGAGCACGTCCCAGACGTCGGTGCGCCCGGCTTCCAGCAGTGCGCGCGCCTCCGCCTGGAGCCCGGTCTCCCAGGACACATCGGCCGCGGGCTGTGGCGAGGGTTCGACCGCCACGGCCGCCTGAACCGGCTCGACCACCGCCGGCGCCCATTCCTTGGTCACCGACGCCACCACTGGCGCCCTGGCGATCGCCGCCGGTTCCGCTGGCTGCTCCGGCACCGCTTCGCCCACCGCCGACAACACCTCGGGCGGCAGGTCCTTGATTTCGATCACCTGCGCGGGCGCCATCACGGTCAGCCAGTGGCAGACGTTCTCCAACTGCCGCACGTTGCCCGGGAAATCGAAAGCCGAGAGCAGACGCAACGCCGCATCCGAAATCCGCTTGGGCTCGACGCCAAGCTGCTTGGCGCTCTGCTGCAGGAAGTAGCGCGTGAGCATGGGCACGTCCTCATGCCGCTCGCGCAAGGCCGGCAGCCGCAACCGGATCACGTTCAGCCGATGGAAAAGATCCTCCCGGAAGGCGCCTTCCTTGACGCGCTGCTCGAGGTTCTGGTGGGTCGCTGCGATCACGCGCACATTGGCCTTGACCGCGCTGTGGCCGCCCACCCGATAGAAATGACCGTCGGACAGCACGCGCAACAGCCGGGTCTGGAGGTCAAAGGGCATGTCGCCGATCTCGTCCAGGAACAGCGTGCCGCCCTCGGCCTGTTCGAAGCGCCCGCGGCGCATGGTCTGGGCGCCGGTGAACGCACCCCGCTCATGGCCGAACAGCTCGGACTCCAGCAGATCCTTGGGGATCGCGGCCGTGTTGATGGCGACGAAGGGCCCACCCGCGCGCGGCGAATGCTTGTGCAAAGCGCGCGCCACCAGCTCCTTGCCCGATCCGGACTCGCCGGTGATCAGCACCGTGACATGGCTTTGCGAGAGTCGGCCGATGGCGCGGAAGACATCCTGCATCGCAGGTGCCTGGCCCAGCATTTCAGGGGCGCCGGCCACGGACTCCTGGGCCACTTCCTCGCGCTGGCTTTCCTCCACCGCGCGATGAATCAGCTCCAGGGCCTTGGGAAGGTCAAAGGGCTTGGGAAGGTACTCGAACGCGCCACCCTGAAAGGCAGACACCGCGCTGTCGAGATCCGAGAACGCCGTCATGATGATGACGGGCAGCCCGGGCAACTTCTCCTTGACCCGCTCCAGCAGATCCAGCCCCGATCCGCCGGGCATGCGGATGTCGCTGACCAGAACCTGCGGCCCTTCGCTCTCGGAACCGTCGTTCAGCGCCTTGAGCACCTCTTGCGGATTGGTGAAACTGCGCGTCGGCAGGTTCTCGCGCAACAGCGCCTTTTCCAGAACGAAGCGGATCGATTGGTCGTCATCCACTATCCAGATCGGCTTCATGTGTGCGTCTTCCCTTCCTCGGCTGAGGGTTTCGGTTTCAAGGCAACGGAATCAGCAATTTGAAATCCGTGTGGCCTGGCGCGCTTTCACATTCGATCAGTCCGTGGTGCTGCTGCACAAAGGTCTGGGCAAGGGTCAACCCCAGCCCGGATCCACCCTCGCGCCCCGACACCAGCGGGAAAAAGATGCGGTCCTTGATCGACGCGGGCACGCCAGGCCCGTTGTCGATGACATGCAATTCCAGTGCCAGCCGGTAACGCTGTTTGCCGAAGGTCACCTGCCGGCTGACGCGGGTGCGCAAGGTGATCTGCGCATCGCCCGCCGCGATGCGCTCGGACAGCGCCTGTGCGGCGTTGTGGGCGATGTTCAGCACCGCCTGGATGAGTTGCTCCCGGTCGCCGCGAAACTCGGGAATCGAGGTGTCGTAGTCGCGCACGACCTTCAGGCCGCGAGGAAACTCGGCCACGATCAGCGCCCGGACCCGCTCACACACCTCGTGGATGTTCACATCCCCCACGACATGGGGGCGACGGTGCGGTGCCAGCAGCCGGTCCACCAGCGACTGCAGGCGGTCGGCCTCGTGGATGATGACCTGGGTGTACTCGGTCAATTGCTTGTTGTCGAGTTCAAGCTCCAGCAACTGCGCCGCACCACGGATGCCCCCCAGCGGGTTCTTGATCTCGTGGGCCAGATTGCGGATCAGTTCCTTGTTGGCCTGCGCCTGGTCGATCAGACGTTCTTCCCGCTCCTGCCGCGTCTGTTGCTCAAGCGGCAACAGCTCAACGACCACTTCGCCTGCGGTCTCGGTCTGAGCGACCACCACGTGGACCGGCAAGGGGTCGTGATTCAGGCGACGCAGCCAGGCGTCATAACGCAACGCCGCGAACTCGTTGACGCGTGCGCCGGTCAGGGCATTGACCAGCAACTGCGGCTCGGTGAAGCACTCCTGCAGCGGTGTTCCGCCGATGCTGCGGCGGGAAATGCCCAGCGCATCCTCCAGCGCCGCATTGGCAAACAGGACCGTTCCGTCCGGCCCCACCACCGCCACCAGGGTGGCCAGCAGGTCCAGCGACTGAAACCGTGCGTGGGGCTCGGCCACCGTTGCCGGCACATCGGCAGCGGACCGTCTTTCGGTGCCGGGCGGCGCTGCGAAGGGTTGATCGCGTTTGGCCAAGCGCTTACTTCGCGACACTTTCCGACGGCGCCGGAGCGGCACCTGGCGCAGCCGGCGCGGGCGCCCCACCCATCCTGGACAACTCACGCCGCAGACCGTTGACATCGCTCTCGGCGCGCGTCAGCGCCGCCTTGAGTTCAGCCACACGGTCCAGATACCGCTGGTGGTTGCGCGCCTCGATACCTTCCTTTTCCGGCGCCCCGTTGGCATAGGCTTTTTGTGCCTGGGACAGACGCTCTTCGGCCTTGCGCAACTCGGATTCGAGGATCTGGCGCGCGTCATTGTCACGGGCTCTTTGCTCGGGTGAATCTGCTTTGGGTCCACTGCGCGGCGCGGAGGCCCCCCCCGCCTTGGAAGACGTCGGCGCTGGCCCCTGGATGATGGTGATGTTGCCACCCTCCATCGGTTTGCAGCCCTTGGCCTTGGCCACCGTGGCGTTGTTGGTGTATTCGTTGCCGCAACGGTAGATGCGCTCCTGCGCCTGCACGGATGTCAGGCAGGCACACGAAACCGCCAGCAGCAGCCAGCGGCAGGAAGAAGGAACAGCGAATTGGTGCAACACGAACACTCCCGGCGCCTGCGGCGCGTTCAACGGCTTTTTCAGTATGACCCAAAAGCCAGGCGTGATGTTGCCAGAGCCCAAACAGGAAACCGCGATTTGCCCGTGTCGAAGGAAAAAAAAGACGGCCGAAGCCGTCTTTCCTTGCTGTGCTCGGGCCCGCGAGACGGGCCTGGCATCACAGGCTGTAGTACATGTCGAATTCGACCGGGTGCGGAGCCATGCGGAAGCGGGTCACTTCGCCCATCTTCAGCTCGATGTAGGCGTCCAGCATCGAGTCGGTGAACACGCCACCCTTGGTCAGGAAGGCGCGATCCTTGTCCAGGTACTCCAGCGCCTGGTCGAGGCTGTGGCAGACGGTCGGGACCAGCTTGTCCTCTTCCGGCGGCAGGTGGTACAGGTCCTTCGTGGCGGCTTCGCCCGGATGGATCTTGTTTTCCACGCCGTCCAGACCAGCCATCATCAGGGCCGAGAAGGCCAGGTACGGGTTGGCGGAAGGATCGGGGAAGCGCGCTTCGATACGACGGCCCTTCGGGTTGGCCACGTACGGGATGCGGATCGAGGCCGAGCGGTTGCGGGCCGAGTAGGCCAGCTTCACCGGGGCTTCGAAGCCGGGCACCAGACGCTTGTACGAGTTCGTGCCGGGGTTGGTGATGGCGTTCAGGGCACGGGCGTGCTTGATGATGCCGCCGATGTAGTACAGGGCGAAATCGCTCAGACCCGCGTAGCCGTCACCGGCGAACAGGTTCTTGCCGTCCTTCCAGATCGACTGGTGCACGTGCATGCCGGAACCGTTGTCGCCTTGGTAAGGCTTGGGCATGAAGGTGGCCGTCTTGCCGTAGGCGTTGGCCACGTTCCACACCACGTACTTCAGGACCTGGGTCCAGTCGGCGCGCTCGACCAGGGTCGAGAACTTGGTGCCGATTTCGTTCTGGCCGGCGCCCGCCACTTCATGGTGGAACACTTCGACCGGAATGCCCAGCGATTCGAGGATCAGGACCATCTCGGCGCGCATGTCCTGCGTGCTGTCGACCGGGGGAACCGGGAAGTAGCCGCCCTTGACCGTCGGACGGTGACCGCGGTTGCCGCCTTCGAGCTTGGCGCCGCTGTTCCAGGGGGCTTCGTATTCTTCGATTTCGCTGAACACGCGGCCGGGCTCGTTGCTCCAGCGCACGCCGTCGAAGATGAAGAACTCGGGTTCCGGACCGAAGTAGGCGGTGTCACCCAGGCCGGAAGCCTTCAGATAGGCTTCTGCGCGCTTGGCGATCGAACGCGGGTCGCGGTCGTAGGCCTTGCCGTCGCCCGGCTCAATCACGTCGCACTGCAGGAACAGCGTGGTTTCTTCAAAGAAGGGGTCGATGTTGGCGGTGCTGGGATCGGGCATGAGCTGCATGTCCGATGCTTCAATGCCCTTCCAGCCGGCGACCGACGAGCCGTCGAAGGCGTGGCCCGAGCTGAACTTGTCTTCGTCGAAGTGCGAAATCGGCACGGTCACGTGCTGTTCCTTGCCCCGGGTGTCGGTGAAGCGGAAGTCAACGAACTTGACTTCGTTGTCCTTCACCATTTGCATCACGTCCGCGACGGTCTTGGCCATCAAATACTCCTGTTGATGTGTGGGTGGAAAATGAAATTAGACGATGACTCGGAAGCAGTTTCTATGCCATCGGAAGCGTGGGGGGAACGCAAGCTGCACCCTGGCAGCAACAAACCCGTCGCGCATTATCACGCAGGCGAAAGCCCCCTCCCGGGGTCGGTTCCGCCATTTCATCGAACGATCGAGGACAGCGACGGATGCATTAATTTGGTGCGCATTACGCAGATGCACCAAATTAATGCATCACATCAACGCACCATGACAGGGCCCAACTCGGCACGCTCTTGTCGCAGCCCCTCCAGCAGGGTGTCAAACGCCACCGATACGTCAGAGGGCGCGCCCTTGACGCCAAGCTCAATGTGGCGTCCGTACTCCGGGTGGTCGACGCTGGGCAGGCTGAAGACCTTGACCGGATGGTCGCGTTCAATGGCCTCCATAAGGGGCGTCAGGCTCGCCTCCATCGCCCCTTTGACCACCACGGAGCGTTCCTGCCAGGCATCTTTCGTGTGGAGATGCGCATAGTGGCTGTCCAGCAGGGACTCGATCATTGGCCAGGCCATCACCGGAAACCCAGGCACGAAATGCACGGTGCCACCGCCGGGACCGTCGCAACTGAACCCGGGAATCTTGTTGTAGGGGTTGGTGATGATGCGTGCACCAGCCGGGAACACGCCCATGTTGAAGCGGTGCACGTTGTCGGGGCGCTCGGGGTCGTACCGTTCCCCGCGCTCAGTCGCCAGGTCCTTCATGCGTTCTTCGATCAGCGCCCTGGCATCGGGATGCAAAGCCAGTTCGACACCCAGCGCGGCTGCCGCGCACTGACGCGTATGGTCATCGGGCGTGGCCCCGATGCCACCGCAGCTGAACACGATATCGGGGCCATGGAAGGCCTCTCGCAACGCGGATGTGATGCGCTGTCGGTCATCGCCCACGCAATGGGCCCAGGACAGCGACAGGCCACGCGCGCCCAGCAGCTCGATAACCTTGGGCAAATGCTTGTCGGCGCGTTTGCCCGACAGGATTTCGTCTCCGATGATGATCAGGCCAAAGGCGGGGCGGCCGGCTGTATTCGTCATGGCATCCGTCACAGGGAGGTCGGAGGCGGCAGCCTCTCGGAAACAGTAGGCGCGTCCAACGTCGGCGCTGCCGGACCGGAGGGAGCCAAGGTCGATGCCTGCAAGCGCAACTGATTGAGCGCCGAGAGGCAGAAATGCGCGAACCACAGCGAGGAGAACGCAAACACCAGCGTGTAGATCCAGATGGCGACCGGCACCAGCAAGGGCGCCAGCGCCACCAGCATGGCCCCGGACGCCCAGAGCAGGCTGGGCGCTGCACCGAGATAGCCACTGATCACGCCCATCAGGAGCAAGGCCCCCCGGTGCTGCTTCAGGATCTCCTTGCGCTCCGGACCGCTGGCATGCAGGGCCAGCGCATCAAAGGCGAACACGCGGTAGGTCAGCCACCCCCAGATCAGCGGAGGCAGGATGAGCACCAGCGGCGGGATCAGCCACAGCGGCATCGACAGCAGCAGCGCCACCAGGGCCACCACGGTCGCGCCGAGAGACCATCCCAGCGCCAGCAAAAAAGAACCGCCCCTCTTCTTTTCAAGCTGGGCAAAGCGGCGCTGCCCGACCAGATCGACCATGGCCGGCGTCATGGCAAACGCCACCAGCAACAGGCACAGCAGGACGATGACGGGCGTGGCCAGCACCAGAACCACCAGCGGCGCAAAGACTGCCCGCAAAGAGGCCAAACCCATCCCGTCGAGCCACCCCAGAAAGCTCTGAACCAGCGCATAGGCCTGCAGCCAGTCGGACACCCCCTGCACCGCGCTGTCCCAGAAGAAATAGCCAAGCCCGAAGGACAGCGCCACCATCAGCACCAAGGGCAGGAACGACAGTCCGATCACTCGCGGATGCATGCAGTAGGCGACCGCACGCCAGAACGAATCGAATAGAAGACTCATGCAACCAGAATACAGGTTTTTCTTCCCGCAACACATCAGATACCCAAGGAGACTCGATTGGACCGCGCAGAGATTCACGGCACCCAGCTTGAGGTGAGGCACATTCCGGGCCCCTCGCGTCTCGCCCCACTGGTCTTCCTCCACGAGGGACTGGGCAGTGTCTCCATGTGGTCCCAACGCGATCGCGACTGGCCTGAGGAACTGTGCAAGGCGACCGGGCGGGCGGGCTGGTTGTATTCGAGGCGCGGCTACGGGCAATCCGACCCGATACCCGACGTGCGGGGCACGCCCCGGATGAACGGGTTCTGGCACGAGGGCCGCCATGAGCCGGACTACATGCACCGGGAGGCCCTGGACGTGCTGCCCGAGTTGCTGCAAGCCATTGGCGTGGACACCCCCTCGATCCTCGTTGGTCACTCGGATGGCGCCACCATCGCCCTGCTGTACGCGAGCCGTCACCCCGTGACGGCCTGCATCGCCATCGCGCCGCATGTGTTTGTCGAAGACATCTCGGTCCGTTCGATCGAATTGGCACGCGAGGCCTATCTCGCCGACCCGTCCGAGCGGGGGCTGCGCCATCGGCTGTCGCGCCACCACAGGGATGTTGACAACGCCTTCTGGCAATGGAACGACATCTGGCTGAGTGCCGGCTTTCGCGGCTTCGACATACGGAAGGAATGTGCCGCCATCCGTTCTCCGCTGCTCGCCATACAGGGGCGGGACGATGAGTACGGCTCGCTCGAACAGATTCACCAGATCGGGCAAAACGCCTTAAATTCCCATATTGTGGAAATACCCGACTGTGGCCACAGCCCCCACCGGGATCAGCCAGCGCTACTGACACAGGCGGTGGCAGGTTTTCTCGAAAAGCTTGAGGCGCCGACCTGACATCACCCGTTCGCAGGATTGGCGCCCAGGCTGAGGCTGGACACAATGCCGACTGCCCCGATTTTTCGATCCCGCAAAGGTTCAGACCAGCCCCCCCGGACGGCAAGACCGACCGTACCGCCAAGGAATTCACGCAATCGGTGTCTGCCCGTGGTCGTCACGCGCGGCAATTCACTACATTCGGTTACCCATGTCCTGAGCCTTCCCATGTCTTTCTGGAGCGAACCTTGGCTGATCGCCTTGCTTGCGCCCGTCCTGCTGGTGACGGGTGCGCTGCTGCATCGCCACTGGGAAGCGCGCAAGGCCAAGGCACGCCGACAGATTCCCAAGCAATGGCCGCTGGACACCCGAGCCATTGCCAATACCGAAGAACTGACCGTCTGGCACTGGCTGTCGCGCGCCTTCTATGACCATCACGTGATGATCAAGCTGCCGGTCACCCGCTTCACACTGCCGCGGGAAAAGCAGGAGGGCATGGACTGGTACCGGCTGCTGGGCAGTGTGTATTGCACGTTCACGATCTGCCGAACCGACGGCCGGGTCATCGGTTGCCTGGATGTTCCCAGCCGGGCCGGCATTCCGCGCAGCAGCCGGCAACTCAAGCATTCGTTGCTGACGCAATGCGGATTGCCTTACTGGGTCGTGCGATCGTCCAACCTGCCTACGGTGACCGAAATCAGGGCAGAGTTCCTCGGTGAAACACCCACTGCACAGATGCTCAAGGAACGGGAGCTGGAAGAACGCGCGATCATCGCCGCCCAGAACAATCTGCGGAGCGCGCTCACCCGCCAGCGCAACAACCGCCAGAGTGACTTCAGCCCGCTGTCATCCTGGCCTGGCAGCACAACGGGCGACTCGCGCGTCAGCGACATGGGATCGGAATGGCAGGACAACTCTTTCCTGATCCCCTTGGACAGCCGCAAGGGCGAACTGCTTTGAGCATTCGCCGCTGACCGTTCAGCGTTTGCGCTCCAGGTCCGTCACCTCGTCGGAGCGAAGCCAGCGCCATTGCCCTGGCGCCAGTTCTTCGGGCAATTCGATGCACCCTATGGCCGAGCGGTGCAGCGCCTCCACCCGATTGCCCACAGCCGCCACCATGCGCTTGACCTGATGGTATTTGCCCTCGGTCAGCGTCAGCTCCAGATGGTGCGGGTCCACGATCTGACAGGCCGCAGCTTTTACCGGCACAGGGTCGTCGTCGAGCACAACCCCCTCACACAAACGCCGCACCTGACGCTCGTCAAGCGGATGGCGCACCGTGACCTGATACACCTTGGGCACATGGTGCCTGGGGGAAGTCATCCGGTGAATGAACTTGCCATCGTCCGACAGCAGCAGCAAACCTGTCGTGTCATGGTCCAGGCGCCCGACCGCCTGAACACCCGCAGCGGCCCCGCCGCCCCGCTGGCGCAGCGGACCCGGCAGCAAGGTGTAGACACTTGGGTGAGCGCCGGGCTTCTGTGAGCACTCAAACCCTGCGGGCTTGTGCATCAACAGATAGGCGCGCTCGTGGTATTCCCAACGCGCGCCCTGCACCCAGAACACCAGCCCTGCTCCCTCGACCGGCGCATCCGGGTCGGTGCACGACTGGCGCGACTCACCGAGTTCGACCAGTCCCCGCTGGACCAATCCGCAGCAGATGCGGCGCGTGCCGAACCCCTGTGTGAACAACATGTCCTGCAACGACAACATCTCGGGTAGACACAATGAAAAACCCCAGCCCGAGGGCTGGGGTTGGTGGTAATGGTGGAGCTGGGGGGATTTGAACCCCCGTCCGCAAGCCTTCTCCGCGCAGTTCTACATGTGTAGCCGTCTGTTTTGGGTCTCGCTTCCTGCAACGCGCAGCAGCACGCTTTGCAGGACGCCAGCAACCTTGGTTCTCATCGGCCGCCAAGTTGCCCGGCGACCGACCAGCCTATGAAATTAACTTTGCAGCCTGGACCCTCACGGCTTGCGCCGATCAGACCCTTGCCCAGCCCATAGGCCTGCTGTTGCAAAGCTCACCGGCAATTAAGCGGCGAGTGCGAAACGTTCGTCGTTTGCAGTTACTTTTTTTCTGCGGTTTAACGAGGTGACAGAACCTCGACATGCCCTGCTGCGTGTCCGAACCCACGTCGAAACCAGTGCAGCCCCAGGAACTCAGCAGTTTAAGGCAGTCCGAGGCATTTCAAGAGGTCCAGCGGCGAGGAAATCATCGCATCGGCCTCCCAAGCCGCCACGTCCGCGCCGTGTCCGAGGTAGCCATACAGCGCCGCCACGGTGCGCATGCCAGCCGCGCGACCGGCTTGCATGTCACGCTGGTCGTCGCCAACGTAAACGCAGGACGTCGAGGGAAGCCCGATGCGTCTGGCAGCCTCCAGCAAGGGCGCCGGATGGGGCTTGGCGTGAGGCGTCGTATCGCCGCTGATCACGGTCGCCGCCCCCTCAAACAGGGGCATCGCCTGCATCAGTGGCGCCGTGAACCGTTCGCTTTTGTTTGTCACCACGCCCCAGGGAAGGCCTGCCTCGGCCAGCACATTCAACAACCGATCCACCGCCTCGAAGGCTTGGGTGGAGAGGGTCAGCCGTGTCTGGTACTCCGCAAAGAACTGCTGCTTGAGTTCTTCGAATGCTTCGTGACCCGGTTCGATGCCGAAGGCCACACGCAACATGCCACGCGCACCCGAGCCGCAATGCGCCCGGTAACTGGTCAGCGGCAGCGGTGGAAGGCCTCGGGATTCCCGCAGGGCGTTTGCGGCACCGGCAAGGTCGGGGGCGCTGTCGATCAGGGTGCCATCAAGGTCAAACAGTACGGCACGGACGCCAGCGAAAGTGCTCACGGCCGCCGGGTTGCAAACAGGTAGTTCACGCTGGTGTCGGCGCTGAGCCAGTATCGCTGGGTCAACGGGTTGTATTCCATGCCACGCGTCTGCTCCAGCGACAACCCGGCTGCCCGGCAGTGCCCAGCCAGTTCGCTGGGCCGGATCATCTTTGCGTATTCGTGCGTGCCTTTGGGCAACAGGCGAAGCAGATACTCGGCTCCGACAATGGCGAACAGGAAGGCCTTCGGATTGCGGTTGATGGTCGAGAAGAACACCCAGCCGCCCGGTTTGACCAGCGAAGCACAGGCGCTCACCACCGAGGCGGGATCGGGCACATGCTCAAGCATCTCCATGCACGTCACCACATCGAAGCTGGCCGGTTGTTCCGCCGCCAACGCCTCGGCACTGATTTCCCGGTAGCTGACCCCCTGTGTCCCGGCCTCCAGCGCGTGCAACTGCGCGACTTTGAGCGCCTTGGTCGACAGGTCGATCCCGGTGACATCGGCGCCTTTGCGCGCCATCGAATCGGACAGGATTCCACCGCCGCAGCCGACGTCGAGCACCCGCCGGCCCGCCAGCGGCACCAGGCCCTCTATCCAGCCCAGCCTCAGCGGATTGATCTGGTGCAGGGGGCGGAATTCACTGTCGGGGTCCCACCAGCGATGGGCGAGGTCGGAGAACTTGGCCAGTTCGGCCGGATCGGCATTGACGGTGTTCATGGGCGGAATTGTCACACGGCCTCAGGGCGGCAATCCGCGCTCGGAAGCAAAACGCCTGCGCTCGGACTGCACATCGGCCCAGGTGATGCAGGTCCTGTCCTGCGCGAGGCCGGTGCGCTGCAACTGCTGCCGGTAGTCGGCATTCTGATAAGGATCGGCCACCACGTAGCCCGCTCGCTGGACACAGGCGTTGGGGGCTGCGCACTCCTTCCAGCTGGCGCCGAAGATGATGCGCCCGTCGCGGGTAAACCCGGGAAACGCACTCGCCAATACCTGGGTGCGCTCATCGTCGATGCGAAACACCTGATCCTGCAGTCGATCACGACGGTCGACAAAGTACACGCTGGCATTGTCGGTGTACGCCAGCATCGCCGAAGCGCGCCCCGCAAAGGCAAAGACCGCCTTGCCCGGCGCCGCGATCAGGTCCCGCCGCAGGTCACAAGGGTGCTGGGTCCCGGGAACGTCCGCCGCCAGGCCGTACACCCGCATGGACGGCCGTCCGGACGCCGGGTTGATGGGGATCGCCGAAAACTCGCGACCGTCCACCGAGATCATGGGAAGGGTGTACACATCCCCGTCCCTCGCGCCACGGGAAGCGCAGATGAACTGGGCCCCGGTGTCCGACACGACCTCCGCCCCGCTCGCTGTGTCCCTGACACCAATGGTGCGCACCTGCAATGGTCCGGTCCCCTGCCCGGAGCGATCACCCTGCGGCCAGCTCATCGAACGGATCCACACCAGGTCCGGGTCGACCGCAGACCCAGGAGACAGCTCCGATGCCGCCGCATAGAAGCCACGCATGCCCCCTTGAAACAAGGGTTTGGCATCCGTCTGCAGGCGCACAACATCAGCCAGCCGGAAATGCCTGCCATCGACGTCGACCAGGTAGCGCCAGCTCCCCTGCACCGGAAATGCCTCGTTGCTCAGCGGCGTGCGATAGGCCCGCAACGGGGCATCCCCGTCGGCCGGCAGTTCGATCAGCGACACCTCACCCAGCCGGGCTCCCGAATAGGACCGCAGGACAAAGCGCCCATCCGGGCTGATGCGCTCGTAGGTGCCCAAAGCCGGCACCCCGTTGCTGTCCAGTCCCACCTCGGTCCCATCCAGTGCCAGATAGCGGACCGCAGGAATGCACTGCGAAGGCCGACCATATGCAGCCAAAGCGACCCCACACGCACACGCCACCCCAAGACACAGTGCCTTCACGGCCCGCACCCCTCTCGCTCGCCTGCCAATGCCCGGCGCCGACAATCCAGAGAAGCCCCCCAGGCCTCATCAGGCAACACACCCCAGATTGGCCAGGCATGCACCCGCCCGCCGGAGACGACCAGACTGAAAGGGAAATGATTTGGCCTGCCCACCCACTCTCGGCAGGTCACCGGCACGGCTTCAACCGCGTCCATCACCTCTCCCGACCAGCCCGCACGCCCGACCGCCGCACGCCACTCTTCCTCTGCCACCCAGGGAGAGCGCCACGCACGCACCGAAAAACCCATCTTCAAGGCGACCGCCCGCATCCGGGGCCACTCAGTCATCGCGTACACCATCTGCGGTGACAACACGGACAGCACATAAGCCCCTGTGCCGGACACTCGGGCGGCCTCGGCGCATTCCGGCGACGGTTGCGACACCCCCGCATGAGCACCCGCGGTTCCCGCCACCAAGAGCCCAACAGACAGCGCTTTGAAGGCACCAAAGAAAAAACCCCGGGTACTTTCGTACCCGGGGTTTTTCCAGCAAGAAGTGCGGAGCAAATCTTACTTGTTGTTGCGGGTGCCAACCACTTCGACTTCCACGCGACGGTTCTTGGCACGACCTTCCTTGGTGGCGTTGTCGGCCACCGGCTGGCCTTCGCCCTTGCCTTCGGTGTAGACGCGGTTGCTTTCGATGCCCTTGCTCACCAGATAGGCCTTGACGGCTTCGGCACGCTTGACGGACAGCTTCTGGTTGTAGGCGTCGGTACCCTTGGAATCGGTGTGGCCGACGGCGATCACCACTTCCAGGTTGATACCCTTGACCTTGCCAGCCAGATCGTCCAGCTTGGCCTTGCCTTCGGGCTTGAGCACAGCCTTGTCGAAGTCGAAGAAGGCGTCAGCTGCATAGGTCACCTTGGTGGCAGCAGGAGCGGCGGCAGGAGCGGGGGCAGGGGCCGGAGCGGGGGCCGGAGCAGGAGCCGCCACAGGAGCGGGGGCCGGTGCGGGCGCGGGTGCGGGGATGATTTCACCGTCACAGCCCTTGGCGGCGGTAGCCGGCGTCCAGAAGTTGTCGCGCCAGCACAGCGTGCCGTCACCGTTCTTCCACTGAAGGTTGCCATGGCCGTTGCGCCAGTTGTCGTTGGTCGTCGTACCGCTCGAGGGAGCAGCAAAAGCGGCCGATGCCATGGCGGCGGTTGCGAACAGCATTGCCACTGAAGTCAGTTTTTTCATGGTTTTCCTCTTGGAGTGAGCCGCTGACGGCTGTTTTCAAATGAGCGCGCTCAAAGTGACCACCACCTGAAACGCTCAATTCATTGTGCCACAAGCATCCAAAACCCTGAGGTCTGCGGCTGGACAGGAATCCACACCCGGACGCCCCATCAGTTGCCGCCACACAACACAACGTCCCGCCTGGAGGCGCTTGACCCGTCCACTAAAATTGTCCGGTTTTCCCTCGCCGACAACGGACCCCTTCAAAGCTCATGACCCAGTTCGCAAAAGAAACCCTGCCGATCAGCCTTGAAGAGGAAATGCGCCGCAGCTACCTCGATTACGCCATGAGCGTGATCGTCGGTCGCGCACTGCCGGACGCCCGGGACGGCCTCAAGCCTGTCCATCGCCGGGTTCTCTATGCGATGCACGAGCTCAACAACGA
Organism: Hydrogenophaga sp.; assembly: GCA_016790705.1. GTDB lineage: Bacteria > Pseudomonadota > Gammaproteobacteria > Burkholderiales > Burkholderiaceae_C > Hydrogenophaga. The sequence continues at coordinate 98,388 of JAEUOT010000067.1, forward strand.
CTGGAACCGGCCCTACAAGAAGTCGGCCCGTATCGTCGGCGATGTGATCGGTAAGTACCACCCGCACGGTGACAGCGCGGTGTACGACACCATCGTGCGCATGGCGCAGGACTTCTCGCTGCGCCACATGCTGGTGGATGGCCAGGGCAACTTCGGCTCGGTCGACGGCGACAACGCAGCCGCCATGCGGTACACCGAAATCCGCATGTCCAAGATCGCGCACGAGATGCTCGCGGACATCGACAAGGAGACGGTGGACTTCGGCCCCAACTACGACGGTTCCGAGAAAGAACCGCTGGTGCTGCCGACCCGCCTGCCCAACCTGCTGGTCAACGGCTCGGGTGGTATCGCGGTCGGCATGGCCACCAACATTCCGCCGCACAACCTCAATGAGGTCGTGGACGCCTGCCTGCATTCGCTCAAGAACCCGGACTGCTCCATCGACGAACTGATGGAGATCATTCCGGCGCCGGACTTCCCCACGGGCGGCATCATCTACGGCATCAATGGCGTCAAGGACGGGTACCGCACCGGCCGCGGCCGCGTGGTGATGCGCGCCAAGGTGCACTTCGAGGACATCGACAAGGGCCAGCGCCAGGCAATCATCGTTGACGAGATCCCCTACCAGGTCAACAAGAAGACGCTGCAGGAACGCATCGCCGAACTGGTCCACGAGAAGAAACTCGAGGGCATCAGCCACATCCAGGATGAGTCGGACAAGTCCGGCATGCGCCTGGTGATCGAGCTCAAGCGCGGCGAAGTGCCCGAGGTGGTGCTCAACAACCTGTACAAGCAGACGCAGCTGCAGGACACCTTCGGCATCAACATGGTGGCGTTGATCGACGGTCAGCCCAAGCTCTGCAACCTCAAGGACCTGATCACCGTCTTCCTGGAACATCGCCGCGAGGTCGTCACCCGCCGCACGGTGTTCAACCTGCGCAAGGCGCGCGACCGCGGCCACGTGCTCGAAGGCCTGGCCGTGGCGCTGGCCAATATCGATGAGTTCATCAAGATCATCCGCGAGAGCCCCACCCCGCCGGTGGCCAAGGCCGAGCTGATGACGCGTTCGTGGGACAGCCAGCTGGTGCGCGAAATGCTCACCCGCGCGAAGGCCGACGGTGGCACGGTGAACGCCGACGACTACCGGCCCGAAGGCCTGGAGCGCGAGTTCGGCATGCAGGGCGACGGCCTGTATCGTCTGAGTGAGACGCAGGCCCAGGAAATCCTGCAGATGCGTCTGCAGCGCCTGACCGGCCTGGAGCAGGACAAGATCGTCGCCGAGTACAAGGACGTGATGGCCGAGATCGACGATCTGCTGGACATCCTGGCCAGGCCCGAGCGCGTCTCGACCATCATCAGTGAGGAACTGGTGGCGGTGAAGAACGAGTTCGGCCAGACCAAGCTGGGCGCCCGCCGCAGCGAGATCGAGCACAGCGCCCAGGACCTCTCGACCGAGGACCTGATCACGCCCACCGACATGGTGGTGACGCTGAGCCACAGCGGCTACATTAAGAGCCAGCCCCTGTCCGAGTACCGCGCCCAGAAGCGTGGCGGGCGCGGCAAGCAGGCCACGGCGACCAAGGAAGACGACTGGATCGACCAGCTCTTCATCGCCAACACGCACGACTACATCCTGTGCTTCTCCAACCGCGGCCGCCTCTACTGGCTGAAGGTCTGGGAAGTGCCCGCCGGTTCGCGCGGATCGCGCGGCCGCCCGATCGTCAACATGTTCCCGCTGCAGGACGGCGAGAAGATCAACGTCGTGCTGCCGCTGACCGGCGAGGCGCGCAGCTTCCCGGACAACCGCTACGTGTTCATGGCGACCAGCATGGGCACGGTCAAGAAGACCTCGCTGGATGAATTCAGCAACCCGCGCAAGGCCGGCATCATCGCTGTCGACCTGGACGACGGCGACTACCTGATCGGCGCCGCGCTGACCGACGGCCAGCACGACGTGATGCTGTTCAGCGACGGCGGCAAGGCCGTGCGTTTCGATGAAAACGACGTGCGTCCGATGGGCCGCAACGCGCGCGGCGTGCGCGGCATGATGATCGAAGACGGCCAGAGCGTGATTGCCATGCTGGTGGCCGAGGACGAGCAGCAAAGCGTGCTGACCGCGACCATCAACGGCTACGGCAAGCGCACACCGATCGGCGAATACACCCGCCACGGCCGCGGCACCAAGGGCATGATCGCGATCCAGCAGAGCGAGCGCAACGGCAAGGTCGTGGCCGCCACGCTGGTGCACACGGACGACGAGATCATGCTGATCACCGACACCGGTGTGCTGGTGCGCACCCGCGTGAGCGAGATTCGCGAGATGGGTCGCGCCACCCAGGGCGTGACCCTGATTGCGCTGGACGATGGGGCCGAACTGTCAGGCCTGCAGCGCATCGTCGAGAACGACGCCAACGCACCGGAAGCAACCGAGGGCGACGACGCGGCGGGTGAAGCCGAATGACGCAACGCCCGTACAACTTCTCGGCCGGCCCGGCCGCGATGCCCGAAGAGGTGCTTCAACAAGCCGCCACCGAGATGCTCGACTGGCACGGCAGCGGCATGGGCGTGATGGAGATGAGCCACCGCGGCAAGGAGTTCATGTCCATCGCTGCGCAAGCCGAAGCCGACGTGCGGGAGCTGCTGGCGGTGCCGCCCCACTTCCGCATCCTGTTCATGCAGGGGGGTGGTCTGGCCGAAAACGCCATCGTGCCGCTGAACCTCTCGCGCGGAGGAACGGTCGACTTCGTGGTCACCGGCGGCTGGAGCCAGAAATCGGCCAAGGAAGCGCGCAAGTACGCCTCACCGGTGGTCATTGCCAGCAACGAAGCCGACGCCCATACCTCCCTGCCCGCCCCGGCCAGCTGGAAGCTCAGCAAGGATGCGCAGTACGTGCACATCTGCAGCAACGAGACCATCCACGGGGTGGAGTTTCACGAGTTGCCCGACCTCAAGGCTCTGGGCAGCCAGGCGCCCCTGGTGATCGACTTTTCCTCGCACGTTGCCTCGCGGCCGGTGGACTGGTCGCGCGTCGGCCTGGCGTTCGGGGGCGCACAGAAGAACCTCGGACCGGCCGGCGTGACGCTGGTGGTGGTGCGCGAAGACCTGCTGGGCCAGGCGCTGTCGATCTGCCCCAGTGCGTTCGACTACAAGACCGTCGCCGACAACGCCTCGATGTACAACACGCCGCCGACCTACAGCATCTACATGGCCGGTCTGGTGTTCCAGTGGCTCAAGCGCCAGATGGAAGGCGCGTTCACCGGCATCGCCGCAATGGAAGAGCGCAACATCGCCAAGGCCACGCTGCTCTACAACTTCATCGACCGCTCCGAGTTCTACGTGAACAAAGTCGCCAAGGATTGCCGTTCGCGAATGAACGTGCCGTTCTTCCTGCGCGACGAATCGCGCAATGACGCGTTCCTCGCCGGCGCCAAGGAACGTGGCCTGCTGCAACTCAAGGGACACAAGTCGGTCGGCGGCATGCGCGCAAGCATCTACAACGCCATGCCGCTGGCGGGTGTGAAGGCGCTGGTCGAGTACATGCGCGATTTCGAGAAGAGTCAGGCATGAGCGAGAGCAAACAACCCGTCCAGTCCGATGCCCTGGGCGCCCTGCGTGTTCAGATCGACAGCATTGACCAGCAACTGCTTTCGCTGCTCAACCAGCGTGCCCACGTTGCCGAACAGGTGGGAGAAATCAAGCGCGCCGAGGGTTCGCCTTTCTTCCGTCCCGACCGCGTGGCGCAGGTGATCGACAAGATCCAGAACGCCAACCAGGGTCCGTTGCTCAACCAGCACGTCGCGTCCATCTGGCGCGAAATCATGTCGGCTTGCCTCGCACTGGAGGCGCCGCAGCGCGTGGCCGTGCTAGGGCCGGAAGGCACCTTCACCGAACAGGCCGCCATCGAATACTTCGGCAGCGCCGCCAATCTGATCTATTGCAGCAGCTTCGACGAGGTGTTTCACGCCACCGCCGCCGGCACCGCGCAATACGGCGTGGTCGGCATCGAGAACTCCACCGAAGGCGCGGTGGCGCGCTCGCTGGACCTGTTCCTGCGCTCGCCCGTGCACGTCGTGGGCGAGGTCAGCCTCCTGGTGCGCCACAACCTGCTGCGCCAGGTCAACGACCTCAACCAGGTCGAAGTGGTGATGGCGCACCCGCAGGCGCTGGCCCAATGCCAGGGCTGGCTGAGCCAGCACCTGCCGCACGCAGAACGTCGTGCCGTCTCCAGCAATGCGGAAGGTGCCCGTCTGGCGGCGACCAATCCCGCCTGGGCGGGCATCGCCAGCGAGCGCGCCGCGGCACAGTTCGGCCTGCACATCGTCTCGCACGCGATTCAGGACGAGGCCTACAACCGCACGCGTTTCCTGGTCATCTGTCTGCCACAGACCCTGGCCATGCCACCGGCCTCCGGTCGGGACTGCACCAGCCTCGTGGTCTCGGTTCCCAATCGCCCGGGCGCCGTGCATGACCTGCTGGTGCCGCTGAAGAACAACGGCGTGTCCATGACACGCTTCGAGTCGCGTCCGGCCAAGTCCGGCCAGTGGGAGTATTACTTCTACATCGACCTCGCAGGTCACCCGTCCCAACCCAACGTCGCTGCAGCGCTCAAGGAGCTTCAGGGTCTGTGCGCGTTCTACAAGGTGCTGGGTGCCTACCCGGTGAGCGAATGACATGAACGCCCCGACACTGAAATTCGAACAACTGGGTCTGATCGGCTGCGGCCTGATGGGGGGGTCGTTTGCTCTGGCCTTGAAGAAGGCGGGGCTCGTCAAACGCGTGGTCGGCTACAGCAAGTCGCCGTCCACCACGGAACGGGCTCGGCAGATGGGTGTGATCGACATCGAGGCCCCGTCCGCGCTGCTGGCGGTGTCCGGAGCCGATCTGGTGCTGCTGGCCGTTCCGGTGTCGGCCACGGAAGCGACCTTCAAGGCCATCCGTCACCTGCTGTCCAAGGACACCCTGGTGATGGACGTGGGCTCGACCAAGCGCGACGTGATCGACGCTGCCCGGCGCGTGCTCAAGGACCAGGTTGGCGTGTTCGTCCCGGCCCACCCCATCGCAGGCAAGGAGCTCGCGGGCGTGGAGAACGCGGACCCCGAGCTGTATTACGGCCGCCAGGTCATCCTGACCCCGATCGAACGCACCGAACCGGTACAGCTGGCCAAGGCGACGCGACTCTGGACCGCCCTGGGCTGCCAGGTGCAGACCATGGCCCCGGAGGCACACGATGCCGCCTATGCAGCAGTGAGCCACCTGCCGCACATGATCGCGTTTGCGCTGATGAACGCGATCGCCGACCAGGAGCACGGGAAGGAATTCCTGTCGCTGGCGGGTCCGGGCTTCCGTGACTTCACCCGCATCGCGGCCAGCGATCCCAGCGTCTGGCGTGACATCCTGGTCTCCAACCGGGAGGAGCTCATCGCCCAGTCCCGCCTCTTCCAGCGCGCCCTGCGCGCCTTCGAGGCCGCGATCGCCGATGGCAATCCCGATGCGGTCGAAGCCCTGGTCGACAAAGCCAGCCAAGCACGCTCCCGTTGGCGCATGAATGCAAACAAGCCGCACGGCTGATTTCCCCCCCGCATGTACGACATCGCCTTCCTCGATATCCCGCCCCTTCGCAGCGCGGGCGGCACGGTCCGCCTGCCCGGCTCCAAGAGCATTTCCAACCGGGTTCTGCTGCTGGCGGCCCTGAGCGTCGGGCACACCGACATCGCCGACCTGCTCGACTCGGATGACACCCGTGTGATGCTGGCAGCTCTGGACGCGCTGGGCTGCCACGTCGAACACCGCCCCGGCGGCGTGATTCGCGTGCAGGGACTGGGTGGCCAGCTTGCCGTGTCGTCGGTGCAGCTGTTCCTCGGCAACGCGGGCACGGCCATGCGCCCCCTGACCGCGGCCCTGGCGCTGCTGGCTGCCGAGCGGGGCGGCTGCTTTGAACTCAGCGGCATCGCGCGCATGCACGAACGCCCCATCGGTGACCTGGTCGATGCGTTGCGCCAGCTCGGTTGCCCGGTCGAGTGTCTCGGACAGGAAGGCTACCCGCCGCTGCGCCTGGGCAATGGTTCGGCGGTCGACCTCAAACTCGATCAGCCGATCCGCGTGCGGGGCGACGTCTCCAGCCAGTTCCTGACCGCATTGCTTCTGGCCCTTCCGCTGGTGGCGCGCGAGCGGGCGGTGGACATCGAGGTGGTCGGCGAGCTGATCTCCAAGCCCTATATCGAGATCACGCTCAACCTGCTGGCCCGTTTCGGGGTGCAGGTGCAGCGTGACAACTGGTCGCGATTCACCATCGCGGCTGGCAGCCGTTACGTCTCGCCGGGTCTGGTGCATGTCGAAGGGGACGCCTCGTCGGCCAGCTACTTCATCGCACTGGGTGCCATCGCTCCGGCCAGCGAGGGCACGACCGGCGTGACCATCGAGGGCGTGGGGCTGGCGTCCATACAGGGCGACATCCGCTTCGTCGAGGCGGCCCGCGCCATGGGCGCCGACATCAGCGGCGAGGCCAACCGGCTGCACATCCGCCGCGGTCAGTGGCCGCTGCGAGCCATCGATCTCGATTGCAACCACATCCCGGACGCCGCCATGACCCTGGCCGTGATGGCGCTGTATGCCGATGGCACGACCACCCTGCGCAACATCGCAAGCTGGCGCGTCAAGGAAACGGACCGCATCGCCGCGATGGCCAACGAGTGCCGCAAGCTCGGCGCCACGGTCGAGGAAGGCGCCGACTTCATCCGGATCACGCCACCCGCCCGATGGGCACAGGCCAGCATTCACACCTACGACGATCACCGTGTCGCGATGTGCTTCTCGCTGGCCGCGTTCAATCCGGACAACGTGCGCGTGCGGATCGAAGATCCGAAATGCGTCGCCAAGACCTTTCCCGATTATTTCGAGGCCCTCTTTGAGCGGTGCGAGACACCCGTGGACCGGATTCCGGTGATCTGCATCGACGGACCCACCGCGTCCGGCAAGGGCACGCTGGCGTCCGAGGTTGCGCGCCGGCTGGGCTTCCACCTGCTCGATTCGGGCGCGCTGTACCGCCTGGTCGGGCTGGCGGCGAGCCAGCAGGGCATGGCAACAGACGAGGAAACCCTGCGTCAACCATCACAGGCACAGCGTCTCGGCGCCCTGGCCGCCTCCCTGCAAGTGCGTTTCGACGGCGAAAAGATCTGGCTGGACGGACTGGACGTCACCGACGCCCTGCGCACCGAGTCGGCCGGCATGGCGGCGTCCCGCGTCTCGGCGGTGCCCGAGGTGCGGCAGGCGTTGACCGAGCTGCAGTTGGGGTTCCGTCGCCTGCCGGGACTGGTGGCCGACGGCCGCGACATGGGAACCGTGATCTTCCCCCGGGCTTCCCTCAAGGTGTTCCTGACCGCCAGCGCCGAGCAACGGGCCGAAAGGCGTCATAAACAATTGATTTCCAAAGGAATTTCTGCTAATATCGCGGACCTTTTGGCGGACCTCAAGGCCCGTGATCACCGGGACATGTCCCGGGCACACGCCCCCTTGAAGCCTGCCGATGACGCCAAGCAACTGGACAACTCGGAGCTGAGCATCGAAGCCTCGGTGCAACAGGTTCTGGACTGGTGGCAAGGCAAAGCGGCGGACGCAGGCAACTGATCCGCCAACACGATGGCCCAGACGGCCCCGCCGGGTAGTCAAAACCCGCAGGCCCGATGGTTCTTTCACTCAACCCGCGGTGTCACGCACCGCAATGTCAACGCCGCCCATCCGTCGATCCTTGCGCAAGCCGTGCATGCGGTGCTGCGCCCCCGACGTTGAGCTGGCTTTAGGAAATTCAATGTCTGAATCTTTTGCCGCCCTGTTTGAAGAGTCCCTCAAGCGCGCCGAAATGCGCTCGGGCGAAGTCATCACCGCCGAAGTCGTGCGCGTCGAGCACAACCACGTGGTGGTCAACGCCGGTCTCAAGTCCGAGGCGTACATCCCCCTGAACGAATTCAAGAACGACCAGGGCGAACTCGAAGTCCAGGTGGGTGATTTCGTGTCCGTGGCCATCGACTCCGTCGAAAACGGCTTCGGCGACACCCTGCTGTCGCGCGACAAGGCCAAGCGCCTCGCATCGTGGATGGCCCTGGAAAAGGCCCTGGAGTCCGGCGAATTCGTCACCGGCACGACCTCCAGCAAGGTCAAGGGCGGCCTGAAGGTCATGGTCAACGGCATCAGCGCCTTCCTGCCGGGCTCGCTGGTCGACAGCCGTCCGACCAAGGACCTGACCCCGTACGAGAACAAGACCCTGGAATTCAAGGTCATCAAGCTCGACCGCAAGCGCAACAACGTGGTGCTGAGCCGCCGCGCCGTGGTGGAAGCCTCCATGGGCGAAGAGCGCGCCAAGCTGATGGAAAACCTCAAGGAAGGCGCCATCGTCAACGGCGTGGTCAAGAACATCACCGAATACGGTGCGTTCGTGGACCTGGGCGGTATCGACGGCCTGCTGCACATCACCGACATGGCATGGCGCCGCGTCCGTCACCCGAGCGAAGTGGTGACGGCTGGCCAGGAAATCACCGCCAAGATCCTGAAGTTCGACACCGAGAAGCACCGCGTCTCGCTGGGTCTGAAGCAGATGGGCGACGACCCGTGGCTGGGCGTGTCCCGCCGCTACCCGCAGGGCACCCGCATGTTCGGCAAGATCACCAACATCGCCGATTACGGCGCGTTCGTGGAACTCGAGCCGGGCATCGAAGGCCTGGTGCACGTTTCCGAAATGGACTGGACCAACAAGAACGTCGCTCCGTCCAAGCTGGTGTCGCTGGGTGACGAAGTCGAAGTCATGGTGCTGGACATCGACGAAGACAAGCGTCGCATCTCCCTGGGCATGAAGCAGTGCCGTGCCAACCCCTGGCACGAGTTCGCCGAGCAGACCAAGCGCGGTGACCGCGTCAAGGGCCCGATCAAGTCGATCACCGACTTCGGCGTGTTCGTGGGTCTGGCCGCCGGCATCGACGGTCTGGTGCACCTGTCCGACCTGTCCTGGAACGAGCCGGGCGAAGCCGCCGTGCGCAACTTCAAGAAGGGCCAGGAAGTCGAAGCCATCGTGCTGGCCATCGACGTCGAGCGCGAGCGCATCTCCCTGGGCATCAAGCAGCTCGACGGCGACCCGTTCAGCACCTTCGTGTCGGTCAACGACAAGGGTTCCGTGGTGACCGGCAAGGTCAAGACCGTGGACGCCAAGGGCGCTGAGATCGACCTGGGCGAAGACGTCATCGGCTACCTGCGCGCTTCGGAAATCTCCCGCGACCGCGTGGAAGACGCCCGCAACGTGCTCAAGGAAGGTGACGAGGTCACGACCGTGGTGGTGAACGTGGATCGCAAGACCCGCAACATCCAGCTGTCGATCAAGGCCAAGGACATGGCCGACCAGAACGAAGCCATGGCCAACCTGAACCAGAACACGGGCAACGCCGGCACGACCAACCTGGGCGCCCTGCTCAAGGCCAAGCTGGACAGCAACAACTGAGAAACCGCCTGAGGCCTCTGCCAGCGCCCTGTGCGCCGGCAGGGCCCGGCACCGCCCCGGTCCCTTCCACGCCTGAATTCAGACATGACCCGCAGCGACCTTGTCGAAGCACTGGCGAGCCGGTTCAGCCAGCTCACGCACCGTGATGCCGAGTTTGCCGTCAAGGCGATCCTGGACGCCATGGGCGATGCGCTGGTCAAGGGCCATCGGATCGAGATCCGGGGGTTTGGCAGCTTCTCCGTCAATCGTCGCTCTCCCCGCATCGGGCGCAACCCGCGCTCGGGCGAGAGCGTGATGATTCCGGAGAAACGCGTACCGCACTTCAAGCCGGGCAAAGCCCTGCGCGAACAGGTGGACGCCAAGACCGCCGAGATCCTGGGCCGCGAGCCGAAGAAACCGGACTGATCGCTACAATCGTCCCACCACAGAGGGGATGATTTGAAGTACCTGATGTGGCTGCTCAATGCAGCCATTTTTTTTGTGCTGTTCGCCTTCGCGCTGAACAACCAAGACGCGGTGACCCTGCACCTGTTCTTCGGCGCCCGCTGGCAGGCACCGCTGGTGCTGATCCTGCTGTGTGCGCTGCTGATCGGTGTGGTGTTGGGTGTGATCGTGATGCTGCCGCTCTGGCTGCGGGCGCGACGTCGACGTCACGAAACCCCCGTGCCCGTGCAAACCGCGTCGCCTTTGCCGCCCGTTCCCGACGCCGTCGCGAACCCGACCCTGCCCCCTTCGCATGGATCTTGACCTGACCTGGCTCCTCTGGGGCCTCCCGCTGGCATTCGCCCTTGGCTGGGTGGCTTCGCGTCTGGATCTGCGCCAGTGGCGCATGGAGAGCCGTCAGACCCCCAAGGCCTACTTCCGCGGCCTCAACCACCTGCTCAACGAACAGCAGGACCAGGCCATCGACGCGTTCATCGAGGCGGTCCAGGGTGACCCGGACACCGCCGAACTGCACTTCGCGCTGGGCAACCTGTTCCGCCGGCGGGGCGACTACGACCGCGCGGTGCGTGTGCACGAACACCTGCTGGCGCGGGCCGACCTGGGCCGCAAGGACCGGGACCGGGCGCAGCATGCGCTGGCGATGGACTTTCTCAAGGCGGGTCTGCTCGATCGGGCGGAATCGGCGCTGCACAAGCTGGAGGGCTCGGCCTACGAGGGCGAGGCCCTGCTGGCGCTGCTGGCAATTGCCGAACGCTCTCGCGACTGGCGCCAGGCCCAGGGATTCGCACAGCGCCTTGAAGACACCCACCAAGGCAGCTTCAGCCCGAGACTGGCGCACTACCTGTGCGAAGAGGCAGAGCTGGCACAAAGCCTCGGAGACGCCGCCGAGGCGCAGCGCCTGCTGAGCCAGGCGGTGGACCGCGCCCCGCAACTGGCGCGCGGCTGGATGGCACTGTCCGCACTGAAATCCCAGCAGGGCGATGCCCGCGGCGCGTTCGAGACGCTGCTGCAGATGGCCCGCCAGGCGCCGCAAGGCATTCCGCTGGCGGCGCGTCCGCTGGCCGAACTGGCGGTGTCCACCGGGCGCCAGCGCGAAGCGATCGCCTTGCTTGAGGACGCACAGAGCCATGCCCCTTCGCTGGACATCACCGACGCGCTGGCCACACTGAGCACGGAGCCGGCCGCAGCGCGTGCGCGCTACCTCAGCCACCTGGAACGCGAACCGTCCCTGGTGGTGGCCACGCAATGGCTGGCGGGTGAAACCCTCTCCGACGCCGCCGCACAGAAACGGGTCCAGACCGCGCTGGAACACGCCAGCGGTCCGCTGAAGCGCTACCGCTGCGCGGCCTGCGGTTTCGAGGCCCGGCAGCACTTCTGGCACTGCCCAGGCTGCCAGAGCTGGGACAGCTATCCGGCGCGGCGGGTCGAAGAGCTCTGAGCGCAGCGCCAGGCGTCCAGCAGCAAAGTTTCCAGGTCGTGGACCGGCCGCCCGGTCGCCTGCTCCACAGCAGCCCGATAGGGCGGCATGTTGGTGCACTCCAGCACCACCGTCTGAACCAGTGGGTGCCGGGACACCAGCCGGACAGCGGCGGCCACCACATCCTTCCGGGCCTGCGCGAGATCGAGCACGGTGTCGTCGCTCAGGATGCGGGACTGCAATTCGCAACCTTGCGCCAGCCCTTCCACGGGCGTGCCGTCCGGCACCCCCACGCGACGCAGCAGTGTGGTGCCCAGGGCGTTCGCATCGAAGGTGACGATGCCCGGCCCGGGCAGATCGGCTGTCTGCAACAGGCTGGAGGTGACCACCGGAACAGGAACCGCGGCCTGCAACTCCGCCTGCCACATCGCCAGAAAGCCGCAACTGGTGCTGATCAGGCTCGCGCCCTCGGTCACCAATCCGCGTGCGGCGTCGATGAACGGGCCGAGCAGCGCCGGGTCCTGCTCCTGCACGACCCGTCTGGCCGAAGCGCCTCGCACCGTTTGAAAGCGGACGGGAACGCCGGCACGCGCCCAGGTCTGCGGGCAGCCGATATCGCCCGGCGGTCGCGGGAAACGCGTGTCCAGCATGATCACACCGAGAAAGCCGTCGGCGCCGGCCTGCGAACCGTTCATGGCGATAAGCTGTGCATTCACGTCAAGGATCAAAGGATGATTGAAGCATGGGTGTGACCAGAGCGGTGCAGCGGGTGGTGGTGCTGGGCGCGGGCATGGTCGGGGTTGCCTGCGCGCTGTCGTTGCGCCAGCGCGGCCTGTCGGTCACAGTGCTCGACCCCCTGGGTCCGGGTGCCGCCACCTCGCACGGCAACGCTGGCGTGCTCGCCCGCAGTTCACTGATGCCGTTCAACCACCCCGGGCTGTGGGCACAGTTGCCGGCGCTGCTGCGGGGCAAGAACCCAGGGTTTCGCTACCACCTGCCGTGGGTGCTGGGCCAGTGGCGATGGGGGCTGTCGTTTCTGAGCCATGCGCGAACCGCCGCCTTTCTCGAAACCACCACCGCGCTGGACGCGCTGATCCGCGAATCGGGCTCGGTGCATCGGCGCTGGATGGTCGAAGCCGGCATTGCGCAGCGTCGCCGCGACGACGGCTGGCTGTTCCTCTATCGCAGCCAGGCCGGGTTCGACGGCGGTGCCTTCGGGCGCGAGACACTGGCCCGTTTCGGCGTCGCCACGCAAGTGCTCGACGCGCGTGCGCTGCGCGAACTGGAACCCGACCTGAAACCGGTGTTCCCGCGCGCGCTGTGGGTGCAGGACGCCAGCTCGGTCGACAGCCCCACCGAAGTGGTGCGCGGCTACGCGGCATGGCTGCAGACGCTGGGCGGGTCGGTGCTCGCGGACGAGGCCACCGGGCTGCACCGCCACAGCGGCGGCTGGACAGTGCACACCCGCGCGGGTTCCTCGCTCGACGCCGAGCATGTGGTGGTGGCGCTCGGCCCGTGGTCGCGCGACTTCCTGCGCGGGCAGTTCGGCTTGAAGCTGCCGATGGCCTTCGAGCGCGGCCAGCACCGCCACCTCCGGCCCGCCAAGGACACGGTGCTGAACCGGCCGGTGTACGACACCGCCGGCGGCTATGTGCTGGCGCCGATGGCACAAGGGCTGCGGCTGACCACGGGCGTCGAGCTGAATGCGCAGCACGCCCCGCCTCACAAGGGCCAACTCGAAGCGGCCGAACGTGCTGCGCGTGAGGCGATGCCGCTGGGCGAACGCACGACCGACCCCGACTGGCTGGGCAGCCGCCCCACCCTGCCGGACTGCCGCCCGATGATCGGCGAGTGTCCCGGGCACGATGCGCTGTGGCTGGCGCTGGGCCACCAGCACATTGGCTTCTCCACCGGGCCGGGCACAGGGGAACTGCTGGCGCAGTTGATGCTGGGCGAAGCCACCACCATCGACCCGCACCCGTTCAGGCCGCAGCGTTTCCTGCGGGCCTGAACGAATCAACCGCTCACATGTTTCCCGGCAGCCACAGAACGATTTGCGGGAACCAGTACAACATGGTGACAGCCAGCACCATCAGCAAAAAGTACGGCATGCAGACACGCGCGATCCAGTTGATCTCGCGCCGCGTCATGCCCTGCAGCACGAACAGGTTGAAGCCCACCGGCGGCGTGATCTGGGCCATCTCGACCACGATCACGACGAAGATGCCGAACCAGACCAGGTCGATGCCCGCGGCCTGCACCGTGGGGATGATCACGCCCATGGTCAGCACGATCATCGAGATGCCGTCCAGGAAGCAGCCGAGCACGATGTAGAACAGCGCCAGCGCGACCAGCAGCAGGCCCGGAGACAGGCCCAGCGACCCCACCCATTCGGCCAGGTGGCGCGGCAGGCCGATGTAGCCCATCGACAGCGTGAGGAAGGCCGCGCCCGCGAGGATCAGGGCCATCATGCAGTACAGCCGCGTGGCACCGAGCAGCGCGTCCTTGAAGTTCTGCCAGGACAGCGACTTCTGGTAGGCCGACAGCAACAGCGCCCCCACCACGCCGATGGCCGCGGCCTCGGTGGCGGTCGCGACACCGGCGTAGATCGAACCGATCACGCCACCGATCAGCAGGATCACCGGAATCAGCTCACTGGACGCGCGCAGCTTCTCGGTGAAGCTCATGCCAGCATCGGCTTTCGGGATCTTGTCCGGGTTCATCAGCGACCAGACCATCAGGTAACCGCTGAACAGGCCGGCGAGCATCAGCCCGGGGATCACGCCCGCCACGAACAGCTTGGCGATCGACACCTCGGCCGCGACACCGTAGACGATCATCACGATCGAGGGCGGAATCAGCAGACCCAGCGTGCTCGCACCGCCGAGCGAACCGATCACGCGTTCTGGCGGGTAGCCCCGTTCGGTGAGCTCGGGAATCGTCATCTTGCCGATGGTGGCGCAGGTGGCGGCCGACGAACCCGACACCGCCGCAAAGATGGTGCTGCCCAGGATGTTGGTGTGCAGCAGCCGCCCCGGCAGTGCGTTGACCCAGGGCGCCAGACCCTTGAACATGTTCTCGGACAGCTTGGTGCGGAACAGGATCTCGCCCATCCAGACAAACAGCGGCAGCGCCGTCAGTGTCCAGCTGCTGGCCGATCCCCAGATGGTGACCGCCATCGCGTCCCCCGCGCTGCGCGAGGAGAACAGCTCCATGCCGATCCAGGCCACGCCAGCAAGGGTGAGACCGATCCACACCCCGCTGCCCAGCAGCGCAAACAAGGTGACGATCAGCAGTCCGGTGACCAGCATGTCATTCATGGCGCGTCTCCGATCCACCGATGTGCTGGCGCTGACCGCGCAGCTCCAGCACCCACTCGTCCACGAATGCAATGAACAGGACCAGGGTGCCCAGCGCCATCGCCAGCTGCGGGATCCACAGTGGCGTGGCGTCGTTGCCGGTCGAGATGTCGTTGAACTCCAGCGACTGCATCACCAGCCGCAACGAAAACCAGGCGAACAGCCCGGACAGCAGCACCGCCGCGCTCAGCGACCACAGCTCCAGCCCCCGACGCGCACCCCCCGCGAGCTTGCCGAGCACCAGCGTGACGCGGATGTGCTCGTTGCGCTTGAGGGTGTGCGCCAGCGCCAGGAAGCCCGCCGCCGCCATGCTGTAGCCCGCGTAGGCGTCGGTTCCCGGCACATGGAAATGGAACTGGCGCCCCAGCACCGACAGCAGCACCATGACCAGCACGCCGATCATGAACACCGCCGCGAGCCAGGCGCAGCCGTCGTACAAGACGTTGAGCGCGCGCCGCATGCTGCTGCCGCCGCTCACTTGCGGAAGGCGTCGACCAGGGCCTGGCCTTCAGGTCCGGCCTTCTCCAGCCATTCCTTGAGCATGGTGTCACCGACCTTCTTCATGTCGGCCTTGAGCGCCGCCGGTGCGGGCAGGATCTGCATGCCGCCGGCCTTGAGTTTGTCCAGACTTTCACCGTTGGCCTTCTTGCTCTCGGCCCAGCCACGGGTCTCGGCGTCGGCAGCGGCCTTGAGCACGGCGTCCTGCGTCGGCTTGTCCAGGGCTTCAAAGGCCTTCTTGTTGACCAGCAGCGCGTTCTTGGGCAGCCAGGCCTGGGTGTCGTACCAGTACTTCACGTGTTCATACAGCTTGGCGTCGGCGCCGGTGGAGCCGCTGGACATCATGCTTTCGGTGACGCCGGTGGCGAACGCCTGGCTGACTTCGGCGGCCTGCACCGTCACCGGTTGCGCGCCCACCAGTTCGGCGATGCGCGCGGTGGCCGGGCTGTAGGCGCGCCACTTGATGCCCTTGAGGTCGGCCGCGCTATTGAGCGGCTTCTTGCTGTAGACACCCTGCGGCGGCCACGGCACGGCGTACAGCACCATCATGCCCTGCTCACCCAGCTTCTTCTCCAGCATCGGGCGCTGCACCTTCCACAGTTTGGCCGCCTCGTCATAGCTGTCGGCCACGAAGGGCAGACCGTCCGCACCGAAGATCTGCCACTCGTTCTGGTAGTTCACCAGCAGGATCTCGCCGGCCTGCGCCTGGCCGCCCTGCACCGCACGCTTGATCTCGGGTGCCTTGAACAGCGAGGCATTCGGGTGCACCGTGATCTTGAGCTTGCCGCCGCTGGCCTTGTCCACGTCGGCCGCGAACTGGCTGATGTTGACCGTATGGAAATTGGTCGCCGGGTAGGCGGTGGCCAGATCCCATTTGGCCTGGGCGAAGGCCGAGGTCGAGAAGCCAACGGCGGCAATGGCCATCGAGAGTTGGAAGGCACGACGTTTCATGGAAGCTCCAGTTGCAGGTTGAACAACACGCTGAGGTGACGACCGCAGCAGACGGTGCACGCACTGTAGGGGTCAGGGCAACAGATTGTGACCAGTGTTTTCCATTATCGTCAACAAATCGTTGGCAAATTGTCGTCAAATACAAGCACCGCCCACCACGGAAAACCGCCCCATGGCCAAGTCACCCAAAGCAAGCAGCACGCCAGTCAACGGCGCACCACGATCGCCCATCGTGTCCTCTGCGCACCTGGTCTCGCCTCAGAGCGCGGAGATGAGCGAGTTCGAGTTCGGCCTGATCGTCGCCAGCAACGCCTTCCACCGCTGGGTGGTGCACTGCATGTCGGCCGCGGGACTGAAAGACCTGATGCCGCTGGACGTGCTGGTGCTGCACCACGTGACCCACCGGGCACGCGACAAGCGCTTGTCCGACATCTGCTTCATCATGAACATCGAAGACACGCACCTGGTGAACTACTCGCTCAAGAAGCTGGTGAGCCTGGGCATGGTGGCGTCGAGCAAGTCGGGCAAGGAAGTGACCTACGCCGCCACCGAGGCTGGCAGTGCCATGGTGCAGCGCTACCGCGAGATCCGTGAGCAGTGCCTGATCCAGGCGCTGCACGCCGACGATGCCCTGAACAAGGACATCGGCGAACTTGCGCGGCTGCTGCGTGTGCTCTCGGGCATGTACGACCAGGCCGCCCGGTCGGCGGCGTCGCTGTGACGGCGATGGCGCCGCGCCTGCTGGCGGTCGGCGACAGCGCGTGGACGGTGGAGTTCGGTCATACCGTCGACGCCGCGACCAACGCGCGCGTGATGGGTCTGGCTGAGCGGGTCGCGGTCGCGCGCGGCGACGATCCGCTGCTGACCCCGGTGACCGATGTGGTGCCGACCTTCCGCTCGCTCACGGTGCATTTCGACCCGTGGACGGGCGACGCGGGCGCACTGGGTCGGCGGCTGCTGGCCATGGCGCAGGAGGGCCAGCAGACATCGGTGCAGGGACGCCAGTGGCGGCTGCCCGTGTGCTTCGATGAAGCGTTCGCGCCCGATCTGGCACGCGTGTGCGAGCTCAAGCGGCTGACACGCGACGAGGTGCTCCGGCAGTTGCTGGACGCGACGTTCCGCGTCTACATGCTGGGCTTTCAGCCCGGCTTTCCCTACATGGGCGGGCTGCCACCCGCGCTGGTCACGCCCCGCCTGCCCTCGCCGCGACAGAAGGTGCCCGCGCACTCTGTGGCCATCGCGCTGGACATGTGTTCGGTCTATCCGTGGGAAAGCCCGGGCGGCTGGAACCTGCTGGGCCGTACGCCGGTGGTGCTGTTCGACCCGGCGCAGGCCGGGCAGCCTGCGATGCTCGCCGCGGGCGACGAGGTGCGCTGGACCGCCGTCGACCGCGCCACCCACGACCGGCTGGCGACCGAGATCGCCCGGGGCCTGCCGCGATCGACCTTTCTGAATGCGGCTGCGTCATGAGTGGCGTGCTTGAAATCCTCCAACCCGGCATCGGCACCACGGTCCAGGACCGCGGCCGCGCCGGGCACCGGCACCACGGCCTGCCGCTCTCGGGCTGGCTCGACGCGCCGCTGGCCCAGGCCGCCAACGCGCTGCTGGGCAACGCGCTGAATGCCGCGGTGCTGGAGATGCGCGGCGTCGGCACGGTGCTGCGTGTGACGCGCGGACCGGTTCGCGTCGTGCTGGCGGGCCGCATCGGCGCGCAGCGCGTGCGCGAGGACGGCACACGCACGCCGCTGCCCGCTTGGCAGACCGCGACGCTGCATGAGGGCGAGACCCTGCAGCCGGGCAGCGCCGAGAGCGGCTGCGCCTACCTGGCGGTGGCGGGCGGCATCGATCTGCCGCCGGCGTTCGGCAGCCGCGCCAGCTACTGGCGTGCCGGCCTGTCCGGCGTGCTGGGCCGCGCCTTCCAGCCGGGCGACACGCTGCCCTGCGGCGAGACCGGCAGCGGCGACGCGCGCGAATGGCGCTGCCCGTCCTGGGAGCCCGAGGCCGGCCCGGTGCGTGTGATGCCCGGCCCGCAGGACGACCATTTCACGCCCGCCTCGCTGGCGAGCTTCTTCGCGCAGGAATGGCAGGCCACGCCCGCACAGGACCGCATGGGCATGCGCCTGCAAGGCGAGGCGCTCGCACACACCCGCGCCGCCGCCGCCGACATCGTGTCCGACGGCGTGACGCCGGGCGTGATCCAGGTGCCGGCCAATGGCCAGCCCATCGTGCTGCTGGCCGATGGTCAGACCGTGGGCGGCTACCCCAAGATCGCCACCGTGATCACCGCCGACCTGCCTCGCCTGGCGCACCTGCGGCCGGGCACGCGGGTGCGCTTCGCACCCGTGAACGCCGAACAGGCCCGTCAAGCCCTGCAGGACCAGCACACACGCTGGCAGCAATGGCTGGCGGGCCGCGAGGCCTTCCTGCCGCCGGGCCACATCGACGAAGCCGCGCTCTACGGCGACAACCTGATTTCCGGCATGCTCGCCACCCACCCCGGAGAGGACAACCCATGACCCCCATCAACCTCAATGCCGACCTCGGCGAAAGCTTCGGTGCCTGGACCATGGGCAGCGACGCCGAACTGCTGCAGGTGATCGGCAGCGCCAACATCGCCTGCGGCTTCCACGCCGGCGATCCGGTGGTGATGCGCGAGACCGTGCGACTGGCGGTCGCCAACGGCGTGAGCCTGGGCGCACACCCGGCCTTCCCCGACCTGCAGGGTTTCGGGCGGCGGGTGATGCAGCTTTCGCCGAAAGAACTGGAAGCGACCATCCTCTACCAGGTCGGCGCGCTGCAGGCGATGGCCGCCGCCGAGGGCGGCCGCGTGACCCACGTCAAGCCGCACGGCGCGCTCAACAACATGGCCTGCGCGGACGAGACCATTGCCGCCACCGTAGCGCGCGCCGTGAAGGCGCTGGACCGCGAGCTGATCCTGCTGGCGCCTGCGCTCTCGGCGCTGGAGCGCGCGGGCGAGGCAGCGGGCCTGCGCGTGGCGCGCGAGGTGTTCGCCGACCGGACCTACCAGTCCGACGGCCAGCTCACCCCGCGCTCGCAACCCGGCTCGGTGCTGCACGCCGCCACCGACTGTGTGCAGCATGTGCGGCGCATGCTCGATGCGGGCGGCCTCGTCACCGCCGACGGCCAGCGCCTGCCCACGCCCATCCACAGCATCTGCGTGCACGGCGACGGCCCGGGCGCCGTGGCGGCCGCGCGGGCGATCCGCAGCGCCCTGGAAGCGGCCGGCCACCGGCTGGCGGGGCTACCCGAACTGGTCTGAATCCGTCCCGGACGGCGACAGCCGGCTCGGTATCATCCCAGCCGAGGTTCGCCACCTGGGCGGACCCGCCGTTCGAAGGAATTCCGTGTTCAAGAATGTGACGATCTACCGCATCGCGCCCGGCTGGGACGCGACGCTGGAGTCGATGGAGGCCGCGCTGGACGCGGCGCGTTTCGTGCCGTGCAGCGCCTCGCAGGACAAATCGGTCGGCTGGGCCGAACCGCGCGGTGAAGAGCATGGTCCGCTGGTCGAATCCGTGAATGGCCAGCGCATCCTCAAACTGGTGATTGAGACCAAGGCTGTGCCCGGCGCAGTGGTCAAGGAAAAGGCACAGGAAGCGGCCGATCACATCGAGGCCACCACCGGACGCAAGCCCGGCAAGAAGGAAACCAGGGAGCTGCGCGAGGACGCGCTCCAAGCCCTGCTGCCCCAGGCCTTTCCGCGCCGTGGCAGCGTCTGGGTCTGGTTCGACCTGCAGAACGGACTGCTGGTCACCGACGCCGGCAGCCAGGGCAAGAACGACGAGGTCGTGACCGCGCTGGTGCGCGCCTTCGACAGCCTGGCCCTCACTTTGCTGCAGACCGCGATGACGCCGCAGACGGCGATGACGCAATGGCTGGCGACCACCGAGCCCGAGGCCGACTGGCCCGAGGGCTTCAACGTCGAGCGCGAGTGCGAACTCAAATCGGCCGACGAGGAAAAGTCGGCGGTGAAGTTCACGCGCCATTACCTGCTCACCGACGAGGTGCGCAAGCACCTGGCCGAAGGCAAGCTGCCGACGCGGCTGGCCATGAGCTGGGAAGGCCGCATCGGCTTCACGCTCACCGAATCCATGCAGCTCAAGAAGCTGGCCTTCCTGGAGGGCGTGTTCGACGACCGGCCCAACGACGACGAGAGCGGTTTCGACACCGATGTGGCCCTGGCCACGGGCGAACTGAGCCAACTGATCCCGGCGCTGGTCGGGGCGCTGGGCGGCGAGATCGAACCCGGCGCGGCGCTGCCGGGCGCAGAACCGGCACCCGCCAAACCCAAGCAGGAAGCCGTCACTGCCGTGGGTGACGACGATCCGCCCTTCTGAGCCTCGCTGAACCATGCTGCAAGTCGTTGCGATCTGCCTGGGTGCCAGCGTCGGCGCCCTCTCCCGCTGGCAATTGAGCCTCTGGCTCAACCAGGGCCATGCCCTGTTGCCCTGGGGCACGCTGATCGCAAACCTCGTGGGCGGCTGGCTGATCGGTGTCGCGGTGGTGTTCTTCCAGAGCCAGACCCAGCTCGACCCGGCGTGGCGGCTGGCCCTGGTCACTGGCTTCCTGGGCGCACTCACCACCTTCTCGACCTTCTCGGCCGAGGTGGTGTCGATGCTGCAGCACGCGCGCTACGCGCTGGCGCTGGGCACCACCAGCCTGCATGTGCTGGGCTCGCTGTCCCTGACCTTGCTCGGCATGAAGATGGCCGGCACCTGGTTCGTGAAGTGATCAGCCCTTGATCACGGCGCCCGTGGTGTCGGACACCCGAACGTCGATGGCGATGCCCTGACGCACGCTCATCGACACCGTACAGAACTCTTCGAACTGGGCCAGCACCCTGTCCAGGTGTTCCAGTTCACCGGCCGGTCGCCCGAGCGCGAGCTGAACGTCGATGCGGGTGATGCGCAGCCGGTTGTTCTCATTGCGACCGGTGTTGGCCGTCGCGGTGACGGTCAATGGCCCCGGGTCCTGCTTGAACTTCTGCAGCGCAAACACAAGGCTCGCGCTGAGGCAGTTGGCGACGGCCGCCAGCAGCAGGTGATTGGGCGCGGGGCCCGCCGCAGCGCCCAGCGGGGGCGGTTCGTCGGCCACGAGCTGGGCAATGGCCGGACCGAAATCGACCAGAAACTGGTACCCCGACTGACGGGTCAGGGTCACGGTGGCTTGATCACTCATGCAGGCATCTCCTTGAGGACGAACGGAAGGGCCCGAACCGACCGGGCGCGATGCCCCGGCCCCGGCTCAGGCCATCTACCCCCAAGGGTATCAAGAATCACCGTGGACGGTGAGCGACCTCAGTAGCGGACGTTGCGGCGATCCACGCTCAGGCCGGCGATCTCGCAGGAGAAGGTTTCCAGGCCGTTGACCCGCATGAAGTGGCCCGAGGCCAGCTTTTCGTAGGCCTTGAGCTTCTCCGGCGACACATAGGCCTTGACCAGACCCGTCTTCTCTTCGGCCGTCAGTTCACGGTCCAGCAGGCGCACCGCGCGGCTGTCGAAGCAGGACTCGGCGCTGAGGTACTTGAACGCCAGTTCGCGCTCGTACTTGCCCGACTGCAGGCTCTGCTCCACCGTCTGCTTGTAGTGGGAGACGTAGGCGCTGGCGGCCTCGTTGACCTGCGGATTGGGGAACTGCGTGACCTTGGTCTGGAACACGGCGGGGGCGGATGCGACGGGAGCAGGAGGCGTTGCCGTCGCACAGGCGGTCAGCGCGAGAACGGCGCAAACGGACATGAGCGTGGTGACGAATTTCATTTTGAAACCTTCCTTTGATGCGTGTGTCTGTCGGTACCCGTGATCCGGACAGCGCCGGACCTGATATGTGTTTCGGCAGATCGCCAGAAAAATTGACTGCGAAAACAATGACTTACAAGCAGGACCAAGGTATTCATCCGCCCTCTCCGGAGGCAATCCAAAGTTCCGCGCCGGTGCCCGGCGGACACGCCCGGCGCAGCCGATCGGATGCGGGTGTCTCAAATTGAGAAAGTGTGGACACCCTCGGCCGATCTGAGGGTTAACACTCAGCGCCGGCTTTTCGGGCCCATGTTTCACTGATTGCGGCCCACACATAACAGGAGACAACGATGCAGGTTCAGCTCAAGGTCAACGGGCAATCCAGGACCGTTGACGTCCCACCCAACACCCTTCTCGTCCAGTTGCTGCGAGAGCACCTCGGACTCACCGGAACCCACGTCGGCTGCGACACCTCGCAATGCGGCGCCTGTACGGTGATCAAGGACGGGCGGGCGATCAAGTCGTGCAATGTGCTGGCCGGCCAGGTCAGCGGCGCCGACATCACCACCATCGAAGGCCTCTCGGCGCCCGACGGCGCGATGCACCCCATGCAGGCCGCATTCAAGGAATGCCACGGCCTGCAGTGCGGCTTCTGCACCCCGGGCATGGTGATGAGCGCGGTTGACCTGTGCAAGCACCACCCCAAGGCCGGCGAGGCCGAGGTGCGGGAACTGCTCGAAGGCAACCTGTGCCGCTGCACCGGTTACCAGAACATCGTCAAGGCCGTGCTCAAGGGCAAGGCCGACATGGCTTCGGCCTGAGGAGACACGACATGGGTGCATCCGACATCAGCAAGCTGCCGCACATCGGCGAGGCCGTCCGCCGCAAGGAGGACTACCGGTTCCTGACCGGCGCCGGTCAGTACACGGACGACATCACGCATGCCAACCAGAGCTACGCCGTGTTCGTGCGCAGCCCGCACGCGCACGCCACCATCAAGAGCATCGACACCGCCGCAGCCAAGGCCATGCCCGGTGTCGTCGCGGTATTCACCGGCGCCGACATCGACGGCAAGATGGGCGGCCTGCCCTGCGGCTGGCTCATCACCTCGACCGACGGCACACCGATGAAGGAGCCGCCGCACCCGATCCTGGCGATCGGCAAGGCGCGATATGTCGGCGACGCGGTGGCCATGGTGGTCGCCGACTCGCTGCAGCAGGCCAAGGACGCCGCCGAGGCCGTGGGTGTGGACTACGACGTGCTGCCGGCCGTGATCGACATGCGCGAGGCCGCCAAGGGGCCGGCCCTTCACGACGCCGCGCCCGACAACCACTGCTACAAGTGGGCGATCGGTGACAAGGCCCAGGTGGACGCCGTGTTCGCCAAGGCCGCGCACGTCACCAAACTCGACCTGACCAACAACCGTCTGGTGCCCAACGCGATGGAGCCGCGCGCAGCGATCGGCTCCTACAACCGCGCGACCGAGGAATACACCCTCTACGTCGCCAACCAGAACCCGCACGTCGAGCGCCTGCTGATGACGGCCTTCGTGCTCGGCCTGCCCGAACACAAAGTGCGCGTAATCGCGCCCGACGTCGGCGGTGGCTTCGGCTCCAAGATCTTCCTCTACGCCGAAGACGTGGCGCTGACCTGGGCCGCCAAGCAGACCAACCGCAGCATCAAGTGGACCTGCGAGCGCAGCGAGTCGTTCCTGACCGATGCGCACGGCCGCGACCACATCAGCCACGCCGAAATGGCCATGGACGCCAACGGCAAGTTCCTCGCGATGCGGGTGCACACCGACGCCAACATGGGCGCCTACCTGTCGACGTTCTCGACCGCGGTGCCGACCATCCTCTACGCGACGCTGCTGGCCGGCCAGTACACCTGCCCCCAGATCTACGTCGAGGTCGACGCCTGGTTCACCAACACGACGCCGGTGGACGCCTACCGCGGCGCCGGCCGGCCCGAGGCGACCTACCTGCTGGAGCGGCTGGTGAGCCGCTGCGGCTGGGAGATGGGCCTGGGCCAGGACGAGATCCGCAAACGCAACTTCATCAGCAGCTGGCCTTACCAGACGCCGGTCGCGCTCCAGTACGACGTGGGCGACTACCTCGGCGCGATGAACAAGGCCAACGAGAACGCCGACGTGGCGGGTTTCGCCCAGCGCCGCGCGGCCAGCGAGGCCAAGGGTCTGCTGCGAGGCATCGGCTACAGCTCCTACATCGAGGCCTGCGGCATTGCGCCCTCGAACATCGCGGGTGCGCTCGGTGCGCGGGCCGGCCTGTTCGAGTGCGGTGAGGTGCGGGTCCACCCGACCGGCAGCGTGACGGTGTTCACCGGCTCGCACAGCCACGGCCAGGGCCACGAGACCACCTTCGCGCAGGTCGTGGCGGCACGCCTGGGCATCGCGGTCGACGCGGTCGATGTGGTGCACGGCGACACCGGCCGCGTGCCCTTCGGCATGGGCACCTACGGCTCGCGCTCGATCTCGGTCGGCGGCGCCGCCATCATGCGGGCGCTGGACAAGATCGAGACCAAGGCCAAGAAGATCGCGGCCCACCTGATGGAGGCCAGCGACGCGGACGTCGAGTTCGCCAACGGCGAGTTCACCGTCAAGGGCACCGACAAGAAGGTCACCTTCGGCCAGGTCGCGCTGACCGCCTACGTGCCGCACAACTACCCGCTGGACAAGCTGGAGCCGGGCCTGAACGAAACCGCGTTCTACGACCCGACCAACTTCACCTTCCCGGCCGGCACCTACATCTGCGAGGTCGAGATCGACCCGGCCACCGGCAAGGTCCGGGTCGACCGCTTCAGCGCCGTCGACGACTTCGGCACCATCATCAATCCGATGATCGTCGAGGGTCAGGTCCACGGCGGCATCGTGCAAGGCATCGGCCAGGCGCTGCTGGAGAACTGCGTCTACGACAAGGAGACCGGCCAGTTGCTCACCGGTTCGTTCATGGACTACGCCATGCCGCGCGCCGACGACTTCCCGACCTTCAACATCGACACGATCTGCACGCCCTGCACCCACAACCCGCTGGGCACCAAGGGCTGCGGCGAGGCCGGTGCCATCGGTTCGCCGCCGGCGGTGATCAACGCCGTGCTCGATGCCCTGCGCCCGCTGGGCGTCAAGGAGTTCGACATGCCCGCCTCGCCGGGCCGTGTCTGGGAAGCCATCCAGGCCGCCAAGGCCTGAACGCAGGAGGAACACCATGTACGAACTCAGTCTTGAAAAGCCCTCGACCCTGGCCGACGCGGTGAAGTCCGCCGCCGGTGGTGCCAAGCCGCTGGCCGGAGGCCAGACCCTGATCGCCTCGATGAAGCTTCGGCTGTCCCAACCCGGCACCCTGGTCGACCTCGGTGGCGTGAAGGAACTCGCCGGCATCCGCAAGGAAGGCAACGCCTTGGTGATCGGCGCGATGACGCGCCACATCGATGTGGCCAACAGCGCCGAGGTCGCCGCCACCATCCCCGCCCTCACCCACCTGGCCGGCCACATCGGCGACAAGCAGGTCCGCGCGATGGGCACGATGGGCGGATCGGTCGCCAACAACGACCCCTCCGCCTGCTACCCCAGTGCCGTGCTCGGCCTGGGCGCCACGGTGCACACCACGAAGCGCAAGATCGCCGCCGACGACTTCTTCCAGGGCATGTTCACCACCGCCCTCGAAGACGGCGAGCTGATCACCGCGATCAGCTTCCCGATCCCGAAGAAGGCGGCCTACGTCAAGTTCAACCAGCCGGCCTCGCGCTTCGCGCTGATCGGCGTGTTCGTCGCCCAGACCGACAGCGGCGTGCGCGTGGCCGTGACCGGCGCGGGCAACGGCGTGTTCCGTCATGCCGGGCTGGAAGCCGCGCTCAACGCCAGCTTCACGCCGCAGGCGGCGGCCGGCGTCAAGGTCAGCGCCGACGACTGCAGCGCCGACCTGCATGCCAGCGCGGCCTACCGGGCCAACCTGATCGGCGTGCTGACGCAGCGCGCCGTCGCCCAGATGGCCTGAGGCCTGCCGTCGCCACGCAGGGCCCCGGGCCAACCGCCCAGGGGCCCTTTTTTCTGCAACGCACTGACCGACCATGAGCGCCTTCCCGACCATCGACGCCCTGACCCAGGCCCTTCAGGCGGCCGGCTACTACGCCGACCGCCGGCTGGCCACGGCGGTCTTCCTCGCGCTCAAGCTGCAGCGCCCGCTGCTGCTGGAGGGAGAACCCGGCGTGGGCAAGACGGAGCTGGCCAAGGCCTTGTCCGTGGCGCTCAACCGCGCGCTGCTGCGCCTGCAGTGCTACGACGGGCTGGAGCAGCGCGAGGCCCTGTACGAATGGAACTACACGGCGCAGTTGCTGCACATGCGAGCGGCGCAGACCCGGCTGGAGCTTGCGCCCGGCAGCGAGAGCGCCGACGAGGTCACCCGCATCGAGCGGGAGGTGTATCAGGCGCGCTACCTGATCAAACGCCCGTTGCTGGCCGCGCTGCAGGCGCCTGAGCCGGGTGCGCTGCTGCTGATCGACGAGGTCGACCGCGCCGACGAGCCCTTCGAGGCCTTCCTGCTCGAATATCTCGGCGAGTACCAGGTCAGCATTCCCGAGCTGGGCACGGTGCGCGCCGCGTTTTCTCCGGTGACGATCCTCACCAGCAACCGCACCCGCGAACTCAACGACGCGGTCAAGCGCCGTTGCCTCTACCACTGGCTCGACTACCCGGAGCGCGCGCGCGAACTGGACATCGTTCGGGCCCAGGTGCCGCAGGCCTCCGCCGCGCTGGCCGCCCAGGTGGCCGAGGTGGTCGGGCGCTTGCGCAGCCAGCCGTTTGCCAACGCCTTCCAGCGCTCCCCCGGCATCGCCGAGAGCGTCGAATGGGCCAAGGCACTGGTGGCGCTGGACACGCTGGAAATCGATCCCGAGGTCCTGACCGACACCGCCGGCATCCTGTTCAAGCAGCGCGAGGACGTGGCCGCGCTGACCCGCGACATGGCGGCCGAACTGCTCAGGCCCGCCGACGCGCCCGCCTGAGGAAGACCCCGTGCAGCTCGGAGACGCCCGCACCGGCAAGCTCGCCGACAACATCGCCGGCTTCGGTCGCGCGCTGCGCCGGGCCGGCGTGCGCATGGACAGCGCCCGCATCGCGCTCGCCACCGAGGCCGCACTGGCGGTGGGCCTGGAACGCAAGGACGATGTGAGCGCCGCGATGGAAGCCGTGATGGTGTCGCGGGAGCAGGACCGCCTGGTGTTCCGCGAACTGTTCGACACCTATTTCCGCAACCCCGAGATCGCGCAGAAGCTGCTCTCCCAGTTGCTGCCCTCGGCCGAGGGCAAAGCCGAACCGAGCAAACGCCGGCCCCGCGTGCGCGAGGCGCTCTCGCCCCAGAAGACCTACGGCCACCAGGCCCAGCCGAAGCAGGAAGACCAGAAGGTCGAGTTCGATGCGGCCATGACGGCCAGCGACATCCAGCGGCTGCGCCGCGCCGACTTCAACGCCCTCTCGGGCACCGAGTACCGCCTGGTCGAGCGACTGGCCCGTGACGTCCGCTTGCCGCTGCCGACCTATGCCTCGCGCCGGACCCAGCCGGGACAACGCGGTGAAAAGCCGCACTGGCCGCGCGCCATGCGCCGCGCGGTGCGCCACGGCGGCGAACTGATCGAGCTGCCTCGCCGCGCCCGCCGCGAGCAGGCGCTGCCGCTGATGGTGCTGGTCGATGTGTCCGGTTCGATGGAGCGCTACACCCGCCTGCTGCTGGCTTTCCTGCACGCAGCCACCCGACACCACCGGCGCCGGGATGTCTTCGCCTTCGGCACCCGCCTGACCGACCTCACGCCGGCGTTCCGGCTGGCCGACACCGACGCGATGCTCGAACACGCCAACGACGCCATCGCCGACTTCGCTGGCGGCACCCAGCTCGGCGAGTCGCTGCAGGCCCTGCGACAGCATCACGCGCGGCGCCTGGTCGGTCGCCGCACCCTGGTGCTGATCGTCAGCGACGGACTGGACACCGGCGAGCCGCAGGCGCTGACGGAGGAACTGCTCTGGCTGCGGCGCCGCTGCGGCCGGCTGCTCTGGCTCAACCCCTTGCTGCGCTTCGATGGCTATGCCCCGATCGCGCGCGGCGCGGCGGCCTTGCACGCCCATGCACACGGCATGCTCGCCGTCCACAACCTCAGCAAGCTCGAAGACCTGGCCGCGAGCATCGCGACCGTCCTGCGGCGCTGATTCACACCCCACACAGACACCCGGAAGGACCCCCAAAATGGACATGCAAGGCAACCGTTCCCTGGCCATCACCCGGCAACAGGCCTGGGACGCACTGAACGACCCCGCCGTGCTCAAGGCCTGCATCCCCGGCTGCGACAAGGTCGAGCCCGCAGGCGACAACCAGTACGCCGTCGGCATGGCCGTCAAGATCGGCCCGGTCGCGGCCAAGTTCGCCGGCAAGATCCTGCTCAGCGACATCGTTCCGCCCGAGTCCTACAAGATCAACTTCGAGGGTCAGGGCGGCGTGGCCGGTTTCGGCAAGGGCACGGCCGAGGTCCGGCTGTCCGACGCGGAACATGGCTGCGCGCTGGACTACACCGTGCACGCCACCGTCGGAGGCAAGGTGGCCCAGCTCGGTCAGCGCCTGATCGACGGCACCGCCAAGAGCATGGCCGAGGACTTCTTCAAACGCTTTGACGAGGCCATGCAGCAAGCCCACCCCGAGGCCTATGCCGCCCGCGAGGCGGCGCGCGCCGAGGCGGCTGCGGCGCCTGGCGCCCCGGCCGCTGACGCAACGGCGGCGAACGCCCCGGCCCAGGCAGGTGGCGGCATCCCGGTCTGGGTCTGGGCCGCGGGCGCCGCCGTGGTGCTGGCGCTGTGGTGGTTCAGTCGCTGAGCGCCACCCCCGACGCAGGAGACATCGCATGGAAAACCTCGACATCACCGTCCTGCGCCAATTGCTGCAATGGCGGCAGGCCGGACGCCGCGCGCTGCTGGCCACCGTCATCCGCACCTGGGGCTCCTCTCCGCGCCCCGTCGGATCGATCATGGCGCTGTGCGAGACCGGCGCGGTGATCGGCTCGGTCTCGGGTGGCTGCATCGAGGACGACCTGATCTATCGCTACCGCCGCCCGGCCGAGGCCGGGACCGCCGCGCAGTCGACGCACGACATCCCGGACGGGCCGCCCGAACGCGTCAAGTACGGCGTCAGCGCGGACGAGGCGCACCGCTTCGGCCTGCCCTGCGGCGGCACCCTGGAGCTGCTGCTGGAATTCAACCCGGACGCGGCCGTGCTCGACGCGCTGGTGCGCTCGCTCGGCGAAGGCAAGCTCATGCTGCGGACCACCGACCTGGCCAGCGGCGAGGTCACCGTCGCTCCCTGCGAACGGCCCGAGGGCCTGCGAGACGACGGCAAGCTGCTGCGCAACACCTTCGGTCCCGAATACCGGATGCTGCTGATCGGCGCGGGCCAGCTCGCCGAATACCTCTCGACCATGGCGATCTTCTGCGGATTCAGCGTCACGGTCTGCGACCCGCGCGAAGAGCACCGCGGCAGCTGGAACGTGCCCGCTGCGCGGCTGGACACGGGCATGCCCGACGACGTCGTGCGCGACTTCGGCGTCGACCGCCGCACCTGCGTGATCGCGCTGACCCACGACCCCAAGCTGGACGACCTGGCCCTGCTGGAGGCGCTGGGCACCGAGGCCTTCTATGTCGGCGCGATCGGGTCGCGACGCAACAACGAGGCGCGCCGCGCCCGCATGATCGAGCACTTCGAGCAGACCGAGGACAGCCTGGCATCGATGCGCGGGCCGATCGGTCTTTACATCGGCAGCAAGATGCCCTCGGAAATCGCGGTCTCGATCATGGCCGAGGTGCTGGCGGTGAAGAACGGTGTGGCGCTGCCCCGCGATGCGCAGGTCGGCCCGGCCAAGGACCGGATCGAGCCGCGCGAGAGCAGCGAAGCCGGCCCGGTCTGCTTCAGCGGCGCACGCGCTGCCTGAACCGGCCGCCGCGGCTGCGGCATGGCACGTGACTTGCGGATGAGAGGCTTTGCAGGCACATAGGGTCGAACCGGTGTTCGACCCTGCGGCAATCTGCAACACTACCGCTCCCGATCGCAGAGGACGACGTGATCACACCCGCATCGAACCCCACGCCCGGCGACCAGCGCCTGACCCTGATCGAGCGTGCCCGGCACGCCGTGCTGGAGGCCGGGGAGACCGCGCCGACGCCCTGGCTCGCACCGGCCATCGAACGGTCCTGGCGGCGTTGTCTCGCGATGGGACAGCGCCCCCAGCAGCGGGTCGAATTCGAGCCGGTCTCGCCCGGCGACATCCGCATCGCGCAGGACGCCAGCCGCCCCTTGCTCCAGGCGGCCTCGCCGGTGATCCGGACACTCTCCCGCGCGATGGTGCACAGCCGCTACTTCGCGATCCTCACCGATGCACGCGGGACGGTGATCGAGGTCGATGGTCCGGTGGATCGCAGCAACCCCAAGGCAGCGGCAATTGCGCGGGTCGGCGTCGACCTCTCGGAGGCGGCCGTGGGGACCACCGCCATCGGCACCACGCTGACCGATCTCGAACCGGTCTGGCTGCACCGGGGGGAACATTTCTTCCGCGACACCGGGATGTTCAGTTGTGCCGGCGCGCCGATCTGGGGGCCGGACGGCCACTGCGTCGGTATGCTGGACCTGACCGGCATCGACGTGACCGAGCAGCCCGCGCTCAAGCACCTCGTGACCCAGTCGGCGCGCAGCATCGAGAACGCGCTCACGACATCGCGCCCGCACCGCCTGCTGCTGCGGCTGAACTGGCCGGGGCGGGTGCTCGGAGACGACAACGACGGACTGGTCTGCGTCGATGGTGACGGCGGCATCACCGGCGCCAACCGTGCGGCGGCCGACATGCTGGGACTGGTCCCGCGCCAGGGCACCATGCATTGCGCCGACCTGTTCGCGATACCGACCGACAGCCTGTTCGACGCCGCCCGCCAGCACCGGCCCGCGTTCGAGGTGCCGCTGTGGTCGGGCCTGCGGCTGCAGTTGCTGGCCCAGGGCCCCGGGCGCGTCTGCGGCGCGGCGCGACCGTCCAGCCACAGCATGCCGCTCAAGGACGTCGAGGCCGCGCTGATCCGCCGTGCGGTCGAGGACGCCCGCGGCAATGTGATGGAAGCCGCCCGCGCGCTGGGCATCAGCCGCGCCACCGTCTACCGCAAGCTGACCAGAAAAAAGGCCTGATCGAATCGATCAGGCCTTTCGCTCCAGGTTGCAGGGCAGCCGATTACGGCGCGGTCAGCGTCAAGCCGTGCTGCTTGAAGATCGCGAGCATCTCGCCGCTCTCGCGGACCGACTTCATCGCCCCCTCTAGCGCCGCCCCCAGGTTCTTGTTGGACGACTTGACCGCCAGCGCCACCGGCCAGCCGTTGTCGACGATGCCGTTGTTGAAGGTGATCTTGGAGATGCGCGCCCGTGCGGCGGCACCCGACTGGCGCGCCAGCGCGGCTTCCGCCTGCGCCCGCGTGACAAAGGCAGCGACCGCCCGGCCGTCCAGCACCGCCGACGCGGCCTCGACACCCGAGTCGAAGATGGCCACCTGGTTGCGCAGCAGGCCACCGCCATAACCCATCAGCACACTGGCCGCGCCGGAACCCTTCTCGGCCGCCAGCGGCAGGCCCTTGAGGTCCTCGGGCGCGGCGGCATCGGCCAGACGCCGCGTGTCGTGCAGCAGCACATTGGACTGGCGCATGTAGGGCGCCAGGATGGTGACCTGCGGATTGGCGTTGGCGAGATAACGGTCGGCGGGCACCTGCAGCATCACGTCGGCTGGGCCGTACCCCAGGTAGTGGCCGCGCCAGACCATGTTGCGCAGGTCATCGTTCATGTTCTCGCCCGCATCGAAGGGCAGCAGCGAGAGCTTGAGATTCATCTGGCGCGCCAGCGCCTCGGCCAGCGACACGTCAAGGCCCTTCATGTCGGCGACCGGGCCGCTGGAGAAGGGCGCGTTGTCCTTGTACACCGCGACCTTGAGCGTGCCGCTGGCGCGAACCCGTTCCAGGTCACTCAGATCGGTCTGCGCAATCGCGGACCAGGGCATGGCCAGGGTGATCGGCAGCAGCGCCATCGCCTGCCGCCGGCGCAGTCCGCGCCGGTCGTTGGGGCTCGTCTCGTGCATGGGCTTGTCTCCGTGTGTTCTTGTGAGGCGTTCAGGGTTCGCGACGGGTCTCGATGTAGGTCCGGATGGTCCAGATCGCTTCCTGGGACAGGGTGGCCTCGAAGGGGGGCATGTAGACGCGTCCGTCGCGCGTACGGCCCCGTCGCACGGTCGAGATGAAGTAGTCGTCCATCTCGCGCAGGCAGGCCGCCTTCTTGGCCGCATCGGCGAGTCCGAGGCAGTCGCTGTCGATTTTGCGCAGATCCGGCGCGATGCCGCCGGAAATCGCCTCAAGACCATGACAGCGCGCGCAGTTCTGGTTGAAGGCCGAGGTCCCGATGCGCAGCGCTTCGGCGCGCGCCGGGCTCTGTTCGTTGTAGGGGTTGGCCTCCAGCCATTTGGCGCCCAGTTGGGGCAGTGTGTGGGTGTCGACCGCCTGCGGCGTCACGTCGCCATGGGCCATGACGGCACCCGAGGCCAGCAGGCCAAGGGCCAGGGCGCAGGCCCGCGCGGCACGCTGACGGAAAGAGGAGGAGGGAATGAACTGCATGGGTTGTCTCCGGATTCGGGAAAGGTGAGCACAGCCCAAAAAGCAATAAGCAGGCCACTCGCCGGACCGTCCCGCAGCCGGCCCGTTTTCCAAAGACACGCCGGGTGTGACACCGCGCCGACTGTTCCAAATTGACGCAATGCCGTGCGACAGGCTGCCTCCGAAGGGACAGCCGCAGGGGGCAACGGCGGGACAAGGCGATCCGGCGCCTCATGGCCGAAGAATTGCTATGTGTCGAAAGGAGGCAACTGCCACGCAATGTTTCATCGGGGGATTTCCTCTGTTGATTCGTGGCACAGATGTGAAGACAATCCCATGACCCGAGACGATCAAAACCAGCCCGCTGTTCAGTCTGGCCAGCAAGAGCCGATATGGACGATGGATTACTGGGGTGGACTTCCCCCGGACCCAGGAGACAACATGAGTGCCGCCACGTACACGCCCTCCGGCGGGGAGCGTGCCGACATCCCTTCCACCGTCGGCAGTCCAGACGGCCGTGATGCCATCAACCAGTCGCATCAGCGCTCGCGCGCCTACGGCATCACCGAACAGTCGGAGCCGGACTTCTCCAGCCCGCTGCGTGGCGACCTGACCAGCGCGCTCGACGAGAACCGCTTCCTGTTCCAGCACGCGGCGCCGGTCATGGAGACGCTCTACGACCAGATCGCCAACACCCACAGCATGGTGCTGCTGACCTCGTCCAAGGGCATGGTGCTGCACTCGCTGGGCGATTCCGATTTCCTGGAAAAGGCCTCGCGCGTGGCGCTGATGCCCGGCATGGACTGGTCCGAGAAGACCAAGGGCACCAACGCTATCGGCACCGCACTGACCGAAGAGGAGGCGCTGACCGTCCACGGCAACCAGCACTTCATGAACGCGAACAAGTTCCTGACCTGTTCGTGCTCGCCCATCTTCGATCCCTACGGACAGGTGATCGGCGCGCTGGACGTGACCGGCGACCAGCGCAGCTTCCACCAGCACACGCTGGCACTGGTGCGCATGTCGGCACAGATGATCGAGAACCACATGTTCGCCGACATCTTCCCCAAGGCGATCCGGGTCCACTTCCACACCCGCTCCGAGTTCCTCGGCACCCTGGTCGAAGGCATCGCTGTGTTCTCGCCCGAGGGCCGCTTCATCTCGGCCAATCGCAGCGCGCAGTTCCAGATCGGCCTGCCGTTCGCCGCGCTCAAGGCCCACACGTTCTCCTCGCTGTTCGGCATTCCGATCTCCTCGCTGATCGACCTGTTCAGCGGCACCCTGCCGACTCCCAAGCAACTGGTGCTGCACAACGGCGTCGCGGTCTGGTGCCGGGTCAAGGTCAAGTCCGCCAACCCCTGGTCGGCAGGACACGGGTCCGCGCCGGTCAGCCCGCTGCAGGCCGAGGAAAGGGCCTCGACCGCGCCCGCGCCGGCCGCAGCGCCGCTGGCGACACGCCCCCCTGTGCGGCGGCCGCACCTCTCGACCCTGCAGTACCTGGACACCGGCGACCCGCAGGTCTCGGCAGTGATCCACAAGCTGCGCATGGTCTCGGGCAAGGACATCCCGGTGATGATCCTGGGCGAAACCGGCACCGGCAAGGACCTGCTGGCGCAGGCCATCCACGGCGACTCCAACCGCTCGGGCCAGCCCTTCGTCTCCGTCAACTGCGCCTCGATCCCTGACACGCTGATCGAGTCGGAGCTGTTCGGCTACGAGGAAGGCGCCTTCACCGGCGCGCGCAAGAAGGGCTCGATCGGCAAGATCCTGCAGGCCAACGGCGGCACGCTGTTCCTCGACGAAATCGGCGACATGCCCAAGCACCTGCAGGCGCGGCTGCTGCGCGTGCTGCAGGAGCGGCGCGTCAGCCCGCTGGGCGCGGGCAAGGAAGTCGATGTCGACGTCGCCATCGTCAGCGCCACCCACAAGAACCTCAAGGACATGATCGCGCGCGGCGACTTCCGCGAAGACCTCTACTACCGCCTCAACGGCCTGGTGGTGCGGCTGCCGGCGCTGCGCGAGCGCACCGACTTCGACCTGGTGGTGCAGAAGATCGTCAAGTCCCTGTGCGAGAACGGCCAGCACATCGGAATCTCGCCGCGCGTGATGGACATCTTCAAGCGCTACCACTGGCCAGGCAACTTCCGCCAGTTGCACAACCTGCTGCGCACCGCGGTGGTCATGGTCGGCTGCGCCGGCGTGATCGACATGGAACACCTGCCGGACGATTTCCTGGAAGAGCTGGAGCACGGCCTGCCGCACCCGATGGCGTTGCGACTGGGACAGCCGCTGCAGACGGTCGAGGAAACCCTGCCTGAAATGCCCAGCGCCCCGCCGATGCCCGAACCGCCGGTCGACGGCCAGAAGCTGCAGGACGTCGCGCTCAGCGCGATGGCACAGATGCTCCGGCTGCACAAGGGCAACGTGTCGGCGGCGGCGAAGGCGCTGGGCGTCTCTCGAAACACCATCTACCGCAAGAAGAACCTGCTGCCGCCCGACGCGCTGGGCTGACGCGGCTCATCGGGGCGCAGCGCCCTGGTCCATCCAGACCGGCTCCAGCTCGCGCCAGGCACGCTGCACATTGAAGCCGTGGCGCGTGCCGTAACCGGCCCAGGACGCGAACGCCGGCAGATCCACCTGACCGGCCTCATGCGCCTGGACGCCACGGTCCATCGCCGCCAGCACCCCGGCGCTCAGCCCCTTGAGGTAATCGCGCGTGGCGCCCAGCGCGGGCGGTGGCGCCGCGCCGGACGACGACGACCAGGTGGCGGCGATCAGGTGGCGCGGGCGCAGCCGCTCCAGCCGATCCAGCGCCTCCAGCCAGCCCTGCACCTGTCCCTGCGCCAGCTCGGGCACCCGGTCCTGGTACGCCAGTCCACCGGCCCACAGCACACGCCGCCGCGCGTCCCACAGCACCAGGTCGCCGTCGGTGTGCCCGTGTTCCAGCGGCATCACGCGCAGCGCGATCCGCCCCACCCGCAACACATCGCCCTCGGCCAGGGTGTGCGTGGGCAACACGATCTCGGTGCCGGCCATGGCCGGCTGGCCCACCCGCCGCACCAGGCTCGCCAGGCAGTCCGGGCAACGCTGCGCCATGCCTTCGCGCGTCGGCGCACTGGCCAGCAGCGCGATCCGGCCCGCCGCGATGTCGTCGGCAAACGCCGCGTTGGCCAGCACGTTCTCGGCATGGGCGTGGGTGTTGACGATCCAGCGCACGCGCGCCCCGAAGCGGCACGCCAGCGACCGGCGCAGCCGCAGGCCGTGCCGGTAACTCGGTCCCGGGTCGATCACACCGGCCTCGCGACCCGCGATCACCACGCTCACCGGCATCACGTGCCCGCCATTGGACGGCGCCACCTCGCCCCCGTCCGGCGGCAGCCAGACCCACACCCCCGGCACCACCGCGCGCCAGGGGATGGCGTCCGCCGCAGCACAGCGCGGTGCCGCCGCCACCGGGGCCGCCCACCACAGCCCGGCCAGCAGGCTCACCGCGATCCACCAGACCCTGCGCAGCCCGCCGCTCATGCGCCCGCCCTCACACGATCCCGCAGCGCCGCCAGCGTGGCCGGCTCATGCCCGAGATGCCCCGCGCCGGTCAAGCTCAGCGAGACCCGGTCGGGCGCGATGCGCGCGCCCATTGCCGCCCAGCGCCGGCTGTTGCGCGGCGGGCAGACCGCATCGTGCCGCCCGTGCACCCAGTCGACGCGAATGCCCTGGTGCGCCAGCGACATCACCGCGCGGTCCAGCGCGCCCGGTCGCAGGAAACCGCGATGCGCGAGGTAATGCCGCTGGATGCGCAGCCGGTCCAGCAGCCTGCGGTCGGCCACGCCGGGGCGCCTGGTTGCCTCGGCGGCAAGCCGCCGTTCGCGGCGCCGCTGCAGACCCCAGGCCTGGCGAAGCGGCGGCGCTGGCCGCGACGCATGCAGCCAGGCTTTCCACATGCCGTGTGCCGCCGCGCGCGATTCGCACAGCGCCCAGCGACGCGCCGCGCGCAGACCTGCAACAGACGGTGTTCCGCCTTGGAACAATTGGCGCAGACGTGCCAGCAACGCCGGCATCGGCACCCCGCCCGACTGCGGCCACAACAGGCCCGCAACACTCAGGGTTTGCCCGTAGCCCTGGCCCCGCAACAGCCCCGCGATCTCGCGCTGCGTCAGCGCAAAAGCGCCGCGCAACACCAGCCGATCCACCCGCGTCGGGTGGGCCCGGGCATAGGCCAGCGCCAGCACGCTGCCCCAGGACCCCGCCAGCACCGACCAGCGCGCCAGCCCCAGCCGCTCCCGCAGTTGCTCCAGATCCCTCACCAGTGCCGCCGTGTGATTGCGCTGTGTCGCACCGCGCGGCCGGCTCTCGCCACAGCCGCGCTGGTCCGGCGCGATCGCACGGTGTCGCGCAAGGTCCAGCGGCGCCATCAGCCCCGGGTTCGCCCCGCTGCCCGGCCCCCCGTGCAACAGCAGCCAGGGCTCGCCCTGCGGGTTTCCCCCCAGATGCCAGGCCATGGCATGCGGCGCGCCCACACCGATGCGCCGCTGGGTCCGCCAGCGGGTCTGGTTCGTGGCATCGATATTGCTTTTCATGGTGGCGATCCGGACTGCGGTGGCGCAGACGGATCGGCAGCAGTCACGATTCATGCCAACCTTATCTGGAGACAAGACCATGCAGTGGACCACCCCCGCCTTCACCGACCTGCGCTTCGGTTTCGAAATCACGATGTACATCGCCAACCGCTGATCACCAGCGCCAGCGAACTCGGGCGCACGGGTGTCTCACACGTGCGCCCTCTTTTTTCCAGTCTATGCGCATCCGTGTTCTCGGCTCCTCTGCCGGTGGCGGCTTCCCTCAGTGGAACTGCAACTGCCCCAACTGTGACGGTCTGCGCCGCGGGACACTGACCGCGCGGGCCCGCACCCAGTCATCGATTGCGATCAGCGACAACGGCCAGGACTGGCTGCTGGTCAACGCCTCGCCCGACATCCTCACCCAGATCCGCGACAACCCGGAGCTGCAACCGGCCCGCGCCATCCGCGACAGCGGCATCGCCGCCGTGCTGCTGATGGACGCGCAGATCGACCACGTCACAGGCCTGCTGATGCTGCGCGAGCGCAAGACGCCGCTGCCGCTGCTGGCCACGCCCGAGGTCTTCTCCGACATCGGCTCCGGCTTCCCGATCACCGGCATCCTCTCGCACTACTGCGGCACCGCGCAGCAGGCGCTGCCCATCGACGGCAGCGCGGTGCACATCGCCGCCCTGCCCGGCCTGCAACTGCAGACGGTCTCGCTGTCGTCCAAGCCGCCGCCGTATTCGCCGTTCCGCGGCAACCCGCGGCCGGGCGACAACATCGGCCTGCTGATCACCAACCCGGCCACCGGCGCGCAGGCCTTCTATGCGCCCGGCCTGGCCGAAGTCAGCGCCGAGCTGATCGACCTCATGCGCGGCTGTGCCGTGGTGCTGGTCGACGGCACCTTCTGGACCCACGACGAGATGCAGCGCCTGGGCCTCTCGCCCAAGGCCGCGCTCGACATGGGCCACCTGCCGCAAAGCGGCCCCGGCGGCATGATCGAGCAGCTCGACCGCCTCCCCGGCGGCGTGCGCAAGGTCCTCATCCACATCAACAACACCAACCCCATGCTGGTGGAGGACTCGCCCGAGCGCGCGCTGCTGACGCAGCACGGCATCGAGGTCGCCTTCGACGGCATGGACATTTCTTTCTGAGTGCGCCATGGAGATCGCCCGCCACCCCCGCCCCCACGAAGGACTGCCCGCCTGGAGCGCCGAGGAGTTCGAGGCCCAGTTGCGCGACAAGGGCCGCAGTTACCACATCCACCACCCGTTCAATGTGCGCATGAACTCAGGTGGCTGCACGCCCGACGAAATCCGCTGCTGGGTCGCCAACCGCTTCTACTACCAGATCTGCATCCCGCGCAAAGACGCCGCGATCCTGGCCAACATGCCCGACCGCGAACACCGCCGCCTGTGGGTCGAGCGCATCCTCGACCACGACGGCCACGGCGACCACCAGGGCTCGGCCGCCGGCGGCATCGAGGCCTGGACGCGGCTGGGCGAGGCGGTGGGCATCTCGCGCGAAGCGCTGTGGTCGCTGGAGCACGTGGTGCCTGCGGTGCGATTCGCCTGCGACGCCTATGTGCACTTCGCGGCCACCGCGCCCTGGCAGGAAGCGGTGTGCTCGTCGCTCACCGAGATGTTCGCGCCGCAGATCCACAAGGACCGTCTCGCGACCTGGCCGACGCACTACCCGTGGATCGAGGCCGGCGGCCTGACCTATTTCCGCAGCCGCATCCCGCTCGCCAGCCGCGACGTCGAACACGGCCTGCGCGTGACCCAGGACCACTTCCGGTCCCGCGAGCAGCAGCACCGCGCACTGGACATCCTGCAGTTCAAGCTGGACATCCTCTGGACCATGCTGGATGCCATTGAAAAAGCCTGCCAATGAGCGCCCTGCCGAACCAACCCAAGCTCTCGCGCAAGTTCCGCCTGCAGTTCGAGCCGGCGCAGGACCGCTGGGTCCTGCTGTACCCCGAGGGCATGGTGCAGCTCAACCCGAGCGCCGCCGAGATTCTCAAGCGCTGCGACGGCGAGCGCACGGTCGACGCCATCGTCGCCGAGCTGGAAGCCGCGTTCAACGCCCAGGGCATCGCGCCCGAAGTCCGCAACCTGCTGGAAGAGGGCCAACGCCGTGGCTGGATCGACTGATCTCCTGAGCGCGACACCCATCCCCGCCGGGCCGCCGCTGTGGCTGCTGGCGGAGCTGACCTACCAGTGTCCTCTGCACTGCGTCTTTTGCTACAACCCGACGCAGCACGCCAAGGTCACCGATGAACTGAGCACGGCGCAGTGGGTCGACGTGATGACGCAGGCGCGCAAGCTCGGCGCCGCACAGCTCGGCTTCTCCGGCGGTGAGCCGCTGCTGCGCGACGACCTGGAAGAGCTGGTGCAGGAAGCCCACCGTCTGGGCTACTACACCAACCTGATCACCTCGGGCGTGGGCCTGACACCGGCGCGGGCGCAACGCCTGAAGGACGCGGGGCTGGACCACGTGCAGCTCTCGTTCCAGGACTCAACCCGCGAACTCAACGACTTCCTCAGCCACACCAAGACCTTCGACCTCAAGCAGCGCGTCGCCAGACTGATCAAGCAGCACGACTGGCCGATGGTGATGAACTGCGTGCTGCACCGGCACAACCTGCCGCACGTGCGCAAGATCATCGACATGGCGGTGGCGCTGGAGGCCGAGTACCTCGAACTGGCCAACACGCAGTACTACGGCTGGGCCTGGGTCAACCGCGACCACCTGATGCCCACGCGCGAAGAACTGGCCGTGGCCGAGGCCGAGGTCAACGCCTTTCGCGCGGAGCAGGCGGCGAAGACCGACGGCCACACCTGCCGCGTGCTGTTCGTCGTGCCCGACTACTTCGAGGAACGCCCCAAGGCCTGCATGAACGGCTGGGGCGCCGTCTTCCTGTCGATCGCGCCGGACGGTCTGGCCATGCCCTGCCACAACGCCCGCGACCTGCCCGGTCTGGCGCTGCCCAACGTGAAGGACATGCCGATTGCCGACATCTGGCAGCGTAGCAACGCCTTCAACACCTACCGCGGCGACGCGTGGATGAAACCGACCTGCCGCAGTTGCGACGACCGGCACAAGGACTTCGGCGGCTGCCGCTGCCAGGCCTTTCTGCTCACCGGCGACGCGGCCGAGACCGACCCCGTGTGCAGCAAGTCGGCCCACCACGAGAAGGTGGTCGCGGTGGTGCGTGATGCGCCCAAACGCCGGAACATCCCGATCGTGTTCCGCAGCGACGCTGAATCGCGGATATTGCATCCATGAGCACCAGCAGCGCCCCCAACCACCGCATGTTCGGTGCCCTGCTGGCGCGCCGGGTGCCGGGTGCGAACCGTCCGTCCATGAATCTGGAGCGCGCCGAGCACGGACTGTTCCTGCTCTGGCTGGCCTTCATGGGTCTGCTGCTGTTTGCCTCCTGGCTGCTGTGGAAGGCGGGCGCCTGGCACCGGCTGATCGACGCTGACCCGACCCACCTCACTGTCGCCATCGTGCTGCTGTTCATCGGTTGCTCGCTCTGGACCGGCCAGCGCGCCTGGGTGCTCGGCCTGGAGCGCCAGCGGCTGGACAGTGGCCACATCGGCGACGGCAGCTGGTGCGGTCAATTTTTGCAAGGCACGCGGCAGCCCGGCGCCGACCGCGGCTCCTGGCTGCAGGTGCTGGGCGAGCAGGCACACGGCCCGCACGAGATGGCCTGGTGGCTCAACGGCATCCAACTCAAACTCGGCCTGCTGGGCAAGGTCATCGGCTTCTCCATCCTGGCCCTCCAGCTGGGCCAGATGGACAGCTTCGACCCGAGCCAGAGCGCGCAGCTGCTCAAGAGCCTGACCGGTGGCCTGGGCATCGCGCTGCTGACCACCGTCACCGGGCTGACCGGCAACATCCTGCTGGGCCTGCAGCTGATGCGGCTGGACCGGTTTGCCGATGCGCTGGTGGCCGACGCACTGGCGCTCTCGCTCAAGCACACGGAGCCTGGACATGGCGATCGGCCGACCGGTCCGTGACACGGAGGCCGACCCGTTCTACGACATGTTGTTCAACATGTTGATCGCGTTCGTCTTCTGTTTCGTCATCGCCATCCTCGCCTTCAACCCGCGTGCCCGCAAAGCGGGTGACGTGCCGGCCAAGGCCGAGTTCATGGTCACCGTCTCCTGGCCCGACAACAACCCCAACGACATCGACACCTGGGTGCTCGAACCGGGCGGCAAGACGCTCTGGTTCCGCCAGCGCGACGCCGGCCTGCTGCACCTGGACCGCGACGA
The DNA here is from genome assembly GCA_016790705.1 of Hydrogenophaga sp. Classification (GTDB taxonomy): domain Bacteria; phylum Pseudomonadota; class Gammaproteobacteria; order Burkholderiales; family Burkholderiaceae_C; genus Hydrogenophaga. The sequence continues at coordinate 139,793 of JAEUOT010000067.1, forward strand.
CCGCGGCGCCAAGAACAACAGCGTGATCGTCAACGGCCGAGAGCTCTCCAGCCCGATCCGCCAGGAGATCGTGACCCTGCGCGGCATCGTGCCCGGCGAGTACGTGGTGAACGCGCACTACTACGACAGCCGCGACCAGCAGCCGGTCGATGTGTCGGTGGCGGTGGTCAAGGTCAACCCGCAGGCCGAGATCATCTACACCGGCACCCAGCAGATCCCGCGCAAGGGCGATGAGCGCACCCTGGTGCGCTTCACCATCGACGAAAGCGGCCGGGTGCTGGACCTGAGCACGAATCCGAAGACCATCGTCCAGCGCACGGGACTGTGAAACACCCACTGCGCCACTTCACACCGACCCCATGATCCCTGCCGTCTCCTCCCAACTGCTGCTGCTCGCGATCGTCTACGCGCTGCTGGCCTTCCTGCTGCTGGTGCTCTGTCTGGGCACCCGCTGGCGCTGGAGCCTGAAGGTCGTGCTGGTGTTGCTGGTCAGCGGCTTCTACCTGTTCTCCTACGAATCGCTGCGCGGCATGTCCGGCTGGCCCGCCGACGACGAACTGCCGCGCAAGTTCATCCTGCTCTCGGCGGTGTTCGACGAACCCAGCCCCGGGCGCGGACACCCCGGCGCGATCTACCTCTGGGTGCATCCGATGAAGGACAACCAGCCGCTGGAGATGCCGCGCCAGTTCAAGCTGCCTTACGAGAAGGACCTGCACCGCATCCTCGGCGACGGCATCAAGAAGGCGCGCGACGGCAACACCCAGCTCGGCGAGACCGAGCCCCGGCGCGGCCAGGGCGGGCTGGCCTGGCTGAGGCCGGCGGCCAACGACAAGGTCGAGATCAAGCTGCGCGACCTGCCGCGCGCACAACTTCCGGAGAAATGATGCGCCGCCATCTGCCCTCCCTGCTTGCGATCCTGATGCTCAGCGGCTGTGGCGGTCGCGACCTGGGCAACGAATGGTTCCCGCTGCGCGAAGGCACGTCGCAGACACTGGACGTGCGCTACGCGATGGACGAGCCGCGCGAGCCCGAACAATGGACGATGGAGGTCATGGCGCCCGCCACGATCAAGGACCAGACCCTGGCGGTGCGCCACCACTCCGCCGGCGTCAGCTACTACCTGCTGGCCGACGACAAGGGCGTGCGCCGCGTGGCCACGCGCACCGACATCGACCGAGACCCGACCCCCGACGCCGAACCGCTGTGGGTGCTCAAGGCGCCCTACCAGGTCGGCACCGAATGGGTCACGCCGACCGTGCCCTACCTGCTGCAGCGCAAGAACGAATACCCGCGCGACCTGAAGTACTCGCACAAGGTGCTGATGACCTGGCGCATCGAGGCCGTCGACGACAGCGTCAAACTGGCCGACGGCAACGAGCACAAGCCCTGCCTGCGCGTGCTCGGTCTGGCCAAGCTCAACCTCTACACCGATCCGGTCAACGGCTTCAATGAGGTGCCCCTGACCAGCCGCGAGTGGTATTGCAAGGGCGAGGGACTGGTGAAGCTCGAACGCGAGGAGAAGGTCCCGGCCGGCTTCATCACCGGCGGCAGGATGACCGCCGAGTGGCAACCCTGACCGGGGATGTGGCCCACCGGCTCGGAGGCAACAAAACGTAAGTCGTGCAAAGCTGTTTCAGCCTTAATCTGGCTGTAAGCCAGGGACCTGAACCTCGCGGTCGTTCAACAATAACCAAGGATTCCGCATGACGCCCTCCCTCACGTTGCAGCCCTCGTTCCGCATCCGGTGGTTGGTCGCTTCGGTCGTATTGGGCGCGCTGACCGCCTGCGGCGGCGGCAGCGACGGCAGCACCACCGCCACCGACAAGTCGTTCAAGGGCACGGTCACCAGCGTGAACAGCCCGACCAGTTTCAGTGTGGACGGCATCCCGGTCGACGCCAGCAGCTCCAGCGCCACAGCGCAGGGCGTCACCACCGGCAGCCGGGTGGAAATCCAGGGCGAGATGGTGAACGGCACGATCCAGGCCCGCCGTGTCGAATTCGACGACGACAGCGCCACGGACGACGGCAGGTCCGATCCCAGCGAACTGGACGGGCGCGTGACCAGCTACACCAGCCCGACCAGCTTCAGTGTCGACGGCATTCCGGTCAATGCGAGTGCCGCACCGATGACCCTGACCGTGGGCACCCATGTCGAGGTCCACGGCACCGTGACCAACGGCGTGATGGTCGCCAGCAGCGTCAAACTGGAAGGCCACTCGGACAGCACATCCGGCTCCGGGTCGGACGACAGCAACTGCACATCCACCACGGCGAAGTCCAGCTGTGACGACGGCAAGGATGACAGCAAGGACGACGGAGAAGACGACGACAAGACCGGCAGCAAACGCTGAGTGTCCGGTGATGGATGAGGAAACGGGGCTTCAGGCCCCGTTTTTCATTCGATCCGCAACTCCCGGATCCAGCGCGCGCCGGGGGCGAAGTCGTCGCGCTCCATCGGCCCGTAGGGCGGCTGGCTCAGGTCGTCCGGCGGCGAGCCGATGCGGTTGAGGTCGATGGCCTGGGGTGTGCCGACCAGCGCGCCGCCGGTCTGTGCGAACTTGAAGATGATGCCGTTCCAGAGCTTGGCGCCGAAGTCGGCCGGCAGCTTGTAGAAGAACATCAGGTTGTGCTCCAGCCAGGCCCAGTCACCGGCCGAGACGGTGGCCGGGTTGGCGTAGGGATAGGGGACGAAACAACTGACCTCCTGGGCGGCGGGCAGGCACTTGAACTCCCGCATCGACAGGAAGTGGTCCTTCATGACCGCGTGGTCCATCTGCACGCGGAAGGTGGCCTTGCCGCCCGCGGCCGGACGGAAGGTGACCGCACCGATGCGCGTGCGCTGCCCGTCGCGCGTGACGGCGACGAGCGATTTCTCGCCGTCGGGCAGCGCCGGCTGGGCGGCGGCTGCGCCAACGAGCGCCCAGACGAACAGCCCTGTCAGGGCTTGATGGACAGCACCCATTGGGCCAGCGTCTTGATGTCGGCGGCGCTCATGCTCGGATGCGGCGGCATCGGAATGCGGCCCCACTTGCCCTTGCTGCCGTACTGGATCGACTGCACAAGACCGGCCACGGCGTCCTTGTCGTCCTTGTACTTCTCGGCCACCGAGGCGTAGGCGGGTCCGACGACCTTTTCCTTGGGCGAATGGCAGGACAGGCAACCGTTGTTCTTGGCCAGTTCCAGGGCGGCGGCTTCGTCAACAGCGTGGGCAGAACCCGCCGCAAGCAGCAGGCCGGAAGTGAGGATCAGGAAAGTACGCATGGTCAGGCTCGGGGAAAACAACAGACGAAAAAAATGGACGGGGCCCTTCGCTTCGGCAATGTCGGAAGAAGGGGCCCCGTCCAGCACACACCGAGGAACCGGCTTGGCCGGGCCTCTGGTGTGGTCCCCCTCAGGGGGGAGCCGCTGCGCGGCGCAGGGGGGAGTTACTTGGCCAGCTTGAAGGTCCAGACGGAACCGCCCTGTTCGAGGAAGTTCACGCGCTTGGCCACTTCGCCGCCCCACAGCGGAACCGCACCACCCCAGCCGGAGACGACGGAGATGTACTGCTCGCCATCCTGCTTCCAGGTGATCGGAGGCGCGACGATGCCGGAGCCGGTCTGGAACTTCCAGACGATCTTGCCGGTCTTGGCGTCTGCGGCCTGCAGGTAGCCCTCAGGCGTGCCCCAGAACACCAGGTCGCCGGCCGTCAGCACACCACCCCACAGCGGCGCGTTGTTCTTGACTTCCCAGACGATCTTGCCGGTCTTCGGATCGACCGCGCGCATCGCGCCGATGTAGTCCTCGTTCAGCGGCTTGATGGTGAAGCCAGCGCCCAGGTAGGCAGCGCCCTTCTTGTAGGTGATGGGCTCGTTCCAGATCTCCATGCCCCACTCGTTGGAGGGCACGTAGAACAGGCCGGTCTTCGGGCTGTAGGCCATCGGCATCTGGTTCTTGCCGCCCAGGAAGCCCGGCGCGGAGAACAC
>JAEUOT010000041.1 GCA_016790705.1 Hydrogenophaga sp.
GGCCGGCATCCAGCCCGACGTGATGCCGATGGCCAAGGGCCTGTCCTCCGGCGTGCCCGTGGGCGCCATCGTGGTGGGCGAGAGGGCGAAGAACGTGCTCGGCCCCGGCAACCACGGCACCACCTTCGGCGGCAACCCGCTGGCCATGCGCGCCGGCGTGGAGACGCTGCGCATCATGGAAGAGGATGGCGTGATGGCCAACGCCGCCCACGTGGGCGCGCTGCTGCGCGCGGCGCTGGAAGAAGGCCTGAAGGGTCAGGCCGGCGTGGTGGAGTTCCGCGGCCAGGGCCTGATGATCGGCATCGAGCTCGACCGCCCCTGCGGCGCGCTGCTGCAACAGGCGGCCGAGGCCGGGCTGCTGATCAGCGTCACGGCCGAGCGCGTGGTGCGCCTGCTACCGGCGCTGATCCTCAGCGAGGACGAAGCGCGGCAGATCGCCGCCATCCTGGTGCCGCTGATCCGGCAGTTCCTGTCGGCCCCTGCATCATGAAGCCCGGGCACTCGCTGATGAAGCACTACCTGCAGTTCAAGGACTTCCGCGCCGAGGAGTACGCCTACGTCTTCGACCGCGCGCGCATCATCAAGAAGCGCTTCAAGAACTACGAGCGCTACACGCCGTTGACCGACCGCACGCTGGCCATGATCTTCGAGAAGGCCAGCACGCGCACCCGCGTCAGCTTCGAGGCCGGCATGTACCAGATGGGCGGCTCGGTGGTACACCTGACCACCGGCGACAGCCAGCTCGGCCGCGCCGAGCCGATCGAGGACAGCGCCCGCGTGATCAGCCGCATGGTCGACATCGTGATGATCCGTACCTTCGGGCAGGAGAAGCTGGAGAAGTTCGCGCAGTACTCGCGCGTGCCGGTGATCAACGGCCTGACCAACGAGTTCCACCCCTGCCAGATCCTGGCCGACCTGTTCACTCTGGTCGAGCACCGCCCGGCCGCAAGCGGCGACCCGCTGGATGCCATCAAAGGCAAGGTCGTCACCTGGGTCGGCGACGGCAACAACATGGCCAACACCTGGCTGCAGGCGGCCGAACTGCTGGGTTTCACCGTACACGTGAGCACGCCCAGCGGCTATGAGGTCAATGCCGAACTCGCCGGCATCGCCGACGCCGGCTGCTACAAGGTCTTCAGCGACCCGCGCGAGGCCTGCAAGGGCGCCGATCTGGTCACCACCGACGTGTGGACCAGCATGGGCTACGAGGCCGAGAACGAGGTCCGCCGTGCCGCCTTCAAGCAGTGGTGTGTCGACGAAGCCATGATGGGCGTCGCCAAAGCCGACGCGCTGTTCATGCACTGCCTGCCTGCTCACCGCGGCGAGGAAGTGACCGCCGAGGTCATCGACGGACCGCAGAGCGTGGTCTGGGACGAGGCCGAGAACCGCATGCACGTGCAGAAGGCGCTGATGGAGTACCTGCTGCTGGGCAAGCTGGCCTGAGCGCAGCCGTGAGCGCCTGCACGTCCTGCGGCGCCTGCTGCGCCAGTTTCCGCGTGGACTTTTCGGTGTTCGAAACCCAATCCGAAGGCGGCAGCGTGCCAGATGGGCTGTGGGTGCCGGTGACCGACAGCATCAGCCGCATGCGTGGCACCGACCATGGCCGCCCGCGCTGCGCCGCACTGTCGGGCAAGGTCGGCGAGAAAGCCGTTTGTGGCATCTACGAATGGCGCCCCAACCCCTGTCGCGAGTTCGAGGAAGGCAGCGATGCCTGCGCCTCGGCCCGCCGCCGGCACGGTCTGGGCCCACTGCCTGTCGCCTGATCGCATGTCGGCCTGCCAGTCCTGCGGTGCCTGTTGCGCGGCGTACCGTGTGCAGTTCGCGATCTACGAACTCGACGACATGGGCGGAACGGTGCCCGCCGCCCTCACCGAACCGGTCAACGGCGCCACCTGCCGCATGCGCGGCACTGGCGAGGTGCCGATCCGCTGCGTGGCGCTGACCGGCACGGTGGGCCAGTCGGTCGGCTGCTCGATCTATCCGCAGCGCGCGGCGCCCTGCCGGGAACTGACCGAGGGCAGCTACGCCTGCAACAAGGCGCGCGCGCGCCACGGCCTGCCCGCGGTGGGCGATGGCCCGTCGCATTGAACCGACCCACCACCATGCAAGCCCTGCTCGACACCATCGCCTCCGCCGACATGCCCCACGACGCGCAACGGCTTTTCCACGGTCGTGGCGGCCGGTACCCGGGCTGCGAGGCCTGGACGCTGGACGCCTATCCGCCGGTGTGGCTGGTCACGAAGTTCGCGGAGGCAGCACCCGAAGAAGTCGCGGCCCTGTGCGCCGCATTCCAGGCCCGACAGGCCCAGGTCGCGCCCGACCGGCCGCTCGACCTGGTGCTGCAGACGCGCGTCGCTGGCCACAGCGAGACCCAGGTGCTGGCCGGTAGGGTGCCCGAGCCGCATGTGGTCACCGAGGACGGCGCACGGTTCCGGATCAACCTGCTGCGTGGCCAGAACCACGGACTCTTCCTCGACATGGCCGAAGGCCGGCGCTGGGTGCGCGCCCACGCGCAGGGGCAGAAGGTGCTCAACCTGTTCGCCTACACCTGCGCGTTTTCGGTCGCCGCGTTGCAGGGCGGCGCCAAGGAGGTGGTCAACCTCGACATGGCCCAGGGCGCGCTGACGACCGGCCAGCAGAACCACCAGCTCAACGGTTTCACCAGCGGCGCCAAGTTCCTCGCGCACGACCTGTTCAGCTCCTGGGGCAAAGTCACGCGCATGGGGCCCTACGACCTGGTGATCGCCGACCCGCCGAGCTACCAGAAAGGCAGCTTTGTGGCGACCAAGGACTGGCCGCGCCTGCTGCGCCGGTTGCCGGACCTGCTCAAGCCGGGCGGCCACGCCCTGCTCTGCCTGAATGCCCCGGAGATACCCGAGAGTTTTCTGCACCAGCAAATCGCGGTCGAGGCGCCCGACTTGCTGATCGGACACCGATTGCCCAACCCGCCGGTGTACGCCGACCTCTCACCCGATCGGGCGCTCAAGGTGATGGTCGTTCGCCAGCCCGCGCTGGCGACTGCGCCGCGCTGACGCCCAGAGCGTCAGTGACAGCCGCCCGAGGAACGGCTGCTGCAGCCCTTGCAGCCGCCGCAGGCACCGCCCTGGGACGCGGTGCTGCCGCCCGCGCCGGCACCGCTGCGCGCAGAGCCCCAGCGCATCAGCCAGGGACGCAACAGGAACACCAGCGCGGCCAGCACGCACAGCACGACAACAAGCATTTGCAGATTCATGTACCACTCCAGGCCAGCACCAGACGGTAGGTGAGCCACGAGGCCGCGTAGGCCAGGATGAACAGATACGCGGCCACGATCGCCGAATGGCGCCAGCCACCCGCCTCGCGCCGGACTGCCGCCAGCGTGGCGACACACTGGGGCGCGTAGACAAACCAGATCAGCAGCGACAGCGCCGTCGCCAGCGACCACTGGCTGCCGATCATGCCGCCCAGGGCGTCCGCGACCTGGTCCCCGGTCGCGCTGAGCGCATAGACCGTGCCCAGCGCAGCGACCACCACCTCACGCGCCGCCATCGCCGGGATCAGCGCGACGACGATGCGCCAGTCGAAACCCAGCGGCGCGAACAGCGGCGCCATCCAAAGACCGATGCGGCCCGCAAAACTCGCTTCGATCGGAGAGCCGGTGAAACCCTCGGGCGGCGCCGGATAGCTGGACAGGAACCACAGCAGCACCATCAGCGCCAGGATGATGCCGCCCACACGCTTGACGAAGATCGCGGCGCGCTCCCACAGGCCGCGCGCAATGTTGCGCGCGCTGGGCAAGCGGTAGGCCGGCAGCTCCATCAGCAAGGGGGTCGACAGCTTGCCTGCGCCGCGCCGGGAGACGATGAACGCCACCGCCATCGCACTGACGATTCCCAGCACATACAGGCCGAACAGGACCAGCCCCTGCAGGTTGAACACCCCGGCCACGCTGCGCTGCGGCACGAAGGCACCGATCAGCAGCGCGTACACCGGCAGGCGCGCCGAACAGGTCATCAGCGGCGCCACCAGGATGGTCAGCCAGCGGTCGCGCCAGTGGCTGATGGTGCGGGTGGCCATGATGCCGGGCACCGCGCACGCAAAGCTGGACAGCAGCGGAATGAAGGATCGACCCGACAGGCCCACCGAGCCCATCATGCGGTCCATCAGAAACGCCGCGCGCGGCAGATAGCCCGAGTCCTCCAGCAAAAAGATGAACAGGAACAGCACCAGGATCTGCGGCAGGAACACCAGCACCCCACCCACGCCCGCGATCACCCCGTCGACCAGCAGACTGCGCAGCGGACCGTCGGCCATCCGGGCGCCCACCTGTTCGCCCAGCCACCCCATGCCCGCCTCGATCAGGTCCATCGGCCAGGCCGCCCAGGCAAACACGGCCTGGAACATGAGCAGCAGCAAGGCCGTCAACAGCACATAGCCCCAGACCGGGTGCAGCGCCCAGCGGTCGATCCGGTCATCGGCCGTCCAGCGCCGCGGCGGCGCCTGAAGAACCGCCTGCAGCAGCGTGCGCACGCGCTGGTTGAGCTGTTCCGGTTCGGTCGCCTGCGCCAGGTCGCCCGGCGGCAGAGGCGCCGCAAGGCCCGAAGCCAGCGACGCGTCGAGCTGGCGCAGCAACGCCTGGGCGCCATCGCGCTGCACGCCGACGGCCGTGACCACCGGCATGCCAAGCTCCTGCGACAGCCGCGCCGTGTCGATGCGCAGCCCCTGGGCCTGCGCCACATCGAACATGTTGAGCACCAGGACCATCGGCAGCCCCATGGCGCGGGCTTCAAGCACCAGCCGCAGATTCAGTTGCAGTCGCGTGGCATCAACCACGCAGACCAGCAGATCGGGACGGGCCTCGCCCGGCAACTGCCCGGTCACCACATCGCGGGTCACCGATTCGTCCTGGCTCAGCGGCTCCAGGCTGTAGGTCCCCGGCAGGTCCAGCACCACCGCTCGGCGGCCTTCGGGCGTCTCCAGCCAGCCCTGCTTGCGTTCGACCGTCACTCCGGCGTAGTTGGCGACCTTCTGGCGCGCACCCGTGAGCAGGTTGAACAGCGCCGTCTTGCCGCAGTTCGGGTTGCCCAGCAGCGCCAGGCGGACCGCAGAGGCCTCGCTCACGCCGGCTCCTGCACGCGCAGCAACGCCGCCTCATGGGCCCGCAGCGCAAACGTGGACCCGCCGACCCTCACGGCGATCGGACCGCCACGGCCTCCGGCCCGCGCCACCACTTCCAGCGGCTCGCCGGGAAGAAAACCGATCTCCGCCAGCCGGTGCAAGGTCCGGCGCACCTCGCCATCGGCCGCGGCGCAGAAGCCCTGAAGCACGGCCGGCGTGCGCAGCGGCCACGCATCCAGCGCCACCGGGGAGCGGTCAGGGCGCATGGCGCCGGAAACCGGGAGCTGTCGGGTTTGAGCGAGTTGCATGGCGGGATGGATCTGGTCGATGAATGGCTGTCAGTGTACCCAAACAAGATTGGTTCTCATTTGCTTTCGATCAAATTCTTGCAACTTCCCGCCATTCATCACCAACTGCTTTAGACCTAAAATAATTTCCGATCGTTGGGAATAACCGACACCACAGCTTTTTTGCCGGTGCTACCTTCCCCGGACCATGAAAAACACCCCCCCACGCTCGCAAAAACTCTGGGACATTTCCCCTCCTGTGCACGCCGGGTCGCCTGTGTTTCCGGGCGACACGGACTACCAGCAGCAGTGGGTCGCCCGCATCGGCCCCGGCTGTCCGGTCAACGTGAGCGCGATCACGCTGAGCCCACACATTGGCGCCCACGCCGACGCGCCGCTGCATTACGACCCCGAGGGCGCGGCCATCGGCGCCGTCGACCTGCAAGCCTTCATCGGCCCCTGCCGGGTGATCCACGCCATCGGCTGCGGTCCGCTGGTGCGGCCGGAACATCTGGCGCACGCCCTACAAGGGCTGCCCCCCCGCGTGCTGGTCCGTGTCTATGAACGCATGCCACAGACCGTGTTTGACAACAACCTGCCCGCCTTCGCGCCCGAGACCGTGGCGCTGCTGGCGGACCGTGGCGTGGTGCTGATCGGCATCGACAGCGCCAGCATCGACCCGGCCGAGAGCAAGCGCCTGGACAGCCATCAGACCATCCGGGGACGCGGCCTGCGCGTGCTGGAGAACCTGTTGCTGGACGACGTGCCCGAGGGCGACTACGAGCTGATCGCCCTGCCCCTGAAACTGACCACCGCCGACGCCAGCCCGGTGCGCGCGGTGTTGCGCGAACTGTGAACCCGAAGGAGACCCATCGATGACGACCAAAGAAGAGTGCCTGCAACGCGACATCCGCGACCCGCTGCGCGACCTGCGCGACGCGTTCAACATCCCTGCGGACACGATTTACCTGGACGGCAATTCGCTGGGGGTGATGCCACGCTCCGCACCGGGCCGTATCGCCCAGGTGGTGACGCAGGAATGGGGCACCGACCTGATCCAGAGCTGGAACAAGCACGGCTGGTTCCAGATGCCGGGCAAGGTGGGCGACAAGATCGCGCGCCTGATCGGCGCCGGCCCGGGCGAGGTGGTGGCCACCGACAGCACCTCGGTCAACCTGTTCAAGGTGCTGAGCGCCGCGATGAACATCGCCGCCGCCGACACGCCGCAGCGCAAGCGCATCGTGAGCGAGCGCAGCAACTTCCCGACCGACCTCTACATCGCCGAGGCGCTGTGCAAGCAGCACGGCATGGAACTGGTGCTGGTCGAGCCCGAAGAGATTGCGGCGGCGCTGACCGCCGAGGTCGCCATCCTCATGCTCACGCACGTCAACTACCGCACCGGCGCGATGCACGACATGGCCGCCGTAACGGCCGCGGCGCACGCCGAAGGCATCCTGACCGTGTGGGACCTGGCGCACAGCGCGGGCGCGGTGCCGGTGGACCTGAAGAAGGCGAAGGCCGACTTTTCTGTCGGCTGCGGCTACAAGTACCTCAACGGTGGCCCCGGCGCGCCCGCCTTCGTGTGGGTCAACCCGCTGCACGCCGACCGCTTCTGGCAACCGCTGGCCGGCTGGTGGGGCCACGCCGCGCCCTTCGCCTTCACGCCCGACTACCAGCCCGCGCCGGGCATCACCCGCTACCAGTGCGGCACGCAGCCCATGATCAGCCTGGCCGCGCTCGAATGCGGCGTGGACACCGTGCTCGGCGCCGAGCCCCTGGGCGGCATGGCCGCGCTGCGTGCCAAGTCGCTGGCGCTGACCGATCTGTTCATCCAGCTCGTCGAGGAGCGCTGCGCGGGCCACGGCCTGGGGCTGGCGACGCCGCGCGAACACGCGCAGCGCGGCTCTCAAGTGTGTTTGACCAAGGACGAAGGCGCCTACGCCATCGTGCAGGCGCTGATCGCGCGCGGCGTGATCGGTGACTTCCGCGCCGGTGACGGCGGACGCCACAAGGACATCCTGCGCTTCGGCTTCACGCCGCTGTACATCGGCTTCGTCGATGTGTGGAACGCGGTCGAACACCTGAAGCAGGTGCTTGAATCGGGCGAGTGGAAGCGCCCCGAGTTCAACCAGAAACACGCGGTGACCTGAGAGGAGACGCCATGACCTGTCCTTACCACGACCAGCCCGCCACGTCGGCGACCGAAGCCATCGTGCGCGATGAAAAGGCGCAGCTCGATTTCAGCCGCGACATGAGCTACGGCGACTACCTGCAGCTCGACGCGATCCTCAACGCGCAGAAGCCGCTCTCGCCCGCCCACGACGAGCTGCTCTTCATCGTGCAGCACCAGACCAGCGAGCTCTGGATGAAGCTGATGCTGCACGAGCTGACCGCCGCCATCCGCAACATCGCGGAAGACCAGCTCAACCCCGCGTTCAAGCAGATGGCGCGCGTCTCGAAAATCATGGAGCAACTGGTGCACGCCTGGGACGTGCTGGCAACCATGACGCCGCCCGAGTACAGCGCGATCCGCCCTTACCTCGGCCACTCCAGCGGCTTCCAGAGCTTCCAGTACCGCTGCATCGAGTTCGCGATGGGCAACAAGAACGCGGCCATGCTCAAGCCCCACGCCCACAACGAGGAGCGCGCAGCCATGGTGCAGGCGGCCTACGCGGCGCCCTCGCTGTATGACGAGTGCCTGCGCCTGCTGGCGCGCCGCGGCATCGCCGTGCCGGCCTCGCACCTGGCGCGTGACTGGACCCAGCCGTACGAAGCCAGCGACGCGGTCGAGCAGGCCTGGCTGACCGTCTACCGCGACCCGAAGGCGCACTGGGATCTCTACCAGCTCGGCGAGGAACTGACCGACCTGGAGGACGCGTTCCGCCTCTGGCGCTTCCGCCACCTGACCACCGTCGAGCGCGTGATCGGCTTCAAGCGCGGCACCGGCGGCACCGGCGGCGTGAGCTACCTGCGCAAGATGCTCGACGTGGTACTGTTCCCGGAAATCTGGAGGCTGCGCACCGACCTGTGACGCGGCCCCCCCACAGCCCGACGACACAGGAGACGCGCATGGACCTCGTCCGCACCCAGCCCATCACCGGCCCCGCCGCCTGGCGCGGCCCGGATTTCGACGGCGACACCCGCTGGCTACACGCCCTCACGCCCGACCACATCGCGCTGTTCGACGCAGCGCTGGCGCAGCTCAAGGCGCGCGGGCTGCGCTACCCGGATTTCGGTCGCGATGATTTCCCGATCCATGCGCTGGCGCCCGAACTGGCGCGTTTCGCCGACGAGCTGGAGAACGGCCGCGGCTTCCTGCTGCTGCGTGGTCTGCCGGTCGAGCGCTACAGCGAGGACGAGCTGAACGCGCTGTACTACGGCCTGGGTCTGCACATGGGCACGCCGGTGCGGCAGAACCCGCGTGGCGACCTGCTGGGCGCGGTGATGAACGTGGGCGACGTGACGAAGAAGACCACCCGCGTCTACGAGACCAACCTCTACCTGCCCTATCACTCCGACCCGTCCGACGTCGTGGGGCTGCTGTGCGTGCGCAAGGCCATGCATGGCGGCCTGAGCAGCCTGGTCAGCGTGGCCGCGGTGCACAACGAAATCCTGCGCCGCCACCCCGAGCTCATCGGGCTGTACTACCGGCCGATGTACTTCGAGCACCTGTGCGAACCCCGGCCCAGCCTCTCGCCCATCTTCAGTTACCACCAGGGCAAGCTCAGTTGCCGCTACCTGCGCCAGTACCTGGAGCTGGGGCACGAGGTGATGCAGCAACCACTCTCGCGCGTGGAGATCGCGGCACTGGACCTGTTCGACGAGGTGATGCACGACCCGGCGATCCGGCTGGACATGATGCTGGAGCCGGGCGACATCCAGTTCGCCAACAACTATGCGGTGCTGCACTCGCGCACCGCGTTCGAGGACGATCCCGACCTGTCGCGCCGGCGCAAGATGATTCGCCTGTGGCTCAAGATGGCCAACGCGCGCGAGCTGGCACCGGAGTTCCCGGGACGCAACGGCTTCCCTGCCCCCGAGCCCGTCGCCGCCTAAGCCGGGCATGGCGCCGCTCACGCTGGCCGACCTGCGCCGCCACGCCGTCGCGCGCAGCCTGTTCACACCCGTCACCCTGCCCCAGGCCATCGCGCGGCTGGGCTTTGTGCAGGCCGATCCGATCCGTGCGCCGGCCCGCGCGCAGGACCTGACCTTGCGCCACCGGGTGAAGGGCTACCGGGCCGGTGACCTGGAGCGGCGCTACGCCGCGCTGAAGGTCGAAGAGGACTTCTTCGTCAACTACGGTTTCGTCACGCCCGAGCTGCACGCGCTGATGCACCCCCGCAGCGCGCTGCGCGAATGGCCGGCCGAGCGCTGGGCAGAGGCCGAAGCGGTGTGGCACTTCGTGCACGCACGCGGCGAAGCCCACCCGCGCGAGGTCGACGACCACTTCGCCCACGGCCACACCACCAACGGTTTCGGTGGGCGCTCCAAAGCCAGCACGCAACTGCTGGACGCCATGCACTACCGCGGCCTGCTGCGGGTGGCGCGGCGCGAGGGCGGCATCCGCCTCTATGCGGCCCACCAGCCGCAAACACCGCCGGACGACATACCCGCCACGCTGGACCGGCTGGTCGACGTGCTGGTCATGAAATACGCGCCCCTGCCCCTGCCGGGCCTGCGGCAACTGGTGGCCATGCTCCAGCACGCGGTGCCGCAATGGAAAGGGCAGTTGCGTCCCGCGCTGCAGCGCGCGATGCAGCGGCTGCCCCATGCCGAGGTGGATGGCGTGCGCTGGTTCTGGCCGGAGGGCGAAGACCCGGCCTCGCGGCGCTGGAAAACCGAAGACCGGGTGCGCCTGCTCGCGCCCTTCGACCCTGTGGTCTGGGACCGCGACCGCTTCGAGCGCCTCTGGGGCTGGGCCTACCGCTTCGAGGCCTACACCCCGCCGGCGAAACGCGTGCGCGGCTACTACGCGATGCCCCTGCTCTGGCGCGACGAGGTCATCGGCTGGGGCAACCTGTCGGTGGTCGATGGCCGGCTGCAGGCCCGGCTCGGCTACGTCGGCGCAACGCCTCCCGCCGGGAAGCACTTTCAGCGGGCCCTGGACGCCGAACTCGCGGCCATCGCCGACTGCCTGGACGTCAGTTGGGCTTGATGTCGTTCTTGCGGATGACCTCGGCCATCGCGGCGGTGTCGGCGGCGATGCGCTTGGCCAGGCCTTCCGGCGAGGTCCCCGCCACCTGCCAGCCCTGATTGAGGATCTTCTCGCGGATGTCCGGGCGGCGCACGATCTCGGCCAGCAGCGTGGCCAGCTTCTGCACATGGGCCTTGGGCAGCCCGACCGGCGCGGCCACCGCGTTCCAGATCTCCAACTGCAGGCCGGCAACGCCCGCCTCGGACAGACTGGGCAGATCGGGTGCCACGCTGCTGCGACCCGCCGAGGTCACGCCGATGGCCTTGAGCTTGCCGCCCCGGACCTGTGCCAGCGCCAGCCCGGGCGGCAGCAGCGCCATCTGCACCTGCCCGCCGATGAGCCCGGTGATCACCTGCGGGTTGCCCGGGTAGGGCACGTGCACGGGGGAAATGCCTGCCTTCGACTTGAGCAGCTCCATGCCCAGGTGGGCCACCGTGCCCACGCCCGGCGTGCCGTAGTTGAGCTTGTCGCCCTGCGCCCGGGCCGCGTCGAAGAAGGCCTTGCCGCTCGCCGCCTGTGCGGCGGGCACCGCCAGCACCAGCGGCGACACCGCCAGCAGCGACACCGGCTGCAGGTCCTTGAGCGGGTCGTAGGTGGTCGCGGGATTGAGGATCTTGGCGATGGTCAGGTTGCCGTTGATCATCAGACCCAGCGTGTGGTCGTCCGTGGCCCTGGCGACCGCATCGGCGCCGATGTTCCCGCCCGCGCCGGCCTTGTTCTCCACGATCACCGGTTGCCCCAGCGCCTGCGACAGCGGCTCGGCGATGGTGCGCGCCATCAGGTCGGGCGAGGAGCCCGCCGGAAAACCGACCACCAGCTTCAGCGGCCGGCTGGGCCAGCCCGTCTGGGCGAACACGGAGGAGGCACAGACAGCCAAGGCAAGCGCGGAGGCGATGGCGTGGCGACGGGGGAGGCGGAACATGCGGGGATTCCTTGAAACGGATCAGTCCGCCAGAGGATCGGGCGGACCGCTGTAAAGCCAGGGATTGTCCATCAGCGACTCGCCCGCCACCGCCATCGCCAGATTGCGTGCCAGCCGCAGCGCGCCGCTGGCGTGAAAGATCGTGCCGTTGCGCTGTGACCGGCTCTGCACACGGGCGTTGCGCTGCCAGCGCGTCTGCGCATACCGCGCGAAGATCGAGGCCCACTGCGGCTGCCCGCTGGCCTCGTCGGCCAGTCGCCCCAGGGTCCAGGCGTCCTCGATCGCCATCGCAGCGCCCTGCGCCAGGTAGGGCCGCAGCGGATGGGCCGCATCGCCCAGCAGCGCGATGCGCCCGCGCGCGTGCTCCGCTGCGCTGGCGACCGGCGCGCGGTCGTTCAGCGCCCACAGCTTCCACTCGCCGACACCGCCCAGCATCGCGCGCAGGTCCGGGCAGACCGGCCCCAGCGCACGCAGCAGATCGGTCTGCCGGGCCTCGTGACTCCAGCTCTGCGGATCGCTGCCTGCGGGGCCGCCGTGGCCATGGCCCAGCATGCCCTCGACCACCGCCACCACGTTGAACCACTCGCTGCGCCGCACCGGGTAATGAACCACGTGGACATGCGGCCCAAGCCAGGCCGTGACCACGGGTTCGCGCAGCAGCCCCGGCAGATCGTCCGCGGAGACCATGCCACGGTAGGCCAGGTGGCCGCTGACCCGCGTCGGATGGGCGCCCAGCATCTCCGAGCGCACACGGCTCCAGAGACCGTCGGCCCCCACCAGGGCGCCGGCCTCGTAGACGGCTTCGTTTTCGCAGGTCACCCGAACCCCGTCGGGCCGCTCCTCGTAGCCCGCCAGCCGGCTGTCCAGATGCAGGCGTATACGGGATTCGAGCCGCACCGCGTCCAGCAGCAGGCCATGCAGGTCGACCCGGTGAATGGTCGCGTAGGGCTGCCCGTAGCGGGCCCGGCTCAGCGCGCCCAGGCGCATCCGGCCCAGCGTCACCGAGCGGTGGGCATCGCGCACCTGCAGCGCCTCCGGGAACGCCGCCACCGCATGCAGCGCCTCCGTCAGGCCCCAGGCGTCGAGCACCCGCACCGCGTTGGGACCGAGTTGCAGACCGGCACCGACTTCACCGAACGCAGCTGCCTGCTCCAGCAGGTCCACTTCCACTCCGGCGCGTGACAGGGCCAGCGCACACGCCAGCCCGCCGATGCCGCCGCCGGCCACGACCACCTTGTTGTTCATGGCGGCGATTGTGCCGATGCCGGTTCACCGGAGCTTGACGAAGGTCAGGGGATGTTCAGGCGCCGCGCCGCGGTCAGGCCACCCGGTGGAACCAGAGCAGCGACAACCCGCTGGCGAGCAGCACCAGCAGCGCCCCCAGCAGGGCCAGCAGGCCGGAAACCTCGGTTTCCCGCTTCTCGACCGTCAGCCGGGAGCTCAGCGATTCGTAGACCTGACGCAGGTTGTCGGCCGTGCCGGCGTAGAAGTACTCGCCCCGGGTGTCACGCGCCACCGCCTTGAGCGTCTCCTCGTCCAGCCGCACGCGCATCGACCAGCCCTCGAACCCGATCACCTCGCCGGACACCGTGCCGATGCCGACGGTGTAGACCCGCACGCCCCGGTCGGCCGCCATCTGAGCGGCCTCGACCGTGTCGACCCCGGTGGTGCGCTGGCCGTCGGTCAGCAGGATGATGGCCGCCGACGAATAGGAGCCGGGCGGCACCGGCTGGAACGGCTTCTTCCCGGCCGGCGGCTGATCGATGGCCTGCCCCTGCGGCGCGAACGGATCGCTGCTGCGGCCGTAGGTCACGCTGGCCAGGTCGACCTGCCCCGGAAACAGCTCGGACAAGGCCACCACGATCGCACTGCCGATCGCGGTGGCCCGCTGCAACTGAAACCGGTCGATGGCCGCGTTGAGGTCCTCGCGGCTGAGCGTGATCGGCTGCACCACCTGGGCCGAGCCGGCAAACGCCACGATGCCCACGCGCACCTGCCGCGGCAACTGCTTGAGGAAGGCCTTGGCGGCCTGCTGAGAGGCCACCAGCCGGTTGGGCTGCACATCGGTGGCGCGCATGCTGCCGGAGACGTCCATCGCCAGCATGATGGTCTGCTGGTCGGACGGCAGGCTCAGCGTCGCCACCGGCCGCGCCGCCGCCAGCAGCAACACCGCCAGCGCCAGCCCCAGCAGCGCCGGCGGCACATGCCGGCGCCAGGCGCCGCCGCCGAGCGCTTCGCGCACCAGTGACAGGCTGGCATAGGACAACGCCCGCCGCCCGCGCCGCCGCTGCAACCACACATACAGCAGGACCAGCCACGGCAGCAGCGTCAGGCCCCAGAGAAATTGCGGCCAGAGGAAATTCACCGGCACCTGAGCCAGCCGCTGCCAGACCGCGTCCCAGGCGTTCACGCCGCCGCTCCCTGAGCCACGGGTCCGGACAGCGGCGAGCGCAGCCGTCCTGGCCAGCGCCGACGAAGCGCCACGAAACGCAGCACCGCCTCGACCAGATCGTCGGCCGTCGACAACTCCAGGGTGTCCACGCCCGCACGCGCCAGGCTGTCCCGCAGCGTGGTCTCCCGCCGCGCGGCCAGGGCGGCGAAGCGCCGACGAAAGCCCGGGTCGTGGGTATCGACCAGCACCTGCTCCCCGGTCTCGGCGTCGCGGATCGGGATCAGTCCCAGGTCGGGCAGCTCGCGCTCAAGCGGATCGAGCAGCCGGACCGCCACCACATCGTGCCGCCGCGCCAGCTCCCCCAGCGGCGCCTCCCAGCCGGGCTCGCTGATGAAGTCCGAGACCACGAACACCGCCGAGCGCTGCCGGATACCCAGTGCCGCCGCCGACAGCAGATCGGCCAGCCGGGTCGGCCCATTGCCGCCGCGCATCGCCCCGGACCGGGGCCTGCACAACCGGTGCAGCAACTGCAGCACCTGCGTCCGCCCGCCCCGCGCCGGCAACACCGCATCGACCGCGGCATCACCCCCCGCGCCGTACAACATCGCGCCGATCCGGTTGCCGTGCCGCCCGATCAGACGCGCCAGCACAGCGGTGAACGCCTGCAGCAGCTCCCGCTTGCGCCGCTGGCCCGACCCGAAATCGACCGAGGCGCTGAGGTCGAGCAGGAACCACGCCGCCATCTCGCGGTCCTCGGTGAACACCCGCACATGGGGCAACTGCAGACGCGCGGTCACGTTCCAGTCCATGTGCCGCACATCGTCGTGGTGCCGGTACTCGCGCAGGTCGGCCAGGTCCAGACCGGCGCCGCGCATCAGCGTGCGGTGATCGCCCTGCAACAGACCGTCGAGCCGACGGATCACGGTCCACTCCAGGCGCTGCAACAGCGCCTGCGCGTCGGTCGGCACCGCCGCAGGTTCCGCCGCGCGCCGTCGTCTGAACAGGTCCAGCAACATGGGCGCTCCGTTCACGCGGCCTTCTTCTCGTGCGCCAGCGGCCTCGCCGGCAGCGGCACCGCCTTCACGATCCGCTGCACCAGCGCGTCACCGTCCAGCCCCTCGGACAAGGCCTCGTAGGACAGCACCAGCCGGTGCCGCAGCACGTCGGGCACCAGATCCGCCATGTCCTCGGGCAGGGCGTAGCTGCGTCCGCGCAGCAGGGCCAGCGCCCTTGCGCCCTCGACCAGGCCGATGGTCGCGCGCGGGCTGGCGCCATAGGTGATCAGGCGCGCCGTGTCCTTCAGGCCATGGCGCTCGGGGGTCCGCGTCGCCGACACCAGCCGGACCGCGTACTGGACCAGCGACGGGTCGACGTAGACCTCCCGGCAGACCGCCTGCAAGGCGGCGAGCTGGTCGGTGGTGGCGACGGCGTTCACCTGGACCGCCGGGCCGGTGACGCGCTCGACGATCACCATCTCCTCCTCGTCGGTCGGATAGTCCACCAGCACCTTCATCATGAAGCGGTCCACCTGTGCCTCGGGCAGCGGGTAGGTGCCCTCGGTCTCAATCGGGTTCTGCGTCGCCATCACCAGAAACGGCTCAGGCACGCGGTGCGTCTCGCCCGCGATCGTCACCTGCCGCTCCTGCATCACCTCCAGCAGCGCGCTCTGCACCTTGGCCGGCGCGCGGTTGATCTCGTCGGCCAGCAGCAGGTTGGCGAACACCGGGCCCAGCGCGGTGGAGAAGTCACCGGTCTTCTGGTTGTAGATGCGCGTGCCCACCAGATCGGCCGGCACCAGATCGGGCGTGAACTGGATCCGCCGGAACTGCCCCTGGACAACCTGCGCCAGGGTCTTGACCGTCAGCGTCTTGGCCAGCCCGGGCACCCCTTCCACCAGCAGGTGGCCCTGCGCCAGCAGCGCCACCATGACCCGCTCCAGGAACCGGTCCTGCCCGACCACCACCCGCTTGACCTCATACAGGATCTGTTCCATGTGACGGGCGGTGTCGGCGTGGAGGTTGTCGTTCATCAGAGGCTCCGGTGATCAGAACGGGGGCAGGCCGGCGGCTGCGGCGGCACTCTCGATCGGCACAGCAAAACCGATGCCCAGGAAGGTGCGGGCCCGGGTCGGGTTGAGGATGCCGGTCACGACCCCGACCACCTCGCCGTCCATGGTCGCCAGGGGCCCGCCCGAATTGCCGGGATTGGCGGCCGCATCGAACTGGATCAGGTTGTCGATCTCCTGCTGACCTTCCGGCGACTTGAACGACCGCCCCAGGCCCGAGACCACGCCGGCCGAGGTCGACGGACCGATGCCGAACGGAAAGCCCACCACCACCACCTCGTCACCGGGCAGCAGACCGGCGGTGGTCCGCAGCGTCGCGGCGCGCAGGTCGTCAGGCACCTTGTGGGCCTGCAGCACCGCCAGATCGTGCTGCGGCTGCGCGCCGGTGACGCTGGCCTCGGACTCGCTGCCGTCCGCAAACACCAGCCGCAGGCTCTGCGCGCTGTGCACCACGTGCAGGTTGGTCAGCACCACGCCCTGGTCCTGGATCACGACGCCGGTGCCGATCCCGTGCTCGACATCCCGTCCCTTCCCGTCCTTGACGTAGGCGATCACCCGCACCACCGACGGCCGGATCTTCTCGGCGGCCCGCGCCGCACGCGAGGGCAGGCTCTGGGTCGTGAGGGTGCGCAGGACCGCGGCGTCGATGTCTTTCTGGGTCAGGGCGCGCGGCGGGTGGTCGGCCTGCCACCACCACACCACCCCCAGCAGGCCCGCAAGAACGAGCCAGGCCAGCCACAACCAGCGCGGGTCTCGTGCCGCCGCGCCGATGCGTGACCGGCGGGAGGCGGTCGCCCCGACGCCTGCCGGCGAACGGGTCTGCTGCACACCGTCGTCGGCGGACGGTGCCACCGGAGCGGGACCGGCGCGGGCCGACGGGCTGTAGAGGGGGGTCTTGCGCAACGCGACTCCTCTGGCATCCGAAGCGGACGCATGGTTCACATGATGCCGCGTCGCCGACCCGGGCTCAAGCGCCCAGCAGTTGCCGCAACACAAAAGGCAGGATGCCGCCGGCTCGGAACTGGTTCACCTCCACCTGCGTATCGATGCGCAGCGTCAGCGGGCGGCGCTCGCGGCTGCCGTCCGCACGGGTCACCCACAGCGTCGCCGCGCTCTGGGGCTTCAGCTCGGACGAGAGCTCGATGTCGATGGCTTCGTCGCCCCGCAAGCCCAGCGTTGCCCAGGAGTCGCCCGGCGCGAACTGCAGCGGCAGCACGCCCATGCCGACCAGGTTGCTGCGATGGATGCGCTCGAAGCTGCGCGCGATCACCGCCTTGATCCCCAGCAACTGGGTCCCCTTGGCCGCCCAGTCGCGACTGGAGCCAGTGCCGTATTCCTCCCCGGCGAAGATCACGGTCGGCACGCCCGCCGCGCGGTAGCGCATCGCGGCCTCGTAGATGCTCATCTTCTGGCCCTGTCCCGTGCCATCGAGCTGGAACAGCGTCCAGCCGCCCTCCTCGCGCGCGCCGTCGGCACCCGCTTCCAGCATCTGGTTGCGCAGGCGGACGTTGGCAAACGTGCCGCGCATCATGACCTCGTGGTGACCGCGTCGCGCGCCGTAGCTGTTGAAGTCGGCCTTGATGACGCCCCGGTCGATCAGCCACTGGCCCGCGGGAGAGGTTTCCGCGATCGAGCCGGCCGGCGAAATGTGGTCGGTGGTGATCGAGTCGCCGAACAGCGCCATGATCCGTGCCCCCCAGACACCGGCCGCGTCGCTGGTCCCGGACGCCTGCAGGCGAAAGCCGTCAAAAAACGGCGGCTCGGCGATGTAGCTGCTCTCCGGCCAGTCGTAGGTCAGCCCGCCGGCACCCTTGATCCGGTCCCAGAGTGCGCCCGGCTCGCTGCGGATGCGTTCGTAGTTCTCCCGGTAGGCCTTGCCCTGCATCGCGGACTTCATCAGCGCCTGAATCTCGTCGCCAGAGGGCCAGATGTCGCCGAGCCACACCGGCTGGCCGGCCGCGGTCCAGCCCACCGGCTCGGTCATCAGGTTGCGCCGCACCGTGCCGGCAATCGCGTAGGCGACGACCAGCGGCGGACTGGCGAGGAAGTTGGCCTTCAGGTTCGGGTGGATGCGGGCCTCGAAGTTGCGGTTGCCGGAAAGGACGGCCGCGCAGACCAGGTCGTTGCGGGTGAGGGTCGCGTTGATGTCGGGCCGCAGATCGCCCGCATTGCCGATGCAGGTCGTGCAGCCGTAACCGGCGAGCGCAAAGCCGAGCTGTTCGAGATACGGCAGAAGGTCCGTGCGCTCCAGGTACTCGGTCACGATGCGGGAGCCCGGCGCCAGCGAGGTCTTGATGTGCGGCTTGACCCTCAGGCCCGCCTGGACCGCCTTCTTCGCCAGCAGACCGGCCGCCAGCATCACGCCGGGGTTGCTGGTGTTGGTGCAACTGGTGATCGCCGCGATCAGCACATCCCCGTCGTGCAGCGCGGTTCCGCGCCCGGTCTTGAACGCGCCGGCCAGGCGCGACGCCGGCTGGTTGTAGCCGTTCTCGGACTGCGGCCGGGAGAACAGCCCGTCGAACTGCGCAGCGACCTCGCCCAGCGCGATCCGGTCCTGTGGCCGCCGGGGTCCGGCCAGGCTGGGCGCGACAGAACCGAGATCCAGCCGCACCACCTGCGAGTAGTCGATGTCGCCCGCGCGGGGTATGCCAAACAGGCCCTGGGCCCGGAAATAGCCCTCGAAGGCATCGATCTCTGCGGCACTGCGACCGGTGCCGCGGAAATAGGCGATCGTCTTCTCGTCGACCGGGAAAAAACCCATGGTCGCCCCGTACTCGGGCGCCATGTTGGCGATGGTGGCGCGGTCGGGCAGCGACAGCGAAGCGGTGCCTTCGCCGAAGAACTCGACGAATTTGCCGACCACCTTGTGCTGGCGCAGGATCTCGGTGACGGTGAGCACCAGGTCGGTCGCGGTGCAGCCCTCGCGCAGCCGCCCGGTCAGCTCGAACCCGACCACGTCCGGCGTGAGGAACGACACCGGCTGGCCCAGCATCGCGGCCTCGGCCTCGATGCCCCCGACGCCCCAGCCGACCACGCCGATGCCGTTGATCATGGTCGTGTGGCTGTCCGTGCCGACCAGCGTGTCGGGGTAGTACAGCCCGCCCCGCAGATGCACGCCGCGCGCCAGGTGTTCGAGATTGACCTGGTGCACGATGCCGAAGCCCGGCGGCACCACGCCGAAGGTCTCGAAGGCCTGCATGCCCCACTTGAGGAACTGGTAGCGCTCGCGGTTGCGCCGAAACTCCAGCTTCATGTTGAGGTCCAGCGCATTGGGGGAGCCGTAGTGGTCCACCATCACCGAGTGGTCCACCACCAGATCCACCGGTACCAGCGGCTCGATCTTCTTCGGGTCGTGGCCCAGGCGCTGGGCGGCGCTGCGCATCGCGGCCAGGTCCGCCAGCAGCGGCACGCCGGTGAAGTCCTGCAGCACCACGCGCGCCACCATGAACGGAATCTCGTCGGTGCGTGGCGCATCGGGCCGCCAGTTGGCCAGTTGCGCCACCTGTTCGGGCAGCACCTTCTCGCCGTCGCAATGGCGCAGCACGCTCTCCAGCACGATGCGCAGCGACACCGGCAACCGGCTCACATTGGGAAACTGCTGCGCAAGGGCGGGCAGCGAATAGAGGCGCCCCGACTTGCCGGACGCGGTGCGAAAGGTTTTGACGGTGCTGGAAAACAGGTGCTGAAACGGGGTGTGGGACACGGGGCATCTCCTTGCGGTTCGCGGCCCATTGTGTGCAGCGCGAATGCCTGCACGCGGCGCGCGGTTTTCCCCCGGGCTGCGCAAAACCGGGCGATGCGGGACAATCCTGCCCCTGATGAAAGCCCCCGAACTGCTCCTGCCCGCCGGCTCGCTGCACCGCATGCGCGCCGCCTACAACTTCGGCGCCGACGCCGTCTACGCCGGCCAGCCGCGCTACAGCCTGCGCGCGCGCAACAACGAATTCCGCCTCGAACAGATCGCCGAAGGCATCAACGAAGCCCACCAGCGCGGCAAGAAGTTCTTTGTCACCAGCAACCTGATCGCGCACAACGACAAGCTGCGCACCTACCTGCGCGACCTGCAGCCAGTGGTGGAACTCAAGCCCGACGCGCTCATCATGGCCGACGCCGGCCTGATCATGCTGGTGCGCGAGCAGATGGAAAAAGGCCTCTGGCCCGAGGTGCCGATCCACCTCTCGGTGCAGGCCAACACGACCAACAGCGCGGCGGTGAAGTTCTGGCAGAAGCAAGGCGTCAGCCGCATCATCCTCAGCCGCGAGCTGAGTCTCGATGAAGTCGCCGCCATCCGCAATGACTGCCCGGACATCGAACTCGAGGTGTTCGTGCACGGCGCGCTGTGCATCGCCTACTCGGGCCGCTGCCTGCTCAGCGGTTACTTCAACCGCCGCGACCCCAACCAGGGCACCTGCACCAACGCCTGCCGCTGGGAATACAAGACCCAGGCCGCGACCACCGACACCGACACCGGCGACGCCGCCCCCACGGCCAAGCTCGACGGCTTCAATTTCGCCCAGGAAGACGAAAAAGCCGCCAGCGCCTTCTCGACCACCGGCAGTGGCCAGCGCCACCCGGAAGCCAACAAGGTCTGGCTGATCGAAGAAGCCGGCCGCCCGGGCGAGCTGATGCCCATCATGGAAGACGAGCACGGCACCTACATCATGAACAGCAAGGACCTACGCGCCGTCGAGCACGTGGGCAAGCTGGCCGCCATGGGCATCGACTCGCTCAAGATCGAAGGCCGCACCAAGAGCCACTACTACGTGGCGCGCACCGCGCAGGTCTACCGCCGCGCCATCGACGACGCGGTGGCGGGCAAGCCCTTCAACCCCGAGCTGCTGCTCGAACTCGAAGGCCTGTCCAACCGCGGCTACACCGGCGGCCTGATGGAGCGCCGCCCGGCGCAGGACTACCAGAACTACATCACCGGCCACAGCGAAAGCCACCGCAGCCAGTTCGTGGGCGAGGTGCTGCAGGTGCGCGAAGACGGCTGGGCCGAGGTCGAGACCAAGAACCGCTTCTCGGTCGGCGACTGGCTTGAAATCATCCACCCCAGCGGCAACCGCGTGCTGCAGCTGGACGCGATGCAGAACCAGGACGGCGAGACCATCACCGTCGCGCAGGGCAGTCCGACCAAGGTCTGGGTGCCACTGGCCGCGCCCAGCGAAGGGGCGCTGATCGCCCGCCTGATCTGAGCAGGCGCCGGCTCAGTTCACCTGCCGCTTGTCCATCTTGCGGGCCAGCGTGCGGCGGTGCATGCCCAGGCGCCGTGCGGCTTCCGAGATGTTGAAGCCGGTCTCGGCCAGCACCTCGTGGATGCGCTCCCATTCCAGCGTCTTGATCGAGCTGGTGCGGTTGGTGATCTGCACGTCGGTGTTGCCTTCGGTCTGTCCGAAGGCGGCCTCGATGTCGTCGGTGTTCGACGGCTTGGCCAGGTAGTGGCAGGCGCCGAGCTTGACCGCCTCCACCGCAGTGGCAATGCTGGCAAAGCCGGTCAGGACCACGATGCGCATCGTCTGGCTCACGGCGTGCAGCGTCTGCACACAGGCCAGGCCCGAGGCCTCGCCCTTGATCTTGAGGTCGACCACCGCGAACGCCGGGGTGCGGGTCGTCAGCAGCGCCTCGACCTCGGGCAGGCTCGCGGCGAGCAACACGCGGTAGCCACGGCGCTCGAACGAACGGCTGAGCGTCCGGGCGAACGCCTCGTCGTCTTCCACCAGCAGCAACAGTCGGTCTTCAGTTTCCATGGTCTTTCGCCGTTGCCCCCCGCAGGGTGATGGACGACAGGGGCAGCCGGATGGTCACCTCGGCCCCGCCTTCGGGCCGGTTGCCGGCCGCCACATTGCCCCCCAGGGTGCGCGCCACATTGAACACCAGGAACAGCCCCAGCCCGGCGCCGGGCCGGTTCTTGGTGGAGTGGTACGGGGTGCCGAGGCGGCGCAGGAAATCCGGCGCAAAACCAGGACCTCGGTCGGTGACCGCAAGACACAGGTCGTCGCCCTCGTGAGTGACCGCCATGCGCACCCAGTCCGGCGACGCTTCGCGCGCATTGTCCAGCACATTGAACACCATCTGCTTGAACGTGGTGTCGGACACCATGGGCACGTCGGCGCCGAAATCGTTGTCGCAGATGAAGGTGTCGATCGAGCGGGTGCTGCGCCACTCCTGGGCCAGCGCGTCGACAAAGGCCCGCACGGTGGTCTGCGCCGACTCCTCGCTGCGCGCCTCGCCAGCCGACAGCAGGATGCCGCTGACGATGCTCTTGCAGCGCCGCACCTGGTTCTGCATTTCCTGGATGTCTTCCATCAGCAGCGGGTCGGCCGCCAGCCGCTGGTCGTGGATCCAGTCGCCCAGGATGACCGCCAGCGTCGACAGCGGCGTGCCCAGTTCGTGCGCGGCGCCCGAGGCCAGCAGGCCCATGCGCACGATGTGCTCCTCTTCCGCGCGGCGCCGACGCGCGGCCGCCAGACGGGCGTCGCGCTCGCGCAGGTTGCGCTGGATGCGCGTGATGAACACGCTCACCAGGGCTGCGTTCAGCAGGAAACACACCAGCAGGCCAAAGGCGTAGAGGCTGGAGAAGCCACCCTGCGGCTCGTGCACCAGCGGCAGCGGCAGGTGGTGCCTGGCGAGCAGGCCAAAGCACAGGGCGGTGATGATCACCATCGACCAGATGTAGGCGCCGCGCAGCAGCACCGCGCCCAGCGTAACCTGCAGCAGATAGAGGAACACGAAGGGGTTGGTGATGCCGCCGCTGAGGTAGAGCTGCACCGTCAGCACGCCCACGTCGACCAGCAGCGCCACGAACACCTCGGGACGGCGCACCTCGGGTGGCAGCTGCAGGCGCAGCAGGCTCACCACGTTGAACAGCACCAGACAGGCGACCGAGATCAGCAGCTCGTCGTAGGGCAACGACAGGCCCAGTGCGTAGTGCGCCGCTTCCAGCGTGGCGATCTGCCCGATCACCGCGATCCAGCGCAGCTGCACCAGCTGCTGCAGGTTCTTCAGCCCGGCCGCTGCGTCGGCCGAGCGGGCGGTGTCGGCACTGGCGGGGCGGAGCGGTTCGGCGCGGGACGGGGTCATGGGCAAGCGGCGGGAGTGGGCCGCTCAGGCGGCCCGGCGGCGCTCCGAGCGTGCCACAGTCCAGGCCGCCCCCACCACCATCAGGGCCAGGGTGTACCAGGTGATGGCATAGACCAGATGGCTGTTGGCGAAGCGGATCACCGTGAGGCCGGGTTGCGGACCGTCTGCCACGGTCGCCTGGCGACCGGGCAGCCCGGCGTCGACAAAAAACGGCGCCGACTGCGACAGCCCCCGCGCCTGACCCATGGCGATCACATCGCGTGAGTACCAGCGTTGTGCGGCGGGATCGTTGCTGCGCAGAAAGCCACCGCCGGGTTCGTTCATCCGCAGCAGGCCCTCGACCCGTTGCGGCGGACCGTCCTCTTCCCCGCCACCAGCCCAGCGTTCGCGCTGCGCGTCGGGCACGAAGCCCCTGTTGACCCAGACCTGGGTGCCGTCATCGCGTTGCAGCGGGGTCATCACCCAGAAGCCGTTGCCCAGCTCGGTGACCGCCTGCACCAGGACCGTGGCCTGGGCGAGCCAGCGGCCTTCGACCACCACCGGCAGGTACTCGTGACCGGCGGCGGTCACGCTGCCCCATTCGCCGGGGGGCGGCAGCGCCACCGGCGCCGCATGCACGCGCTGCTCGACGCGCTCGATCAGCGCCAGCTTCCAGGCCCGACGCTGCACCTGCCACGTGCCCAGCGCAACAAAGCCGCAGAACAGCAGCAGCCCGAGGGCGGCCAGCGCCCCGCGGCGCAGCACCGTCCGGCGAGCGGCTGCGGGCGCGGTGCTCATGCGCAGGTCAGGAGCCCGGGCCGGTCACTTCGGCCGGCGCCAGCTTGGGGTGCTCCGGCATCATGTGGGCGTTCATCTGGAACATCACCCACAGCGTGCCGGTGATGGCAATCGCCACGAAGACCACCGTGAAGATGGTCGACAGCAGCGTCCAGCCGCCCTCGACCTTGCCGTTCATGTGCAGGAAGAACACCATGTGGACCAGGATCTGCACCACTGCAAAGGCGCCGAGCACCAGCACCGCCGTGTTGCGGTCGGCGATCACCTTGGCCATCACCAGACCAAAGGGGATTGCGGTCAGGATGATCGAGAGCACGAAGCCGACCATGTAGCCGGAGAACGAGCTGTGTGGGCCGACGTCGCCATGGTGGCCGTGGTCATCGTGGTGCGTGTCGTGAGTCATGTCGTGCGAGGCCATCACAGCACCCCCATCAGGTACACAAAGGTGAAGACGCCGATCCAGACGACGTCCAGAAAGTGCCAGAACATCGACAGGCACATTAGGCGGCGCTTGTTTTCGTGGATCAGGCCGCGCTGGCCGATCTGCACCATCAGCACCACCATCCAGATCAGGCCGAAGGTCACGTGCAGGCCGTGCGTGCCGACCAGGGTGAAGAAGGCCGACAGGAAGGCGCTGCGCTGCGGGCCGGCGCCTTCGTGGATCAGGTGGTTGAACTCATAGAGTTCCAGGCCCAGGAAGCACAGGCCGAACAGGCCGGTGACGGCCAGCCACAGCAGCGTGCCTTTGACGTCGTCCATCTGCTTGCGCAGCATGGCAAAGCCGAAGGTGATGGACGAGAGCAGCAGGAAGGCGGTGTTGATCGCCACCAGCTTGAGGTCGAACAGCTCGGCACCGTTGGGGCCGGCGGCGTAGCTGCGGCCGAGCACGCCGTAGGTCGCGAACAGCGCGGCGAAGATGAGACAGTCGCTCATCAGGTAGAGCCAGAAACCCAGCGAGGTGCCGTTCTCCGGGTGCGGTTCGTGCGCGAGGTGGTACTCGCGCGCGGTCAGGGCGGCGCCTGCGGCGCCGGCTTGGATGCGGATATCAGACATGACTTGCAAGCAGTTGGGTGCGGGCGTTTTCCGTGGCGACCACCTGGTCGGCCGGGATGTGGAAGTCGCGCTGGTAGTTGAAGGTGTGGGCGATGGCGGCGATGACCACGGCGGCGAACGAGACGCCGGCCAGCAGCCACATGTGCCAGATCAGCGCAAAACCCATCACCAGAGAGAAGACCGAGATCACCACGCCGGCGCCGGTGTTGGCGGGCATGTGGATCGGCTGGAAGCCCGCCAGCGGACGCTGGTAGCCGTGCTTCTTCATGTCCCACCAGGCGTCGATCTCGTGCACCACCGGGGTGAAGGCGAAGTTGTAGTCGGGCGGGGGCGACGAGGTGGCCCACTCCAGCGTGCGGCCGTTCCAGGGGTCGCCGGTCACATCACGCAGTTGGTCGCGCTTGAGGTAGCTCACGCCGATCTGGATCAGGAAGCAGCCGATGCCCAGCGCGATCAGGAAGGCGCCGAAGGCGGCGACCTGGAACCAGATCTGCAGCGAGGTGTCTTCGAAGTGGTTGGCGCGGCGGGTCACGCCCATCAGGCCCAGCACGTACAGCGGCATGAAGGCGACATAGAAGCCCACCACCCACAGCCAGAAGGAGCGCAGGCCCCAGGTGCGGTCGAGCTTGAAGCCGAAGGCCTTGGGGAACCAGTAGTTTATGCCGGCGAACAGGCCGAACAGCACGCCGCCGATGATGACGTTGTGGAAGTGCGCGATCAGGAACAGGCTGTTGTGCAGCACGAAGTCGGCCGGAGGCACGGCCAGCAGCACGCCGGTCATGCCGCCGATGGCGAAGGTCACCATGAAGGCCACGGTCCACATCATGGGCAGCTCGAAGCGGATGCGGCCCTTGTACATGGTGAACAGCCAGTTGAAGATCTTCGCGCCGGTCGGGATCGAGATGATCATGGTCGTGATGCCGAAGAAGGCGTTCACGCTCGCACCCGAGCCCATGGTGAAGAAGTGGTGCAGCCAGACGATGTACGACAGGATGGTGATCACGACCGTGGCATAGACCATGGACGTGTAGCCGAACAGGCGCTTGCCCGAGTAGGTCGCGACCACCTCGGAGAAGATGCCGAAGCACGGCAGGATCAGGATGTACACCTCGGGGTGGCCCCAGATCCAGATCAGGTTCACGTACAGCATGGCGTTGCCGCCCAGGTCGTTCGTGAAGAAGTTGGTGCCGACATAGCGGTCCAGGGTCATCAGCACCAGGGCGGCGGTGAGCACCGGGAACGAGGCCACGATCAGCGCGTTGGTGCACAGCGATGTCCAGGTGAAGACGGGCATCTTCATCAGGCTCATGCCGGGGGCGCGCATCTTGACGATGGTGACGATCAGGTTGATGCCCGAGAGCGTCGTGCCCACGCCCGCGATCTGCAGCGACCAGATGTAGTAGTCCAGCCCCACGCCCGGGTCCTGCGCGCCGAGGTTGGACAGCGCCAGCCAGCCGGAGGTGGAGAACTCGCCCAGGAAAAGCGACAGCATCACCAGCACGGCGCCGGCGGTGGTCATCCAGAAGCTGAAGTTGTTCAGGAACGGGAAGGCCACGTCGCGCGCGCCGATCTGCAGCGGCACCAGGTAGTTCATCAGGCCGGTGACCAGCGGCATGGCCACGAAGAAGATCATGATCACGCCGTGGGCGGTGAAGATCTGGTCGTAGTGGTGCGGCGGCAGGTAGCCGGTGCTGTCACCGAAGGCCATGGCCTGCTGCAGACGCATCATGACCGCGTCGGCGAAGCCGCGCAGCAGCATCACCAGGCCGAGGATCATGTACATGATCCCGATCTTCTTGTGGTCGATGCTGCAGAACCAGTCGCGCCAGAGCGTGCCCCAGAGCTTGAACTTCGTGATCAGCGCGAGCGTGACCAGGCCGCCGAGCACGACGGCGACAAAGGTCCACAGCACGATGGGCTCGTGCGCCATGGGCACGGAGTCCCAGGTGAGCCGGCCCAGGGCCCAGTGGGCCTCGGAGGGAGTAACAGAAGACATGGTGTTCAAAGTGGCTTCGACCCGGCGGGCAGCGGTGCGCCGCCCGGCGGGTCAGGGGTTCATTGGCGGGACGTGGCGTAGCGGGCGGCGCGCACATCCAGCGCGGCGACCACCTTGATCGACTCGTCGGCAGTGCAGATGTCCTGCGGCAGGTTCAGGCCCTTGGCCTTGAGGTAGGCCTGGCCACCTTCGGCGTCGACCGCCATCTGGTGGTGCAGACACATCTTTCCGTCCTCGACGCAGCGGTTGAGCACCCGGTCGTAGAGGCCGGCCTCGACCGAGGCAAACCGCTGCACGGGGTCGCGCTCGCTCGGGTGGGCCAGCTTGACGTAGGCGCTGCGGTCCAGCGTCTTCGCTTCGGCCTTGGCCTTGTCCACCCATTGCGCGAAGTCACCGTCGCTCAGACCCAGGAACTTGAAGGTCATGCCCGAGAAGCCGGCGCCGCTGTAGTGCGAGGCCTTGCCCTGGTACACACCGGCTTTGTTGATGACGGCGTTGAGCTCGGTCTGCATGCCGGGCATGGTGTAGATCATCCCGGCCAGGTCGGGCACGTAAAACGCGTTCATGGTCGACGACGAGGTCAGCTTGAACACGATGGGACGGTCCACCGGCGCCGCTACTTCATTGACGGTGGCAATGCCCTGCTCCGGGTAGAAGAACAGCCACTTCCAGTCCAGCGCCACCACCTGCACTTCCAGCGGCTTGACGTCCTTGGCCAGGGCCTTGGTCTCGGAGATCCGGTCCAGCGGGCGGTAGGGGTCCAGCTTGTGGGTGCCGATCCAGGTGATCGCCCCCAGCGCAATGATGATCAGCAGCGGCCCGCTCCAGATCACCAGCTCCAGCACCGTCGAGTGGTGCCAGTCGGGCGCGTAGTCGGCCTCGGTGTTGGCGGTGTTCGACGACCGGTATTTCCAGGCGAACCACAGCGTGAGCGTGATCACCGGAACGATGATCACCAGCATCAGCAGGGTGGCCTGCACCACCAGATGGCCCTGACGGGCGGCGATGTCGCCGGCGGGGTTCAGCACGACGGCTTTGCTGCAGCCCGCCAGCAGGGACGCCGCAGCGGCAGCCGCCAGCCAGAGGCTTCCCCGAAACGGGCGCGAAAAACTCAGACGAGGCATGGGGCGGAAAGCTTTCTTTGTAGGTAGACGCGGATGACAAAAATCAATTCGCCCGCGAATTTACCGACCCCAGCGCGTTTGTCGATTGGACATTTTGTCCAATATCAAGGCGGATATGCCTGACATTGCGGTAGGCGCACGCTGGAAAACCCCAGATTGCCCGACCGTTCGCCGGGGTGTAGAAGGTTGATGGCGTCACGCCCCTCGATCTACAGGAGACTTTTTTCATGAGCAGCCCCGCCCTCGCCGCCCATCCCCAGGCCGGTTTCGAAGAGAGCCCCGCCGCCCTTTCCCGGGCCGACACCCACGAAGACGTCACCGCCGGCGAAATCGCCGTCGGCGTCATCATTGGCCGCTCGTCCGAGTACTTCGACTTCTTTGTCTTCGGGATCGCCTGTGTTTTGGTGTTCCCGGCCTTCCTGTTTCCCTTTCTCTCGCCGCTGGAAGGCACCCTGGCGGCCTTCGGACTGCTGGCGGTGGCCTTCGTGGCCCGGCCGGTGGGCACCGCGCTGTCCATGGCGGTGCAACGTCACTGGGGCCGTGGCACCAAGCTGACCATCGCCCTGTTCCTGCTGGGCATCTGCACCGTGGGCATGGCCTATATCCCCAGCTACCAGTCGCAGGGAGCGGCGGCCATCGCCCTCATGCTGCTGCTGCGCGTCGGCCAGGGCATGGCGCTGGGCGGCACCTGGGACGGCCTGCCGTCGCTGCTGGCGATGTCGGCCCCGCCGGAGCGCCGCGGCTGGTACGCCATGATCGGCCAGCTCGGCGCCCCGCTGGGTTTTGTGATCGCCGCCGGCCTGTTCGCCTACCTGCGGGGCAGCCTGGACGACCAGGAATTCCTCACCTGGGGTTGGCGCTACGCCTTCTTCGTGGCCTTTGCCATCAACGTGGTGGCGCTGTTTGCCCGCCTGCGCCTGGTGGTCGGGCAGTCCTACTCGCGCCTGCTGAGCGATCGTGAACTGCAACCGGTCTCGGTGCACCGCGTGATGCGTGATGAGGGCGGCAATGTGCTGCTGGGTGCGTTCGCTGCCCTGGCCAGCTTTGCCCTTTTCCACCTCGTCACCGTGTTCCCGCTGTCCTGGATCTCGCTGCAGGGCAGCCAGCCGGTAACCGAGGTGCTCGGCGTGCAGGTGGTCGGCGCGTTCCTGGCGGCTGGCGCTGTGATGCTCTCGGGCTGGCTGGCCGACCGCGTCGGCCGGCGCAACCTGCTGGGCACCATGGCCGTGCTGATCGGCGTGTTCAGCCTGCTCACGCCCTGGATGCTGGGCGGCGGCACCGGTGGCAACAACCTGTTCCTGCTGTCCGGTTTCGTGCTGCTGGGTCTGTCCTACGGCCAGGCCTCGGGCACGGTGACGTCCAACTTCTCGCCCCAATACCGCTACACCGGCGCCGCCCTCTCGACCGACCTGGCCTGGCTGTTCGGTGCGGCGTTTGCGCCGCTGGTGGCGCTGGGCCTGTCCAGCCGCTTCGGCCTGGGTGCCGTGTCGCTGTACCTGCTCTCGGGCGTGGTCTGCACCCTGGGCGCCCTGCGCATCAACCGGGTGATCGAGCGCCAGGGCAGCTGATCGCCTGGGCCCAGCGCGGCCGCTGCGTCAGCGGGCGGCCGCCTGGAAGAAGGCGATGCGCTCGGCGTCGGCTGGGTGCGAGGCAAAACCCAGGCCCCAGGCAGCGTCCTGCAGATCGATCTGCCCGGAATGCTGGCCGGCCTGCTCCCGGCAGGCCGGCGCCCCGCCACCGTCCGTGCCGGTCGCCACGGGTTTGAGCAGATCGTGGCCACAGCGCTGGTACAGCGCGAAGCGCTCGAACATCGTCACCATCACCGCCGGCGAGATGTCCGCATCCCGCAGCACCGCCACGCTGTGCGCGTCGGCTTCGCGCTCGGCCTGCCGCGAATAGTGGGCCTGCCCCAGCCACAACGGCACGGTCGCCAGCAGGCCGCTGAAATCTCCCCAGACCAGTGAGGTCACCGCGCCCAGCGCACCGATCTGCACCAGCGTCTGCAAGCCGTGGCGGTGTTGCACGTGCCCCAGTTCGTGCGCCAGCACGCCCGACAGCACGCGGGTGTCGTTCTGCACCAACCGCACCATGTCGTCGGTCAGCAGGATCGTGCCCCCGGGCAACGCCAGCGCGTTGGGCCCGATGTCGCTCGCGCGGATCAGCAGCCGGGAGGGCCGCACCGAGCGCCCCTGCGCCGCCTCGGCCTGCTGGTGCTTGCGGAGCACCTCCGCCCAGGCCGACTCGATGGCACGCTGCTCGTCGGCAGAAAGCCGGCTCGGCTTGACCATGTCGTCGAGCTGCGCCACCACCGCCTCGCCGACGCGGTCCTCCACCCCGTCAGGCACCCGCAGCGCCACCTCACGCGCCAGCCAGGGCAGGCCCCACACATACCCCGCGGCCAGCAGCAGCGTCAGCGCCAGCACGCTCGCGGCCACCGCCCGCCAGCTCTGCTGAAGCAACACCACCCAGCCGTCACGGTGCCCGGTGTCGCCGCGCCACGCGTCCCATGCATCGCCATCGGGCGACTGCAGACTGGCGCCCTGCGGCAGGCGCGCGACCCGCGAGCCGCTGCGCGTGCGCTCGGGCCATTGAACACCCGCCACCGGCAGCCGCAGGCCGACTTCCTCGCCCTGGATACACAGGACATCGCCCTCGATCCAGACCTGCACGGCATGCGGACGGCCCGAACGGCCATCGAAATAGCGGGCCGACAGCCTCGCCGTCACACCCGTGTCCACCGTTGGCTGCTCCATGCCTTGACGGTCAGAGGCCCACGTCCAGGCCGAAGAAATCACCCGCCGCATCCCCCGCCGCCTCGGCCGGGTTCTCCTGCGCCGAGGCCAGCAGGGCGTCCGGGTCGATCCCGCTGCGGATCTGCACCGCCTCCAGCCGCAACCGCGCCGTCGCG
The DNA here is from genome assembly GCA_016790705.1 of Hydrogenophaga sp. Lineage (GTDB taxonomy): Bacteria > Pseudomonadota > Gammaproteobacteria > Burkholderiales > Burkholderiaceae_C > Hydrogenophaga. Next base: position 30,896 of record JAEUOT010000041.1, read on the forward strand.
ACCGCAGCAAACGGCCAGTACAGGCCCAGCGTCAGCGCCATCAGCACACCGTTCTTGATGCTCAGCCACAACATGTCCCGAAAGCGCAGCCCGCTGAGGAATTGCATCTGGTCGTTGCCGGTGTGGTTCCAGACAAGGTTCTGCAGACGCGTGGTCCACCACGGCCCCATGCCGAGGAACGTTGCACCGAGCACCATCAGGACCAGCAGGCCGATGATCCAGTGGGCGATCGACAGCTTGTCCAGTCCCATCCCGCCATCCGCCCCCAACGATGCGACAGCCGTCATAACCATCAGCACCGCGATCAGCAGCATCATCAGGCCCGACTGCTTGAGCCCCAGGCCATAGAACGAGCGCACCGACGCCCGAAAGTCGGTCTGCAGGTGCGCCAGCGCGTAATGCCGGTGCTGATAGGCCTTCATCCGCCAGAACAGCCAGGGCAGCATGAGCACAGCGAAAAGTCCGACGCCTGCAAACGAGGCGGCCACCCAGTCCGGCGGCACGACCTCCGGATCGTCGGGCACCCACAGCCCCAGCACACCCGCCGGCAGGCCCATCAACAGCAGCGGAAGCAGCGCGCGGTAGGCGTCGGCGGTCGAACCGGTGAAGCGAAAGCGCAGACCGCGCCAACTGGTGTTGCCCAGCCGGAAGCGCATCGCCGACCGCCACAGCGCCGGCCACAACGCCGCCAGCGCCGCAATGGCGACCAGGTTGGCGACCGCCGACGCGCTGCTGGCGACGTTGTACATCGCGAACAGCACCCCCACCAGCGCCCATCCCTTGAGCATCTGTTTCGGATCGGCGTGGAAATCCAGGGGATCGCCATCGACCAGGGTGTTGTGCATGAAATACCGCAGGCGCCGCACCTTGGCCCAGGGCCAGTAGAAGCCCAGGGTCACCACCAACAGCAGCAGGTTGACGATCCAGATGCGGAAGTATTCGGCACCCGATCCGGTGAAACGGATGCTCAGCAAACGGGCGCCGGCCTCCCGGGGCGGCGCGTCGGACATCGGTTCAAGCTCCATGGTGACAGCGGTGTGGGGTTGTTATGCCGTCATTGTGCCCATCGCAGACACACCACCCCGAGCATGGCCGCCCACAGCACCCAGCCCGCGCCGGGCCGCCAACCACTGCGTGCGTCCGAGCGCGACGCTCCGGCACTGAAGCGCCCGCTCCGATGGGCTCGGGCCACCTGCAGCGCCTGTCCGACCGCAACCGCCGACGCGGCCCCCGCCAGCCCCGGGGTGAGCCGGACCGCCGGCCCCGATCCGGTCTCACGCGCATGGACGGCATGGAACTCGGTGGTCGATCGGCCCGAACCTCCCGACTGGGTGTACAGGACCTTGTGAAACAGGTGATCCAGCGCCGACGGTGCAAGACAGCGGGTCCGCGTGCCCATCCAGGACATCACACGGACCTCCACGGCGTCGTCTCGCAGCGTCAGCGAACGGCTGCGCGAGACCGCGTGCAATCCGAGGCCCAGAAGCAGTGCCAGCCACACCGCACGGCCCGATGAAAGCGGGTCCTCCCGCCACCACAGCCCCGTCAGCACAGCGCAGACGAAAAGCGCCAGCGCGCCCAGCCACCGCCAGCCCGGCTGGGCAAATCGCCACTCGCAGGCATCGGGCGTCTCTCGCACGCTCACGGTCGCCGGCCATTGCGGTGAATGCGAGGAGTCAGGACCCTGCGACACCGGCAAGCCCTCTGCCGGTCCGGCGATGGGTTCCTCCCGGGACCACCGGGCACGACGGTCGAAGCGGTCCGGCGTCGCGGCGCCCGTCGTCGACCAGGCCGGCGCCGAGGCCACCGGAACATCGAATGACACTTCGACCGTCTCCCCGTCCCCAAGCACCTCCAGCCGCCAGTCCACCCGTTCCCCCGAACGGCGACTGCCGTGAGTGGGCGCGTCGGCGGGCACGTCGAAACGCGCCTGCCACCGCGCCCCGCCTCCCGGGTCCGGCATGGTTTTCACAATCTGCACGAACTGCTCGACCAGCCGTTCGGAGGACCCGGAACCGGAATCGTCCACACGGTACTGCGACAGGCGCAGCCGGTGTCCCCCAACGCCCCCGACGCTCTCGCCGATCGCCCGCGCCGACAGGCTCAACACCACATCCACCGTCTCCCCCGCCCGCGGCGGAGACGGTTGCAGCACCAGCCCGGTACCGGCATAGCGCCAGGCCAGCAACGACTGACGAACCGCCACCCAAAGCAGCCCGAGGCCGACCAGCACGAACACGGAGACCAACAGATTCACCCACCAGGGCGAGCGGCCAAGCCAGAAAACGGCGGCCAGTGGAAAGGAGATGCCACACCAGAACAGCGCAAACAACCAGAGCGCCGCCTGCCCCTTGCTGGCCGAACTGCGCGCGCCGGCCACCGGCACACCCTGGTTCCCGGCACCGGTCAGCGCACGCACAAAAACCCATGCCGCCACCAGTCCGACGCCGGTAAACACAAACGCGAACGGCAGGCGAAAGATCAGCAGCGGCCACCGGATCGAGCGGTCAAGCACCGCCTCTGACGGGTCGTCGGGATTCACCCAGGCGGTCACCGCCTCGCCCCGGTCCCGCGCCATCGCCAGCCGCTCACCCCAGTCGCGCTGCCACTCGCCGATGTTGTCGGCTCCCCCGGAGGGATCCAGGCCGATGCGCCCGGATTCGTGCTCCTGCCCATTCGCCGCGCGGTATCGATAGCGCACCTGGGCCTTGTACGTGGATCCCCCCTCGCTGCCCGCCGAGACCGAGAGGCTGCTGCTCACCACCTGCGCCGGCACCGGTTGCCACGACTGCACCAGCCAGGCGGCGTGCAGCGTGCGCGCCAGCGGCATGACGCCCGCAAACCACCCGCCGGCGCCGAAGACCAGCGCGAACAGGCCGCTGAACAGCAACACACCGATGCGTGACAAGGGACCCGGTGAACGCACAGGACTCATGTGGCCAGCATACCAATCGGCAACGCCGAAAAAAAACGGCCCCGAAGGGCCGTTTCTCATTCACCGAAGTGTGGACGCTCAGGCGACCGTCTTGGCCGTCTCCACGTACTCCTCGATCTGGTCGAAGTTCATGTACTTGTAGATCTGGTCGGCCTTGGCGGTGACCACGCGGGTGGCGGCCAGGTACTCTTCCTTGGTCGGCAGCTTGCCCAGCTTGGACGCCACGGCGGCCAGCTCGGCCGAGCCCAGGAACACGTTGGTGTTCTTGCCCAGACGGTTCGGGAAGTTGCGGGTCGAGGTGGAGATCACCGTCGCGCCTTCGCGGACCTGCGCCTGGTTGCCCATGCACAGCGAGCAGCCGGGCATCTCGGTGCGCGCGCCGGCGCTGCCGAAGGCGGCGTAGTGGCCTTCCTTCATCAGCTCGGCCGCGTCCATCTTGGTCGGCGGGGCGACCCACAGCTTGACCGGGATGTCACGGGCGCCGCCCAGCACGGTGGCGGCCGCGCGGAAGTGGCCGATGTTGGTCATGCACGAACCGATGAAGGCCTCGTCGATCTTGGTGCCGGCCACGTCGGACAGCGTCTTGGCGTCGTCCGGGTCGTTCGGGCAGCACACGATCGGCTCGGTGATCTCGGCCAGATCGATCTCGATCACGGCGGCGTACTCGGCGTCCTTGTCGGCTTCGAGCAGCTCGGGCTTGGCCAGCCAGGCTTCGACCTTCTCGATGCGGCGGGCCAGCGTCTTGGCGTCGGCGTAACCGTCGGCGATCATGTTCTTCATCAGCACGATGTTCGACTTCAGGTACTCGGCCACCGGCTCCTTGTTGAGCTTGATGGTGCAACCGGCGGCGGAACGCTCGGCCGAGGCGTCGGACAGTTCGAACGCCTGCTCGACCTTCAGATCCGGCAGACCTTCGATTTCCAGGATGCGGCCGGAGAAGATGTTCTTCTTGCCGGCCTTGGCCACGGTCAGCAGACCGGCCTTGATCGCGTACAGCGGAATGGCATGCACCAGGTCACGCAGCGTGACGCCCGGTTGCATCTGGCCCTTGAAGCGCACCAGCACCGACTCGGGCATGTCCAGCGGCATCACGCCGGTGGCGGCGCCGAAGGCGACCAGGCCGGAACCGGCCGGGAAGGAGATGCCGATCGGGAAACGGGTGTGCGAGTCACCGCCGGTGCCGACGGTGTCGGGCAGCAGCAGGCGGTTGAGCCAGCTGTGGATCACGCCGTCGCCCGGGCGCAGCGCGACACCGCCGCGGCTGCTGATGACCGGGGGCAGCTCGCGGTGCATCTTGGCGTCCACCGGCTTCGGGTAGGCAGCGGTGTGGCAGAAGGACTGCATCACCATGTCGGCCGAGAAGCCCAGGCACGCCAGGTCCTTCAGCTCATCGCGGGTCATCGGGCCGGTGGTGTCCTGCGAACCCACGGTCGTCATCTTCGGCTCGCAGTAGGTGCCGGGGCGCACGCCCTGGCCTTCCGGCAGGCCGACGGCGCGGCCGACCATCTTCTGCGCCAGCGTGAAGCCGGCCTTGGAGGCGGCGGGGGCTTGCGGCAGGCGGAACACGGTCGATGCGGGCAGGCCCAGGAACTCACGGGCCTTGGCGGTCAGCGAGCGGCCGATGATCAGGTTGATGCGGCCGCCGGCGCGTACTTCGTCGAACAGCACGTCGCTCTTGAGCTTGAACTCGGTGACGGTTTCGCCGTTCTTGACGATCTTGCCGTCGTAGGGCAGCACGTCGATCACGTCACCCATTTCCAGCTTCGACACATCGACTTCGATCGGCAGCGAGCCGGAGTCTTCCTGCGTGTTGAAGAAGATCGGGGCGATCTTGCCGCCCAGCGTGACGCCGCCGAAGCGCTTGTTCGGCACGAAGGGGATGTCCTGGCCGGTGGCCCAGATCACGCTGTTGGTGGCCGACTTGCGCGAAGAACCGGTGCCCACCACGTCGCCCACGTAGGCGACCAGGTTGCCCTTCTTCTTCAGGTCTTCGATGAACTGCATCGGACCGCGCTTGCCGTCTTCTTCCGGCTTGAAGGCCGCGTCGGGACGCGTGTTCTTCAGCATCGCCAGGTAGTGCATCGGGATGTCCGGGCGGCTCCAGGCGTCCGGAGCGGGCGACAGGTCGTCGGTGTTGGTCTCGCCGGGCACCTTGAAGACGGTGACGGTGATCTTCTTCTCGACTTCGGGACGGCTGGTGAACCACTCGGCGTCGGCCCAAGACTGCATCACTTCCTTGGCCTTGGCGTTGCCGGCCTTGGCCTTGGTGGCCACGTCGTTGAAGTAGTCGAACATCAGCAGGGTCTTCTTCAGACCTTCAGCGGCCACGCCGGCGACTTCTGCGTCGTCCAGCAGCTCGATCAGCGGATGCACGTTGTAGCCACCCACCATGGTGCCCAGCAGTTCGGTGGCCTTGGCCTTGGAGATCAGGCCGACCTTCAGCTCGCCATGGGCCACAGCGGCCAGGAAAGAGGCCTTGACCTTGGCGGCATCGTCCACACCCGGCGGCACGCGGTGCGTCAGCAGGTCCATCAGGAAAGCGTCTTCGCCAGCGGGCGGGTTCTTGATCAGTTCGATCAGGGCGGCGACCTGCTTGGCGTCGAGCGCCAGCGGGGGGATGCCCAGGGCGGCGCGTTCGGCGACGTGGGCGCGGTAGTCGGTCAGAAAGGTCGACATGGCGTTCTCCGGTGGGGTGGGTAATGGTTGAAAAGGGTTCATGCAAGAAACCAGCCACGCACCGTTTCGGGCAGGGGGTGCCCGGTCTGGTGCGCGCGCTCGATCACTTGCCAGTAGTAGCGGTAGCTGGCACGGTCGTGCAGCCGGCCCTGGTGCTGCACCGGCGCCCAGTCGGCGGCGGCAGCGGCTTCGATGATGGCCACCGCCGTCTCGATCTCCGCTTCGGCCGGCGAGAACGCGGTGACGATGGCCCGGATCTGGTCCGGATGGATGCTCCACATGCGGGTGTAGCCGAGTTCGCTCGCCGCCTTGCGCACCGCATTCTGCAGCGCGGGCAGGTCCTTGAACTCGGTGACCACGTTGTGCGAAGGCACCTTGCCGTGCGCATGGCAGGCCGCGGCCATCTCGATCTTGGCGCGCAGCACGTGCGGGTGGCTGAACTGGCCGGCCAGCGTCATCGCCGAGGCGGGGATCGCTCCGCCGTGGGCCGAGACGAAGTCCATCAGGCCGAAGCTCAGCGAGGCCACGCGAGAATGGGCCGCGATGTCGAAGGCACGGTGCACCGCGCCCGGCGACTCGATCAGCACGTGCAGCGGCAGCGCGGTCGCGCCAGCGGCGTTCATTGCGGCGACCGCTCGCTCGACGTCCTTCACCGACTCGACCTTGGGCACCATCAGGTGACACAGGCGTACAGCGGCTCGACCGGCGATGGTCGCGACATCGGATTCGAAGTGGGGATGGTCGACCGGGTGGACCCGGGCGGCGACGCGGGCGGCTGCGGGAGCACCCAGCACCAGTTCGGTGACGAGGGCCGCGTGTTCGGCCTCACCACCGACGGGCGCCCCGTCTTCGCAGTCGAGCGTGACGTCGAAGACGCAGGCTCCGAACTCGGCACTCAGTTCGGCCTGCAGTTGCAGGCTCTTCCTCATCCGCGCCTCGACACCACTGTAGTGGTCGCAGACCGGCAATGCGAATGCACCGGCCTGGGCCCCTGCAAGGATGTCGCGCGGGTGAGGTTTCACAGAGTTACCAAGCGGTTACCAACTCACAGCAGGTGCTTGACGCCGTCCTGCTCGCCCTGCAGCTCGGCCAGGGTCTTGTTGATGCACTCTTGCGAGAAGGCGTCGATCGGCAGACCTTCGACGATCTTGTACTCGCCGCCTTCGCAGGTGACGGGGTAGCCGAACATCACTTCAGCGGGGATGCCGTACTCGCCCTTGGACGGGATGCCCATGGTGACCCACTTGCCGTTGGTGCCCAGGGCCCAGTCGCGCATGTGGTCGATGGCGGCGTTGGCGGCCGAAGCGGCCGACGACAGGCCACGGGCAGCGATGATGGCGGCGCCGCGCTTGCCCACGGTCGGCAGGAAGGTGTTGGCGTTCCAGTCGTGGTCGTTGATGGTGTCCTTGACGGACTTGCCGTTCACGGTGGCGAAACGGTAGTCGGCGTACATGGTGGGCGAGTGGTTGCCCCACACGGCCAGCTTCTCGATGTCGCCCACGGCGCAGCCGATCTTGGCGGCGATCTGCGAGGCAGCGCGGTTGTGGTCCAGGCGCAGCATGGCGGTGAAGTTCTTGGCCGGCAGGCTGGGGGCCGACTTCATGGCGATGTAGGCGTTGGTGTTGGCGGGGTTGCCGACGACCAGCACCTTGACGTTGCGCGAAGCGACCTTGTCCAGGGCCTTGCCCTGGGCGGTGAAGATCTGTGCGTTGGCGGCCAGCAGGTCGGCACGCTCCATGCCGGGGCCGCGGGGACGGGCGCCGACCAGCAGGGCGTAGTCGGTGTCCTTGAAGGCGGTCATCGGGTCGCTGTGGGCTTCGATGCCGGCCAGCAGCGGGAAGGCGCAGTCTTCCAGTTCCATGATCACGCCCTTGAGCGCGTTCTGGGCCTTCTCGTCCGGAATCTCCAGCAGTTGCAGGATGACGGGCTGGTCCTTGCCCAGCATCTCGCCGGAGGCGATGCGGAACAGCAGGGCGTAACCGATCTGGCCTGCGGCACCGGTGACGGCAACACGGACGGGCTTCTTGCTCATGGTGAAAACTCCAAAAGGACGTTGATTGATAAGGAAAATCTCTGGGGACCAAGCCCCTGGCCACAAGCCACAGGGATGCGGGTAAACCCGAAAAACGTGGTGCTGGGTCAACCGCAGAGTGTACCCGCGCAGACCCGCCAACGTCAATTTGTCTTATGTCTTATATAAGATATGATTGCAGCCCTCCACGCAGCGCACACCATGGCCCCCGCACACCCCTCGCAGCCCGATTTGTCACCGGTGGACCACCGTGCGCCCGCAGACACCCTGTCGGTCGCCGACGCGCCCGCAGCCGCCCTGGCCACCCCCGCCTTCAGCCCGCTCTACCAGCAGATCAAGTCGCTGATCCTGCGCAGCCTGCAGGCCGGCGAGTGGAAGCCCGGCGACATGATTCCCAGCGAGTTCGAGCTGGCGGCGCGCTTTCGTGTCAGTCAGGGCACGGTGCGCAAGGCGATCGATGAACTGGCGACCGACAACCTGCTGGTGCGTCGCCAGGGCAAAGGCACCTTCGTCGCCACCCACGCGGAACAGCACATCCAGTACCGCTTCCTGCGCCTGCTCCCTGACGCCGGCATGCCCGACGCCCAGGGCCCCGCCGAGCGCCGCATCATCGAATGCCGCCGCCTCCGTGGTCCGGCCGAGGTTGCGCGCCAGCTCGACCTGCGCGGCGGCGACTCGCTGGTGCAGATCCGGCGCGTGCTGTCCTTCTCCGGTGCCCCTGCCATTCTTGAGGACATCTGGCTGCCCGGCGTGCCCTTCAAGGGGCTGAGCCTGGAGACACTGTCCAGTGACAAGGGGCCGATGTATGCGCTGTTCGAGGCGCAGTTCGGTGTCCGCATGGTGCGCGCGGTGGAAAAGCTCAAGGCCGTGGCTGCGGATGCCGATGCTGCGGCGTTGCTGGGCGTCGAGGTGGGTCATCCCCTGCTGAGCGTCGAGCGTCTGGCCTTTACCTACAACGACGTTCCGATGGAGCTGCGCCGAGGGCTCTACCGGACCGAAACCCGGCATTACCACAATGAACTGAGTTGAGTGCGCCCGCCGACATTGACTGTCACGGGATGGTCAAATGTCAGGCTTGGGTATGCTGCGTTGCAATAGAATTTGAAGGTTTGTGATCCGAGTTACCGCAGAGTTACAAGATCCCTTCCAACCCTGTCTCCCCACCGGAAGAAAGCCCCACCATGACCGAGTTGACCAAGCCGCGGCCCGAGTTCCGCAACATCAACGCCCTCAAGGACCTGACGACCTATCGCCTGCCCCTGGCCGGCTGGGTGTCGATCCTGCACCGCGCCAGTGGCGGCCTGATGTTCATCCTGCTGCCCCTGATCGTCTGGCTGTTCGACACCTCGGTGTCGTCCGAGATTTCCTATGACCGCTTCACCGCCGTGTTCGCCAGCGGCGTCGGCTTTGTCCCCGGCTGGCTGTTCAAGCTGGTGGTCCTGGCGCTGATCTGGGCCTACCTGCACCACCTGATCGCCGGTTTGCGCCACCTCTACATGGACGTCAACCACGCCGTCAGCAAGGAATTTGGCAAGTCCTCCGCCATCTTCACCCTGGCACTGTCGATCGGCCTGACCGTGGTGCTGGGCGCGAAGCTCTTCGGCCTGTACTGATCCCGCGAAAGAAGGAAAGACCCATGTCCGTCAATTACGGTTCCAAGCGCGTCGTCACCGGCGCCCACTACGGCCTGCGCGACTGGCTGGCCCAGCGCATCACCGGCGCCCTGTTCGCCCTGCTGACACTGATCGTCCTGATCAAGGTGCTGGCCACCGGCGGCCCCCTGGGCTACGAAGGCTGGGCAGGCATCTTCGCCCCCCAATGGATGAAGGCCCTGACCTTCGCCGTGTTCGTGGCCATCACCTATCACATCTGGATCGGCATGCGCGACATCTGGATGGACTACGTCAAGCCCGCCGGCATTCGCCTTGTCCTGCACGTTTTCACCATCGTCTGGCTCGTCTCCTGCCTGGGCTGGGCCATCCAAGTTCTCTGGAGACTCTGATCCATGACCACCACCGCATCCCTTTCCAAGCGCAAGTTCGACGTGGTCATCGTCGGAGCCGGCGGCTCCGGCATGCGTGCCTCGCTGCAGCTGGCCCGCGCCGGCCTGAAGGTCGCCGTTCTGTCCAAGGTCTTCCCGACCCGCTCGCATACCGTCGCAGCACAAGGCGGCGTGTCCGCCTCGCTGGGCAACATGAGCGAAGACAGCTGGGAATACCACTTCTACGACACCGTCAAGGGCTCCGACTGGCTCGGTGACCAGGACGCCATCGAATTCATGTGCCGCGAAGCACCGAAGGTCGTGTACGAACTCGAACACTTCGGCATGCCGTTCGACCGCAACCCCGATGGCACGATCTACCAGCGCCCGTTCGGCGGCCACACCGCCAACTACGGCGAGAAGCCCGTCCAGCGCGCCTGCGCCGCAGCCGACCGCACCGGCCACGCCATGCTGCACACGCTGTACCAGGCCAACGTGTCCGCCCGCACCACCTTCTTCGTGGAATGGATGGCGCTGGACCTGATCCGCGACGCCTCCGGTGACTGCGTGGGCGTGACCGCCCTCGAAATGGAAACCGGCGACGTCTACGTGCTCGAAGCCAAGACCGTGCTGCTGGCCACCGGTGGTGCCGGCCGCATCTTCCAGTCCTCGACCAACGCCTTCATCAACACCGGCGACGGTCTGGGCATGGCCGCCCGCGCCGGCATCGCGCTGCAGGACATGGAGTTCTGGCAGTTCCACCCCACCGGCGTGGCCGGCGCGGGCGTGCTGCTGACCGAAGGCTGCCGCGGCGAAGGCGCGATTCTGCTCAACAGCAACGGCGAGCGCTTCATGGAGCGCTACGCCCCCACGCTGAAGGATCTGGCGCCGCGCGACTTCGTGTCCCGCTGCATGGGCCAGGAAATCCTGGAAGGCCGTGGCTGCGGTCCCAACAAGGACTACATCCACATGAAGCTGGACCACCTGGGTGCCGAGACGATCCGCAAGCGTCTGCCCTCGGTGGAAGAAATCGGCCACAACTTCGCCAACGTGGACATCACGCGCGAGCCGATCCCGGTCGTTCCCACCATCCACTATCAGATGGGCGGCATCCCGACCAACATCCATGGTCAGGTCGTCGAACGCTTCAACGGCGAAGACAAGCCGGTCAACGGTCTGTACGCGGTGGGCGAATGCTCCTGCGTGTCGGTGCACGGCGCCAACCGCCTCGGCACCAACTCGCTGCTGGACCTGCTGGTCTTCGGCAAGGCCGCCGGCAACCACATCATCGCCAACGTCAATCCCAAGCAGGAGCACAAGCCCCTGCCCCAGGACGCGGCGGATAAGACGCTGGCCCGCCTCTCGCGTCTGGACAACTGCAAGGACGGCGAGTACTGCCAGGACATCGCCAACGACATGCGCGCCATCATGCAGACGCACGCCGGCGTGTTCCGCAGCCAGGAGTCGATGGACGAAGGTGTCAAGAAGATCAACGCCCTGCGCGAGCGCGTGGCCAACATCGGACTGACCGACAACTCCAAGGTGTTCAACACCGCGCGCATCGAAGCGCTGGAGGTCGAGAACCTGATGGAAGCCGCCCAGGCCACGATGACCAGTGCCGCTGCCCGCAAGGAATGCCGCGGCGCCCACCTGGTGCGCGACTACGAACACGACGTGACCCACCCGACCTGCCCGCTGGGCCGCAACGACGCCGAGTGGATGAAGCACACCCTGTGGTTCAAGGAAGGCAACAGCCTGGACTACAAGCCGGTGCGCATGAAGCCGCTGACGGCCGAAACCGTGCCCCCGAAGCCCCGCACCTTCTGACCGGAACCAGCGAACACAAGGACACTGAAAAATGGCACAACGCACTTTCAAGATCTACCGCTACGACCCGGACAAGGACGCCAAGCCGTACATGCAGACCATCCAGCTCGACCTGGACGGCACCGAACGCATGCTGCTGGACGCGCTGGTCAAGCTCAAGGCCGTGGACCCCACGCTGTCGTTCCGTCGCTCCTGCCGTGAAGGCGTGTGCGGCTCGGACGCCATGAACATCAACGGAAAGAACGGTCTGGCCTGCCTGACCAACCTGAACACGCTCAAGGGCGACATCGTCCTCAAGCCGCTGCCCGGCCTGCCGGTGGTGCGCGACCTGATCGTGGACATGACGCTGTTCTTCAAGCAGTACCACAGCATCAAGCCGTACCTGATCAACGAAACGCCGGCCCCCGAGCGCGAGCGCCTGCAGAGTCCCGAGGAGCGCGAAGAGCTCAACGGCCTGTACGAGTGCATCCTGTGCGCCAGCTGCTCGACCAGCTGCCCCAGCTTCTGGTGGAACCCCGACAAGTTCGTCGGCCCCGCCGGTCTGCTGCAGGCCTACCGCTTCATCGCCGACAGCCGCGACCAGGCCACCAGCGAACGTCTGGACAACCTGGAAGACCCGTACCGCCTGTTCCGCTGCCACACCATCATGAACTGTGTGGACGTCTGCCCCAAGAGCCTGAACCCCACCAAGGCGATTGGCAAGATCAAGGAACTGATGGTGCGCCGCGCCGTCTGAGATGCCCCGCATGACCACGACCGACAACGCTGCTGCGGACGCCCCACTCGACGTGCGGGCGCTCTCCAAGCTCAAGTGGCGCTGCCGCCGTGGTCTGCTGGAAAACGACCTGTTCATCGAGCGGTTCTTCGCCAGGCATGAAACTGGCTTGACCGTCAGGCAGGCTCAAGCTCTCGGGGTTTTAATGGACCTGTCGGACAACGATCTGCTCGATCAGTTGCTCGGCCGCAAGACACCCGAAGGGCCCCAGGCCGAACCGGACGTTGTGCAGGTGCTGGAGATGATCCGCCACGCCCGCTCGCCCGATTAAGACCCATCCCACCCAAGGAAACCGCATGAAACTCGTAGACAACAAAGCCACCCTGTCGTTCTCCAACGGCAGCCCCAGCGTCGAGATGCCGGTGTATGCCGGCAGCATCGGTCCGGACGTGATCGACATCCGCAAGCTGTACGCGCAGACCGGCATGTTCACCTACGACCCGGGCTTCCTGTCTACCGCGTCCTGCCAGTCCGCCATCACCTACATCGACGGCGACAAGGGCGAGCTGCTGTACCGCGGCTACCCCATCGAGCAACTGGCCACCCAGGCCGACTACCTCGACACCTGCTTCCTGCTGCTCAACGGCGAACTGCCCAACGAGAAGGAGCGCGGCGACTTCCACAAGCTCGTGATCAACCACACCATGGTCAACGAGCAGATGCAGTTCTTCCTGCGCGGCTTCCGCCGTGACGCCCACCCGATGGCCGTGCTGACCGGCCTGGTCGGCGCCCTGTCGGCCTTCTATCACGACAGCACCGACATCAACAATCCCGAGCACCGCAAGGTCGCCGCGATCCGCCTGATCGCCAAGATGCCGACCCTGGTCGCCATGGCCTACAAGTACGGCGTCGGCCAGCCCTTCATGTACCCGAAGAACGACCTGAGCTACTCGGGCAACTTCCTGCGCATGATGTTCGGCACGCCCTGCGAGGAATACAAGGTCAACCCGGTGCTGGAAAAGGCCCTGGACCGCATCTTCATCCTGCACGCCGACCACGAGCAGAACGCCTCCACCTCCACGGTCCGCCTGTGCGGCTCGTCGGGCACCAACCCGTTCGCCGCGATCGCGGCCGGCGTGGCCTGCCTCTGGGGCCCCGCCCACGGCGGCGCCAACGAAGCCTGCCTGAACATGCTGGAAGACATCCAGCGCCAGGGCGGCGTGGCCAAGGTCGGCGAGTTCATGGAAAAGGTCAAGGACAAGAACAGCGGCGTCAAGCTGATGGGCTTCGGTCACCGCGTGTACAAGAACTACGACCCGCGCGCCAAGCTGATGCAGGAAACCTGCAACGAAGTGCTGGCCGAGCTGGGCCTGGAAAACGACCCGCTGTTCAAGCTGGCCAAGGAACTGGAAAAAATCGCCCTGGAAGACGATTACTTCGTGCAGCGCAAGCTCTACCCGAACGTCGACTTCTACTCCGGCATCGTGCAGCGCGCGATCGGCATCCCGGTCAGCCTGTTCACCGGCATCTTCGCGCTGGCCCGCACCGTCGGCTGGATCGCCCAGCTCAACGAAATGCTGGCCGACCCCGAGTACAAGATCGGCCGTCCGCGCCAGCTGTTCACGGGCTCGCCGCGTCGCGATGTGCCGACCGGGTTCAAGCGATAACAAGCCCACCCCTGCGCCGCCTTCGGCGTCACCCCCTCTAGGGGGCAACGCGATGCGGCCTGGCATAGCCAGTTCCGCCGCGTTCTGGCTCAAAACCCGCTCACCTCTGGTGGCGGGTTTTGTTTTTGCGGGGTCTGACATCGCCAATCGCGATGGAATGACCGTTTCAAAAGAGGGAAAATCCAAAAAGTCATCTTGAAATGCGATGACTTTTCCCATGAACGCTCCCGACCGCGCCTTCACCCGCCGACTCGACCTCACCACGCTGCAGCTCTTCGTGGCGGTGTGCGAGCGCGGCAGCATCGGCAAGGCGGCCGAGACCGAGTTCATGGCGCCGTCCGCTGTCAGCAAGCGCCTGTCGGACCTCGAAACCACGGTCGGCACGCCGCTGCTCATGCGCCACGCGCGCGGCGTCACACCCACCCCCGCCGGCCAGAGCCTGCTGCACCACGCCCGCTCGGTGCTGTTCAGCCTCGACAAGATGCAAGGCGAGCTCTCGGAATACGCCGACGGCGTGCGCGGCCACGTGCGGGTGCACGCCAACATCTCCGCCACCGTGCAGTTCCTGCCCGAGGATCTGGGCAGTTTCATCCGCGCGCACGACGCCATCAAGATCGACCTTGAGGAACATCTGTCGACCGAGGTGCTGCGCGCCGTGCAGGAAGGCGCTGCCGACCTCGGCATCTGCCACGTCGGTGGCGACGACCCGACCCAGGGCCTGCAGACCCTGCCCTACCGCCAGGACCGGCTGGTGCTGATCGCGCCGACGCGCCATCCGCTGGCCCGGCACGCGGCCATGGCCTTTGCCGACAGTCTCGACTGGGACCACGTCGGCCTGCACGCCAACAGCTCCATCTACCGCGCCATGCACGCGGCAGCGACCGCCAGCGGCCGCAACATCCGGCTGCGCATCCGTGTCTCGGGACTGGACGCCATGTGCCGCATGATCCACAACGGCCTGGGCATCGGCCTGATGCCGCAGCGCGCCTTCGAACTCATGCAAGGCGTCGGTGACCTTCGGGCCATCGGGCTGACCGACGATTGGGCGAGCCGCCACATCGACCTCGTCGCGCGCGACTTTTCCAGCCTGCCGGTCAGCGCCCGGCTCCTGGTCGACCACCTGTCTTCACACGCCGGACAAACGGCCGCCCCCACCTAAAATTCCAGCCTCACAGGAGAACCCCGCCCCATGGCCCGCACGCTCTACGACAAGATCTGGGACGAACACGTCGTCCACACCGAGGAAGACGGCACGTCCATCCTCTACATCGACCGCCACCTGGTGCACGAAGTCACCAGCCCGCAGGCCTTCGAAGGCCTGCGCCAGGCTGGCCGCAAGGTCTGGCGCGTCAGCTCCATCGTCGCCACCGCCGACCACAACACACCCACCACCGGCTGGGAACTGGGCTATGACGGCATCACCGACCCGATCAGCAAGGAACAGATCACCACGCTGGACGCCAACATCAAGGAATTCGGCTCCGCGGCCTTCTTCCCGTTCATGTCCAAGCGCCAGGGCATCGTGCACGTCATCGGCCCGGAAAACGGCGCCACCCTGCCCGGTATGACCGTGGTCTGCGGCGACTCGCACACCAGCACCCACGGCGCCTTCGGCGCGCTGGCCCACGGCATCGGCACCAGCGAGGTCGAACACGTGATGGCCTCGCAGACCCTGCTGGCCAAGAAGGCCAAGAACATGCTGGTCAAGGTCGAAGGCCAATGCGCCAAAGGCGTGACCGCCAAGGACATCGTGCTGGCCATCATCGGCAAGATCGGCACCGCCGGCGGCACCGGCTACACCATCGAGTTCGCCGGCAGCGCCATCCGCTCGCTGAGCATGGAAGGCCGCATGACGGTCTGCAACATGGCCATCGAAGGCGGCGCGCGCGCCGGTCTGGTGGCCGTGGACGACAAGACCATCGAGTACGTCAAGGGCCGTCCGCTGGCGCCCACCGGCGTCGAATGGGACCAGGCCGTCGCCTACTGGAAGACGCTGCATTCCGACGAAGGTGCGCACTTCGACGCCGTGGTCGAGCTCGACGCCGCGCAGATCCTGCCGCAGGTCACCTGGGGCACCTCGCCCGAGATGGTGCTGGGCGTGGACGCGCGCGTGCCCGATCCTGAAAAGGAAAAGGACGCCAGCAAGCGCGGCGCGATGGAGCGCGCGCTCACCTACATGGCCCTCGAACCCGGCAAGGCGCTGTCCGACATCCACGTCGACAAGGTCTTCATCGGCTCCTGCACCAACAGCCGCATCGAGGACATGCGCGAGGCCGCTGCCGTGGTCAAGAAGCTGGGCCAGAAGGTCGCCAGGAACGTCAAGCTCGCCATGGTCGTGCCCGGCTCCGGTCTGGTGAAGGAACAGGCCGAGCGCGAAGGCCTGCACGAGATCTTCAAGGCCGCCGGCTTCGAGTGGCGCGAGCCCGGCTGCTCGATGTGTCTGGCCATGAACGCCGACCGGCTGGAGCCGGGCGAACGCTGCGCCTCCACCAGCAACCGCAATTTCGAAGGCCGCCAGGGCGCCGGTGGTCGCACCCACCTGGTCTCGCCCGCGATGGCTGCCGCCGCCGCGATCCACGGCCATTTCATCGACGTTCGCACCATCGCCTGAGTTTTGTCCGGAACCCTTTCAAGGAGTCTCACCATGTCCGCTCTCAAGTCCCTGTTCACCCTGATTGCCGCCGCTGCCCTGGCCATGCTCGCCGCCTGCAGCACCAACACCGTTCAAGGCGTCAAGCAGGACGCCCACCTGGTCAAGGAGAAGGCCGTGGAGGTCAAGGACAAGGTGGTCGACAAGGCCATTGAAGTCAAGGACGTGGTCGTCGACAAGTCCATCGAGGTCAAGGACAAGGCCGTCGAAGGCGGCAAGGCCGCCGGGCAAGCCGTCGGCTCCGGCCTTGAGAAGGCCGGCGAAGCCGTCAAGGGCGCGACCAACTGAACACCATCAACATGCAGACATTCACCATTCACCAGGGCCTCGTGGCCCCCATGGACCGCGAGAACGTCGACACCGACGCGATCATTCCCAAGCAGTTCCTCAAGTCGATCCGCAAGACGGGCTTCGGCCCCAACCTGTTCGACGAGTGGCGCTACCTGGACCAGCCGGGCGAGCCCGGTGTGCCGGAAAGTGCGCGCAAGCCCAACCCGGACTTCGTGCTGAACCAGCCGCGCTACAAAGGTGCGTCGGTGCTGATCACGCGCCGCAACTTCGGCTGCGGCTCCAGCCGTGAACACGCGCCCTGGGCCATCGACCAGTACGGCTTCCGCGCCATCATCGCGCCCAGCTACGCCGACATCTTCTTCAACAACTGCTTCAAGAACGGCCTGCTGCCCATCGTGCTGAGCGAAGCGCAGGTGGACCAGCTTTTCAACGAAGTGTTCGCCTTCCCTGGCTACCAGCTGACCATCGACCTGGAGCGCCAGGTGATCGTCAAGCCGCAGGGCGAGGAGATCCCCTTCGAGGTCAACGCCTTCCGCAAGTACTGCCTGATCAACGGGCTGGACGACATCGGCCTGACGCTGCGCCACAAGGACAAGATCGAGGCGTTCGAGAAAGAGCGCCTGGCGACCAAGCCCTGGCTCGCGCACACCATGTAATCCACTTCAACAGCAAGACACAATGAAAATCGCAGTTCTCCCCGGTGACGGCATCGGCACCGAAATCGTCGCCGAAGCGGTCAAGGTCCTCAAGGCGCTCGACCTCCCGTTCGAGATGGAATCGGCCCTGGTCGGTGGCGCCGCCTACGACGCGCACGGCCACCCGCTGCCCGAGTCCACGCTCAAGCTGGCCAAGGAAGCCGACGCCATCCTGTTCGGCGCCGTCGGCGACTGGAAGTACGACAAGCTCGACCGTCCGCTGCGCCCCGAGCAGGCCATCCTGGGCCTGCGCAAGAACCTGGGCCTGTTCGCCAACTTCCGCCCCGCGATCTGCTACGAGCAACTGGTGGGCGCCTCCAGCCTCAAGCCGGAGCTGATCGCCGGCCTGGACATCCTCATCATTCGCGAGCTGACCGGCGACATCTATTTCGGCCAGCCGCGGGGCCGCCGCGAGGCACCGGACGGCGAGTTCAAGGGCGCGCCCGAAGCCTTCGACACCATGCGCTACTCCAAGCCCGAGATCGAGCGCATCGCCCATGTCGCCTTCCAGGCTGCGCGCAAGCGCAACAAGAAGGTGACCTCGGTCGACAAGGCCAACGTGCTGGAGACTTTCCAGTTCTGGAAGGACACCATGATCGAGGTGCACGCCCAGTACCCCGACGTCGAGCTGCAGCACATGTACGTCGACAACGCCGCGATGCAACTGGTCAAGGCGCCCAAGGCCTTCGACGTGGTGGTGACCGGCAACATGTTCGGCGACATCCTGTCCGACGAAGCCTCGATGCTCACCGGCTCCATCGGCATGCTGCCCTCGGCCTCGCTCAACAGCAAGAACCAGGGTCTGTACGAGCCCAGCCACGGCAGCGCACCCGACATCGCGGGCAAGGGCATTGCCAACCCGCTGGCGACCATCCTGTCGGCCGCGATGATGCTGCGCTTCTCGCTCAACCAGGAAGCCGCCGCGCAGCGCATCGAAGCGGCCGTGCAGAAGGTGCTGGCCCAGGGCCTGCGCACCGGCGACATCTGGAGCGAGGGCACGACCAAGGTCGGCACCGCGCAGATGGGCGATGCCGTTGTGAAAGCCTTGTAACTCCCCCCTGCGCCGCTGACGCGGCTTCCCCCCTCTCTGGCGCGCCTGCGGCGCTGGGAGGGGGAACGCACCCTGTGGCCCGGCGGAGCCGGTTCCACGGGTGCCCTGGAGGCAGACACGCCTCACCCAAGGTTTTTGGTGCGCGCCCACAATGGGTGTTTTCTTGCTCCAGACCCTACCTGTGTCCACCCCCCTCTTCCCCTTCGACAACCGCTTCGCACTGCTCGACGGCCTGTCCCTGCCCTGGCAGCCCGCCCCCGTGCCGGCGCCGCGCTGGCTGCGCTTCAACCATGGACTGGCCCAGGAACTGGGGCTGGACGGCGCGCGGCTGGGCTCGGAGGAAGGCCTGGCGGTGCTGGCCGGCAACCGCGTGCCCGATGGCGCGCAGCCCGTGGCTCAGGCCTACGCCGGTCACCAGTTCGGCGGCTTCTCGCCCCAGCTGGGCGACGGCCGAGCGCTGCTGCTGGGCGAAATCCTCGACCCGCAAGGGCAACGCCGCGACATCGCCTTCAAGGGCTCGGGCCGCACGCCCTTTTCGCGCGGCGGCGACGGCAAGGCCGCGGTCGGCCCGGTGCTGCGCGAGTACCTGATCAGCGAGGCCATGCACGCGCTGGGCATCCCGACCACGCGCACGCTGGCGGCAGTGGCCACCGGCGAAACCATCTCTCGCGAGCGCCCGCTGCCCGGCGCCATCCTGACCCGTGTGGCGGCGAGCCACATCCGCGTCGGCAGCTTCCAGTTCTTCGCGGCCCGCGGCGACACCGACCGCTTGCGCGTGCTCGCCGACCACGCGATCGAGCGGCACGACCCGTCGCTGGCCGCTCGCGACGACCGCTACCTCGCGCTGCTCGACGCCGTGTCGGCGCGGCAGGCGAAGCTCGTCGCGCAGTGGATGTCGGTCGGCTTCATCCACGGTGTGATGAACACCGACAACATGACCGTGTCGGGCGAGACCATCGACTACGGGCCCTGCGCCTTCCTGGAGGCCTACGATCCCGGGACCGTGTTCAGCTCCATCGACACCCACGGCCGCTACGCCTTCGGCAACCAGCCCGGCATCGCGCAGTGGAACCTGACCCGGCTGGCCGAGGCCCTGCTGCCGCTGATCGATGAAGACAGCGACCGTGCGGTGCTGCGGGCGACCCAGGTGATCGAAGGCTTTGCGCAGCGGTTCTCCTCGCACTGGCTGAAGCTGCACCGCGCCAAGCTCGGGCTGCGCGACGACGGGGCCGACGATGAAGAAGACCGCGCGCTGGTCAATGAATTGCTGGGCCTGATGCACGCCCACAAGATCGACTTCACGCTCGGCTTTCGGCGGCTGTCGGCGGTATTGCGTGGACAGCCAGACGCCTTGCACGCCGTCTGGGGCCAGGATGCTGCGGCGCTGGAAGGCTGGCGCGTCCGCTGGCAGGCCCGGGTCGCGGCCTCGGGCGAACCCGCCGCCGAGACCGCCGACCGCATGGACGCCACCAACCCGATCTACATCCCGCGCAACCACCTGGTCGAGAACGCGCTGGACGCTGCGGTCGACGACAAGGACCTGCGCCCCTTCGAGAAGCTGCTGGCCATCGTGACCGACCCGTTCAGCGAACGCAGCGCCGACGCCAGGGCGGCCCTCCCGGGGACGCCCGAGCAGACCTTCGGTTACCGAACTTTCTGCGGCACCTGAGTCGACGGCGGTCGAAAACCGCGACACTGCTTCGTCGTGGTTCCAGGGTCACCCACATCCGATGGCCCCTCATTCACCCCACAACCAGGAGCAACCCATGAGCACCGGCACCGTCCGCCTTCACCGCGTCCTGCGCGCGCCGCCCGAGCGCATCTACCGCGCCTACCTCGACCCCGACGCGATGGCCAAGTTCCTGCCGCCCTATGGCTTCACGGGCCGCGTGCTGGAGATGGACGCCCGTGTCGGCGGCATCTACCGCATGCAGTTCACCAACTTCGGCAACGGCCAGACCCACGCCTTCGGCGGCAAGTACCTGGAGCTGGTGCCCAACGAGAAGATCGTCAACACCGACATCTTCGACGACCCCAACCTGCCCGGACAGATGATCACCACCGTGACGCTCAAGCCCGTGCTCTGCGGCACCGAGATCACGGCGGTGCAGGAAGGCATTCCCGCCGCCATCCCGGTCGAGATGTGTTACCTGGGCTGGCAGGAAACCCTGCAGCAACTGGCTCAGCTGGTCGAGCCCAACATCCCTCCGGGCTGAACCAGATCGCGCAACCGCTGCCGCGACGGGCTGTCGGCGGGCAGCGGCCCCTGGCCACGGGCGCTCAGGTAGTGCTCGCTGAACAGGCCGAACCAGGCGTCCAGCGCTTCGGCGGCACGCTCGTCGCCCGCAAGGTCCAGACACAGCGCCGCGATCTCGGCGGTGCAGAAATGGTGGTCCTGCGCCGAGCGGCGCAGCCGGTAGCGCGAGGCGGTTTCCGGGTGCAGGCCCAGCACCGGCAGGCCATCCAGATACGGGCTCTTGCGGAACATCTTGCGCGCCTCCGACCAGGTGCCGTCGAGCAGCACATACAGCGGCCGCCGTCCCTGTGCGGCCTCGACTGGCGGGGGTGCTGACACGACTCGGCCCGCCGAGCTGTACTCCGGCGGGAACACGACGAACGGCTGCCACTGCGGGTCCTGCAACAGGGCCAGCAACGCCGGATCGACCTCCGTGCGCGACCATTGGAAGGCCCAGGTGTCGGCCACCACATCGGCGATCAGCCAGCCGGTGTTGCTGGGTTTGAGCGCCTCGATGTCGCCCATCAGCAGGCAGAAGCCGGCGCGCGAAGGCTGGCTCGGACGGTGTTCGCAGATGCAGTGCGGCGGTGGCAGGCGGCAGCCGCTGCAGCGCAGCGGGTTGGCGCCGCGCGCCACGAAGGGTTTGCTGGACGCGGCGATGCGCGTGGCGCGCAGGCGGGAGACGGCATGGCCCCGGTCGGGCTGTGGCTGTTGTTCGGGAGTGGAAGCGGGCATCCGTCAAATGTATGCTGCCCGGCATGAGCATCACCTCCCTCGCCGCCTTGCGCGCCCTGTACGACCCGGTGCGCGAGCGCTCGGCCAAGAAAGAGATTCCCCAGCTCGACGCCCACGCGCGCCGCTTCATCGGCCTCTCGCCGATGCTGGTGATCGCCAGCGGCGATGCGGCCAACGGCCTGGACGCCTCACCGCGCGGCGGTGCGCCCGGCTTCGTGCACGTGGCCGATGCGCACACGCTGCTGATTCCCGATGCGCCCGGCAACAACCGGCTGGACACGCTGGAGAACATCGTGCGTGGCGGCGAGAGCGGCGCGCCGGTCGGGCTGCTGTTCCTGATCCCCGGTGTGGACGAAACCCTTCGCATCAATGGCCTGGCCTGGCTCAGCGACGATGCAGCCGACCTGCAGCGCTGCGCAGAGCCTGGGCGCGTACCCAAGTTGGCGATCCGCGTCGGCGTGCGCGCGTGCTATCTGCACTGCGCCAAGGCGTTGATGCGTTCGCGGCTGTGGGACGCGACGCGCCAGGTCGAGCGCACGGCCCTGCCGAGCATGGCCGAGATGATGCGCGACCAGATCCGCGAGTTCCGCGGCGAAGAGGTGGCCGCGGAAACCCAGGAACAGATGCTCGAGCGTTACCGCCAGACGCTCTGAGCGGCTGGCGGCGTCCGCTCAGGGGATGAAGTTCAGCGCCTCGGGCAACGGCAGCGCGATCGGCACCTCGAACAGCGGCCCGGCGGCACCGTCCGGGTCGATCACCACGCTGCCATTGCTCTGGAAGAACACGGCGATCTGCGACTGCGCCGCTACCGCGATCGGGGCCTTGGCCGGGTTGTCCAGGCTGGTCAGGAAGGTGTGCGGGTTCTTGCCGACCAGCGGGTTCACGGCGTAGGCCAGGTCGTTGCGGTAGAGGGTGGTCTGCGCCTGCAGGCCGCCGGCGCGCACGATGGCGCTGCTGGTGGGGTTGGGCACGGTCTGGTCGCCCTTGGCCATCTGCAGGATCACCGGCTTGGCCGTGCTGCCCGGCAGCGGCTGCTGGCGGATCAGCGACGCGTACGACACCGGGTTGCCCGACTGCTGCACCCACTCGAAGCGGTCGAGCACCTTGGCGATTTCCGTCGCACCCGGTACGTTGTTGACCACCGGGGGCAGGTCGCGCAGCGGCATGTTCTCGAAGAAGTTGAACGGCACCGGCAGCGAGGCCGAGGGCGGCAGGTTCAGCAGCTGCGGCGTGCGGGTGGCCAGCGCGAGCCCGGTCAGCCCCCGGAACACACCCAGGCGCGCCACCTCGGTGATCGAGCCCCCCGGGACATTGGGCACGCCGGCCTTGATGTTGGGTTCGACACCCAGCAGCATGGTGCCGTAGATGCCGCCAAAGGACTGGCCGGCGTAGTAGATGCGCTGCGGGTTGAGGTCGACGCTGCCGTCGCCGTCGACGTCCATGCCCACCTCGACCTGGCGCACCAGCTGCATCAGGTCGACCAC
>JAEUOT010000028.1 GCA_016790705.1 Hydrogenophaga sp.
TATCTCGCTTGGGTTTTGTGAACCGGCAAGCGCCACGACGGACTCGACAGTTACGGCACGACGTTCATCGGCCGGCAGATGCTTTGGATGGGTGTCCACGAGCACTCCTTGTAAGATAGTAATTGATTACTATCTTACCACAAGAGGCAACTCAAACAAGAGAAAACCCGACGTACTCGTCAATATCTAGCGTCTGCAATGGGCTTAACGTGCTTTATTTTCCGTTTTCTGAGACGTCCCCAGGATGACTGAAGGCTTCAACATCACGCACGAACAAGCCGTGCTCGCACTCGCAGCGAGCCAGCCCCTGCTGCGCGCACGCGACCTGACCGAGCACGCCCTGCCGACCGTGGCACTCAGCCGGCTGGTCGCGGCGGGCAAGCTTGACCGTGTGGCCCGTGGTGTCTACAGCCTTCCCGGGCGTGCGCTCAGCGAGCACCGGTCGCTGGCCGAGGTGGCCCTGCGAGTGCCGCGTGGTGTCGTGTGCCTGCTGTCGGCCCTGCGCGTCCATGGCATCGGCACCCAGGCACCGTTCGAGGTCTGGCTGGCGATCCCGCCGCACACCCCCACACCGCGACTGGATCAGTCGGCGCTGCGTGTGGTGCGCATGTCGGGCCCTGCCCTTTCCGAGGGTGTAGAACCCATCGACATTGATGGCGTGCGGGTCCAGGTATTCAATCCCGCCAAAACAGTGGCCGACTGCTTCAAGTTCCGCAACAAAATCGGCCTGGACGTGGCGCTGGAGGCGCTGCGCGACGGCTGGACTCAGCGCAAGCTGACCATGGATGCGCTCTGGCACTACGCCGCAGTCAACCGCGTGGCCAACGTGATGCGGCCCTACCTGGAAAGCATTGCGGTGTGATGTTTCATCGCCACACGCACCCTGCTCACTTGCTCACACTTGAACTGGCCGGACAGCTCATGAAGGCCTGCCAGTTTGATCTGGTGGTATTTCTGGTGGTATTGCGAACTTCAGATTGCAGAAAAATGAGGTTTCATGCGGCCTGCAGAACATGATGTGAACGACGCCCTCCCGCCAGTCAGACACAAAACCCCACACCGGTCCTTCTCAGGACTGCTGTGGGGTTTTTCGTTTCAGCGGGCTTGCAGGCGCGGCGCGGCCTGAGCGGCGGTCGCCGGCAACTCCGGGCCGAAGCACACCGGCTGATCACTGCATTGCGCGCATGACGGCGACTTGCAGATCAGGATCTCCTCCTTCAGGCAGAGCTGACGGTAGAAGAATTTCTTCCACTTCATGTCCCCCGAATTCAAGGTCTTGAGCGCGGGAAACCAGTGCGAGATCAGCGCAGACAAGGCATCGCGGGAGGGCAGCCCCAGGTCCTGCCACAGGTGCTGGTCGCCCAGGCTGGCGCAGGCGATCAGCCAGGCGACGTGATAGAGGTCGGCCTTGGAGCCAGCGGACCGGTCGGCGTGGTCCAGCAACAGCGCCATCAGGTCGTCGATCTCGTCGTGACGCGTGCGCATACGCTGGGCCAGCGCGGCCCAGTCCAGGCAGGGTGCGACCAGGGGCTGCATCGGGTCGCTCCTCAGGCGTTGGCCGGGGCGTGCGTGTAGCACTTCTTGGGGCAGATGCGCGAGCAGGCGGTGCAGCCGATGCACAGCTCCTGGTGTGCGATCGTCATCACCTTCTTCTCGTATTCCTCGTCATCGTCCCCGTCAGGGTCCACGCTGACGCGCTCGCCCTCGTCGGTCAGGCCGACCAGTTCGAGCACGCCGCGCGGGCAGACCTTGAAGCAGCGGCCGCAACCGATGCATTTCTCTTCGTCGAGCTGGGCCACGAAGGTCGGCGTCCAGGTCTCGCCGCTGGGCAGGGTGACGGAAAAGGCGCTCATGGTGTTCTCCCGTTCAGGCCGCAGCCGCGGCGGCCGCCTTGCGGGCTTCCATCAGCGCAGCATGGGCGTCGTGACAGCGCTGCGCGACCGACAGGATGTTCTCCCAGTTGGTCGGCAGTTCTTCGGACAGGTCGTGCAGGTCCATCTTGGCCTGCGTGGCCTGGGCGTTGAGCTTCTTCAGGCGCAGCTTGAGTTCTTCGGCGGTCTCGCTCATGGGGTTCTCCGTTCAGGCGCCTCGATCAGGCGCCGTAGTTCGCGACGTCGGGGTAGGTGCGGATCATGGTCACCGCCTCGCTCAGGAACTTGCCGCCCGCTTCGGCCAGCTTGGCCAGCGAGGGGAAGCCGAAGCGGTGCACGTCGCGCAACTGCTTGTTGACCACCACCAGGCGACCTGCGATCAGCACCATGCGGCCGAAGCCCTCGTGGCTCATCTTCATCATGGGCGAGACCATCTGGCCGGTCTCGCGCTCGATCGCCACGGCGATGGCGTTGTAGAAGATCTCCAGGTGCCACAGCGTCTCGGGGTCCGGGTCGCCCATGATGGGAATCGCGCGGCGCTCTTCGGGCGTGAGGATGAAGGGCTTGAGGATCTTCAGATCGCTCTTGCCTTCCCACTGGCCGTGGGTGTCCTGGGCGCGCATCTGCTTGACCAGTTGCTGCACGAACGGCGTGGCCAGCATGGCCTCGTCACTGGGGGCCTCGGTCTCGGGGGGGGCGGTGTCAGCCATGGGTCACCTCGTCGTCTTCAAAGTCAAAGGAAGGGGCACTGTCTTTCTGCAGGGCCTTGCGCAGCCAGGGCGGCGGGGTGCCCTTGAGCACCGTCTGCAGCTTGTCCAGGATCTCGGCGATCGGCTCGGGCTGCGGCACCTTGATCGGATGGATCTTCAGCGCCACAACGCGGGCCGCGCCCGAACCGCCGATGGCGGCGACGTACAGGATCGCGCAGTCGTGGATCGCGTCGAGCTTGGGCGCGAGCTTGTCCTCGTCACCGTCCTCCTGCAGCTTGTCGCCGAAGTCGAAGCTCTGCACGAACTGGTGGCCCTCGGCGCTCAGTTCGTAGACCAGGATGTGTTTGGCCCAGCCGAAATGCGCGTTGACGCTTTCTTTGTCCTGGGTGGCGAAGGCGATCTTCATGACGGACTCCTGCTGTCGGTGGGTTCAGGCACTGGCCTCGGCCAGCGGGTTGGGGGGCGTTGTCGAAACCGTGCCGGTACGCGCCATGGCCGCGCGGCGCGCCTCGGGCGTGAGCGGCCAGTCCCCCGCGTGGTGGTGCGGGATCTGTTCGATCATCAGGTTGGCGATCTCGAAGATGAGGTTCATCGTTCCGCGGTAACCGACCTGCACCCGGTGCGCGTTGCCAACGCGGTCGAACACCGGGAAACCCATGCGCAGCAGCGGCTTGCCCAGGCGCTGGGCGGCCTGTCGGCCGTGCGCGTGGGTCACGATCAGGTCGCAGTCCTTCGCGCCCTGCTCCAGGTCTTCCAGGTCACCCAGCAACACCGTCTCGGCCGGCAGCAGCGCGTGCGCGGCCGACTGCGTGGTGCTGATGCAGCAGCGCAGCTCGGCGCCCATCTCGTGCAGCAGTGCGCCGATGGCCAGCAGCAGGTCGGGCTCTGCGCCGATGGCCACCGTCATGCCGCCGGTATAGAAGTGGCCGTCGAGCATGGCGTCCAGCAACTGGCTGCGCTGGCGGCGGTACTTGGCCGGCACTGGCCGGCCGCTGTGCTGCGACAGGCGGGTGAGCAGCCGGTCATTGGCCTCGATGCCGGTCAGGCGTTCGAAGATCTCGAACGGCGCGCCGCTGATGGCCTGCAGGGCTTCAGCGCCTTCCCGGGTCTGCTCGCCCACGCCGATGGTCAACGATGAGGCGCCGGCCGCGCGGATCTCGTCGAGCGAGGTGCCGCCCAGCGTGGTGCCGCGCCAGTCGGGCGGGATGTGGCCGTCCAGCGAGCCCGAGAGGTCGGGCAGCACGATGGCCTTCAGTCCGAAGGCTTCGATGATCTCGCGCAGCTCGTCGATGTCGCCGGGGCTGAGGTGGCTGCCCGGCAGCAGCGTGACCTGGTCCTGGACAGGCGGCAGTGGCTTGACCAGCGACTGCACGATACCGGTGATCGCGTGCTTGAACCCGTCTTCAAACGCACCGACGTAGTCCGGGGTCGAGACGTAAATGATCTCGGTGTCCGCCAGTTCCAGGTGCTTCTGCCGTGCGAGGCTCAGGAAGCCGTTGACGTCGTCGCCCTTGGTCTCGGTCAGGCCGGTCGAGCAGATCGCGATCAGTTTGGGCGCTGCGCGTTTGCGGATGTTCAGCAGCGCGGCCTCGATGTTCTCGTAGCCGCCGAGGATGGTGGTCACCTCGTTCATCGCCGTGGTCTGCAGCGGGATGGCTTCCTTGAAGTGCCGCACCAGCAGCACCAGGCCGAACGAGGTGCAGCCCTGCGAGCCGTGCATCACCGGCATGCAACTGTCCAGGCCGAGAAAGGCCAGGCTCGCGCCCAGCGGCTGGCTCATTTTGAGCGGGTTGACCGTGCAGGCCTTTTTGGATTCGACGACGCGTGCCATGGCGTGCTCCGATCAGACGGGGACTTCTTCGGGCTCAAGACCCATCGCATGGGCCGCCACCGTCGCCAGATGGCTGGTCGACGCGGTCGGCGCGACGGCCCCGAGGGTTTCGCCGTCGTCGCCCCAGGGTGCCGCGATGCGCACGCGCTGCCAGACCGGGTTGGACAGCGTGCGGTCGATCTGGTGCACCAGCTCGACCATGCCTTCGTAGCCGGCGTAGGCGTAGTAGCGCTCCTGGTTGATGTCCAGCCAGGGCATGCGCGCCTTGAGCGCCACGAACTGCGAGCGGCCGCCGCTGAGCATGATGTCGGCGCGCGCGTCCTTGAGCATGGCGTACATCTCGCGCGGCGTCATGTCGTCGATCATGTGCGCGTCGGCGCCCTCGCCAAACAGTTCCTTGAGCTTTTCCTTGTCTTCCTTGGTGCTCTTCTTGACGCTGGTGCCGACGATCTCCATGCCGCCCTCCTGCAGCGCCGCCACCACCGACCAGGACTTCACGCCCCCGGTGATCAGCAGCACGCGCTTACCGGCCAGGCGCGCCTTGTACTCGGCGATGCGCTTGTAGGCGCGCGCTTCCTCGACCTCGATCAGGCGCTCGGTGCGCTCCAGCAGCTCGGCGTCCGCCCCCTGCTGCACCAGCAGCTTCGCGATCTGGCGCAGCGTGTCGCTCATGTCGCTGATGCCGTAGAACGAACCCTCGAAATACGGGATGCCGTAGCGCTGCTGCATCTTGGTCGCGATGTTGATCATCGACTTGCTGCAGACCATCATGTTCACCTTGGCGCGGTGGGCCGAGGCGATCTCGTTGTACTTGCCGTCGCCGCTGATGCACGAGAGGATGCGGATGCCCAGCGCGTCCAGCAGCGGCTTGACCTGCCAGAGCTCACCGACCAGGTTGTACTCGCCGATGATGTTGATGTCGTAGGGCGTCGTGCATTCGGGTTCCACCGTGCCGATCACGTAGTCGAGGATGGCCTCGGCGCCCAGCTTGTTGCCCAGGTTCTTGGGGCCGGCGAAGCCCGGCGCGTTGACCGGAATCACCGGCTTGCCGAACTTCTCGCTCGCGCGCTTGCAGACCGCCTCGATGTCGTCGCCGGTCAGCGCGGTCACACAGGTCTGGTAGACAAAGACCGCCGGCGGGTCGTACTTCTCGATGATTTCGCGGATCGACTTGAACAGCCGCTTCTCGCCGCCGTAAATCACGTCGAGTTCGTTGATGTCGGTGGTGAAACCGGTGCGGTAGATCTGCGAGTGCGAGGACGCGCTGTGGCGGTTGTCCCAACTGTTGCCTTCGCAGGCGATGGGCCCGTGCACCAGGTGGGCCACGTCGGCCACCGGTTGCAGCGCGATCTTGGCGCCGTCGAAGGCGCAGCCGCCGGCCGCGGCGCCGGGCGAGAGCTGCTTGGTGCAACCCTTCTTGCGTTCCTTCTCGCTCTTGCCCTGGTTGATGTCGCAGCCGGGCTCCTCGAACACTTCAGCGATCTTGGCCTTCAGCGAAACCGACATGGCGAGCTCCTGTCAACGTGGGTGTGGAGCGCTTTGCAGGTTTGATGCCAGGCCTCTGGACGGGTGTTTCGGCGCTTTCAGGGGACTTCAGTGAAGGGTTTGAAGCAATACCGACGGATGGTTTGCGACAGAGCCGGTCAAACGTCCGTCGGAAGCGGCTTGCCTTCCCGGTGCAGCTCGATCCAGCGCTTGAGCTCGGCGACGTGCCCGGCCTCTTCGTCGGCGAACTCCTTGGCCAGGGCGCGCAGCTCGGGGTCGATGGTGTTCTTCATCACATCGCTGTAATAGTCCAGGCCGCCCTGCTCCGCTTCCAGCGCGACCTGCAGCGCCTGCTCACGCCCCAGCATCGGATCGGCCGCCCAGATCGCGGCCGCCTCCGGGCTCTCGATGTCGGGCCAGGTGTAGTCCTCGGGCCGCAGCGGCGGCAGATCGCGAAAGCCCGCCCGCTCGCGCGCGTCGGCCAGGTGCAGCTTCGAGTAGTCCGCCAGTTGGCGGAACAGGCGTCCCACCTCGCGGTTGCCCTGGGTGTGCATGGCGTCGGCCAGTTGACCGAAGCGCAAGGCGGCCTCCTGTTCGATGCGGATGGCGTGGGCGAGAAAGGCTTCGACGGATTCCATGGTGTGCTCTCTTCAGTAATCGATCTGGAACCACAGGGGTTCGCGCTTGCGCAGATCGGCGATCAGTTCCAGCGTGGCCGGCACCAGCGAGCGCACGCCGTACCAGACCGCCTCCCGCCGCGACGGGCCGTCCGTTTCCAGCAGGTGGTGCAACTGCCCCCAGCCCTGCCAGTCGATGCGGTTCAGCCGGGCGTGCAGCTCGGGCGCCAGATGCGCCAGCGTCTGCGACATCACCAGCAACTGCGCCTCGACTGCGTGCAGCGTCGCAGCGCTCTCGAACAGCTCGTCTTCGTTCTGCATGTCGGTCAGCAGCGAACCGATCTTCTCGCCGGCCATCCGGACGATGTCGCACTGCAGACGGTGCAGCATGGCCGCCCCTTCAGAGGTTGTCCGCCAGGACTTCCAGCGACAGCAACTGCTGGTGCAGCGCGTGGCGGGCGCGCCAGCGCTCCTTGGCGCAGAGCCAGTCGTCACCGCCCTCGGTCGCCAGCACCGCGTCCTGGTCGCTCCAGTAAACGCGGTAATCGCCTGCCCGGGCCGACAGCGCCGCCAGCCAGGCGGCCTTCTCGTCCACGGGGTCCGGACTGAGCACCCCGCGCCCCAGCAGGTAGTCCGCCCGGTAGAGCGTGGTGTCCCAGCCGTGTGCATCGCCCAGCGCGCAGACCGAGGGAAACGCGGCGCGGGCGGCCCCGTCCACCTGCTCATGGCCCAGCGCCTCCATCAGCGCGCGCGGCGTCACCTCGTCGTAGATTTCCCAGGCCTGCAGCGGATCGCGCGCGGCGATCTTGAGACCCAGATCGTCGAGGTGGTAGGCGAACCACGCGCTGGGTTCGCCGGCCGGAGGGCATTCGACGACATAGATCATGGCGACCCGATCACTCGACGCCTTCGGCCACGGCCTTCGCCCACATCGCGCGGCGCAGCCGCTGCGCAATCGCCATCGGGCTGGTGTCGATCTCGCGCTGTTCGGCCGTCATCGCGCCCTGCGCGATCGCGGCCTCCTCGTGCGTCAGCGGCAGCCGACCGGCCATGTGCGTGGCGCCCGGCACCGCCGCCAGGATCGCCTGACGGTTCGGGTGCTCGATCACCGGCACCAGCGTGTCGGCCTCCTTGAGCCCTGCGAGGCACACCCAGCCGTCGATCACCTCGACCGGACGGCCGTCCTGCGTGGTCTTGACATGGGTGCCCGACATCGTCAGAACTCCACCAGGATGTCTTCGCTGCGCACCACGAACTGGCAGGCCAGTCGCCACGGCGGCGGCAGGTCCTTGGTTTCGGCGTCGTCGATCTGCTGCTGCGTGATCTTGCCGGCGAAGCGCAACACCGTCTTCTCCTTCTCGGTCAGCGCGACTCCGATCGGCGTCTTGTCCGACAGCACCGTCACCTTGAGCTGGCAGGAACCGCACTCGCCGTTCTCGCACTCGAAGTCCAGCGGAATATTGTTCGCCTTCGCCACCGCCAGCAGCGTGCGCGTGTCGCCCGCCACCGCATAGACCGTCAGGTCCTTCTTCATGCGCGGCGAACTGAAAGTCACATTGGCCATACGGCACCTCTAAAAAATGAAGCTCCGACGGAGGCAGCACCAGACAAGCGAGGGGAAGCTGGTCCAGTGCCGCCGCGGAACGGGCTTTGCCCGGCCGCCAGCGGCGCCCCCTGGGGGGTGACGCCGAAGGCGGCGCGGGGGGGAGCCTTACCGAATGATGTCGTACGAATAATCCGTCTTGCCCGGCACGATCGTGTTCGCGTCCAGCGTTTCGAAGAACTCGTCCAGCAGGTTCACCAGGACGCGCATGCCGCCCTCGTAACCCCAGGTCGGGAAGCGGTGGTAGTGGTGGCGATCAAAGATCGGGAACACCATGCGGACCAGCGGGGTGCCGGTGTCGCGCTCCAGGTACTTGCCGTAGGTGTTGCCGATCAGGAAGTCCACCGGCTCCGTGAACAGCAGCGAGCGCATGTGCCACAGGTCGCGCTTGGGGTAGACCTTGCAGCCGGCGCCGTAGGGCGAGCTGTCGAACAGCTTCTGCACCTTCTCGGCCCAGGTGTCGTTGCCGTTGGTGGCCAGCACGTGGGCCGGCTCGGCGCCCAGCTCCAGCAGGAACTGCGTGTAGCCCAGCATCTGGTCCGGATCACCGTACAGAGCGTAGCGCTTGCCGTGCAGGTGGGCCTGGCTGTCGGCCATGGCGTCCACCAGCAGGCCGCGTTCGAGTTCCAGTTCGGCCGGGATCGGCTTGCCGGTCAGGCGGCTGATCGCCATCAGGAATTCGTCGGTGCCGACCACGCCCACCGGCGCGTTCAGCACGACCACTTCCTGGCCCTTCTCGGCGATGTACTTGCTGGTCTTCTCGCTGCAGAACTCCTGGAACACGATGGTCGCCTTGGCGTGCAGGCCGGCGATCACCTCTTCCTTGGTGGTGCCGCCTTCGTACATGCGGAACTCGCCATCGGTCGGGGTGCTCCACGAACCCGAGGGGTCGCACAGCACGTTCACCTTGACGCCGAACAGCGAGAAGATGCGCTTGATCTCCTTCATGTTGCCGACGACGAATCCGTCGAAGCCGGCGATGAAGTTGATGCTGTCGTCGGGCACACGGGTCAGCGCCTCGGTGGTGCCGGCCTTGCCGTCCCAGAAGTGCTGCAGCACGCCCAGCAGTGCGTTGTCGTAGCCGGTGATGTGGCTGCCGACAAACGCCGGGGTGTGGGCGTACGGCACATCGAACTCGGCGGGCACCGAGCCTTTTTCCTTGGACGTCTTGATGAAGGCGTTCAGGTCGTCACCGATCACCTCGGCCATGCAGGTAGTGGACACAGCGATCATGTCCGGCTTGTACAGGTTGTAGGCGTTGGCCAGACCGTCGACCATGTTGTTCAGGCCACCGAACACCGCCGCGTCTTCCGTCATCGAGGAGCTGACGCAGGACGTCGGTTCCTTGAAGTGGCGGGAGAAGTGCGAGCGGTAGTAGGCCACGCAGCCTTGCGAGCCGTGCACGAAGCTCAGGGTCTTGTGGAAGCCGTTGGCGACGTAGACCGCGCCCAGGGGCTGGCAGGCCTTGGCCGGATTCACGGTCAGCGAATCGCGGGCGAAGTTCTTCTGCTTGTAGTCCTCGGTCTTGGTCCACTCGATGATCTGGCCGATCTTCTCGTCGGAGTGGTTGTATTCGAACTGTTCCTTCTTGTTCTTGAACAGTTCCTGGTACTCGGGCTCACGGAACAGCAGTTCGTGGTCGAGGATCTTGTCGGCTGATTGGGGCATGACGCTCTCCTAAACAAATGGTGTTGCGTGGGTTCAGGCGGCTTTCTTCCACGGTGCCTTGGTCAGGCCCCAGATGGGAGAGCTGATCGCCATGTCCATGTCACGGGCGAAGATGGCGAAGCCGTCGTAGCCGTGGTAGGGGCCGGAGTAGTCCCAGCTGTGCATCTGGCGGAAGGGCACGCCCATCTTCTGGAAGACGTACTTCTCCTTGATGCCGCTGCCGATGAGGTCGGGCTGGATCTTCTCGACGAACTTC
>JAEUOT010000038.1 GCA_016790705.1 Hydrogenophaga sp.
CTCGGGCCGCAGTGTGCGGACGGGGTACTGATGGACCTGGGTGTGAGTTCGCCCCAGATCGACGACCCCGAGAGGGGTTTTTCTTTTCGTCACGACGGCCCGCTGGACATGCGCATGGACACCACGCGCGGCCAGAGCGTCTCCCAGTGGCTGGAAACAGCCGATGTATCCACCCTGTCGGAGGTCATCCGTGAATACGGCGAAGAACGGTTTGCTCAACAGGTTGCAAAGGCGATTGATCGTCGCCGACAGGAACGGGGCCCTATTCGAACCACCCGCGAGCTGGCCGAAGTCGTGGCTGGCGCGGTCAAAACCCGCGAGCCGGGCAAGGACCCTGCAACGCGCACATTTCAGGCTCTTCGGATTTTCATCAACGCCGAGCTTGAAGAGCTGCAACAAGCGCTAGAGGACAGCCTGCATGTTTTGCGTCCCGGAGGTCGACTGGTCGTGATCAGCTTCCACTCACTGGAAGACCGCATGGTCAAACAGTTCATGGCGCGCCACTCGCGCACCGTGGTGGATCGCCGCGCACCGTTTGCCGAGCCGGCGCCCACCCGCCTGTCGGAGGTGCGTCGGGTGATGCCGTCGGACGCCGAGGTCGAGGCAAACCCCCGGGCGCGCAGCGCCGTGATGCGCGTGGCCACGCGCACGGAGGTGGCCGCATGATCCGGCTCAACCTGGTCCTTCTGGTGGCGGTGATGGCCAGCGCTTTCTATCTGGTCCACACCCAGTACGAATCACGCCGCCTGTACACCGCCATCGACAAGGCGCAGGCACAGACCCGTCGCCTCGAAGCCGACCATGAGCAACTGCAGGTGCAGAAGCGCGAGCAGGCGACACCGGCCCGGGTGCAGCAACTGGCCGCACGCCAGTTGCAGATGCGCCCGGTGAATCCCGGCATCACCGAGTATGTGGGCGTCACGCCGGCTGCCGGCGCGGCCGCGACGCCGACGGCAGGAGGTTCGCAATGAACACGAGCTCCCGCCGCGGCATCAACTACAGCGCCAGCCCGCTGCTGGCCAGCAAGACGCCGGTCTGGCGCAGCAAGTTCATCCTGGCTGCCCTGGCGCTGGCGTTCGCCGGGCTGGGCGGTCGCGCCGCGTATGTGCAGGTGTTCGGCAACGAATTCTTCCAGCGGCAAGGCGAGGTGCGGTTCGCGCGCACGCTGGATCTGCCGGCCAACCGGGGGCGCGTGCTCGACCGCAACGGCCTCATCCTGGCGTCCAGCGTGGTGGCACAGAGCATCTGGGCCATTCCCGAGGATGTGGACAAGGCGGATCCCAAACTCAAGACGCTCGCCAAACTGCTGGAACTGCCGCTGCAGGACCTGAAGAAGAAGCTCGGCAACGAAGACAAGACCTTTGTCTGGATCAAGCGCCAGGTCGACGAGCCGGTCGCCAAAGAAATCGCGGCCCTG
The DNA here is from genome assembly GCA_016790705.1 of Hydrogenophaga sp. Taxonomy (GTDB): domain Bacteria; phylum Pseudomonadota; class Gammaproteobacteria; order Burkholderiales; family Burkholderiaceae_C; genus Hydrogenophaga. The sequence goes on from JAEUOT010000038.1 coordinate 1,418, forward strand.
AACATCAAGGGCATCTACCAGCGGCGGGAGTACAAGCGCCAGTACCCCGAGAGCGAGGCCGCCGCGCATGTGGTCGGGTTCACCAACGTCGAGGACAAGGGCCAGGAGGGTGTCGAGCTGGCGTTCAACCAGCAGCTCTCCGGCAAGGCGGGCTCGCGGCGGGTCATCAAGGATCGGCTGGGACGGGTGATCGAGGATGTGCGGGACGTGATTCCGCCGGTCGACGGTCCGGATCTTCAGCTCTCGATCGACAGCAAGATCCAGTACTTCGCCTACGAAAAACTCAAGGGCGCCGTGCTCGCCCACAAGGCCAAGGCGGGCAGCGCCATCGTGCTGGACGTGCAATCGGGCGAGGTGCTGGCGCTGGCCAACTACCCCAGCTACAACCCCAACAAGCGACTGAACCTCACCGGGGAGCAACTGCGCAACCGGGTGTTGACCGACAGCTTCGAGCCCGGCTCGACCATGAAGCCCTTCGTGGTGTCGCTGGCCCTGGAAAAGGGACTGGTCAAGCCGACCAGCCAGATCCAGACCGCACCCGGTCGCCTGACCATCGCCGGCTCCACGATCAGCGACTCGCATGCCCACGGCCTGCTCACGGTCGAGGAGGTCATCCAGAAGTCCTCCAACATCGGCACGGTCAAGATGGCCATGCAGATGACGCCCAAGGACATGTGGGAGACCTATGCGCAGGCCGGGTTCGGCCAGAAGCCGCAGGTGCCGTTTCCCGGCGCCGTGTCCGGGCGCTTGAGGCCCTACAAGACCTGGCGTCCGATCGAGCAGGCCACGATGAGCTACGGCTACGGGCTGTCGGTGTCGCTGTTCCAGTTGGCGCAGGCCTACACCATCTTCGCCCGTGACGGCGAGCTGATCCCGATCAGCATGCTCAAGACCGAGACGCCGGCGACCGGTGTTCGCGTGTTCAGCGAGGCAACCGCGAAGTCGATGCGCAAGATGCTGCACCTGGTGACGGGCCCGGGCGGAACCGCTCCGCAGGCGCAGACCATGGGCTATTCGGTCGGTGGCAAGACGGGCACGGCCCACAAGCAGGAAGGCAAGGGCTACGCCGACAAGAAGTACCGCGGTTTCTTTGTGGGGCTGGCGCCGGTCGAAGCGCCGCGCATCGTGGTTGCCGTGATGATCGATGAGCCCAGCGACGGCGTGTATTTCGGCGGTCTGGTCGCGGCGCCGGTGTTCAGCGAGACGGTGCAGCAGACCTTGCGCATCCTGGGTGTGCAGCCCGACATGAACGTCAAGCCGCAGATCGTGACCGAAGCGGTGGAGGAGTCGTTCTGATGCCGCAGCGCCGAGATCCCCGCGACATTGCCGGCTGGTTGCGCGAGCGCGTGACCGGCGCGCTGCAGTGCGACAGCCGCAAGCTGCGCGCCGGAGACGGTTTCGTCGCCTGGCCGGGCGCGGCCACCGACGGGCGCCGCTACGTGGCCGCGGCCTTGCAGGCCGGTGCCAGCGCGGTGCTGGTCGAGGCGGAGGGCGTCGAGTCCTTCGGTTTCTCCGACGACCGCATCCGTGCGGTGCCGGGTTTGAAGGCGCTTGCGGGACCCATCGCCAGCGCCTATCACGGCGATCCCAGCGCAGCGCTGGACATGGTCGCCATCACCGGGACCAATGGCAAGACGTCGTCGGCCTGGTGGGCAGCGCAACTGCTGTCCGGGCTGGGTCGTCCCTGCGCGCTGATCGGCACGCTGGGCATCGGCCGCGCCCCGACGGCGGGCACGGACGGCATGCACCTGGTGTCGACCGGGCTGACGACGCCCGATCCGGTGCTGTTGCAGTCCCGGCTGCGCGACATGGTCGACGAAGGGGTGGTCGCCTGCGCCATCGAGGCCTCGTCGATCGGTCTGGTCGAAGGGCGCCTGAATGCCTGCCATATCCGGGTCGCTGTGTTCACCAACTTCTCGCAGGACCACCTGGACTTCCACGGCAGCATGACCGATTACTGGGAAGCCAAGGCGGCGCTGTTCCACTGGCCGGGCCTGGAGTCCGCGGTGGTGAACGTTGACGATCCGCAGGGCATGGCGCTGGACCAGGCGCTGGCCGGCCGCCCCCAACTGGGTCGCTGGAGCGTGGGCATCGACCGGCCGGCGCGGCTCATGGCCCGCGACATCGCCTTCACCGACCACGGCATGCGCTTCGAGGTGGTGGAGCACGATGCCCGGGGCGCGGTGTGCGACCGCGGTGTTCTGACACTGGGACTGATCGGCCGCTACAACGTGTCCAATCTGCTGGGGGTGATCGGTGTGGCACGTGCGCTGGGCGTTGCGCTGAGCGACGCGCTGGCCGCCTGTTCGGCGCTCACACCGGTGCCGGGGCGGATGGAGCAGGCAGCGGCCGCAGCGGGCCAGCCGCTGGTGCTGGTGGATTACGCACACACGCCGGATGCGCTGGAGAAGGCGCTGCGGGCCCTGCAGCCGCTGGCGCAGCAGCGCGGTGGCCAGCTCTGGGTGCTGGCGGGCTGCGGCGGGGACCGTGACCCGGGCAAGCGTCCGCTGATGGGCTCCGTGGTCGAACGCGAGGCGCAGCGGGTGGTGCTCACCAGCGACAACCCGCGCAGCGAGGACCCGATGGCGATCCTGGAGCAGATGCGCGCCGGATTGCAGCGGCCGGAACGGGTGGGCGTTCAAGTCGAGCGGGCGCGCGCGATTGCCGATGCGGTGGCGCAGGCCGCGCCTGCGGATGTGATCCTGATCGCCGGCAAGGGCCACGAGGACTACCAGGAGGTCAAGGGTGTCAGGCACCCGTTCTCCGACCTGGCGCATGCACGGGCGGCCCTGGCCCGCCGGGGAGCGTCGGCATGAAGACGCTGAGCGGACTGTTGCCGCAACTGAGTGGGGCGCGCACCGTCGGCGAGATCGGTGCGCCGGTCCTGCGGGTGCACACCGACACGCGCAGCCTGCAGGCGGGCGACCTGTTCGTGGCACTCAAGGGTGAGCGCTTCGACGCGCATGCGTTTCTGCCCCAGGCGCGGGCAGCGGGCGCGGTCGCGGCCATCGCGCACGGCGGGCTTGCCGCGGCGGGACTGGCGGGCGTCGAAGTGCCCGATACCCGCCTCGCGCTGGGAGAGCTGGCGCATCGCTGGCGGGCGCAGTTCGACTTGCCGCTGATTGCCGTGACCGGCAGCAATGGCAAGACCACGGTGACGCAGATGATCGCGTCCATCCTGCGCGCGGCCGCAGGCGACGCGGCCCACGCCACGCAGGGCAACCTCAACAACGACATTGGGGTGCCGCTGACGCTGCTGCGCCTGCGCGAATCGCACCGGCTGGCGGTGATTGAGCTGGGCATGAACCACCCGGGCGAGATCGGCTACCTGGCTGCGATGACCGAGCCGACGGTGGCGCTGGTCAACAACGCACAGCGCGAACACCAGGAATTCATGGGGACGGTCGAGGCCGTGGCGCGGGAGAACGGGGCGGTGATCGCGTCGTTGTCGCCGTCGGGGGTGGCGGTGTTTCCTTCCGACGATGATTTCACCGGGGTGTGGCGTGAACTGGCGGGCGAGCGGCGTGTGCTGACCTTCAGCGATGTCGACGCGCGGGCCGACGTGCGCGCCCTGCACGCCGAATGGGACAGCGGTGCCTGGGCGCTGGCATTCACCACGCCGCAGGGTGAGGCCCGCGTCGGCCTGCGCATCGCCGGTCGCCACAACCTGCGCAACGCGCTGGCCGCCGCGGCCTGTGCGTTGGCGGCCGGGGTGGCGCTGGCCGATGTCGAGCGGGGGCTCAACGCCTTCGAGCCGGTCGGAGGCCGTTCGCGGGCCCTGAGCCTGGCGCTGGCCGACCGGTCGCTGACCCTGATCGACGACACCTACAACGCCAACCCCGATTCGGTGGTGGCCGCCATCCGTGTGCTGGCCGAGCTGCCCGCGCCCCGCCTGCTGGTGCTGGGTGACATGGGCGAGGTCGGCGAGCAAGGGCTGGCGTTCCACCTGGAGGTGCTGCGCAGCGCGATGCAGGCGGGCATCGAGTCGGTGCAGTGCGCCGGCGACTGGATGGCGCAGGCCGTGGCGGTGATGGTCGCCGCCGGCGAACCGGCGCCACGCCACTGGACGGACATGAACCACCTCGTGAGTCACGTGTGCCACCAGGTGGCCAGCGCAAAACCCGCGATCCGCAGCGTGCTGGTCAAGGGGTCGCGATTCATGCGGATGGAGCGGGTGGTGCAGGGGCTGCAGGCCCTGGAGACCGCCCGCGGACAACAAGACACAAAGGACGCACATGCTGCTTAGCCTGGCCCTCTGGCTGCAGAGCCTGGGACCCGAGTTCGGGTTCCTGCGGGTCTTCCAGTACCTGACCTTCCGCGCGGTGATGGCCGCGCTGACGGCGCTGATCGTCGGCCTGGTGGCCGGCCCCTACGTCATCCGCCGCCTGGCGGCGCTCAAGATCGGTCAGCCGATCCGTGACTACGCGATGCAGTCCCACCTGAGCAAGGGCGGTACGCCGACGATGGGCGGCGTGCTGATCCTGTTCGCGATCGCGCTCTCGACCTTCCTGTGGTTCGACCTGACCAACCGCTTTGTCTGGATCGTGTTGGTGGTGACGCTGGGTTTCGGTGCCATCGGCTGGGTCGACGACTGGCGCAAGGTGGTGAACAAGGACCCCGAGGGCATGCGTTCGCGCGAGAAGTACTTCTGGCAGTCCGTGATCGGCCTGGTGGCGGCGTTCTACCTGGTGTTCAGCGTGTCGGGCACGACCAACCTGCGCGTGATCGAACTGTTCTTCCGCTGGGTGATCTCCGGCTTCACCGTCGAGCTGCCGCCGCAGGCCGGTCTGATGGTGCCCTTCTTCAAGGAGATCAGCTACCCGCTGGGCGTGTTCGGTTTTGTGCTGATGACCTATCTGGTGATCGTCGGTGCCAGCAACGCGGTGAACCTGACCGATGGCCTGGACGGGCTGGCGATCATGCCGGTGGTGATGGTCGGGTCCGCGCTGGGCATCTTCGCCTACGTGACGGGCAACGCGGTCTATTCGAAGTACCTGCTGATGCCCTACATCCCCGGGGCCGGCGAGCTGCTGATCTTCTGCGCGGCGATGGCGGGGGCGGGTCTGGCCTTTCTCTGGTTCAACACCCACCCGGCCCAGGTGTTCATGGGCGACGTCGGCGCGCTCGCGCTCGGTGGCGCGCTGGGCACGATTGCCGTGATCGTGCGCCAGGAGATCGTGCTGGCCATCATGGGCGGCATCTTCGTGGTCGAGGCGCTGTCGGTGATGCTGCAGGTGTCCTGGTTCAAGTACACGAAGAAGAAGTTCGGCCAGGGTCGGCGCCTGTTCCAGATGGCGCCGCTGCACCACCACTTCGAGAAGAAGGGCTGGAAGGAGACGCAGGTGGTGGTCCGCTTCTGGATCATCACCATGCTGTTGTGCCTGGTGGGTCTGTCCACGCTGAAGCTGCGGTGAACCGGCGATGAACCTGCTCAACGACCAACACGTGCTTGTCCTCGGCCTCGGCATCTCCGGGCTGTCGATGGCGCGCTGGTGTGTGCGTCAGGGTGCGCGGGTGACCGTGGCCGACACCCGGGAGAACCCGCCGTCGCTGGCCGCCCTGCGCGCCGAGTGCCCCTCGGTGGCCTTTGTGGCGGGACCGTTTGATGACGGCCTGCTGGCCCGTGAGCGCTGGCAGATGATTGCCCGAAGCCCCGGTCTGCCACCCGAGCAACTGCTGACCGCCCGGGCCTGGGCGCAGTCGCATGGTGCGGCGCTGGTGGGCGAGCTGGACCTGTTCGCCCAGGCGCTGGAGGCGCTGGCCCGGCGCGAGACGCTGCCCTACCGGCCCCAGGTGCTCGCGATCACCGGCACCAACGGCAAGACGACGGTGACCTCGCTGACCGGTCTGTTGCTGCAGCGCGCGGGACTGTGCGTCGCGGTCGCCGGCAACATCGGACCGGCGCTGCTGGATGTGCTGTCGGGGTCGCTGGATGCCGAGCGCGAAGGCAACGAGCGGGATGCCGCCCGTGAGGCGGCAGACGCGCAGGACGGCGAAGTCGCTGCACCGACGACGGCGGAGCCCGCCAGCGAAAGCGATGATCTGCCGCCGCAAGCGGAACCCGTCGACGACCTGCCTGAAGAGGATGCGGCCGCGCAGCCGCAACTGGTGCCGCCGCCTCCACCGCCGCCCCAGCCGCCGCACCTGCCGCAGGTCTGGGTGCTCGAACTGTCGAGCTTCCAGCTCGATGGCACGGCCGGTGGCGCCTGGGACAGCGTGCCCACTGCGGGCACGGTGCTCAACATCACCGAGGATCACCTCGACTGGCATGGCTCCATGGCCGCGTACGCAGGGGCCAAGCAGGCGGTCTTCGGCACGCAGGCGCTGATGGTGCTCAACCGCGAGGACCCGGCGGTGGTGGCCATGACGCCGGCGCAGGTGACGGTCAAGATCGGTGGCCGCAACCGCCAGCAGCCGGCGCGTCCCTGGGCCAGCTTCGGCCTGGACATGCCGCTGCGCGCGGGCGACTGGGGCATCGAGGCGGTCAATGGCATGGAGTGGCTGGTCCGCGCCCTGCCGCAGGACGAAACCCGCCAGCGCGGACGGGGCTCGGACGCCGAGGACGAGGTGTACTACCAGCGCCTGATGCCGGTGGATGCCTTGCGCATCCGCGGACGCCACAACGCCGCCAACGCGTTGGCTGCCCTGGCCCTGGCCACTTCGACCGGGGCGGCGCTGGCCCCGATGCTGCACGGCTTGCGCGAGTACCGGGGCGAGCCCCACCGCGTCGAGCCGATCGGCATCCTCGATGACGTCGAGTACTTCGACGACAGCAAGGGAACCAATGTCGGCGCAACCCTGGCCGCCATCCGCGGGCTGGGCAGCGACCGGCGTCTGGTGGTGATCCTGGGGGGCGATGGCAAAGGCCAGGATTTCGCTCCGCTGGCCGAACCGCTGGCCCGGCACGCGCGCGCCGTCGTGCTGATCGGGCGCGACGGACCGAAGATCCGCGAGCAGGTTGCGTCGGCACTTGAAGTCGCAGGCATCCCGGTACGTGATGCCGCCGCGATGCCCGAGGCGGTGGCGCTCGCCGCACAGGAAGCCAGGGCCGGCGACGCGGTCCTGATGTCGCCCGCCTGCGCCAGCCTGGACATGTTCCGCGACTACAAGCACCGCGCCGACGTGTTCATCGCGGCCGTGCGCGCGCTCGCCGACGAGCGTGGCGTGAGCCTGGAGGGTGCGCTGTGAAGGCCATGCTGGTTCAGGCGCTGCAATCCCTGCGGGCACGGTTGGGCGCGCTGGTCCCCAGCCTCGCCGGGCTGGGCACGGCGCTGGGTGCCGACGGGCTGCCGGTGCGCCTGTCCAGCCGCACCTACGCCGGCACGCAGCAGCGCCCGGTGCGCGAACTGGGCTTCGACCAGCCGCTGGCCTGGGTGGTGATCTCGCTCATGGCCTGGGGTCTGGTGATGGTCTATTCGGCCTCCATCGCGCTCACGGACAACCCGCGTTTCGCCAACTACGCCGAAGGTCACTTCGTGGTGCGCCACGCCTTCTTCATCCTGATCGGCCTGGTCGCTGCGCTGGTCATGTTCCAGGTGCCCATGCAGGCCTGGGAGCGCTTCGCACCCTGGCTCTTTGCCGCCTCGCTGGTGTTGCTGGCGCTGGTGCTGATCCCGCACATCGGATCGGTGGTCAACGGCGCACGGCGCTGGATCTCGTTCGGCTTCATGAGTTTCCAGCCCTCGGAGATGGCCAAGCTGACGGTGCTGCTCTACGCCGCCGACTACATGGTGCGGCGCATGGAGGTCAAGGAGCGCTTCTTCCGCGCCGTGCTGCCGATGGCGGTCGCGGTGCTGGTTGTGGGCATGCTGCTGCTGGCCGAGCCCGACATGGGGGCGTTCATGGTGATTGTGGTGATCGCCATGGGCATCCTGTTCCTGGGCGGGGTGAACGCGCGCATGTTCTTCCTGATGGCGCTGCTGGTGGTGGCGGCGTTCGCGGTCATCGTGCTGACCAGCGAATGGCGGCGCCAGCGCATCTTTGCCTACCTCGACCCGTTCAGCGAGGACCATGCGCTGGGCAAGGGCTACCAGCTCTCGCACGCGCTGATCGCGATCGGCCGCGGCGAGATCTTCGGCGTCGGGCTGGGCGGCAGCGTCGAGAAGCTGCACTGGCTGCCCGAGGCGCACACCGATTTCCTGCTCGCGGTGATCGGCGAGGAGTTCGGCCTGATCGGCGTGCTGATCGTGATCGGCGCCTTCCTCTGGCTGGTGCGCCGCATCATGCTGATCGGACGTCAGGCCATTGCGCTGGACCAGGTGTTCTCCGGTCTGGTGGCGCAGGGTGTTGGTCTGTGGATGGGGTTCCAGGCCTTCATCAACATCGGCGTGAACCTGGGGGCCTTGCCGACCAAGGGGTTGACGCTGCCGCTGATGAGCTATGGCGGATCGGCCATCCTGCTGGAGCTGGTGGCGCTGGCGATCGTGCTGCGGGTGGACTACGAGAACCGGCTGATGATGCGGGGAGGCAGGACATGAGCCGCCAACCCTGCGCCCTGATCATGGCCGGTGGCACCGGCGGTCACATCTTCCCCGGTCTGGCTGTGGCCCAGGCGCTGCGCGAGAAGGGCTGGCGCGTGCACTGGCTGGGCTCGCCCGACAGCATGGAAAGCCGGCTGGTGCCGCCGCGCGGCTTCGCGCTGGAACTGATCGAATTCGGCGGCGTGCGCGGCAAGGGCCTGAAGACGCTGTTCCTGCTGCCGCTGCGCCTGCTCAAGGCCTTCGCGCAGGCCTTCCGCGTGGTCGGTCGCGTGAAGCCCGATGTGCTGGTGGGCTTGGGCGGATACATCACCTTCCCGGGCGGGATGATGGGCGTGCTGCGCGGCAAGGCGCTGGTGCTGCACGAACAGAATTCGGTGGCCGGCATGGCCAACAAGGTGCTCTCGGGCATCGCGGACAAGGTCTTCACCGCCTTCCCCGGTGCGCTCGGCAAGGGCGAGTGGGTGGGCAATCCGCTGCGTGCCGAGTTCCTGCGGCAGGGCGCACCGGCGGAGCGTTTCGCCGGCCGCAGCGGCCCGCTGCAACTGCTGGTGGTGGGTGGCAGCCTGGGCGCCAAGGCGCTCAACGACACGGTGCCGCAGGCGCTGGCGCTGTTGCCCGCCGATGAGCGCCCGGTGGTGATCCACCAGAGCGGCGAGAGGCAGATCGACGCCTTGCGGGCGAACTACGCCGCAGCCGGTGTCGAGGCGCAGCTCACGCCGTTCATCGACGACACCGCCGCCGCGTTTGCCAAGGCCGACCTCATCGTCTGCCGGGCCGGGGCCAGCACCGTGACCGAGATCGCCGCAGTGGGCGCGGCCGCGATGTTCGTGCCGTTCCCGTATGCGGTCGACGACCACCAGACCACCAACGCGAAGTTCCTGGTCGAGGCCGGCGGTGCCTGGCTGGTGCCGCAAACCGGGTTCACGCCGCAGTCGCTGGCCGAGCGCTTGCGCTCGGTGGACCGCGCCCAACTTTTGGAGATGGCCGGCAAGGCCAAGCAGATGGAAAAGACACAGGCCGTGGCCGCTGTCGTGGCGGCCTGCGAGCAACTCGCGAAGGTGAAGGCGTCATGAAGCACGCGATCCGGCACATCCATTTCGTGGGCATCGGCGGCTCGGGCATGAGCGGCATCGCCGAGGTGCTGCTCAACCAGGGCTACGTGATCTCGGGCACCGACCTGGGCGAGAACGCGGCCACGCGACGGCTGGTCTCGCTGGGGGCGACGGTGCACAAGGGCCACGATGCGAAGTTCATCGAGGGGGCCGATGCCATCGTGACCTCGACCGCCGTCAAAGCCGACAACCCGGAAGTGATGGCGGCACAGGCCAAGCTCATCCCGGTCGTGCCGCGCGCCGTGATGCTGGCCGAGCTGATGCGCATGAAGAAGGGCGTCGCCATCGCCGGCACCCACGGCAAGACGACCACCACCAGCCTGGTGGCCAGCGTGCTGGCCGCCGCCGGGCTGGACCCGACGTTTGTGATCGGTGGCCGGCTCAACAGCGCCGGCGCCAACGCGCAGCTCGGTTCGGGCGAATACATCGTGGTCGAGGCCGACGAGTCGGACGCGTCGTTCCTGATGCTGTTGCCGGTGCTCTCGGTCGTCACCAACATTGACGCCGACCACATGGACACCTACGGCCACGACTTCGGCAAGCTCAAGTCGGCCTTCGTGGACTTCCTGCACAAGATGCCGTTCTACGGCGCGGCGGTGGTCTGTGTCGATGATCCGGCGATCCGCGACATCCTGCCGCAGATCGCCCGACCGATCACGGGCTACGGATTCTCCGAAGGTGCCCAGCTGCGCGCGGTCGACGTGCGTGCGGTGGATGGCCAGATGCACTTCACGGTGCAGCGCGACGACGGTCAGCCGCCGCTGCCGGTGGTGCTGAACCTGCCGGGCCTGCACAACGTGCTCAACGCACTGGCGGCCATCGGCATCGCCGAAGAGCTCGGCGTGCCGGACACGGCGGTGCAGAAGGCGCTGGCCGAGTTCAAGGGCGTGGGCCGGCGCTTCCAGCGCTATGGCGAGGCGGCGCTGCCCTCGGGCGGCACGGCGACGCTGGTCGACGACTACGGTCACCACCCGGTCGAGATGGCCGCGACGCTGGCGGCCGCGCGCGGTGCCTTCCCGGGTCGTCGGTTGGTGCTGGCGTTCCAGCCACACCGCTACAGCCGCACCCGCGACTGCTTCGAGGATTTCGTGAAGGTGATCGGTCAGGCCGACGCGGTGCTGCTGGCCGAGGTGTACGCCGCCGGCGAGGCGCCGATCGTGGCGGCCGACGGCCGTTCGCTGACCCGCGCGCTGCGCGTGGCGGGCAAGGTCGAGCCGGTGTTTGTCGACGACATCGCGGCGATGCCGCAGGCGGTGCTGGACAACGCGCGCGACGGCGATGTCGTGCTGTGCATGGGCGCCGGTTCGATTGGCGCGGTGGCCGGACAGGTGATCGAGCTGGCCGGCAAGGAGAAGGTGTGAACATGGGGTCTGCAGTGAACGCGATCGATGTGAAGGCGCTCGGAAAGGTGGCCGTGCTGATGGGCGGACGTTCCGCCGAGCGTGAGGTGTCGCTGATGTCGGGTGGTGGCGTGCTGGCTGCATTGCAGTCCAAAGGGGTGGACGCCCATGCCTTCGACCCGGCCGAGCGCGACATGGGGGAGCTGCGGCGAGAGGGGTTCTCGCGCGCGTTCATCGCGCTGCACGGTCGCTACGGCGAAGACGGCACGGTGCAGGGCGCGCTGGAGCTGATGGGCATTCCCTACACGGGGCCGGGCGTGATGGCCTCGTCGGTGGCGATGGACAAGCTCATGACCAAGCGCATCTGGCTTGCCGAGGGGCTGCCGACGCCGGCCTGGCGACAGGTGCACAGCGCGGATGAAACCCGGGCGGCGTTCGAGGCCCTGGGGGCCCCGATGATCGTCAAGCCGGTGCGCGAGGGTTCCACCATAGGCCTGACGAAGGTGACGTCGATCGAGCAGTGCGAGGCGGCCTACGCGCTGGCCTCGGGGCAGGACCCGATGGTGATGTGCGAACAGTTCATCGCCGGTGACGAGGTGACCTGTCCCGTGCTGGGCGCGGGGGCGCAGGCGCGTGCCCTGCCGCTGATCCGCATCGTGGCCCCTGGCGGCAACTACGACTACCAGAACAAGTATTTCACCGACGACACGCAGTACCTCGTGCCTTGCGGCCTGCCAGAGGGCGAGGAGGCGGCGATCCAGGCGATCGTGCTCAAGGCGTTTCTGGTGCTGCACTGCCGTGGCTGGGCGCGGGCCGACGTGATGATCGACGCCAGGAGCCGCAAGCCGTATCTGCTGGAAATCAACACCTCGCCCGGCATGACCGGTCACTCCCTGGTGCCGATGTCGGCGCGCGCGACGGGGCTGTCCTACGAGGACCTGTGCCTGAGCGTGCTCGCCGCAGCCGCCACCGACAGCAAGGGCGATTGACGGAATCACTATGGACCGCACCGAACTGCCTCTGGACGTCCGACTGATGAACCTGGTCACGCATGGCCTGGTGGCGGTCTTCGTCCTGCTGTGCCTGGGAGCGCTGGCCACCTGGGTGGCCCGCAACCCGGCCTGGGCGGTGCGGCGGATCGTGGTGCAGGGGGACCTGACGCACCAGAACGCGGTCGGGCTGCGCGCCCAGCTCGCGGCACCGCTGCGCAAGGTCCCGACCGGTTTCATGACCATGGATCTCCAGCAGGTGCGCCAGATGTTCGAGGCCGTGCCCTGGGTGCGCCACGCGAAAGTGCAGCGCGAGTTTCCCAACCGGCTGCGGGTCACGCTGGAGGAGCACAAGGCGGTCGCCTGGTGGGGCGAGGCGGGTTCGGGGCAACTGGTCAGTGACCGGGGTGAGGTGTTCGAGGCCAGTCCGGACGACAGCGACGACCTGCCGGAGCTGGTCGGACCGATCGAGCAGGCGCCGCAGATGTGGGGGCTGTTCCAGACCCTGTCCGCCGAGCTGGGGCGGCTGGACCTCACGCTGGTGAGGCTGGAACTCAATGAACGCGGCAGTTGGCGTGCCGTGCTGGACAACGACGCCCACATCGAACTGGGCCGTGGCACGCCGGAGGATCTGCTGGAGCGCACGCGCCGGTTCACGACAACGATTTCACAGCTCTCGCAACGCTACCCCGGCGACCTTCAGTCGGTCGACCTGCGTTACCCCAATGGCTACGCCCTGCGGGTGCAGGGTGTGACCACCGTGAGCGAAGACACCTCCAAGAAACCAACCCAAACCCGCTGAACACAAGCAGACGATCATGGCCAAGGAATACAAGGATTTGGTGGTAGGACTGGACATCGGCACCGCCAAGATCATGGTGGTGGTGGCCGAGGTGCAGGCCAGCGGTGAGCTCAAGCTCGCCGGCCTGGGCGTCTCTCCCAGCCACGGGCTCAAGCGTGGCGTCGTGGTCAACATCGACGCGACGGTGCAGAGCATCCAGCAGGCGCTCAAGGAGGCCGAGTTGATGGCCGACTGCCGCATTGCCCGCGTCTACACCGGCATCACCGGCAGCCACATCCGCGGCATCAACAGCAGCGGCATGGTGGCGATCAAGGACCGCGAGGTCACGCCGGCCGATGTGGCGCGCGTGATCGAGACCGCCAAGGCGATCAACATCTCGACCGACCAGCGCCTGCTGCTGGTCGAGCCCCAGGAGTTCGTGATCGACGGGCAGGAGGTCAAGGAGCCTATCGGCATGAGCGGCATCCGGCTCGAAGCCAAGGTGCACATCGTGACCGGCGCCCAGAGCGCGGCCGAGAACATCATCAAGTGCGTGCGCCGCTGCGGGCTGGAGGTCGACCAGTTGATGCTCAACCCGCTGGCGTCCAGCCTGGCGGTGCTGACCGAGGATGAGAAGGACCTGGGCGTGGCGCTGGTGGACATCGGCGCCGGGACGACGGACGTGGCGATCTTTGCCGGTGGCGCGATCCGCCACACCGCCGTGATCCCGATTGCCGGCGACCTGATCACCAGCGACATCGCGATGGCCCTGCGCACGCCGACCAAGGACGCCGAAGACATCAAGGTCGAGAGCGGTTGCGCCAAGCAGTTGCTGGCCGATCCGGAGACGCAGGTCGAGGTGCCCGGGCTGGGTGACCGCGGCCCCCGGATGCTCAGCCGGCAGGCACTGGCCGGCGTGATCGAGCCGCGGGTGGAAGAGATCTTCGCGCTGGTGCAGCAGGTGATCCGCGACTCCGGCTTCGAGGAGGTGCTGTCCTCCGGGATCGTGCTCACCGGCGGCAGCGCGGTGATGCAGGGCATGGTCGAGCTGGGTGAAGACATTTTTCTCAAACCGGTGCGCCGTGGCGTGCCGCACTACACCAGCGCCCTGTCCGACATGGTGGCCCAGCCGCGGGCCACGACGGTCATGGGCCTGCTCGAAGAGGCCCGGCTGGCAAGGGTGCGAGGACATAAGGTGGCCCAGAAGGCTGGCTCGATGCAGAGCGCGCTGGACCGTGTGAAGAACTGGTTTGTGGGGACCTTCTGATGGACACGACGATCTTCGCCAGTCACAGCCGTCTCGACCGTTGCAGGGAGTGCACCGGACCCCCTGGCTGAGGGTTCTCATCGACCGAATACCACCTTACCCAACCATACAATCGAAACCAGGCCCGGACCTCCGAGGACAAGGGCAACACAGGAGAGTCACATGAGCATCGAAATGATCGAAGTGGAAGAGTTCAACATGGGCACCCAGATCAAGGTCATCGGCGTCGGCGGCGGCGGTGGCAATGCGGTCGACCACATGATTGACCGCCGCGTCCAGGGCGTGGAATTCATCTGCGCCAACACCGATGCACAGGCACTGACCCGCAGCCTGGCGGGTCGCACCATCCAGCTCGGGGGCACCGGCCTGGGTGCCGGCAGCAAGCCTGAAAAGGGCCGCGAGGCGGCCGAGGCAGCGGTCGACGAGATCCGCACCGCCATCGATGGCGCCCACATGCTGTTCATCACCGCCGGCATGGGCGGCGGCACCGGCACCGGCGCTGCGCCGGTGATCGCCCGCGTGGCCAAGGAAATGGGCATCCTGACCGTGGGCGTGGTCACCAAACCCTTCGCCTGGGAAGGTGGCCGCCGCATGCAGAACGCCGACAGCGGCCTGGCCGAGCTCGAAGCCAACGTCGATTCGCTGATCGTGGTGCTCAACGACAAGCTGCTGGAGGTGCTGGGCGACGACGTGACCCAGGACGAGGCCTTCGCCCACGCCAACGACGTGCTCAAGAACGCCGTCGGCGGCATTGCCGAGATCATCAACGAGTACGGCAACGTGAACGTCGACTTCGAAGACGTGCGCACCGTGATGGGCGAGCCCGGCAAGGCCATGATGGGCACGGCCACCGCCGCCGGCCCGGACCGCGCCCGCATCGCTGCCGAACAGGCGGTCGCCTGCCCGTTGCTGGAGGGTGTCGACCTGTCCGGCGCCAAGGGCGTGCTTGTGCTGGTCACCGCCTCGAAGGGCAGCCTCAAGCTCAAGGAGTCCAAGGAAGCGATGAATGCCATCAAGGCCTACGCCGCACCGGACGCCCACGTGATCTACGGCGCTGCCTACGACGACAGCCTGGGCGAGGAAATGCGCGTGACCGTGGTCGCCACCGGCCTGAGCCGCACGGGCGCAGCCCGCCGCACGGCGCCCCCGCTGCAGGTGCTGCGCACCGGCACCGACAACCAGCCGTTCAACGTGCCGACCGTCAATGCCGCTGTGGCCGGTCCGGGCGCGGGTTCCGCCCAGCCTAACTATGAGTCGATGGCCGTGCCCAGCGTCTGGCGCACCAACCGCACCCAGGCAGCGGCCAAGGTTGATGCGCTGGCCTCGGGCGGCATGGACGACTTCGAAATCCCGGCCTTCCTGCGCAAGCAGGCCGACTGAGGCTCCCCCCGCGCCGCCTGCGGCGTCACCCCCCCCAGGGGGCAACACCTGTGGCCCGGCGAAGCCGGTTCCGCGGTGTTCTCGATGGGACACGGTTGGCGCTGTGGGCGGGCAATCGCCGGGATAGCTTTTCTGCTGAATGAGAGAACGTCTGCCCACCTAAAATCGCCGGATGCTTGCCCAAAGAACGCTCAAATCCCTGACCAAGGCGGTCGGCGTTGGCCTGCACGGCGGTCAACGGGTGGAGCTGACCTTGCGGCCGGCCGCGCCGGACACCGGCATCGTGTTCCGCCGCGTCGACTTGCCCGAACCGGTGGACATTCCGGTCACGGCCGAGTCGGTGACCGACACCCGGCTGGCCTCGACGATCTCCAATGGTGGCGTCAAGGTCAACACCATCGAGCATGTGATGAGCGCCTGCTCGGGACTCGGGCTGGACAACCTCTACATCGACATCACGGCCGAAGAGGTGCCCATCCTGGACGGCTCGTCGGCCTCCTTCGTCTATCTGTTGCAAAGCGCCGGCATCGCGCTTCAGAACAAGCCCAAGCGCTTCATCCGGGTCACGAAACCGGTCGAGGTCCGGGAAGGCGAAGGCCGCAACCTCAAGTGGGCGCGGCTGGACCCGTTCCATGGCTACAAGCTCGCGTTCGAGATCGAGTTCGATCACCCGGCGGTCAATGCCACCGGTCAGCGCGTGGAGTTCGACATGGGCAGTGGCCGTTACGCGCGCGAGATTGCGCGCGCCCGCACCTTCGGTTTCACCCGCGATGTCGAAATGATGCGCTCCCGCGGCCTGGGGCTGGGTGGCGGTCTGGACAACGCGATCGTGATGGACGATGTCAAGGTGCTCAACGCCGACGGACTGCGTTACTCGGACGAGTTCGTCAAGCACAAGATCCTCGACGCCATCGGCGATCTGTACATCGTGGGCAAGCCCCTGCTGGCGGCCTATAGCGCCTTTCGCAGCGGTCACGCGCTGAACAACCAGTTGCTGCGCGCCCTGCTGGCTCAGCCCGATGCCTACGAGATCGTGAGCTTCGACAGCGACCGGGAGGCGCCGCTGGGTTTTGCCCAGCTTGCGCCGGCCTGGTGATGCCTGCGGACCGGGACGATGCTGCTGCTGCGCTTTGCCCTCGTCCTGCTGCTGATCGTTTCGGGCGTGTGTTTCGGCGTCTATGCCGCCACCCGGGACGAGCGCTACCTGCGCTGGGGCTGGGTGATCCTCAAGTGGTCGCTGGCCGCCGCCCTGATCTTCTTCGGCATCCTGGTGCTTGAGCGGCTGCTGTAGCCGCGCGGTCCCGGGTCAGTAATTGCGGCCGTCCTTGTACGCCGCGTGGGTGCGGGCCCGTGTCGGCGCCACCTTGTGGATCGCAGCCACACTGCGCGCCACCTGGGCGTGCGTGATGCACAGGCCCAGCGCATCCGCCGCGTCCTTGCCAGGCAGCCCGGGCAGTTGCAACAGCCGCTTGACCATCTCCTGCATCTGCGCCTTGTCGGCCCGTCCGTAGCCCACGACCGCCTTCTTCAGTTGCAGCGCGGTGTATTCGGCGACCGACAGCTTGTTGGCGACCAGGGCGGTCAGGCAGCAGCCGCGCGCCTGACCGAGCAGCAGCGTGGCTTGGGGATTGACGTTGACGAAGACGATTTCGCAGGCGGCGACTTCCGGCTGGTAGCGCTGCACCACCTCGCCAATGCCGTCGAACAGGATCTTCAGCCGCTCGGGCAGGAGCGCGCCGTTGTCCGGGCGGGTCTGGATCGTGCCGCTGGCCACGTAGTGCAGCGCAGGGCCCTCGGCATCGACGACGCCGAAGCCGGTGCACTGCAGGCCAGGATCGATGCCGAGGATGCGCATGTCGGAAGTGTCAGAGGTTCAGGGTCCAGCGGACCGAATGGAAGAACACGGGGGCGGCGAAGCACAGCGCGTCGACCCGGTCGAGCAGTCCGCTGGCACCGGTGACGGAGCGGCCGGCCGCGCCCCAGTGTGTCACACCGCGGTCCCGTTTGATGGCTTTCATGACGAGATGGCCAAACGAACCCGCGAGACAGGCAATCAGCGCCATGGCCAGGGCGCGTGCAGGCTTGAACGGGGTCAGCCCCGCGAGCAAGCCGCCAAGCAGGCCGCCGGCCAGCAGTCCCACCAGCAGGCTGCGCCACTGGAAGCTGGCACTGATCGCCGGCGCGACCGGGCGCTCGACGCGGCGCGAGATCAGGTGCTGCACCAGCATGCAGGTCTGCACGACCAGGACCAGAAACAGCACCAGAAAGGCGGTGCTGCCCTCGAAGCGCGGGAACTTCAGCAGCAGCAGCGCGGGGACGTGACTCATGCCGTAGACGCAGACCATGATGCCCCACTGGAGTTTGGCGTTGCGCTCCAGGAAGCGGTGGGGGTCGTTGCCCAGTGCGCTGACCACCGGGATGGCAAGGAAGACGTAGACCGGGATGAAGACGGTGAACAGGTTGAACTCGCGCTGCCAGACCAGCGCGTACTGCAGGGGCAGCACGACGAAGAAGGCCAGCACCAGGCTGCGGTGATCCCCCCGGCGTGTCGGGGAGAGGCTGATGAACTCGCGCAAGGTGAAAAACGAGACGAAACCGAACAGCACCAGACCGAAGCCCTCGCCGGCGGCCCAGGCCACCCAGAACAGCATCGTCATGATCCAGGCGTTGCGCAGCAGGCGCTGGTGATCGGGCGTGTGTCCGGCAGACGCCTCGGCATCGCCGCGTCGGCGTTCGCGCAGCGAGAGCAGCACCGACACCCCGCTGGCCAGCAGCAGCAGGCCAAACAGCAGCACGAACATCAGGCTGACCTGCTGGTTCGGCGTGAGGCTGCGCAGGAACGAGTTGATGCCCATGGTCAGACCTCGCGCAGCGCAAGCACCGCGTCACGGGCACGCGTCAGGAACCCGGCGCGCTCCTCGCCGGGCTCCAGCCGCACCGGTTCGCCGAAGGTGACCGAGCAGAGCACCGGCACCGGTATCACCTCGCCCTTGGGCATCACGCGCTGCACGTTGTTGATCCACGCGGGGACCAGCACCACGTCGGGAAAGCGGCTCGCCAGGTTGTACAGGCCAGACTTGAAGGGCTGGGGTTCGTCGCCGTGCCCGCGGGTCCCTTCGGGAAAGATGATCAGCGAGTCGCCCGCCGCGAGCGCGTCGATCAGCGGCTGCAGCGGGTCCTCGTCGCCCTTGCGTTCGCGCTCGACGTAGACGGCGTTGAACACTGCGGTGGTGATCCAGCGCTTGAGGTTGGAGGCCGTCCAATAGTCCCGGGCGGCGATCGGCCGGGTGATGCTGCGCAGCTCCGTCGGCAGCGCGGCCCAGATCAGGACGAGGTCGGCGTGGCTCTGGTGATTGGCGAAGTAGATGCGCTGCTCGGCCTTGGGCGGGCAGCCGTACCAGCGGGCCTGGGCGCCGGTGAGCGCGCGCACCAGGCCCAGCAGGAACATGCCCATGGCCCTGGCGCGCCAGTTCATGGCGGGCTCACGTCACCCATGCGCGCCACGATCGTGGCGGTGCGACGGCTCAGGTAAGCCGATCCCTGGCGGGTCTCGAAGAACTTGGGGCTGGGCAGCATCACGGCGAGCCGCGCGGCCTCGGCCGGGCCGAGTTGGGCGGCCGACTTGCGGAAGTAGCGCTGTGCCGCCGCCTCGGCGCCGAAGACCCCTTCGCCCCACTCGACGCTGTTGAGGTAGATCTCCAGGATGCGGCGCTTGCTCAGCAGCGCTTCCAGCGTCAGCGTGAGCATCAGTTCCTGTCCCTTGCGCAGCAGATTGCGTTCACCGGACAGCAGCAGGTTCTTGGCCAGTTGCTGGGTGATGGTGGAGCCCCCGACGATCTTGGCCGGCCGGATCTTGCGGATCGCCGCCTCGGCGGCCTCGGGCTTGTTGCCCAGCTTCTTCTCGATCTGGTCCTGGCGTTTCTCGAACTGGGCCTGCCGCTGTTCGTTGCGCGCCCAGGCCGTCTCGATGGCCTCCCAGTCGACGCCGCCGTGCTCGACGAAGCCCGCATCCTCCGAGGCCATCACGGCGCGTTTGAGGTGAGGGCTGATGGCCTCGTAGTCCACCCATTGCGCCGACCAGCGCCAGGTCTTGTCCGCAGTGGTGGCGCTCTCGGTGGCCACGCGCCAGGCCTCCGAGCGCATGAAGGCGGTGCTGTGCGGATCGATGACCAGCATCAGCGCGATGCGCAGCACGAAAAACAGCTCCAGCGCCACGCCGGCCAGCATCAGCCAGAGCAGCCAGCGACCGAACGACTTCATGTCACTGCGCCCCCATCTGGGTCTGGAGGCCGGCCTCGCGGGTGAAGCGGAAACGCGAGACGACCACGATCTGGTCGGCGCGCCGGCGCATGGCCTCGTTGAATTTGCCGAACGAGAGGCTGCGCACGATGGACTCGGCGCGCCGGTCGAGGGTGGTGTTGCCGGACGGCTGGACGACTTCCGTGCCCAGCACGGTGCCGTTGTAGTTGACCGTGATCACCATGGTCAGCTCGCCGTAGAGCTTGCGGCCGCCGGACTCCGGGAAATTGGCGGTGCCGCGGTCCTCGATCTTGCGCCGCAATTCGTCGTAATAGATCGCGTAGACCTCCTCGCGGGTGGCGGGGCTGATGTAGCGTTTGCGGGGTCTTGCGTTTTCCTCGTTGATGCGCTTTTCGATCTCCGCCAGCAGCTTGGTCAGCAACTGGCGGCGGCGTTCGCGTTCGACCGTCTCGGGGTTCGGATTGACCGCCTGGAGGTCCGGCGGCGGGAGATTGGCCAATTGCTGCCGGACCTGGGCGAGGACCTGGTTCTGTTTTTCCTTCAGGGCCTCGATCAGGCGCTCGTCCTCCTCCGGCGTTTCGCCCAGCCGGGCCTCTTGCATGGAGGGTAGCGGCGAGGTCGCCCGGCCCTTCTCCGAATCGCCACCGCCCGCGAGCGAGGCCTGAGCGATGGCGTGGGCCTTGTCGGGGCGCTCGTCGCTGCGCGCGTTGACCAGAATCACCTCCAGCGGCGTGTCCTGAAACACGCGGTTGAAGCCTTCCGGGTCCACGAAGCGCACGGTGAGCAGGATGGCGTGCACCAGCACCGAGATGCCCAGGGCGATCTGGAGCGTGCTCAGCCGCCGCAGGAAGTTCAGAACCGGATTCACGGGCGCGATTATCCGTGTTGCGTCAGGTGCCAGCCGCAGCCTCGGCCGCACCCGGCTCGGCCTCGTTGACGTCGATGGCCAGGGCCAGCGGCGCGGCCAGCTCTTCGCCCTCGTCCTCGCCCGACTCGTCCAGCGCTTCCACCGGACCATCCAGCCGCTCGATGACGGTGCCGGAGACGTCCAGCGCGATCTCGTCGATCGCCCCCAGGCGCACCTTCACATGCGCGCCGCGCGGCAGCCCGTCCGCGCCCAGCACCGGCAGCACCAGCGGCAGCGTGTCCGCGCGCACCAGGTTGTCCTTGATCAGCGTGGCGGTCAGCTCGGTGATGCCGGCCTGTTGCAGGTGGCGCAGGGTCCAGAAGCGCTCCATGCCGTTCTGGAAGCCGTTGTAGGCGGTGTAGGCGGCGTCGAAGGCGCTGATCACCGCCATCAGGGCGGCGTCCTTGGGCTTGAACGGCGCCACCAGCGCGACGGTGTTGCCGTGGCGCGCGCAGGCGATGATCTGCCACTGGTTGACCAGGTCGACGTAGCGGCGCAAGGGCGAGGTGCTCCAGGCGTAGGCCTTGACGCCGATGCCGGCGTGCGGCGCGACCCTGGTGCCCATGCGAACCTTCATGCCGGGCGCCAGGCTGGCCTGGCTGCGGTAGATGCCGGGCACGCCACAGGCGGCCAGCCACTGGCCCCAACTGCTGTTGGCCAGGATCATGGCCTCGGCCACCATCAGGTCCAGCGGCGCGCCGCGCGAGCGGGTGCCGATCAACACGGTCTCGCTGCCGTCGGGTTCGCTGCCGGTCACGCCCTGCAGCTTGAAGGTGTAGTCGGGCCGGTTGAAGGTCTCGGGCTTGCCGCGCACCACCTCGCGCTGCGCCTTCAGGTGCTTCGCGAGCCGGAAGATGAACGCGAGCTGCGGTTGCAGCGCCGTGATCTCGTCGCTCGCCGCGCCCGCAGCGGCGTCGCCGGTCAGCCAGGCTTCGGTGATGACGCTGTCGAGCTGGTCATGACGCAGGTTGTGCGCGATCGGCACGCGCTCCAGCGCGGTGCGGCTGTCCTTCTGCTCCAGCGTCGCTTCGTCGAAGCTCACGTAGAGCGAGACGGCCGGGCAGTCGCGCCCGGCTTCCAGCGTGTAGGACTGCACCACCGCGTCGGGCAGCATGGTGATCTTGTGGCCCGGCATGTAGACGGTGGACAGCCGGTGGCGCGCCACCTTGTCGATGGCATCGTCGGGCTTGATCGCCAGGCCGGGGGCCGCGATGTGGATGCCCAGCGTGACCGTGCCGCTGCCCAGGCCCTGCAGCGAGAGCGCGTCGTCGATCTCGGTGGTTTGCGAGTCGTCGATGGAGAACGCCTGCACAGCCGCCACGGGCAGTTCGTCGGTGATGGCCGGCGCCTGCAGGGGCGGGAAGGCCGTGCCCTTGGGGAACTGGTCGAACAGGAAGCGCTGCCAGTGGAACTGGTAGGCGCTGTTGATGGCGCCGGCCTTTTCCAGCAGGGCCAGCGGGTTGAGGTGGCTGCTGCGCGCGGCCTCGACCACGGCCTTGTACTCCGGCGCGTTCTTGTCGGGCTTGAAGAGGATCTTGTAGAGCTGCGCGCGCACCGCCTCCGGGCAGGTGCCGGCCACCAGATCGGCGGTCCAGGCGTCGATCTGTGCCTGGATCTGCTTCTTCTTTTCGATGGCGGCGAGGGCCTGGGCCACGATCTCGGCCGGGGCTTTCTTGTAGCGGCCCTTGCCGGCGCGGCGGAAGTAGTGCGGCGCGCCCTGCAGGCAGATCAGCGCGGCGACCTGTTGCTCCACGCTGGGCGGGTCGCTGAAGTAGTCGGCGGCCAGATCGGCAAAGCCGAACTCGTCTTCGGGAGCGAATTCGTAGGCCAGCTCCAGCTCCATGGTCGCGGCCAGGGCGGTGGCGGCGGGCATGAGCTGGGCCGGTGCAGGCTTCTCGAAACGCAGCAGGGTGTTGGCCAGCTTGAGCTTAAGGCGCTTGCCCGAATCGAGCTCCACCTGCAGGGAGCTTTCGGCTTCGGACATGAGGCGGCCGGTCATCAGTTTGCCGGCCTCGTCGAACAGGATGTGCATGGGGCGGGATTGTCCCATGCCGGACCCGGGGCCCCGCCGTCAGCGCGCCGGGCGCAGGAACCGGATCAGCGCCTCCAGGTGGTGCTCGAAATCGCTGATGGCATGGTCGCCTTCGGGCAGGTCCAGGACGCTGCCGCCTGCGCAGAAAGTCGTCATTTCCTGCCAGTCGAGCACTTCGTCCTTCTGCGACAGCAGGGCGAACAAGCGGTCGGGGGTTGCGGGGTGTTGTCGGGCCAGCCGGTCGATGTCCGCCGCCAGCGTCTCCAGTTCGCCGATGAATTCGGCGCGGAAGAAGATGTGTTCGTCCGGGTTCTGCCAGACCGGGTGCTCGCCGATGTATCTGGCGAGGTCGCGCTGGGGGAACGGGGCGGGGTTGAGCAGGACGGCGCGCCAGCCGGCCCGCAGCGATTGCCAGCGGGCGTAGAAGCCGCCCAGCGAGGAGCCGATGACGGCGGAGGTCTGCACGGGCCAGTCGTCGGTCAGCCGCCGGATCATGTCTGCGGCCGCTCGCGGGGACGGCGGCAGTTGCGGGCAGCACCAGACCACCGACGGGTGCTGCGTTCGCATCCGATGCGCGACCTGCAGGGCCTTGGCCGAGCCGGGGGACGAGCGAAAACCGTGCAAGTAAAGCAGGTGAGTGGTGGCGGGGGCGGCGGTGGCGTCCATCGGGCAAGGATAATCGCGTGTTCATGGCCGCTGTTCTCGACAAACCCACACTCTGGCAACGCATCAGCCCGGTATTCCGCGGCTTCGATGTGCCGCTGGCGATTGCCGTGCTGCTGCTGGCGGCCGGTGGCCTGATCACGATGTATTCCGTCGGCTACGACCACGGGACTCGCTTTTCCGCCCACGGGCGCAACATGCTGCTGGCCCTGGGCGTCCTGTTCGCCCTGTCCCAGACGCCGCCGCAGCGCCTGATGGCGCTGGCGGTGCCGATGTACACCGTGGGCGTGGTGCTGCTGCTGGGCGTCGCCCTGTTCGGGATCACCAAGAAAGGCGCCACACGCTGGATCAACGTGGGTGTGGTGATTCAGCCCAGCGAGTTGATGAAGGTGGCGATGCCACTCATGCTGGCGTGGTGGTTCCAGCGTCGGGAGGGCATGCTCAAGCCGTTGGACTTCGTGATGGCCGGGGTCCTGCTGGCGGTGCCGGCGGCGCTGATTCTCAAGCAGCCCGATCTGGGCACCACCCTGCTGGTCGTGGCCTCCGGGGTGGCGGTGATCTTTTTCGCCGGACTGAGCTGGAAGCTGATCATTCCGCCGGTGCTGCTGGGCCTGGTGGGCGTGGTGACGCTGGTGGTCATGGAGCCGCAATGGTGTGCGCCGGATGTGGACTGGAAGATCCTGCATGAGTACCAGCGCCAGCGCGTCTGCACCTTGCTGGACCCGTCGAAAGACCCGCTCGGCAAGGGGTTTCACATCATCCAGGGCATGATCGCCATCGGCTCCGGTGGCGTCTGGGGCAAGGGTTTCATGCAGGGCACGCAGACCCACCTCGAGTTCATTCCCGAACGCACCACCGACTTCATCTTTGCCGCGTTTTCCGAAGAGTTCGGCTTGATGGGAACGCTCAGCCTGATCGCCGCGTTCCTGTTCCTGATCGTGCGTGGCCTGACCATCGCGCTGGAGGCGCCCACCCTGTTTGCCCGGCTGCTGGCCGGGGCGATGACGACCAATCTGTTCGTCTACGCCTTTGTCAACATGGGCATGGTCAGCGGCATCCTGCCGGTCGTGGGTGTGCCGCTGCCCTTCATCAGCTATGGCGGCACGGCCATGGTGACCCTCGGGGTGTCGCTGGGGATCCTCATGTCGATCGCCAAGTCCAAGCGGCTGATGCAGTCATGACCTCGCGTCCTGCCTCGGTCGCCATGGTGGGCGCCGGCAACATGGGGGGCGCCATGGTGGCGCGTTTGTGCGATGGCGGGATGCCGGTGGTGGTGTGCGATATCGATCCGGGGCGCCAGCGGCAGGCGCTGGCCGCAGGTGCCACGTTGGCCCGGACCCCCGCAGAGGCGGCCAGCGCGCTGCGCGATGGCGGCGTGTTGATCGTGTGTGTGGTGGACGCGGCGCAGACCCGCGACGTCCTGTTTGGCAACCAGGGGGCGGTTGCGCAACTGCGGCGGGAACACACGGTGATGCTGTGCCCGACGATTGCGCCCCAGGATACCGAGGCGCTGGCAGCGGACCTTGCCGGGCAAGGGGTCGGCTGCATCGACGCGCCCATGTCAGGCGGTCCGGCGCGGGCGCGTGACGGCAGCATGAGCCTGATGCTGGCGGGGTCGGCTTCCTTGCTGGCACGCCATGAGGCCTTGTTGGCGCGGCTGTCGTCGCGGCGCTTCGTCATCAGCGAGCGGGTGGGCGACGGCGCCCGCACCAAGCTGGTCAACAACCTGCTTGCCGGCATCAATCTGGTCGGCGCGGCCGAGGTGATCGCGCTGGCCGAGCGGCTGGGGCTGGACGCGGGCGCCACGCTGGACGTGATCGAACAGTCCAGCGGTCAGAGCTGGATCGGCTCGGACCGCCTGCGGCGGGCCATCGCGGGCGATTTCGAGCCGCGCGCCCACGTGACGCTGCTGGAGAAAGACACCCGGCTGGCGGTCGAGGCGGCGACGGTGGCCGGCTTCGAGGGCCCGCTGGGCGCCCGTGCGGCCGCCGTCTTCGCGCAGGCGCACGCCGCCGGACTGGCCGATCTGGACGACGGCGCCCTGCTGACCCTGCTGCGCGCGGGGCGGTCCCAATCCCACTGACGGAATCGGGGTCGCGGGGCAGGACCGGCGCGGCACCGTCCGGCTTCCTACAATCCCCCCATGATTGCCCGCGAACCCACCCTGGCCCGACTGGCCACCGCCGAAAGCCTGCTGCTCACGCCGTACGGCCTGACCATGTCCCACCTGCAGCGCGCGCTGGGCGAGATCGCCTCGTACGGCGCCGACGATGCCGACCTCTATTTCCAGACCACACGCAGCGAGGGCTGGAGCCTGGAAGAGGGCATCGTCAAGACCGGGAGTTTCAGCATTGATCAGGGCGTGGGTGTGCGCGCCGTCAGTGGCGAGAAAACCGCCTTCGCCTACTCGGACGACCTGTCCTGGGAGTCGCTGCTGGACGCCGCCCACACCGTGCGTTCGATCGCCGGCCAGGGCCAGAGCCGCAAGGTGCGTGTGCCGTCGGTCAAGACCTCGAAATCGCGCTCGCTGTACCCGGGGCTGGACCCTATCGGCACGCTGGACAGCGCCGCCAAGATCGCTTTGCTGGAGCAGGTGGAAAAGCTGGCCAAGGCGCGTGATCCGCGCGTGGTGCAGGTGATGGCCAGCCTGGCGGCAGAACACGATGTGGTGCTGATTGCGCGCGCCGACGGCACGGTGGCGGCCGATGTGCGACCGCTGGTGCGCCTGTCGCTGACGGTGATCGCCGAGCAGAACGGCCGGCGCGAGATGGGCAGTTCGGGTGGCGGCGGCCGTTTCGGACTCGCGTATTTCGACGACGCGACCGTGAATGGTTACGTCGAGGAGGCGGTGTCGTCGGCCTTGACCAATCTGGATGCGCGCCCCGCGCCGGCCGGGGAGATGACGGTGGTGCTCGGGCCGGGATGGCCCGGCGTGCTGCTGCATGAAGCCGTGGGTCACGGCCTGGAAGGTGACTTCAACCGCAAGGGCTCCAGCGCGTTCAGCGGCCGCATTGGCCAGCGGGTGGCGGCCAAGGGCGTGACCGTGCTGGACGACGGTACCATCGCCGACCGCCGCGGCTCGCTCAATGTCGACGATGAGGGCTGCACCACGCAGAAGAACGTGCTGATCGAGGACGGCATCCTCAAGGGCTACATCCAGGACGCGATGAACGCGCGCCTGATGGGTGTCAAGCCGACAGGCAACGGTCGCCGCGAAAGCTATGCCCACGTGCCCATGCCGCGCATGACCAACACCTACATGCTGGGTGGCGACAAGAGCCCCGAGGAAATCGTCGCGTCCATCAAGAAGGGCCTGTACGCCACCAACTTCGGCGGTGGCCAGGTCGACATCACCAGCGGCAAATTCGTCTTCTCCGCCAGCCAGGCCTACTGGGTCGAGAACGGCAAGATCCAGTACCCGGTCAAGGGCGCGACCCTGGTCGGCAGCGGCCCCGAGTCGCTCAAGAAGATCAGCATGATCGGCAACGACATGCGGCTGGACAGCGGCGTCGGCACCTGCGGCAAGGAAGGCCAGAGCGTGCCGGTCGGGGTGGGCCAGCCGACGCTGCGCATCGAAGGTCTGACCGTCGGCGGAACCGCATGAGAGGAGGGAAATCCTCCAGCACACACCGCGGAACCGGCTTTGCCGGGCCGCTGGTGTGGTCCCCCTATGGGGGAAGACGCGCAGCGGCGCAGGGGGTGCGCCTGTAAGGCGCTCGAAATTCTGCCTGTGCTACATTCGCGACCTATGCAAACCCGCGCCGCCATCTTTTTTGGCTTTTACTTTTGGTTCTCGGTCCCCGGCGGACGAGAGGCAACGGTGTAAGCGCGCAGAGCAACCGAAACCCTCCAAACCGCCGGGCCCACAGCCCGGCGGTTTTTTTTCACCCGTCTACTTTCCAACCCTGCGAGGAGCCTTCGATGAACGCCAAGACCACTGCCGCCAGCGATGCCTGGTATTCGCGGCCTGCCGACAAGACCAGCCAGACCGACGACCAGCGCATCAAGGACATCACCGTGCTCCCGCCGCCCGAACACCTCATCCGTTTCTTCCCCATTGCCGGTACGCCGGTGGAAGGTCTGATCAAGCAGACCCGCAGCCGCATCCACGACATCCTGCACGGCAAGGATGACCGACTGCTGGTCGTGATCGGCCCCTGCTCGATCCACGACCCGGCCGCCGCGCTGGACTACGCGCGCCGTCTCAAGCCGCTGCGCGAGAAGTACGCCGACACGCTGGAGATCGTGATGCGTGTGTACTTCGAGAAGCCGCGCACCACGGTGGGCTGGAAGGGTCTGATCAATGACCCCTACCTGGACGAGAGCTACCGCATCGACGAGGGCTTGCGCATCGCGCGCCAACTGCTCATCGAAATCAACCGTCTGGGCCTGCCGGCCGGCAGCGAATTCCTGGACGTGATCAGCCCGCAGTACATCGGTGACCTGATCAGTTGGGGCGCCATCGGCGCGCGCACCACCGAGAGCCAGGTGCACCGCGAGCTGGCCTCGGGCCTGTCGGCGCCGATCGGCTTCAAGAACGGCACCGACGGCAACATCAAGATCGCCACCGACGCGATCCAGGCTGCGGCACGCGGTCACCACTTCCTGTCGGTGCACAAGAACGGCCAGGTCGCCATCGTGCAGACCAACGGCAACAAGGACTGCCACGTCATCCTGCGCGGTGGCAAGGCGCCCAACTACGACGCCACCCATGTGACGGCCGCCATCAAGGAGCTGGAAGCCGCCAAGCTGACGCCCCGGCTGATGATCGATTGCAGCCATGCCAACAGCAGCAAGCAGCACGAGAAACAGCTCGACGTGGCGCGCGACATCGCTGCCCAACTGCAGGGCGGTTCGCGCGGTGTCTTCGGCGTGATGATCGAGAGCCACATTGAGGCGGGCGCCCAGAAGTTCACGCCGGGCAAGGACGAGGTCGCCGACCTGGAGTACGGAAAGAGCATTACAGATGCCTGCCTGGGCTGGCCGGATTCGCTGCAGGCTCTGGAAGTTCTCTCCGCCGCTGTCGCCGCAGCTCGCGCGCGGCGCTGATTTTGCGCAACGTTTGTGCGACAAGTTAACGGGAACACACACTTGGCCTGATGCACACCGGTCGACGCCGTTGTGTAATGAACATGGATCGTCGGTCCGGTAACGGCTGGATCGACGGACACCAAGACAACTCGTTGGGGCATTTGTGGAACAACCGGTACTGGGTCTGGGGCTGCTGGGCTTCTCCGAGCCGATCGGTCTGCGCCTGCAGGAGTGGGCATCGCAGACGCCGGACGGTTGGCCGCTGTGGCGCGCACGCGACCCACACCTGGCCGACGCCTGGATGATTGCGGGTGATGCGGTGGAGGTGCTGGGGCGGGATGAGGTGGTAATCCGGCACCCGTTCGGCAGCGGCGAGCGGCTGACACTCAACCGTGCCGAAGTGGATCGCCCCCTGGCCTTTGCGACACCCCTGCCCGAGGGCTTTGTGTCGGCCGAATTCTTCGAGGCCGACAGCGAGAGCAGCGTGCGCCAGCGGCTGCAACGTTTTGAAGCCTGGTTGCGACCCTTGCGCACCCAGTTTGCGCTTGGGGCCGAATTGCTGGCGCGGCTGGACCAGTACCGTTCCGGTGGTGTCGTGCATGTGTCACTCAATGGCAAGCTGCTGGCGGTGATCGATCTCCCGCGCTGGCAGGCGGCGCTCTCGATTCCTGCACGTCCGGTGGATCTGGCGATGGCGCAATGGACGCAGGGCCCGTCGCTCTCGCGCGATGTTCCGCCGTCCTTCATCCGCTTGTCGCTCAACCGGGTGTTGTGGAGCTATTCGGTGCGCACGCAGCGCGACGTGCTGCCCAAACGGTACCGCGAGCTGCGGATGTACCTGCGGCGGGTGCCGCGGTTGCCGGCCCACTGGTTTGATGAGGCGCACCTGGTGCTGATGCGTGAGCTGATGACCCAGCCGGCGACCTTTTCGCAATTGCGGGACCGCGTCGGCTGCACCGATCAAGAGCTTTCTCGCTGGCTCGGCGCGCTGTATCACGGTGGCGCTCTGACCACCGACGCCGAGAGTGCACATCGGGCGGAAGCCGAGAACCGGCGCTCGATGGTGACCTTGCGGTTCGATCATGTGGACCCGGACGTGCATTCCCGGCTGGAACACTCCGGCTCGATGGCTCCTTCCAGCATCCTTCGTGAGGCGGTCCACTCGCCCCTGCATGTGTCCACCGGCAAGAACGACGGTGGTACCCGGCCAACATCCTGAAATCGGCCCCGCCTTGGCGGGCGCACAATGGAGGGGTGCCCGGGGCGCGTCGCTCCGGGCCGCGTTCCACGTTTCAAGGAGTGACCCGATGCGCAGCCAAGTGACGGTGACCTGGGGCGAACCCGCCACCTACCGTTTTGATCTTGAAGACCAGCCCACCATGCCCAATGACCAGGCGCGCGCCTGGCTTGATGGCCAGTTCACGGCGCTTGAGTGCGAACCGATTCGCCTCACCGGCAAGGTGCTGACGGCGGACAAGATCCTGAGCGTGGCCCAGGCGGCCGGTCAGTCGCGCTTCCGTGATGCGGGCGAGCGTGAGTGGGCGCTCGCATTCGCGCGTGCCACCAGTGGAGCCTTGGGCAAGCCGGTCGTGACGGTGGATCTGGCGACGATGTCGCTGGGCTACTGAGCCGGACCGGCGAGGGCGGCGAGCAGGCGGGCGTGGATCCCGCCAAAACCGCCGTTGCTCATGCAGACAATGTGATCGCCTGCGCGGGCTGCTGCGCTGACCTGCGCGATCACCTCGTCGACGGACAGCGCCACCTGGGCGCGATCACCCATCGGTGCCAGTGCCTCCCTGGCGTCCCAGTCCAGTCCCCCGGCGTGGCAGAAAGCCAGCGCCGCCGTTTCCAGGCTCCAGGGGAGTTGTGACTTCATCGTGCCCAGCTTCATGGTGTTGCTGCGTGGCTCGAAAACAGCGAGGATGCGCCCCCCGTCGTTGCCCAGGCGCCGGCGCAGTCCGTCCAGCGTGGTGCGGATGGCGGTCGGGTGGTGGGCAAAGTCGTCGTAGACGGTGATAGGTCCTTCGGGCCGGGCGACGGTGCCGCGAACCTCCATGCGCCGACGGACATTCTGGAAGCTGCCCAGCGCCCGTGCGGCATCGGATGGAGAAACGCCCACGTGTTGGGCTGCGGCGATGGCCGCCAGTGCGTTGAGCTGGTTGTGCTGCCCGGTCAAGGCCCATTCGACATGCGCGACGCTCCGGCCGCGTTCCAGCACCTCGAAGTCGTGCGGCTCTCCGAGCGCGCTGAAATCGCTGACCGCCGTACCGAAGCTGCGCACCTCGCTCCAGTGGCCCATGTGCAGCACGCGGTCCAGGCTTTCTTCGAGCCCGTTGACCACCAGGCGCCCGCTGCCGGGCACGGTACGCACCAGGTGGTGGAACTGGCGTTCGATGGCGGCCAGGTTGTCGAAGATGTCGGCGTGGTCGAACTCGAGGTTGTTGAGCACGGCGGTGCGTGGCCGGTAGTGCACGAACTTGCTGCGTTTGTCGAAGAAGGCGGTGTCGTATTCGTCTGCTTCAATGACGAAGAGAGGGCGGCGCGGTGACTGCCCGGGCGTTTCCCTGGCCCCCAGGCGGGCCGACACGCCGAAGTTCAGCGGAACACCGCCAACCAGGAAACCCGGTTGCAGTCCATTGGCTTCCAGTACCCAGGCCAGCATGGAGGTGGTGGTGGTTTTTCCATGGGTCCCGGCGACCGCCAGCACATGGCGCTCCTGCAACACGTGCTCGGCCAACCACTGCGGGCCGCTGGTGTAAGGCGCTCCGGCCTCCAGAATGGCCTCCATCAACGGGAATTTCGGTGTGCCATCGGGCAGCCGGGCGCGGCTGACCACGTTGCCGACCACGTACATGTCCGGTTTCAGGGCCATCTGGTCGGCACCGAAGCCTTCGATCAGGTCGATGCCCAGCGCGCGCAACTGGTCGCTCATCGGGGGGTAGACGCCGGCGTCGCAACCGGTAACGCGGTGACCGGCCTCTCGGGCCAGCGCTGCAAGGCCGCCCATGAAGGTGCCGCAAATGCCCAGAATATGAATGTGCATCCGCCGATTCTAGGTGGGGGCCATGCACAATCCGGCGTATGGACAGCATGCGCAACGACACGACGGCCGAGATGGCGGCGGTGGCCGCCCGTCTGGTGGTGGATGAAGGGCTCGAGTATGCGGCGGCCAAGCGGCGTGCCGCGCGCCAGCTGGGGCTGCCCGGGAGGGCTCCCTGGCCCGACAACGATGTGCTGGAAGCCGCCGTGCGCGAGCACATTGCCATCTTTTGTGCCGACACGCAGTCGGACGAGCTGAGGGCCTTGCGTGAACTGGCCTTGGTCTGGATGGAGCGGCTGGCGGCATTTCGACCGCATCTGTGTGGCGCCGTCTGGCACGGCACCGCCACCCGTCACAGCGACATCTATATACAGATGTACTGCGACGACCCCAAGGCGGCCGAGTGGGCACTGATCGACCTGCGGGTCGAGTACCACCCGGGATCCACCAGCGATGCGATGGGGGATCCGGTGGAGGCGCTGACCTTGCGGGTGCGCAGTCCGGCCCTGGATCAATGGGCGCTCATTCACCTGCTGGTGCTGGATCACGACGCCTTGCGGGGGGCGCTCAAGCCGGACGCGCAAGGGCGGCGCCCTCGTGGGAGCGCCGAGGACTTGCGCAGGCTGCTTCAGGCCGCCAGCGGCGATGCCGGGGTCCCGGCATGAACCGGCGGCAATGGATGGCGGCGGGCGTCGGGGCGACTGCGGCTGCGGTGGGTGCCGGTGTGGCCTGGTGGCGGTTGAAGCCGGAGGCGCCGGTCGACGGCGCGGTGGACGCTTTCTGGGCGAGCGAGTTCGCGGGGGTGAACGGCGAGCGGGTCCGGGTGAGCGGGTTTCGTGGCAAGCCCTTGCTGGTCAATTTCTGGGCCACCTGGTGTCCGCCTTGCGTCGAGGAACTGCCGTTGCTCAACCTGTTTCATCGTGAGCATGCCGGGCGTGGCTGGCAGGTGCTCGGCCTTGCGGTGGACCAGGCGGCGCCGGTCGCGCGGTTTTTGCAACGCGCTCCGCTGACGTTTCCGGTGGCGCTGGCGGGGTTCGCAGGAACCGAGATGAGCCGCAGCCTGGGCAACGTGTCGGGGGCGCTGCCGTTCAGCGTGGTGTTCGGCGCGGACGGCCGGGTCCGACACCGCAAGCTGGGAAAGCTCAGTGGGGATGAGCTCGCCCAATGGTCGCAGATCGACTGACATCAGGGGTCGAAACGCGGGGCCGTCAAGGTGTTGTGATTGGCGTCAAAAAGCAGGTAAAGTCCCGCATCTGGTTCCCAATGCCGTCCATGAATGCTTGGTGAACCACTCTTTCAGGTGTGACGAACGGTTCTCGAACAGACGCTTCGTTCGTGTACACTGCGCTCCCCTGTCGGTTGGTTTGACCTAAATTCCATGAATTTGAGTGAAGTTAGACCAATTTGAGTGCCATTCGTTGGAGAAATCATGGATCTGAGAAAACTGAAGACGCTGATCGACCTGGTGTCCGAGTCGAACGTGTCCGAGCTGGAAATCACTGAAGCCGAAGGCAAGGTGAGGATCGTCAAGAGTGCTCCCACGGCGGCAGTCGCTCAGGTCTTGGCCGCTGCGCCGGCCGCACCGGTTGCTGTGATGCCTGCACAGGTGGCCAGCGACAGCGCCCAGCAGGTGGCCGCTCCGGCTGCTGCCGCGGCGCCCGCAACGGCCGGTCATACCGTCAAGTCGCCCATGGTGGGCACCTTCTACCGGGCTTCTTCGCCGGGCGCCAAGCCATTCGCCGAGATCGGTCAGACCGTGAAGGAAGGCGAGACCATCTGCATTGTCGAGGCCATGAAGATTCTCAATGAGATCGAGGCCGACAAGAGCGGCACGATCACCCAGGTGCTGGTGGAGAACGGCCAGGCGGTGGAATACGGCCAACCCCTGTTCATCATCGAGTAAGGGGATATCCACCCCATGTTCAAGAAAATCCTGATCGCCAACCGCGGCGAAATCGCCTTGCGCGTCCAGCGGGCCTGCCGTGAGATGGGCATCAAGGCCGTGATGGTCTATTCCGAGGCGGACCGTGATGCCAAGTACGTCAAGCTGGCCGATGAAGCGGTCTGCATCGGCCCGGCGCCCTCGGGGCAGAGCTACCTCAACATGCCGGCGATCATTTCCGCGGCCGAGGTGACCGACGCTGAGGCCATCCATCCCGGCTATGGCTTTCTCTCTGAGAACGCCGATTTTGCCGAACGGGTCGAGCGCAGCGGCTTCACCTTCATCGGGCCGTCGCCGGAATCGATCCGCATCATGGGCGACAAGGTGTCGGCCAAGCAGGCCATGATCCGCGCGGGCGTGCCGTGCGTGCCGGGGTCCGAAGGTGCGCTGCCGGACGACCCGGCGGTGATCAAGAAAACCGCCAAGGCGGTGGGCTATCCGGTGATCATCAAGGCTGCCGGTGGCGGTGGCGGGCGCGGCATGCGTGTGGTCCACACCGAGGCGGCGCTGGTGCACGCGGTGCAGACCACCAAGGCAGAGGCGGCGGCGGCCTTCGGCAATCCCGAGGTCTACATGGAGAAATTTCTCCAGAACCCGCGCCACATCGAGATCCAGGTGCTGGCCGACACGCACCGCAATGCGGTTTACCTGGGCGAACGCGACTGCTCGATGCAGCGGCGTCACCAGAAGGTGATCGAGGAAGCGCCGGCACCGGGCATTCCGCGCCGCCTGATCGAGAAGATCGGCGACCGCTGCGCGGCCGCCTGTAAGAAGATCGGTTATCGCGGTGCGGGCACCTTCGAGTTCCTGTACGAAAACGGCGAGTTCTATTTCATCGAGATGAACACCCGGGTGCAGGTCGAGCATCCGGTGACCGAGTGGATTTCCGGTGTCGACATCGTTCGCACCCAGATCGCTGTCGCGGCTGGCGAGAAGTTGCCGTTCACCCAGCGCCAGATCCAGCTGCGTGGTCACGCGATCGAGTGTCGTGTGAATGCGGAGGACGCCTACAAGTTCACGCCGTCCCCAGGCCGGATCACGACCTGGCACATGCCCGGTGGGCCTGGTGTGCGCGTCGATTCCCATGCCTATGCCAACTATTTCGTGCCACCGAACTACGACTCGATGATCGGCAAGATCATCGTGCACGGCGATACCCGGGAGCAGGCGCTGGCACGCATGCGCACGGCCTTGTCTGAGTGCGCGGTCGAGGGCATCAAAACCAATATTCCGCTGCACCGCGAACTGATGGTCGACGCCAACTTCGTGGCTGGCGGCACGAATATCCACTATCTCGAAGAGTGGCTGTCGCAACGTGAGCGCTGACATGGCGGGCGCCGCGGGTGCGCCGATGGTCGAGCTGGTGCTGCTGGTGCCAGAGGCGGGCGTTGAGCCGGTGGGAGATGCCCTGGTGGCGCTGGACGCGCTGAGTGTCTCGGTGGAGGATGCCGATGCGCTGACGCCAGCCGAGCAGGCGCTGTTCGGCGAGCCGGGCATGCCGCCTCCGAAGGAGGGCTGGAACCGGTCGCGCATCGTGGCGCTGTTCCAGCATGAGGAGGCTGCGCGCGAGGCGGCGTCCCTGCTGACCCTCCAGGATTTCTTTGAAGGCGCGCAGGTGATCGGTGTGCGTGTCGTGGTCGAGCAGGACTGGGTGCGGCTGACGCAATCTCAATTCGACCCGGTGGAGATCACGCCGACGTTCTGGATCGTGCCTTCCTGGCACGAGCCGCCGGCGCAAGCCCGGGAGCTGATTCGTCTCGACCCGGGACTGGCATTCGGCACGGGCACCCATCCGACCACCCGGATGTGCCTGCGCTGGATTGCGGGTCACGCGCCGCGCGGCCAGCGGGTGCTCGACTATGGATGCGGCTCGGGCATTCTTGCGATCGGCGCCGCCAAGTTCGGTGCTGACCCGATTGTCGCGGTCGACATCGACCCGGCGGCGGTGGAGTCGACGCGGCTCAATGCAGAAGCCAACGGTGTCGGGCTGATGACGGGGCTGCCTGATGTGGTGGATGGGTCGTTCGATGTGGTTCTGGCCAACATCCTGGCGACGCCCCTCAAGGTGCTGGCACCGCTGCTGTGTGACCGGGTGAAGCCCTGGGGCCGCCTGGTGCTCGCAGGCATCCTGGCCCGCCAGGAGGATGAGTTGCGGGACGCCTACGCGCCCTGGGTCGACCTGCGCGTGAGTGACGAGGAAGACGGCTGGATACTGATGACAGCCACGCGCGCCTGAACCGTGGCGGGCGCCTGGATGTCACGCAGGCGCCTGCAATAATTGGCGCATGAGTTTCACCACCCGCTGTCCGGCTTGCGGCACGACCTTCAAGGTTGTCCCCGACCAGCTCAAGATATCCGACGGCTGGGTGCGCTGTGGACACTGTGCCGACGTGTTCGATGCGACGCTCTTTCTGGAGGGCGGGTCATCGGCGCCGGCGGAGGTTCCGGCACAACCTCCTTCTCCTCCTTCTCCTCCTTCTCCGCCCCTTTCTTCTCAGGTAACGCCCTCGGCAAAGGTGGTGATCTCGCGTCCACCGCCACCGGATGGCGATGGTGATGGCGACTGGTTGCTGCGGCCGACGGCACCGAGAAGGTCGAGAGTCGACGCCGGCAACTCACGTTTCGGGCCTGCGTCGGTGCCCGCACCGGCGCCCGCCGAAGACGGTTTCGAGGAGGAATTGCGGCGCTTCGCGGGCGCTGCCCAAGCGGCCACTCCTGTGGTGGGGGCGTCAGAGGCATTGACGGCCACTGCTGCTCCGGCGAGCGTTGCAGAGGCGGCCCCCGACGAGGACCTCCCGTCGTCACCGATCAACGACGAACATGCGGCTACCGAGGTGCCGGATCGCCGTGTGGATGCAGCACCGCCAGAAACGGATGCGCCAGCGCCTCGAGATGAACCCAGTTTTGTCCGTCAGGCACGTCGCAAGGCGTTCTGGCACTCGCGCGGCATGCGCGGGGTGTTGTGGGGGCTCTGCGGGATGCTTGCGTTGGGTTTGCTGGGGCAGGTGATGGTGCATGAGCGCGACAGTCTGGCGGCGCGCCTGCCGGCTGCGGGTGGATGGCTGGCCGCCGCCTGCCGTCCGCTGGGCTGCAGCGTCGGGGCGGTCCACCAGATCGAATCGGTGGTGATCGACAGTTCCAACCTGGCGCGTCGACTCGACAACTTCTATGCCTTCGACCTGGTGCTCAAGAACACCGCGACGGTGCCCGTGGCCTTTCCGGCCCTGGAGCTGAGTCTCACCGACTCGCGTGAGAACGTGATCGTGCGGCGCGTGTTCCTGCCGGATGAACTGCCCGGAGCGCCTGTGCTGCTGCCTGCGCAGGGGCATCAATCCGTGAGTCTGCGTCTGTCGATCGCCGACCAGAGTGTGTCGTCCATGTCCGGTTACCGGGCGCTTGTTTTTTATCCCTGAGAGCTTTTCAACATGTCCATCCTTATTTGCGGCTCGCTCGCATTCGACACCATCATGACCTTCGAGGGGCGGTTCGCCGAGCAGATCCTGCCGAGCCAGCTGCACATCCTGAACGTCTCTTTTCTGGTGCCCGGCATGCGTCGCGAGTTCGGCGGCTGCGCCGGCAACATTGCCTATGGCCTGCGTCAACTGGGTTCGGATGCGGTGCCGCTGGCCATGGTGGGCAATGATGCGCAGGATTACCTGGCGCGTTTGCAAGGGCTGGGTGTCGACACCCGCTACATCGGGACGACCTCCGGCAACTACACCGCGCAGGCGATGATCATGACCGACCGTGACAACAACCAGATCACGGCCTTTCACCCGGGTGCCATGTCGCAGGCGCACGAAAACCGCGTTCCGACCGATGCGGGCATCCGGCTGGCGATCGTGGCGCCCGATGGCCGCGATGCGATGCTGCAGCATGCCCAGCAGTTGTCCGACGCCGGCATCCCTTTCATCTTCGACCCGGGCCAAGGCTTGCCCATGTTCAATGGTGAGGAGCTTCGTCGGTTCATCGCCATGGCAAGCTGGGTGGCTGTGAACGACTACGAGGGCAAGATGCTCAGCGATCGCACCGGCATGAGCCTGAGCGAGATCGCCACCCAGGTGAACGGACTGGTGGTGACACTGGCCGAGCACGGGTGTGACGTGTACGCAGACGGTGCAGTGGTGCGGGTCGCTGGTGTCCAGGCCTCTGCCGTGGTTGATCCGACGGGCTGTGGCGATGCGTTTCGCGCGGCCTTGCTGCACGGCCTTTCGCAGGGCTGGGCGCTGGCACGTTGTGCGGAGCTGGGCAATCGGCTCGGGGCAACAAAGATCGCGTGCCGGGGCGGACAGAACTACACGCTCTGAGCGCTCACAGGCAAACAAAAAGCCCGACGCTTTCGCGCCGGGCTTGCAATCATCCTGGAGGATGAATCAGGGCTTGCCGGTCGTGGGAAACGGCCAGGCAGCCTGAGGGTTCAGCTTGGTTTGAGCTGCAGGTGCCGCAGGGGCTGCCGGCTTCTTGGCCGGCTCAGCTTTTTTTGCGGGGGCTGCCTTCTTCACGGCGGCCTTCTTGGGGGCAGCAGCTTTCTTGGGAGCGGCGGCCTTCTTGGGGGCAGCAGCCTTCTTCGGTGCAGCAGCCTTCTTCGGTGCAGCAGCCTTCTTGGCCGGAGCAGCCTTCTTCGGTGCAGCAGCCTTCTTGGCCGGAGCAGCCTTCTTCGGTGCAGCGGCCTTCTTGGCCGGAGCAGCCTTCTTCGGTGCAGCAGCCTTCTTGGCCGGAGCAGCCTTCTTCGGTGCAGCAGCCTTCTTGGCCGGAGCAGCCTTCTTCGGTGCAGCAGCCTTCTTGGCCGGAGCAGCCTTCTTCGGTGCAGCGGCCTTCTTCGCCGGAGCAGCCTTCTTGGCCGGAGCGGCCTTCTTCACAGCGGCCTTTTTAGCCGGAGCGGCTTTCTTGGCCGGAGCTTTTTTTGCAGTTGCCATTGTTTTCTCCTTGATCAAGTTGCAAAGAGCACTTCCACCGGCTGGATGCCCGGGAAGTGATTCAGGGACCTGGCGCCGTGGATGCATCCACGGTTGGCGCCAAGGCCTTGAATCCTGTGACAAAGCCCTGTCTCAGGCACCGGAGTGTCCGAGACAGGGCCTTGTGAAACCGTGTTCATATTCATTGAGCGGGGCGCCTCAGTCCCATGACAGGGCTCCGCCAGATTGGTATTCGATCACGCGGGTTTCGAAGAAATTGCGTTCTTTCTTCAGGTCGATCATTTCGCTCATCCACGGGAAGGGATTCTCCTCGTTGGGATACAGCGGCTCGAGACCGATTTGGGTGGCGCGACGGTTGGCGATGTATCGCAGGTAGCCCTTGAACATCGATGCATTGAGTCCGAGCACGCCACGCGGCATGGTGTCTTCGGCGTAACGGTATTCGAGTTCGACGGCTTTCTCGAACAGCGCCTTGATCTCGGACTTGAACTGCGGCGTCCACAGCATCGGATTCTCGAGCTTGATCGCATTGATCAGGTCGATGCCGAAATTGCAGTGCATGGACTCGTCGCGCAGAATGTACTGGTACTGCTCGGCGGCGCCGGTCATTTTGTTCTGGCGACCCAGCGCCAGGATCTGCGTGAAGCCGACGTAGAAGAACAGGCCTTCCATCAGGCAGGCGAACACGATCAGCGACTTGAGCAGGGTCTGGTCGTTCTCGGGCGAGCCGGTCTTGAACATCGGGTCCATGATCGCGTCGATGAACGGGATCAGGAATTCATCCTTGTCGCGGATCGACTGGACCTCGTGGTACGCATTGAAGATCTCGCCTTCGTCCAGCCCCAGGCTTTCCACGATGTACTGGTAGGCGTGGGTGTGGATGGCTTCTTCAAAGGCCTGTCGCAGCAGGAACTGGCGGCATTCCGGCGCGGTGATGTGACGGTAGGTGCCCAGGGTGATGTTGTTGGCTGCTAGCGAATCGGCGGTCACGAAGAAGCCGAGGTTGCGCTTGACGATGCGGCGCTCGTCTTCGGTCAGACCGTTGGGGTCCTTCCAGAGCGCGATGTCGCGGCTCATGTTCACTTCCTGCGGCATCCAGTGGTTGGCGCAGGTGGCCAGGTACTTTTCCCAGGCCCACTTGTACTTGAAGGGGACGAGCTGGTTGACGTCGGTCTGTCCGTTGATGATGCGCTTGTCGGCGACGTTGACGCGCCGCGCGCTGGACGACTGGGATGCGGTGGAAGAGGGCAGTGATGCGGGCACACCCGACGAAACAGGAGTCGGGGAAATCGGTGCGGGCTTAACGGCGGGTGTGACTTGATCGTCCCAGGTCAACATAGAGATGTCCAATTCGCTGAATTATCAAAGGCTCGACTTGAATTGCAAAGCGATCACGTGCTGCGCGATGAATTTGTGTTGCGGTGCTGCATCGATTTCGATGCAGATGTGCGCGACAAACATTCGCTTCGACACGTGACTCATTGGCAGGCTTCGCAGCCGGGGTCATCAATGGCGCAGAACTTGATGTCTGTGGCAGGCTCCGCGACCGCCGTTGCAGCCGCGGGCGATGTCGACATCGTCTCTGATCCTCCGTGTGCCGAGACGGCGTTGAGTTGTCCTGCGCGGCCGGTGGATTTTTCGGCCTGTGTGGCCGAGGTGGTGCGCAGGTAGTAGGTGGTCTTGAGGCCGCGCAGCCACGCGAGCTTGTAGGTTTCGTCGAGCTTCTTGCCCGACGCGCCGGCCATGTAGATGTTCAGGCTCTGCGCCTGATCGATCCATTTCTGTCGCCGCGCCGCAGCCTCGACCAGCCACACCGGTTCCACCTCGAACGCGGTGGCGTACAGCGCCTTGATGTCCTGCGGGACACGATCGATCGCGCGCAGCGAGCCGTCGAAGTGCTTGAGGTCCATGACCATCACGTCGTCCCACAGTCCCAGGCGCTTGAGGTCCTTGACCAGGTAGCTGTTGATGACGGTGAACTCGCCCGACAGGTTGGACTTGACCGAGAGGTTGCCGAAGCAGGGCTCGATGGAGGCGTCGACGCCGATGATGTTGGAGATGGTCGCGGTGGGCGCGATGGCCACGCAGTTGGAGTTGCGCATGCCGTCCTGCGCGATCTTCTTGCGCAGCGCATCCCAGTCCAGCGAGGACGAGCGGTCGACATCGACATAGCCGCCGCGTTCACGCACCAGCAGGTCCAGCGTGTCGGGTGGCAGCAGGCCCTGGTCCCAGAGCGAGCCGCGGAAACTCGAATAGCGGCCGCGCTCGCGCGCCAGCTCGGTCGAGGCCCAGTAGGCGTAGTAGCAGATCGCTTCCATCGAACGATCCGCGAATTCGACGGCCGCATCGGACGCGTAGGGCACGCGCAACTCATACAGCGCATCCTGGAAACCCATGAGGCCCAGTCCGACCGGACGGTGGCGCAGGTTGGAGTCACGCGCCTTCTTGACGGCGTAGTAGTTGAT
Organism: Hydrogenophaga sp.; assembly: GCA_016790705.1. GTDB lineage: Bacteria > Pseudomonadota > Gammaproteobacteria > Burkholderiales > Burkholderiaceae_C > Hydrogenophaga. Next base: position 42,023 of record JAEUOT010000038.1, read on the forward strand.
GTCGATCACGTTGTCGAGCATGCGCATGGCGGTGTTGACCGTTTTCTGCAGCTTGGCGTGGTCGAGCTGACCGTTGGTGATGTGGCGGTGCAGGTTGACGGAACCCAGGTTGCAGACCGCGGTCTCGCTGTCGCTGGTGTTGAGCGTGATCTCGGTGCAGAGGTTGGAGCTGTGGACCACCCCGACGTGCTGCTGCGGGCTGCGCACGTTGCAGGCGTCCTTGAATGTGATCCAGGGGTGACCGGTCTCGAACAGCATCGACAGCATCTTGCGCCACAGGTCGACGGCGGGCATCTTGCGGTAGGGCTTGATCTCGCCGCGCGCGGCCTTCTCTTCGTAGGCCACGTAGGCTTGCTCGAAGTCGGTGCCGAACTTGTCGTGCAGGTCCGGCACGCAGTCGGGCGAGAACAGGCTCCAGTCGGCTTTCTCGATCACACGGCGCATGAACAGGTCGGGAATCCAGTTCGCCGTGTTCATGTCGTGCGTGCGGCGGCGGTCGTCACCGGTGTTCTTGCGCAGCTCCAGGAACTCTTCGATGTCCAGGTGCCAGGTTTCCAGGTAGGTGCAGACCGCGCCCTTGCGCTTGCCGCCCTGGTTGACTGCCACTGCGGTGTCGTTGACCACCTTCAGGAATGGCACCACGCCTTGCGATTCACCGTTGGTGCCCTTGATGTGTGCGCCCAGCGCGCGCACGCGGGTCCAGTCGTTGCCCAGGCCGCCGGCGAACTTGGACAGCAGCGCGTTTTCCTTGATGGATTCGTAGATGCCGTCCAGGTCGTCGGGCACGGTGGTCAGGTAGCAGCTGGAGAGCTGCGAGCGCAGCGTGCCGGCATTGAACAGCGTGGGCGTGGACGACATGAAGTCGAACGAGGAAAGGACCTCGTAGAACTCGATCGCGCGGGTCTCGCGGTCGATCTCGTTGAGCGACAGGCCCATGGCCACACGCATGAAGAAGATCTGCGGCAGTTCGATGCGCTGCTTGCGCACGTGCAGGAAATAGCGGTCGTACAGGGTCTGCAGGCCCAGGTAGTCGAACTGCAGGTCGCGCTCGGGCTTGAGCGCGGCGGCCAGGCGCGGCAGGTCGAACTGCAGCAGCTTTTCGTCGAGCAGGTCGTTCTGCACGCCCTTCTTGATGGCCAGGGGGAAGTGGTCGGCGTAGCGCTGGCCCAGTTGCGCCGGCGGCACCTCTTCGCCCAGCACTTCCTTGACCACGGTGTGCAGCAGCAGGCGCGCGGTGGCGTAGGTGTAGTCCGGGTCCTTTTCGATCAGCGTCCGGGCCGCGAGGATGGCCGCCTTGTAGACCTCGGTCATCGGCACGCCGTCGTACAGGTTGCGCTTGGTCTCGGCCACGATGGGATCGGCCTTCACGTCCTGGCCCAGGTTGGCGCAAGCGGCTTCGATCAGGCTCTGCAGGCGGGCAAGATCCAGCGGGACCCGTTGTCCGCCGTCCATCACGTGCAGCGTGGCTTCGGCGGGCTTCTTGGCTTCGGCCTGCTGGGCACGCTCCTGCGAGCGGCGCTCGCGATAGAGCACATAGGCACGCGCGACCTCGTGGTGGCCGCCACGCATGAGGCCCAGCTCGACATGGTCTTGCACATCCTCGATGTGGAAGGTGCCGCCGCCCGGGCGCGAGCGCAGCAGCGCACGGATCACCGTCTGGGTCAGGGCGTCGACGGTTTCCCGCACGCTGGCGGAAGCGGCGCCCTGGGTGCCGTGCACCGCCAGAAACGCTTTCATCATCGCCACCGCGATCTTGCTGGGCTCGAACGGCACCACGGCGCCGTTGCGGCGGATGATCTGGTACTGGGCGAACATGGCTGCGCCGGTTGTCTCGGGGGCCGAGCCGGTGCTGCCGGTGAGTGTGAAGGAGGCGTTCGGGGTGGCGGTGGGCGTGGCGGTCAGCATGGTTCCTCTGTCGTTTGTGTTGTGCGGTGTCCGTCCCGGCGCTGCGGAAACGGAGTCAGTCATCCGGCGCAGCGCACACTATATCTGGTGTGTCGAAGGGGTTCAAGCCACTACAGGTAGTGTTTCGTATGCACCTTCGCCTTGCATTTCGTTTAGCAAAATAACCATGAACATGGTCTGAGCGACGCATGCCCCGCGTCCGCGCGCAGACGCTGGCCGTGTGGTCTGGAAGGCCGTGGTCTTGCGGGTTTCAGAGGGATTTGGCGCGCGAGGCCGCGCCGTTTCTGGTGTCGTCGCCCTGCATGCTCCGGGCGAGAGATGGGCTCAGTCGTCGCGTGGAGGCGTGGTCAGAACGCACTCGGGAAAACACCATCTCGCATCGCCCAGCGCATGTGCGAGGCGAGGCCAGTCGAAGCCGGCGCCCGGGTCCTGCTTGCGGCCGGGTGCGACGTGCTCGTGTCCGGCGATGTGCCGGATCGGGCAGCGCTGCTGCAGCGCCTGGCACAGGTGGACAAGGGCGTCGTATTGGGGCGCCGCGAAGCTGTCGCCTTCGAGCCCCTCCAGCTCGATGCCGATGGAGTCGTCGTTGCAGTTCTCGCGACCTCGCCAGCGTGATGCGCCGGCATGCCAGGCGCGCGCGTCGACGTCGGCGAACTGGACGATTTCGCCGTCCCGCCGGACGAAAAAGTGCGCGGAGACTTCAAGGCCACGAATCTGTTCGAAATACGGGTGTGCCGCCCAGTCGAGCCGGTTGGTGAAAAGCTGTTCGACTTCGGGGCCCCCATAGATCCCGGGAGGCAGACTGATGGAGTGCAGCACGATCAGGTCGACGCAGGCGCCCTCGGGGCGGGTGCCGACGTTCGGCGACGGGACATGGCGCGCAGTCCGCAGCCAGCCGCCGTCCCAGTCGCCGGTGTCGGCGTGCACCGGATCGTCAGCCCTGGGTTTCTTCATCGTCGGAGGGCATCGTGATGCCCAGTCGCTGGATGCGATAGCGCATCTGGCGCAGGTTCAGGCCGAGGCGGCTGGCGGCAGCGGTCCGGTTGTAGTCGCACTCCTTGAGTGCCTTGAGAAGCACTTGCCGTTCCTGCTCGTCCAGGTAGCTTTGCAGGTCGTCCGGAATCTCGGCGGGTGCAGGTGACGCCGCAGGCGCAAGCGCCGCCTGTGCGCTGTCCATCGGCACCGGTCCCGAGCTGATGGAGTCCGGCGCGTCGGGTTCCGCGAAGTCCTGGGCCTCCAGCACATCGCCGGCGCTCAGGGCGAGCGCCCGCTGCAGCAGGTTCTCCAGCTCGCGCACGTTGCCGGGCAGTTCCTGCATCTGCAGCCACGCCAAAGCCTCTTCCGACAACCGGGGCGGCAACTGGCCCGCTTCGGCACAGAGGCGCGTCAGCAGCGCCCGGGCCAGCATGGGCAGATCGTCGCGTCGTTCGCGCAGGGGGGGCGAACGAAGACCGATCACGTTGAGGCGATAGAACAGGTCCTGTCGAAATTCGCCGGCCCTGACCAGGGCCGCGAGGTCCTTGTGGGTGGCACTGACCAGCCGCACATCCACCGACTCTTCCTGCACGCCACCCAGCGGCCGGACCCGCCGTTCCTGGATCACGCGCAGCAGTTTGGCCTGCATCCCCAGGGGCAGGTCGCCGATCTCGTCGAGAAACAGCGTGCCCCCCTTGGCGGCCTGGAAGTAGCCTTCGCGGTCATGGCTGGCGCCAGTGTAGGCCCCCTTGCGGGCGCCGAAGAATTCGGCCTCGATCAGGTTGTCGGGGATGGCGCCGCAGTTGACCGCCACAAACGGACCGTCGGCCCGGTGGCTGCATTCATGGACTGCGCGCGCGACCAGTTCCTTGCCGGTGCCGGACTCGCCGAGGATCAGCACGGGGGCCATGCTGGTGGCGACCTTTTCGATGCGCTGTCGAATCTGCACCATCGTCGGCGAGTCCCCGACGATGCGGGCCAGTGCCTGTGCGCCGGCCGCCGGTGCCGGCAGCGCCTGGCGAATGCTGTTGCCGGCGGCATGCCGGCCTCCGGGCGAGGCCGGGTCATGGCGCTGACTCTGCAGGGCCGCCTGGACCGCAGCCCGAAGCTGCTTGAGGTCGACCGGCTTGGTCAGGTAGTCGAAGGCACCGCTCTTGAGTGCCTCGACGGCGTTCTCTGCCGATCCGTAGGCGGTGATGACGATGGTCTTTTCGGTCCGCTGCTGTTCGGCCAGTTCGCGCAGCAGCTCGAGCCCGAGGCCATCGGGAAGTCGCATGTCCGAGATCAGCACGTTGAACTGGCGCTGGCCCAGCCACTCCCTGGCCTGGGCGAGGTCGGACGCTGACACGACTTCGTAGCCTTCGCGCAGCAGGGTCAGTTCGTACAGGGTGCGCAGGTCGGGTTCGTCATCGACGACCAGGACGCAGGCTGAGGGTGAGGCAGACATGGAGGCGTCAGACGGTGGACATCGGCGGGGGGCCGTTGCGGGAATTGGGCGGGCGCGTCAGCGGCGGCAGCGAGTCACCGGGCGGGTAGCTCAGGCTCTGCTGCACCGGTGCCTTGGGCAGGCCCTGCAGCACCGGCGCGACGACGTAGAACTCGTTGCCCTCCTTCTGGTCCAGACGGCTGCGCTGGTAGGCGATCTGTGCGCCATAGCGCTCGCACAGTTCCCGGCAGATGTACAGACCCAGGCCGCTGGAGCGGCTCTCCGACGAGAAGAAGGGTTCGAAGAGATGCTTGTGAACGCTCGGCTCCAGGGGCGCGCCATCACTCCACACCGAGATCCGGACCCGGTCCGGCCCCGCGGGCTGGGTGATCACGCGAATCGACGAGGGTCGCCCGCTGGCATGCCGTAGCGCGTTGTCCAGCAGGTTGATCAGCAGTCGCCGCAGGTGTTCCGGGTCGAAGCCGATGTGAACGCCCGGCGCGTGCGGATGCACGCCAAGAACCCCCTTCGACTGACTTTGGCGGTTCCACTCATGGGTGATGTGGCGCACGGTGTGGTCCAGCGGGAGGGCTGGGGCGCCTTCGTCCTGGGTGGGCTGTGCGCGAGCGACGTTCAGGATGTCGTCGACGATGCGCGAGAGCCGCTGCGCGTTCTGGTCGATCATCCGCGTCAGGCGCTTCTGCCCTGGTTCCGTGACCTCTTCGTCCAGCAGCGCGTTGGCCTGCGTGATCGCGGAGAGCGGGTTGCGGATCTCGTGCGCCACGGCCGCCGACATGCGCCCCATCGAGGCCAGTTTCTCGGTGCGGACCCGGGCCTCCACTTCGCGCAGGTCTTCCAGGAACAGCACGCACAGGTCGTTGGCTCGTCCGTTCTGCACGTTGGTCAGCCGGGTGCGCGCGAACAGCCGCAGGGTGGTGTATTCGTCGGGCGCAATCTGGATCTCGGTCTCCATTTCCTGTCCGGTATGGAACGTGTGATCGACCAGCCGCGACAGACCTTCCCACTCCGCGCGTGCCGACAGCAGCAGCTTGGCGGCCTTCGGGTAGCTGTCGCCCATGAGCATGCCCTGCGCCGCAGGATTTGCGTTTCTGACCACGCCGTGACGGTCCACCACCAGGACGCCTTCGCTCAGGCTCTCGATCACCAGTTCGTTGACTTCGGCCTGGCTGCGTGCGGCGGCCTGGCTCCGGAGCGCCAAGGCTTCTTCCCTCGCAAGTCGCTGCGCCAACTGGTTGGCCAGAAAGGCGACCACGAAGAAGCCGGTGCCGCTCAGGCCCGACTGGAGAAAGCGCGCGGTGGACACCTCGCTGAGCAGCGGCGCGCTGAGCGCGGCGGCGCCGAGCAGGTAGATCGTGACGGCGGCCGCAGTGGCCAGCGCCAGTGTCATCGAGCCCAGGATCGCCGCCAGCAGCACCGGCAGCGCGAACAGCGGTGCGTAATTGAGGCCGGCCTGCTGAAAATGATCGAGCAGGCCGAACACCACCAGATCGACAGCGATCGTCATGAACCACTGCGCCCTGAACTGCCTGCCCGGACCCACCGGATGGGTCCAGAACAGCACCGCCATGGCGGCGCTCAGGTGCAGCGCGCAGACCAGTACCAGCCACTTGGCGCTGCCGCCGACGTTGAGCAGCAGGAAGACCTGCAAGGCCAGCAGCACCAGAGCGATGAGCACGCGTGCCCGCATGAAGGCCCGCCACAGGCGCTCGTAGGCACGCACATGGTGGGCCTGGTCATGGGTGCTGTTGCCAACCTCCAGGGCCGAGAACCAGGAGGGCGCGAACTGCGAATTCGGGTCCTTGGCCATGATCGCCGGGCGCCTCAGCGCGGGGAGGCCTCGTGCTGGCGCCGGTGTTCCGCGCAGCAGTAGTGTCCGGCGGTCCCTTTCACGGCCTCCTGTTCGGGCACATGGGTGCCGCAGCGGGCACAGGCGATCATGGGCTGGGGGGCGGGTGGCCGTGCAGGGGCGGCGTCCCTGCGGTCGCGTGCCTCGCTTTCACGGTTGTTGCGCCAGATCCAGAACGCCACAGCCAGCACCGCGAGGACCAGAAGGAACTTCATCGTCAGCCGACCCTGTGCAGCACCACTTCGAGAACGAAGCGGGAGCCGACGTAACCCAGCAGCAGAAAGCCGGCGCCGAGATACAGCATGCGCACGGCGACCCGGCCTCGCCAGCCCAGCCGCCAGCGGCCCAGCAACAACACCCCCATGGTCAGCCAGGCCAGCACCGAGAACGCTGTCTTGTGGTTCCAGACCCAGCGCTCATTGATCAGTTCGGAGAACCAGCCGCCGACCAGCAGCGTCGCCGACAGCAGCACGAATCCGGCTGCGACGAAGCGGAAGGTCAGCCGCTCCAGCGTGAGGAGGGGAATGGCGGTGTCGCCGGCCGAGCCCTGTCGCATGGCCTTTTCGGCCCGTTGCATCAGCCAGGCGTGCACGACGGCGGCAGCGATCAGCCCGTAGGAGGCGATGCCCAGTGCCCAGTGCAGCGGCATCCAGTTCGATGGCAGCGCGTGGTATTGCGCGCCAGGGAAGAACAGCGCCAGCAAGACGGCCACCGTGCCCAGCACCGCCAGCGTCCAGCGGGCCTTGAGCTGCGGATACATCCGGCTCTCGATCAGGTAGACGGTGAGCACCAGCCAGGCGGTGACCGACAGCGCAGGGGCGAAGCCGAATCGCGCCGGTGTCTCCAGCACGGCGGACACCAGCACCAGCAGGTGCAGCACCCACGCCGCCGCGAGCACGCCCCGGGTCTGCCGTTCGCTCAGGCGCGGATGGGCCCAGGCAAGGAAGGCATAGGACAGCGCCGCAATCGCCGACAGCAGGGCTGCAGGCGGGTTGTGCGAAAGGGCGGGCAGGATGGGCATGTTGCAGAGCGTACGCCGCTCGTGCGCAGGGACGGGCGGCTAAAATCGCCCTCGGAGTTTAAAGCGTCTTGGCCGTGCGAACCGCCGGTTCCGCCACGCAACCGGACCCCGGCCCCGTCTGCCGCCACCCCCACCTTCCAGCACCACACCATGGCCTCTGCCCTTTCCGACCGCCTGTCACGCATCGTCAAGGAGATGCGCGGGCAGGCGCGCATCACCGAGTCGAATGTCACGGACATGTTGCGCGAGGTCCGCATGGCGCTGCTGGAGGCAGACGTGGCGCTGCCGGTGGTGCGCGACTTCATCGCCCGGGTCAAGGAAAAGGCGCTGGGCCAGGATGTGGTGGGTTCGCTCACGCCGGGCCAGGTGCTGGTCGGCGTGGTCAACCGCGAGTTGGCGGCCACGATGGGCGAAGGCGTCGCCGACATCAATCTGGCGGCGCAACCGCCGGCGGTGATCCTGATGGCCGGCCTGCAGGGCGCGGGCAAGACCACGACCACCGCCAAGCTGGCCAAGCACCTGATCGAGAAACGCAAGAAGAAGGTGCTGACCGTCTCGGGCGACGTCTACCGTCCGGCCGCCATCGAACAGCTCAAGACCGTGACGGCGCAGGCCGGGGCCGAGTGGTTTCCCAGCTCTGCGGACCAGAAGCCGCTGGACATTGCCCGCGCCGCGCTGGACTACGCGAAGAAGCACTTCGTCGATGTGCTGCTGGTCGACACGGCCGGCCGGCTGGCGATCGATGAAGCGCTGATGCAGGAGATCCGCGAGCTGCATGCCGCGCTCAATCCGGTCGAGACCCTGTTCGTGGTCGACGCGATGCAGGGCCAGGACGCCGTCAATACCGCCAAGGCCTTCAAGGACGCGCTGCCGCTGACCGGCATCGTCCTGACCAAGATGGACGGCGACTCGCGCGGCGGCGCCGCCTTGTCGGTGCGCGCGGTGACCGGCGCGCCGATCAAGTTCGCCGGCGTCAGCGAGAAGATCGACGGGCTGGAGGTGTTCGACGCCGAGCGCCATGCGGGACGCATCCTCGGCATGGGCGACATCGTGGCCCTGGTCGAACAGGTGACGGCCGGGGTCGACATGGCGGCGGCGCAGAAGCTGGCCGCCAAAGTCAAGAGCGGCGGCGACTTCGACCTCAACGACTTCCTCGACCAGATCCGCCAGATGAAACAGATGGGCGGCCTGTCCAGCCTGATGGACAAGCTGCCCGGCAATCTGGCGGCCAAGGCCAGCGATGCCGACCTGACGCGCGCCGAGAAAGACATCAGGCGCAAGGAGGGGATCATCTGCAGCATGACGCCCAAGGAGCGCAGCAAGCCCGACCTCATCAAGGCCACGCGCAAGCGCCGCATCGCCGCCGGTGCCGGCGTGCACGTCCAGGAAGTCAACCGCCTGCTCAAGGAGTTCGAGCAGATGCAGGGCATGATGAAGAAGATGAAGGGCGGCGGCCTGATGAAGATGATGAAGCGCATGGGTGGCATGAAGGGCATGCCCAAGCTGCCCGGCATGGGCTGAGCGATTCCCCTACCGCTCTGGTGCCGCTTGACTGATGTCAAGCAGGCCATGGGGTGTGCATTCGATACTCGACGCCCATGTGGATGGAGCTCAACCTCTTGATCGGTGGCCTGTGTCTCGGGCTGGCCCTGTGGCTGCGTCCCTGGCGCATGCTGGACGGCCCGTTGCTCACGCCCGCGCTGGCGGGCCTGGTGCTGCTGCCCTGGCTCTGGCTGCTGCCGCAGAAGATGCCGCAGGGCCTGCAGGTCCAGCTCTCCGGCGCCTGTCTGCTGGTGCTGATGCTGGGCTGGCCGCTGGCGGTGCTGGTGCTGGCGGGCATTGCCCTGGTGGTCTGGGGAATGGGGCAGGCGGCACCCGAGGCGGTCCTCATGCAATGGGTCTGGACCGGTCTTGTGCCGGCGTCGCTGGCGCTGGGCATCGGCGCTGTGCTCCGGCGCTGGCTGCCCGCCAATCCCTTCATCTACACGCTCGGCCGCGCGTTCCTCGGCACCGCCGCTTCGGTGTTCGTGGCCGGGCTGCTGTTCGAGGGCCTGCAGTGGCTGGCCGGTGAGCCCGGGCGCGAGCTGTCGCTGATCGCCCGCTGGCTGATGGCCTGGGGGGATGCGTTCCTGACGGGGATGTTCGGGGCCATCTTCGTGGCCTTTGTCCCCCAGTGGCTGGCCACATGGTCGGATGAGCGCTACCTGCGGCCGCCCACCGACCGCGGCTGACCGCACGGGCCGGCGCTGGCCCAATCCCCGTGTTTTCCCCTATGGGACCCTGCTTGTCAGGACGATGGTCCTTGCATAAACTTTAAACATAAACAATTCAATCATGAATTTGTAGCGCCTGTCATCCCTGGCGCACCGGCTTCGACAAGGAGTTCCCCATGAAGATCGTCTGCATTGGCGGAGGCCCCGCCGGCCTGTATCTCGGCCTGCTGATGAAGAAGCTCGACCCGTCGCACGACATCACGGTGGTCGAACGCAACCGGGCCTACGACACCTTCGGCTGGGGCGTGGTGTTCTCGGATGCGACCATGGACAACATGCGCCAATGGGACCGCGAATCGGCCGACGAGATTCAGGAGGCGTTCAACCACTGGGACGACATCGAACTGCTCTTCAAGGGCCGGACGATCCGGTCCGGCGGTCACGGTTTCGTGGGGATCGGGCGCAAGAAGTTGCTGAACATCCTGCAGGCCCGGTGCGAGGCGCTGGGCGTCAAGCTGGTGTTCGAGACGGAGGCCGAGTCCGACCTGGACTATCCCGATGCGGACCTGATCATCGCCAGCGACGGCATCAACTCGCGCATCCGCGGCCGGTACGAAGACGTCTTCAAGCCGGACATCGTGACCCGACCCAACCGCTACATCTGGCTCGGCACCCACCGCCTGTATGACGCCTTCACCTTCGATTTCCAGCGGACCGAGCACGGCTGGTTCCAGGCCCACATCTACAAGTTCGATGCCGAAACCACCACGTTCATCGTCGAATGTCCCGAGCATGTCTGGCTGGCCCACGGCCTCGACCGGGCGGACCAGGCGCAGTCGATCGCGTTCTGCGAAGACCTGTTCAAGGACACCTTGCAGGGCCACACGCTGATGACCAATGCCCGTCATCTGCGAGGCTCGGCCTGGCTGAACTTCCAGCGTGTGGTGTGTGAACAGTGGTGGCTGAAGAACCGCAACGGCAGCCATGTGGTGCTGATGGGCGATGCGGTCCACACGGCGCACTTCGCCATCGGCTCGGGCACCAAGCTGGCCTTCGAGGATGCGATCGAGCTGACCCGCCAGTTCCAGCGTCTGGGGGACACCGCCGACCGGATTCCGGCGGTGCTGGAGGCCTATCAGGAGCTGCGTCGGGTCGAGACCCTGCGGCTGCAGAACGCGGCCTGGAACGCGATGGAGTGGTTCGAGGTCTGCGGCAAGCGCTACTGCGACCAGCTCGAACCCGAGCAGTTCATGTACTCGATGCTCACGCGCAGCCAGCGGATCAGTCACGAGAACCTGAGGCTGCGTGACAAGGGCTGGCTCGAAGGCTATGAGCGCTGGTTTTCCGAGCGGGCCGGGGTTGCGGGCCCGACGCCGACGCCGCCGATGTTCACGCCCTACACCGTGCGCGGTGTCACGCTCAAGAACCGCGTCGTGGTGTCGCCGATGGCGCAGTACTCGGCGCAGGACGGCCTGGTCGGCGACTACCACCTGGTGCATCTGGGCGCTCGCGCCATGGGCGGGGCCGGTCTCGTGTTTGCCGAGATGACCTGTGTCAGCCCTGAGGGCCGCATCACGCCGGGATGCCCGGGCCTCTACCGGCCGGAACACACAGAAGGCTTCAGGCGCATCGCGGACTGGATCCACAGCCACACCGACGCCAAGTTCGCGATCCAGATCGGTCATGCCGGCGCGAAGGCCTCGACCCGTCTGGCCTGGGAGGGCATCGACCAGCCGCTGGCAAGCGGCAACTGGCCCATCATGTCGGCCTCCGAGCAGCAGTACCTGGAGGGGGTGAGCCAGGTGTCGCGGGCGATGACGCGCGCGGACATGGACAGGGTGCGCGACCAGTTCGTGGCCACGACCCAGGCGGCTGCGCAAGCGGGTGCCGACTGGCTGGAGCTTCACTGCGCGCACGGCTACCTGCTCTCGAGCTTCATCTCGCCGCTGACCAATCACCGCGACGACGACTACGGCGGCAGCCTGGAGAACCGGCTGCGTTATCCGCTGGAGGTGTTCGCGGCGGTGCGTGCCGCCTGGCCGGCCGACAAGCCGATGTCGGTGCGCATCTCGGCGCACGACTGGGTTGAAGGCGGCATCACGCCCGACGACGCGGTGGAGATCGCCCGGGCGTTCAAGGCGGCGGGTGCCGACATGATCGACTGCTCCTCGGGCCAGGTCAGCAAGAAGGAACGACCGGTTTTCGGCCGCATGTTCCAGACACCGTTTGCCGACCGCATCCGTCAGGAAGCGGGCATTCCCACCATCGCGGTGGGCGCCATCAGCGAGGCCGACCACGCCAACTCGATCCTCGCCGCCGGCCGCGCAGACCTGTGCGCGGTGGCCCGGCCGCATCTGGCCAACCCGGCCTGGACGCTGACGGAGGCGGCCAAGATCGGTTACGTGGCGGTGGACTGGCCGCGGCAGTACCGTTCGGGCAAGGCGCAGATGGAGGCCAACTTCGCGCGCGAGAAGGCCTTGTCAGGGAAGGCCTGATCCACAGGGCGCTTCGTCAGGCGACGCACACCTCGCCGCGCAGCGAGTGCGGCAGCGCCTGGGTGATCTTCACGTCGATCATCTGGCCGATCAGCCGCGCCCCGTTCGGACCGCCGTCGAAGTTGACGATGCGGTTGCACTCGGTGCGGCCCATCAGCTCGGCGGCGTTCTTGCGCGACAGGCCTTCGACCAGGATGCGCTGCACCGTGCCTTCGCGGCTGGCGCTGATGCGGCGCACGTTCTCCTCGATCGTCGCCTGCAGGTGCTGCAGGCGTTGCAGCTTGACCTCGTGCGGTGTGTCGTCGGGCAGGTTGGCCGCGGGCGTGCCGGGGCGCGGGCTGAAGATGAAAGAGAAGCTGCTGTCGTAGCCGACGTCGGTGATCAGCTTCATCATCTTCTGGAAGTCTTCCTCGGTCTCGCCCGGGAAACCGACGATGAAGTCGCTGCTCATGGAGATGTCGGGCCGGATCGCGCGCAACTTGCGGATCGTGCTCTTGTATTCCATGGCGGTGTAGCCGCGCTTCATGGCCATCAGGATGCGGTCCGACCCGTGCTGCACCGGCAGGTGCAGGTGGCTCACCAGCTTGGGCACCTTGGCGTAGGTGTCGATCAGGCGCTGGGTGAACTCGTTGGGGTGGCTGGTGGTGTAGCGGATACGCTCGATGCCGGGGATGTCGGCCACGTATTCGATCAGCATCGCGAAGTCGGCGATCTCCTCCGTGTCGCCCATCTGGCCGCGGTAGGCGTTGACGTTCTGGCCCAGCAGCGTCACTTCCCTGACGCCCTGGTCGGCCAGACCGGCCACTTCGACCAGCACGTCCTCGAACGGGCGGCTGACCTCTTCACCGCGGGTGTAGGGCACCACGCAGTAGCTGCAGTACTTGCTGCAGCCTTCCATGATCGACACGAAGGCCGAGGCGCCTTCCACGCGCGCCGGCGGCAGGTGGTCGAACTTCTCGATTTCGGGGAAGCTAATGTCCACCTGCGGCTGGTTCAGCCGGTCGCGGGCCTTGAGCATCTCGGGCAGGCGGTGCAGGGTCTGCGGGCCGAACACCACGTCCACGAAGGGCGCGCGCTTGATGATCTCGGCGCCTTCCTGGCTGGCCACGCAACCGCCGACGCCGATCAGCACGCCCTTTTTCTTGAGGTGCTTGACGCGACCGAGGTCGGAAAACACCTTCTCCTGCGCCTTCTCGCGCACCGAGCACGTGTTGAACAGAATCAGGTCCGCCTCTTCGGGGTCCTGGGTTTTTTCGAAGCCCTCGGCGGCGCCGAGCACGTCGGCCATCTTGTCCGAGTCGTACTCGTTCATCTGGCAGCCGAAGGTCTTGATGAAGACTTTTTTCATGATGAATCACCCCCTGCGCCGCTGACGCGGCTTCCCCCTGGAAGGGGGACCACGCCAGTGGCCCGGCGGAGCCGTTCCACGGCGTGTGCTGGACGGGGGTCCTGCAGTGGTTGGTTGAGGGACTACTGGCCGGCGCGCTTGCGCTTCTCGGCCGCTTCGGCTTCGGTCAGGATCCAGACGTCGTGGACCATGCCGTGTGGCTCGACGGTGTAGTTGACCGTCAGTTCCTGCCCGACGATGCTGCCCGAGAGCACCAGCAGGTTGTTCGCGCCCTTGATGCGCGCGCCCGGCGACAGCTGGGCCGGCTTGCCGTCCATGGTGATGATCGGGGGCTGGGTCACGACCATGGTGCCGCGCAGGGCACTGGCCGGAAAGTTGCGCACCTGGATCTGGGCGTGGGCCAGGGTGCAGAGGCCCAGGCCGGCCAGGGCCAGCAGGAGGCGGCGCGAGGCGAAAAACGGAGAGCAGCGGTTCATGGTGTAGATCCAGAGGCTGTGGGAGGCAGGTGGGGCCGCCGGGGTCGCGATTGTCTCACGCGGACCCGGGCAGGTCACTTCCAGCGGACCGGCTCGATGTGCACGCTGCCCTGCTGGTTCGACAGCGTGAGCGCGCCGTCCTGCACCGTGGCCTGCAGCTGCATGCTGCGTTCGGCCAGCGCCGCCAGCGCGGGTGCGACCTCGGTCGGCAGGCGCCAGACCTGCAGCTTGTCCAGCCGGGTGAGCTTGTTCTCGATGCCTTTCCACCACACGTCGGCCGCCGAACTGAAGGCGTAGACGATCACCGCGTCGGACTGGCTGCAGGCCTTCGACAGCGGCTTGTCTTCCGGCTGGCCGACCTC
>JAEUOT010000056.1 GCA_016790705.1 Hydrogenophaga sp.
AATCCGGACGTGCCCGAACTGGCGCGCGGCAAGACCGGCCGCGTGGTCGGTCACCTGATGGGCCTGATCACCCTGATGAAGGGCCAGCCCCTGGCCTACAACAAGGACAACCAGGAAGACAAGGAGCCGCTGTTCGACACCGTGGACACGCTCAAGGACACGCTGCGCATCTTCTGCGAGATGGTGGGCGGCCAGTTCAACCCCGCCACCGGCGCCAAGGAAGGCGGCATCACCGTCAACGCCATCGCCATGGAAGAAGCGGCCAAGAAGGGCTATGCCACCGCCACCGACCTGGCCGACTACCTGGTCAAGAAGGGCCTGCCCTTCCGCGACGCGCACGAAACCGTGGCCCACGCCGTCAAGGCCGCCACGAGTCACCAATGCGACTTGTCGGAGCTGCCGCTGACGGTGCTGCAGGGCTTCCACCCCAGCATCGAGAAGGACGTGTTCGATGTGCTCAGCCTGCGCGGCAGCCTCAACGCCCGCAACACCCTGGGCGGCACCGCGCCGGCCCAGGTGACAGCGCAGATCGCCCGCCACCGCGCCCGTCTGGCCTGACAACTTTCGCGGGGTACCCCGCTCAAGAGTCGCCCGAAAACGCCGATTCCAGAGGACAAAGAAGTCCGTGATTCGCACGGACCGTCCCACCGGAACGGAGGTTTGTCGTGTCTCTTTACATGATCTGGATTGCCGGCGTGCTGGCGCTCGCCCTGGCGTGGTGGTTTTTCCGCCGCGAGCCGGTGAAAGCCACAGCCGAACCTCCCATCGCCATGCCGCGCGCGGCGGCCCCCGCTGCACGACCCGTCGCCGACAAGGCGCCGGTGCCGACGCTGCGTGAGACCGTGCCTGTGGTGGCCGAACCGTTGCCGGCCACATTGGCGGAGTTCCACTGGCTCGCCGAGCAGGACATGGACAGCGCGCACCGCAACACGCTGCTGGCGGCCGTGCGGGGCATTCCGCGCCCGCCGCGTTCGATGCAGAAGCTGTTGTCGCCCGATTTCGTCGCCAAAGCCGGTTCGGCCGAGCTCAGCGAACTGGTCATGGGCGAGCCGCTGATCGCCGCGAAAGTGCTCTCAACGGTGAACGCGCCGTTCTACGGCCTGCACAAACCCGTCACGAACATCGGCCAGGCGGTCACCTTCCTGGGCATGAACACCGTGCGCAGCATCTGCCTGCAATACATGCTGGCCGAGGCCTTCAAGCCCAAGCTGGCCGAGGCCCAGCGCAGCTTCGACGCGATCTGGAAAGCCAGCGCCATCGCCAGCGAGCTGTGTGTGCGTCTGGGCAAGGCGCTGGCGCTGCCCGACCAGGGCACGCTGTCCACCCACGTCGTGCTCAGCTTTGTCGGCCAGCTCGCGACCGCCTCGCTGATCCCGCCGTCCGGACTGGAGAAATGGCTGGAACGCGGCCGCCTGGAGCGGGCCCGGCTGGAACAGGAGCTGCTGGGACTGAACGCCACCGAAATCGGCGGTCTGCTCATGAAGTCCTGGGAACTCCCGCAGGAACTGGTCGACGACGTGTGCGGCGTGGGCCGACAACTGGTGACGCCGTACATGAGCACCGACCCCAGGCACGCACCGCGCTTCGCGCTCGCCTATCTCTGTGCCCGACTGGGCGAACGCCTGGCGCTGGGCCAGCTCGACAGTCTGGAAAACTACGACCCCGCGCAGGATGGCGGTGTCGACACCTACCACCTGCGCGCCAGCCTGGGTCACCCGGCCCTGTCCCGCCTCGACCAGGCGCTGACCTCGCCGGAAGTACTGGCCGCCGTCGACCAGATGCTGGGCAAAGCGGTCGCTACCGCCTGAACCACGGGAGCGGAGCCCCCGGGGTCGTCAGGCCGTCGGGGGCGCGCCGTAGGCGTTGTCGCCTGCAGCGCTGGGCTGGACCGCCCAGTAGAGCAGCACCAGCCAGCCAATCAGGGGAATGAAGGCCAGCAGCAACCACCAGCCGCTCTTGCCGATGTCGTGCAGACGGCGCGCGCCGACCGCCAGCGAAGGCAGCAAGGTGCCCAGCGAGAACAGGTTGGCCAGCATGCCGGCCTTGATCGCGCCCAGCAGGAGCGACACCACAAAGATGAAGAGCGCCCACCACCAGTATTCCGAGCGGCTGGCACGCCCCTCGAAGCCCACATATTTGGTGAAGCATTGCTTGACGGCATCCACGAAGTTCATCCCAACCTCCTCGATTGATGGAGCTTTCATAATAGCCCGGGCAGGGGTCGCCGGATTGACCCCGGTCAAGCG
The DNA here is from genome assembly GCA_016790705.1 of Hydrogenophaga sp. GTDB lineage: Bacteria > Pseudomonadota > Gammaproteobacteria > Burkholderiales > Burkholderiaceae_C > Hydrogenophaga. Next base: position 2,247 of record JAEUOT010000056.1, read on the forward strand.
TGATCGGCCGGGTTTGCCGCTACAGTGACGCCCCATGGACGCGACCACCACCCCCGAAACCGCCGCCCAGGTCATCACCGGCCTGGACTGGACCCCGCAACTGCAGACCGGCGACGGCCGGATGGACGACACCCACGAGGAATTCGTGGAAATGCTCAACGAGCTGCTCGCCACGCCCCAGGACCAGCAACTGCCGCTGTACCTGCGCTTTGTCGAACACACCAAGGAACATTTCGCGCAGGAAGAGCGCTGGATGGTCGCGACCGGCTTCGCGGCGGACAACTGCCACGCCGGCCACCACGCCACCATCATGGAGACGCTGCACGCGGTGGTCGAGCACTACGAAAAAGACGACAAGGAAATCATCACCCGCCTGGCCGAGGCGCTCGTCGAGTGGTTCCCGCAGCACGCCGCCACCATGGACATGGGGCTGGCGCTGCACATGAAGGAAGTCGGCTTCGACTCGAAGACCGAAACCCTGGCCGATCCGAGCCGGGTGCGCCCCGCCACCATGAGCGGTTGCGGCAGCGTCAGTTGCTCGTGAAGCCTGACAGGGCCGTCCGCCGGCCCTGAACCACAGGCGCTACAGTGGGCGGATGCCGACACCGCCCTCCACCGCATCCCTCTTTGCGCCGGTCTTCGCGCTGGCCGCCTGGACTTTCTGCATCCTGCTGCTGATCGCCTTCCGGCGGCTGCAGGCGGGGTTCAATGGCACCGTCTCGCCGCGCGAATACGCCCTGGGCGAATCGGCGCGGGTCACGGCCCCCGTGTCGCTGCCCAACCGCAACTACATGAACCTGCTGGAGCTGCCGCTGCTGTTTTACGTGGCGATGCTGCTGGCGCATGTGACTGCGACCGCGACACCTCTGCTGATCAGCCTGGCCTGGACGTATGTGGCGCTGCGCATCGTGCACAGCCTGATCCACATCACCTACAACCACGTGCTGCACCGCTTCCTCGCGTTCGCGGCCAGCAACTTCGTGCTGCTCGGGATCTGGGTGCTGCTGGCCCGCGCCGTTCTGCTGGCCTGACCCACCCATTGCCCATGAACACGCCCACCGCCACCCAGCCACCCGCCGGATCGCGCATCGCCGACCGTCTGGGCGGCGCCGATTTCCACGACGCCTGGTCCATCGACGCGGCCGATCCATCGCTCAGCGCGCTGGCCCAGTTCCTGACATCGGTGCGCGCCACACCCCGCTGGGTCGACGCGTGCATGAACCTGCGCAACCGGGTGGTGCAGTTGGTGGGGCTCAAAGACCTCGGCGCCCTCGCCCAGGTCGACCTCGCCAAACCGGACACGGCCTACCGCCCCGGTGACCGGGTCGGCATCTTCACCCTGTTCGAGAACACGCCCGACGAAGTCCTGCTCGGCGACCGCGACAAGCACCTGGACGTGATGCTGTCGGTGCACTGCGAGCGCCGCCCGGATCGGCCGGTGCGCGTGACCGTCACCACCGTCGTGCACACCAAGAACCGGCTGGGGCGGCTGTACATGCTGCCGGTCAAACCCATGCACAAGCTGATCGCGCCCTCGGTGCTGCGCGCGATCGGCCATCCGCGCTGAACCCGTGCTGGCCAGCCACTTCGTCCAGCGCATCAGCCTGCGGCGCGACACCGTCGAACACTTCGACCGCTACCCTTTCAGCCTGCAGGCGGTGCGCCACCTCGATGTGCTGGAACCGCACCCGAAGGTCACGTTCTTCGTGGGTGAAAACGGATCGGGCAAGTCGACACTGCTGGAGGCCATCGCGGTCGCGCTGGGTTTCAACCCCGAAGGCGGTTCGCGCAACTTCCATTTCGACACCCGCCCCTCACACTCCGAGCTGCACGCCCACCTGCGCATCGCCAAGGGCTACAAACGACCGCGCGACGGCTTCTTCCTGCGTGCGGAGAGCTTCTTCAACGTCGCCACCAACATCGAACAGATGGACGCCGACCCGGCGCCTGCGCCACCGGTGATCAACAGCTACGGCGGCGTCTCGCTGCATGAGCAGTCGCACGGGGAGTCGTTCCTGGCGCTGATGATGAAACGCTTCGGCGGCCAGGGGCTGTACCTGCTGGACGAACCTGAAGCTGCGCTCTCGCCCCAGCGCCAGCTTGCAGCGCTCGCCCGCCTGCACGAACTGGTCGGCCAGGGGTCGCAGTTCATCATCGCCACCCACTCGCCCATCCTGATGGCCTATCCCGACGCCTGGATCTACCGCTTCGACGGCGAGGGAGCGCAACGGGTCGCGTACGAAGACACCGAACATTTCCAGGTCATGCAGACCTTCATGCGCGACCCGCAACGCATGCTGCGCTCACTTCTGGGGCCGGACTGATCGCACCAAGACAGGACGAACCGCACCATCCTGGGATATTTGGCCTGATTTTTGCTTTTGCGTGGTGCGATTCGCCATGCAGACCCTGTTTTGGCGCCAATCACGCACCAAAACAAGCTTTCTGCACGGAGATTTCTCATGGACGCACTGAAACAGGGCGCAGATGCCCTGTTCATCCTGCTCGGCGGCATCATGGTCCTGGCAATGCACGCCGGCTTTGCCTTCCTCGAACTCGGCACGGTTCGCAAGAAGAACCAGGTCAACGCCCTGGTCAAGATCCTGGTCGACTTCTCGGTATCGACCATTGCGTACTTCATCATCGGCTATGGTGTCGCCTACGGCACGCATTTCTTCATCGGCGCAGAACAACTGGCGCAGAAGAACGGCTACGAACTGGTCAAGTTCTTCTTCCTGCTGACCTTCGCCGCCGCCATCCCGGCGATCATTTCCGGCGGCATCGCCGAACGCGCCAAATTCTGGCCGCAACTGATCGCAACAGCCGTCATCGTCGGCGTTGTGTATCCGTTTTTTGAAGGTATTGCCTGGAACGGCCATTTTGGCGTGCAGGCCTGGATCGAGTCGGTGACCGGCGCGAGCTTCCACGACTTTGCCGGCTCGGTGGTCGTGCACGCTGTGGGCGGCTGGATTGCGCTGCCTGCGGTCGTGCTGCTGGGCGCCCGCGCCAACCGCTACCGCAAGGATGGCGCCGTCTCGGCCCACCCGCCCTCGAACATCCCCTTCCTCGCGCTGGGCGCCTGGATTCTCTGTGTCGGCTGGTTCGGTTTCAACGTGATGAGCGCGCAGACCCTGGACAAGATCTCCGGTCTGGTCGCCGTCAACTCGCTGATGGCCATGGTAGGCGGCACGCTGGCCGCGCTGATCGCCGGCAAGAACGACCCCGGCTTCGTGCACAACGGCCCGCTGGCCGGTCTGGTCGCCGTCTGCGCTGGCTCCGACCTGATGCATCCGCTGGGGGCGCTGGTGGTCGGTCTGGTGGCCGGCCTGCTGTTCGTCCAGATGTTCACGCTGACGCAGAACCGCTGGAAGATCGACGACGTGCTGGGCGTCTGGCCGCTGCACGGCCTGTGCGGCACCTGGGGCGGCATCGCAGCCGGCCTCTTCGGCCAGAAGGCGCTGGGCGGCCTGGGCGGCGTGAGCTTCAGCGCGCAACTGATCGGCACCGCCATGGGCGTGGGCTGGGCGCTGCTGGGCGGCGCGGTGGTCTACGGCGTGCTCAAGGCCACGCTGGGCATCCGTCTCGACCAGGAAGAAGAGTACGAAGGCGCCGACCTGACGATCCACAAGATCAGCGCCACGCCCGACCGCGAAGTGAGCTGGTGAGCGCCCTGAGGGCGCCCCGCGCCCTCAGCGCTTTTTCTTCTTCCGGCCCGGCGTTTCTTCCTCTTCTTCCTCTTCTTCCTCTTCTTCCTCTTCTTCCTCTTCTTCCTCTTCTTCCTCTTCTTCCTCTTCTTCCTCTTCTTCCTCTTCTTCCTCTTCTTCC
>JAEUOT010000052.1 GCA_016790705.1 Hydrogenophaga sp.
CTGAAGAGCAAGGGTATCCCCGAGACCGACATCATGGAGGAGTACACCCCTTTCGGTCACGCGGACTACCAGACCATCATCGCCAAGATCAAGAAGTTCGCTTCCGAAGGCAAGAAGACCGCCGTGGTTTCGACCATCAACGGCGACTCCAACGTGCCCTTCTACAAGGAACTCGGCAACGCGGGCCTGAAGGCCAAGGACGTGCCGGTGGTCGCCTTCTCGGTGGGTGAAGAAGAACTGCGCGGCGTGGACACCAAGCCGCTGGTGGGCCACCTGGCCGCCTGGAACTACTTCATGTCCATCAAGAGCCCAGCCAACGCCGAGTTCGTGAAGAAGTGGAGCACTTACGCCAAGGCCAAGAAGTTGCCGGGCGCCGACAAGCCGCTGACCAACGACCCGATGGAAGCCACCTACATCGGCATCAACATGTGGAAGCAGGCCGTCGAGAAGGCCAAGTCCACCGACACCGACCAGGTCATCGCCGCCATGGCCGGCCAGACCTTCAAGGCGCCGGGCGGCTTCACCTCCACCATGGACAAGGAAAACCACCACCTGCACAAGCCGGTGTTCATCGGTGAAGTGAAGGCCGACGGCCAGTTCAACGTGGTGTGGAAGACCCCGGGTCCGGTCGTGGCCGATCCGTGGAGCGACTACATCGCCGAGAACAAGGGCAAGAAGAACGTCCCCGAGAAGAAGTAAGCGGGGTATCGGATGCGCTGGCTGCGTTTTCTTTCTGTGCTGCTCGGCCTGATCGGCGCAGCCACCGCACACGCCCTCACCCCGGCCGACGCGCTCGCGCTGGCCACGGGTGAGGGGGATGCCCGCATCGCCGCCGTCAACCGGCTGGCGGCAGAGCCCGACGAACGCACCCTCGCCCTGATGCAGGCCCTGTCGGCAGGCGCCGTCAAGGTCCAGGGCGAGCAGGTGCTCCTCATTGCCGACGATGGCAGCGGCAAGGATGCGGTGACCGGCGCGGCCGTCGCCGTGGCCGAGACGGCCGAAGACGCCATCGTCAACAACCGCCTGCGCGGTGCGCTCGACGCCGCGCTGTCCGTGCGGGACCTGTTTGGCAACGATGCCGCGGCGCAGCAGGCCGCTGCGGCCATGTTGCAGAAATCCGCCTTCGACGAACCCGACGCGACGCAACTGCCGCTGGTCGAGAAGGCCTTTGCCAATCCGAATCTGGATGCCAAGGCGCGCCAGCACCTGGAGCTGGCACGCGCCGCGATGCAGTTGGCCAGCGAGGACCAGGCGCAGCGCCTGGCCGCCGCCCAGGCCCTGGGCAATATGGGCGATCCGGCGCTCAAGCCGCTGCTGGCGGCGCGCCTGGACGCGGAAAGCAGCGCCGCCGTCAAGGCCGCTCTGAGCGCCGCCATCTCGGCACTGGACCGCTCGCTGGCCGTCACCAGCGCGCTCTCGCAGGCCTTCACCGGCATCAGCCTGGGCTCGATCCTCTTGCTGGCTGCGCTCGGGCTGGCGATCACCTACGGCCTGATGGGCGTGATCAACATGGCGCACGGCGAGCTGATCATGATCGGCGCCTACGCGACCTGGCTGGTGCAGGCGTTTTTCAAGAGCACCCTGCCCGACTTCTTCGACTGGTACCTGCTGGCGGCCATGCCGGTTGCCTTCATTGCGTCGGCCCTGGTGGGCGCAGCGATGGAACGTACCGTGATTCGCTTCCTCTACGGCCGGCCGCTGGAGACGCTGCTGGCGACCTGGGGCATTTCGCTGGTGCTGATGCAGGGCGTGCGCAGCCTGTTCGGCGCGCAGAACGTGGGCGTGGAAAACCCGAGCTGGATGAGCGGCAGCATCACGCTGATGGGCAACCTCACGCTGCCCTGGAACCGGATCATCATCGTCGCCTTCGCCGGCGCGGTGTTGTTGGGCGTGACGCTGCTGATCTCGAAAACCCGGCTGGGCCTGTTCGTGCGCGGCGTGACGCAGAACCGTCCCATCGCGAGCTGCATGGGCGTGAACACCGCGCGCATCGACACCTACGCCTTCGCGCTGGGTTCGGGCATCGCCGGTCTCGCTGGCTGCGCGCTCAGCCAGATCGGCAACGTCGGCCCCGACCTCGGTCAGAGCTACATCGTGGACAGCTTCATGGTGGTGGTGCTGGGCGGCGTCGGCCAGCTCGCGGGCACCGTGTACGCCGCGCTGGGCCTGGGCCTGCTGAACAAGCTGCTCGAAGGCTGGGCCGGCGCTGTGCTGGCCAAGATCGCCGTGCTGGTCTTCATCATCGTCTTCATCCAGAAACGTCCGCAGGGCATCTTCGCTTTCAAAGGCAGGGAAGCATGAAAAAGATGGACCACCCCCGTCGCTTCGCTCCGCCCCTCAAGGGGCAGTGCCTGCGGCCCGGCGGAGCCGGCTCCGCGGCACTCTCGAACTGGACCCTTGCTCGCATGGAACTGTGCTCATGACCGCTGCTTCCGTTTCTCTTCCTGCGCCCGGCCCGCTGCTCACGCGCGGTGCCTTCAGCGGTGTCATGGTCGCGCTGCTGGTGGTCTGCGCCGTGGCGCCCGCGCTCAACCTGCTGGTGCCGGCGGACAGCGTGTTCCACCTGTCCGACTACATGGTCGGCCTGCTGGGCAAGATCATGTGCTACGCCATCTGCGCGCTGGCCATGGACCTGATCTGGGGCTACACCGGCATCCTCTCGCTCGGCCACGGCCTGTTCTTCGCGCTCGGCGGCTATGTGATGGGCATGTACCTGATGCGCCAGATCGGCCGCGACGGCAACTACCAGAGCGACCTGCCGGACTTCATGGTGTTCCTCGACTGGAAGCAACTGCCCTGGCACTGGGCGCTGTCCGACAGCTTCGTCGCCACGCTGCTGCTGATCGTGCTGGTGCCGGCGCTGGTCGCTTTCGTGTTCGGCTTCTTCGCCTTCCGCTCGCGCATCAAGGGCGTGTACTTCTCGATCATCACGCAGGCCCTGACCTTCGCCGCGCTGCTGCTGTTCTTCCGCAACGAGACCGGCATGGGCGGCAACAACGGCTTCACCGACTTCAAGCGCATCCTGGGCCTGCCGATCGCGACGCAGGGCATGCGCATGACCCTGTTCGTGATCACCGGCCTCACGCTGCTGGGCTTCTACGTGTTCGCGCGCTGGCTGGTCAAGAGCAAGTTCGGTCGCGTGCTGCAGGCGGTGCGCGATGCCGAGAGCCGCGTCATGTTCTGCGGCTACAACCCGCTGCCCTACAAGCTGACCATCTGGACCATCTCGGCCGTGATGTGCGGCATCGCCGGTGCACTCTACGTGCCGCAGGTCGGCATCATCAACCCGGGCGAGATGAGCACCGCCGCCAGCATCGAGATCGCGGTCTGGACCGCGGTCGGCGGCCGCGCGACGCTGGTCGGCCCCATCATTGGTGCCTTCATCGTCAACGGCGCCAAGAGCTGGCTGACCGTGGCCTTCCCCGAGTTCTGGCTCTACTTCCTGGGCGCGCTGTTCATCGCGGTGACGCTGTGGATGCCGCAGGGCGTGGTGGGGTTGGTCAAGAAGTTGCGGGGGGGCAAGGCATGACGCCGGATCTGATGGAAGCGGGCGCGCAGCGCTACGAAAAACTGCAGACAGTCGCTGTCACCGGCAAGACGGAGTCCGGTGGCCGCAGCGCCGGCTACGGCCGCATCGCGAAGGCGGGCGAGGTCGACACCACGCACGGCCGCATCCTCTACCTCGAAGACGTCAACGTGTCCTTCGACGGCTTCAAGGCCATCAACGGCCTGAACCTGGACATCGCGCCGGGCGAGCTGCGCTGCATCATCGGCCCCAACGGCGCCGGCAAGACCACGATGATGGACATCATCACCGGCAAGACCCGGCCCGACAGCGGCACCGTCTATTTCGGCAGCACCATCGACCTGCTGCGCTACCGCGAGCCCGAGATCGCCGCCCTGGGCATCGGCCGCAAGTTCCAGAAGCCGACCGTGTTCGAGCAGCTCTCCGTCTTCGAAAACCTCGAACTCGCGCTCGCCACCGACAAGCGTGTCGGCCACAGCATGGTGTTCTCGCTCACCGGCGAAGAGAAGGACCGATTGGCCGAGGTGCTGACGACGATTCACCTGGCCGACAGCGCGCGCCGTCAGGCCGGCCTGCTCAGCCACGGCCAGAAGCAGTGGCTGGAGATCGGCATGCTGCTGATGCAGGACCCCAAGCTGCTGCTGCTGGACGAGCCGGTGGCGGGCATGACCGACGAGGAGACGGCGCGCACGGCCGAGCTGTTCCTCTCGTTGAAAGGCAAGCACTCGCTGATGGTGGTGGAGCACGACATGAGCTTCATCCGTGCCATCTCCGAGAAGGTCACGGTGCTGTGCGACGGCTCGGTGCTGGCCGAAGGCACGCTGGACGAGGTGCAGGCCGACGAGCGCGTGATCGAGGTGTACCTGGGCCGATGAAGGAAACACGATGAGCCTCCTGGAAGTCAAGGACGTCAACCAGTACTACGGCGGCAGCCACATCCTGCGCAACGTCAACCTCAGTGCCGAACTGGGCAAGGTCACGGTGGTGCTGGGCCGCAACGGCGTGGGCAAGACCACGCTGCTCAAGTCGCTGATGGGCCTGGTGCCGATCAAGAGCGGCAGCATCACGTTCGACGGCAAGGCCATCGACAAGGCCACGCCCTACGAGCGGGCGCGTGCCGGCATCGGCTTCGTGCCGCAGGGGCGCGAGATCTTTGCCCGCCTGACGGTGCAGGAGAACCTGCAGATGGGCCTGGCCTACAAACCCGGCGGCACGCCTGTGCCGGCCGAGCTGTTCGAGCTGTTTCCGGTCCTCAAGCAGATGCTGGGCCGGCGCGGTGGCGACCTCTCGGGCGGACAACAGCAACAGTTGGCGATCGCACGCGCGCTGGCGGCGGGTCCGAAGCTGCTGATCCTGGACGAACCCACCGAGGGCATCCAGCCCAACATCATCAAGGACATCGGCAAGGTGATCCGCATGCTGGCCGACCGCGGCGACATGGCGATCGTGCTGGTCGAGCAGTACTACGACTTCGCCGAGGCGCTGGCGGACCAGTATGTGGTGATGGAGCGCGGCGAAGTGATCGCCAGCGGTCCGGGGTCTGAAATGCAGGCGAAGAACATCCGCCAGCTCGTCGCGATTTAGGCCCCCACGCTCCGCCGCTGCGCGGGTCGCTGCCCCCCGAGGGGGATCGAATTCGGCTTGGGGCGGCCCGGCGCCGAATTCTTGGCCCCCGCGCTTCGCCGCTTCAGGCGCCGACGGTGTTGACGCTGGCGAGCAGGCCTTCGACCTTGGGTGGTGGCTTGTAGCCCGAGGGCAGGGACAGCCCGCCGGCCGCGCGGCCGGTGTGGGCCTGTTCGCCCAGACCGGCGTGGATGTCGGTGGTACGGTAGCGGTCGCGCAGGACCTGCGCCTTCTTGAGCAAGGGGACGTGTTCCGGGATGCGCGCGTGGTAGCGCTGCAGCACCAGGTGCGCCGATTCGATCAGCTTGGCGTTCAGGGTCTTCTCCCCGTCCTCCAGCAGCTTGAGCACGGCGGCCTGCGGGTCGCCCTTGAGGCTCAGCGACATCGCCTCTTCGGTCAGCTTGAGGATCTGCGTGTGCGCATTGCGCACCCGGTTGATGAAGTCCTGGCGGCCGGTGGCGGCGCAGGCCAGCAGTTCGGTCAGCGCGCGGCTGGTGCAGAAGCGGATCGCCATCGTGTCGACCGCCGCGTCCACTTCGTAGAGCTGGATCGACCGCATGGCAAGGCGTGTCATCAGCGCGAGCAGGTTGCAGGCCGATTCGAAGTCGAAGGACGGCAGGTGGATGGTCTTGGCCAGGCGCCGCACATCGTCGAGCGCCCGCGCGGTCTGGTAGTCCTGGATCGCGATCAGGGCCTCGATGACCTCCAGCAGCCGCAGCGGGCGGGGGTTGTCCGCGTGCCGGTCCCTGTAGTGCTCCATCTGTTCGCGACAGCGCTGCAGGCCCTTGTGGTCGTTGTTGTCGACGCGGGCGAATGCGATCAGCACCAGGGCCTGGGGGTCGAACAGTTTGGAGTCCAGGCCGATCCGGGTGGCGCGATCCAGCGTCTCCACACCCTCGTCGCGCTCGCCGGCGTACCAGGCCATCATGCCGTGCTTGAGCAGGCGGTTGACGGAGGAGGGCGTGAGCAGGGTCGCCCGCTTGAAGGTGTTGAGCGCGCTCTGGAAGTTGCCCAGTTCGAACTGCGCGCGCCCCATGATGTCGTAGGCGTCCGTGTAGCCGGGGTCGGTCTCGATCAGTCCTTCGAGCGTGGTGACGGCGCGCTGCGGGAAGCCGCCTTCGATCTGGGCCCGGGCCACGCCCAGCTTGGCCCAGGGCAGGGTCTTGGCCTCGACCACCGCTTCGTAGAGCTGCTCGGCGTCGTGCAGGTGACCGATGCGCAGCATCAGCTCGGCGCCGATGCGCGCGGCGTACAGCCAGAAGGTCTTTCGCTGTTCGAAGTGTTCCTTGCACAGCGCGGCCGCTTCGTCGAAACGCTCCTCGTCGATGGCGACGAAGATGTCGCGCAGGGCGGCCTTGCGCTCGCGCGCCTGGACGATGCGTTCGACCAGGCCGGCGGCGGTGTGTGGTTTGAGCAGGTAGGCGTCCAGCGCGGACTCGGCCGCTTCCGCCACCTTGCTGTACGAGGACTCGGACGTGACCATCACGAACACCGTGTAGAACGGCAGCATCTGGTTGCGCCGCAGGTCATCGAGCAGCTCCTGGCCGGTCATGTCCTCGCGCTCGAAATACTGTTCACTGATCACCACGTCGAAGGTGCCGACCTCCAGCTTGGTGCGGGCATCGATCAGTCGCGGACACTGGACGATCGTGCCGACGCCGGCCTCGCGCAGCTGCCCCACAAGGATGGAGCGCGACTGCGGATTGCCATCAATGACGAGCGCTTTGGCGTCTTGAAGGTTGGCAGGCATGAAAGGGCGTCGACCAGGCGTCGGGGTGCAGGAAGTGGAACCTGCCTGCATTCTGCGCACGCCTCTGGTGCCGTGATCGCGGAAACAGACCGCAGAAAAACCGGCATTTCCCCACCGGTCCGGGGCGGTCTCAGACCTGCCAGATGCGCGGCGCCTGGCCTGGCAGGCCCCAGGCCGCGGGGCGCCAGCGGGCCCAGACCGCCTGCAGGGCGGCCATCAGCGGCTCGACCAGCGGTGCCACCGCGCGCACCGCCAGCAAGCGGTCATTCGGCGCCGTGACCCCGGCGACGACCTCGGCCGGAAGGTCGCGCAGGGCCTCGCGCGCGACCTCGACCAGGGTCTCGCGGCGTTCTCGGGTCAGGGCGCTCCCGCTGGCCAGCACCAGGGTGCCCAGGCAGCGCCGTCCGCCCAGGCCCAGCGGCGAATCGAGCAGGCGTGGGTCGTCGGCGCGGATGCACGCCTGCTCCAGCCAGAGGCCGGGGATCTCCAGGCGCTGACGGAACTCGCCCCGGTCATAGGGCTGCTGCGCACCGGGCAGGCCCAGCGCCGTGACATCCCAGGCCATCAGCTCCGCACCCTCGCCGAGCTCGGCGGTCCAGCGGTTCTGCGCCCGGCAGCCGGGGTAGGCGATGGTCTCCAGCGGCAGCCACTCCAGCCGGGCGCCCGGGTCGAGCCGCAGCCGCACCTGCTGGCTGGCGAACGCCTCGTCGCTGGCATAGAAACGGGTGGCCCCGGGGGTGCTCAGCAGGGCATGGGCGCCGCCCGCGACCCGCACGTCGACGTCCAGCACATCGCCGCCGACCAGCCCGCCCGGCGGATGCACGATGACGTTGTGACAGACCGCGTCCCCTTCCGGGTAGAGGCTCTTGAAGATGCGCAGCGGGCCGTCGTGCGCGTGCTGCAGGACGGTCCGTCCGGCGCTCAGGCGGTAGTCGAGTCGGAGTTGGGCATGCCAGGGCATGCGGCGAGTTTACGGGCCGGCTCAGGCCGTCTCGGCCAGCGCGGCCGGTCGGGACGCCGCGTGCGGTGGCTGCGCCCGGGTGAGCCGGGCGAAGCCGGCGCCGAAGCGCTGGGCGAAAGCCCGGAACGCGGTGCTGGTGTCCGCGTCCAGCGCCCGCCCGGTGTCCCCGGTGTCTGCCCACCAGAGTCCACGGGGCTGACCGTCGACCATCACGACGCCCAGCAGCATGCCGCTCGCGGGCACCAGCGGCGCCAGTCCGGCCGGCATCTGCTGCCGGGCCGTGGCCACCTGGGCATCGCGCACCCACAGCAGTCCGGCCGCCTGTCGCAGCATGCGCTGGGGCAGGTGGGGGTCGCTGACCGGCATCGCCAGTCCGCGGACCAGCGCCGTGCCGTCGAAGCCATGGGCGAAGGCGCAGCCCAGGCGCTGTCGGTCGCTGGAGGTCAGGAACAACGCGCAGCGGCGCAGGCCCAGTTGCTGCGTCAGTTCGCGGACGGCGCCGGAAAACAGTTCACGCAGATCCTGCGGTTGCGCGGCGGGCGGGGCCGCGAGGGGCGCGGGGGCAACGACGCGGGGGAGGACCCGCCGTGGAGCCGGCGCTTCCCACAGCAGGCGCGACGCCGGGGCGACCAGGCCGCGGGTGAAGGTCGCTTCCCGGCTGGCGTGCAGGGCCAGTTGCATCAGGTCCGCCCGAAGGCGGTCCAGGGGTCGGTTCAGGTGCACGGCGGCGACCGCCATCCAGGTCCGGGTGCGTCGGCTGTACCAACTGTCCTGCACCGATTGCGCCAGGCTCTGGGCCAGGCCACTGACCACGCCCGGTTGCTGCAAGGCACGCTGGCAGGCCTCGGGCAGCTCGGGTGCGGCGTCGCCCGTCCGGACGCACCGCGCCGCCTGTGCGATGTCCCATGGCGAGAGCGGGGTGACCCGGTGCGGCAGCCCGAGTGCGTGCAGGTGGTCGGCGGTCAGGTCGTCCACGTCGACGCCCAGCAGGTCGCGTTCGACCACCACGCGGCGCTGACCGGCGGCGACGCGGCGCTCGATCTCGGCCGCCTCCCGGGGCGCCAGCAGCGGAAGCTTCCAGCGCACCACACCCAGCAGCGCGGTGGCCCAGATCGGCGGTTCGGGGTCGGCGCCGGTGCGCAAGGCGGTCCAGTGGTTGGTGAAGAGACAGGCCAGCCGCGTGGTGGCCATGGCCTGCAGCACGGCCTGGTGCGCGGGCTGGGCGGGGTCCAGCGACGTGTGGCGGCGGGCGCGGATCAGTCCCTGGACCCGCTCGATGCCCAGCAGGTTGACCGCGTGCTGGAGGCCCTGCACGGTCTGGTCGCTGTGGCGCAGGGTCTGGCCGGCGCTGGCGATGACCTCGACCGCCAGCGGCAGGTCGGCTTCAATCGTTCCCAGCAGCTCGCGCACGCTGATGTGTGCGCCCAGCGCACGCTGCAGCGATGGCGCGGGGCTGAGCCAGGGCAGGCGCACGCTGGCCAGTCGCGCCAGCCACTCGGCCCGGGGCGGCTGCGGGCGGCCCGCTGCGGGCCGGACGGAGGTCGGTTCGGATGTCTGCATGGAAGGACACGGTGACTGAGTGTCCTTTCGACCCGTAGGGTGTGAACTTGAGCGGCGGGTGGCGGCGTCCGGTGTCCGGTTCAGCGCTGCGACCAGAAGCTGCGGTGCGGCGCCACCATGTCGGCTTCGAGCGCCGGCACCGGGCCGATCACCTCGATCGCTTTCTGTCCGCGCGCGATCAGTTCGCGGCAGGGCAGGGACAGGGTCGGGTTCTCGGCGTGGTTGCCGGTCAGGGCCAGCAGGGCTTCCTCGCTGGCGCCGTACACGATGCGGCCGATGTTGGCCCAGTAGACCGTGCCGGCGCACATGGCGCAGGGTTCGAAGGTCGTCACCAGCGTGCAGCCCCAGAGGTAGTCGGCGGGGTAGTTCAGCGAGGCCGTGCGCGCCAGGGTGGCCTCGGCGTGGTGGACGGTGTCGATGTTGCCCTGCTCGGCCAGCACCGTCTCGCCATCGGGCGCCACCAGCAGCGCCCCGAACGGGTGTCGCCCCATGCGCATGGCGCGCAGGGCGACCTCGTTGGCGCGGCGCAGATGGCGGGCGATCTGCTCGTCGGTCATCAGCCTTGCGATCCGCGGTGGGCCCAGCCCGTGGTGTGCTTCTCGACCCAGCTGAACAGCTCGTACATCACCATCGCCATGATGCCGACCACCAGCAGTCCGGAGAACGCCAGGCCCATCTGCATCGAACTGCCGGCCGAGATCAGCAGATAGCCGATGCCCTCGTTCGAGGCCGTCATTTCCGAGACCGTGGTGCCGACGAAGGCGAGCGTGATCGCGACCTTGAGCGAGCCATAGAAGTAAGGCAGCGAGCGCGGCAGGCCGACCTTGACCAGCACGTCCCAGCGCTTGGCGCCCAGCACCCGCAACACATCCTCCAGCTCCGGCTCCAGCGTGGCCAGGCCGGTCGCGATGTTCACCATGATCGGGAAGAAGCTGATGAGGAAGGCCGTGAGGATGGCGGGGCCGACGCCGATGCCGAACCAGACCACCAGGATCGGCACGAAGGCCGCCTTGGGCAGGGCGTTGAAGCCGGTCATCAGCGGGTAGATGGCGGCGTAGGCCAGTCGCGAGCTGCCGATCAGGAAACCCAGCAGCACGCCCACGACGATGGCCACCGCAAAGCCCACCATGGTGACCCAGAAGGTGTGCCAGGCGTGGCCCAGGATCACCTCCTTGTGCTCCAGCGTCTGCGACCAGATGCGCGACGGGCTGGGGAAGATGAATTCGGAGACGCCGAAGCCGCTGCAGATGACCTCCCAGACGATCACCACGATCACCAGCAGCAGCCAGGGTGCCCAGCGTTCGACCTGTTTCTTGTTCATGGCCGTTCCTTACTGGTTGATCACGGCGCCGGCCTTGCGCATGGCGCCGATGTGGCCACGCAGCTCGTGCACGATGTCGGTGAATTCGGGTGTGTAGGTCACTTCGAGGTCGCGCGTGCGCGGGATCGGAATCTCGCGCTGCACCACGAAGCGGCCCGGGCTGCGGCTCATGCAGTACACCGTGTCGGCCAGGAACACGCTCTCGCGCAGGTCGTGCGTCACCAGGATGACGTTGAACTTCTGCGCTTCCCACAGGTCGCGCAGCGTGCACCACAGCTCCTCGCGCGTGAACGCGTCGAGCGCGCCGAAGGGCTCGTCCAGCAGCAGCATCTTGGGTTCGTGGATCAGCGCGCGGCAGATGCTGGCGCGCTGCTGCATGCCGCCCGAGAGTTCCCAGGGGTACTTCTTTTCCATGCCGCCCAGGCCGACGCTGGCCAGCAGCTTCTTCGCGCGTTCCTCGAACTCCTTGCGCCGGTCCTTGAACTGGCTGCGGAAGGGCTCGACGATCTCCAGCGGCAGCAGCACGTTGTCCAGCGTGGTCCGCCAGGGCAGCAGCGAGGGCGCCTGGAAGGCCATGCCCGAGATCTTCAGCGGTCCCGTCACTGGCTGGCCGTCGATGGTGATCTTGCCCATGCTGGGCATCTTCAGCCCGGTGGTGAGCTTCATGAAGGTCGACTTGCCGCAGCCCGAGGGCCCGACGATGGCGATGAACTCGCCCTGGCGGACCTTCAGGTTGATGTCCTCGACGGCGAAGACATTCTTCGCCAGCAGCTCGTCGTTGTAGGCCAGCCAGACGCCGTCGAAGTCGACGAATGGCTTGTCGGCGGGTGCGGCGGCGTCGGCCATCACTTCTTGACGGGCGGCAGGATGTTCAGCTCGGCGGCGGCCGGCAGCAGGCTGCCGTTCCAGACAGCGGCCGGGTCGACGCGGGTCTTGGTGGCGTAGGCGTCGGAGACCTGCGAGGCCATCAGCGCCATGCGGCCCGGCACGGCCTGGCCGAAGCCTTCCTTGCGGGCGTCGGGGCTGGCGATGACGGAGTCGACCGCCAGCTTCAGGCGGCGGGTTTCGAGCTCGACGTTGATGATGCCGTCGCGCGCCTTGACGGTCTCGATGCCAGCGGCCGGGTTGGCGATCACTTCCTTGGCGCCCTTGGTGAAGGCCGAGAGGAAGGCCTTGACGGCGGCGGGGTTCTCCTTGATCAGCTTGGGGCTGGCGATGATCGCGTTGCCGTAGAGCTTCACGCCGTAGTCGGCGTAGGGAAGGATCACCACGTCGGCCGGCTTGACGCCGCGCGCCTCCAGGTTGAGCAGCGAGGTGAAGGAGAAGCCGGTGATGGCGTCGATGTCGCCGCGCACCAGCATGGTCTCGCGCAGCGGCGGGTCCATCGAGGTCCAGGCCACGGTGCCGATGCCGTTGGCCTTCTGGAAGATCGGGAAGCCGCGGCGACCGGCGTCGAACACCGGGGCGCCGAGCTTCTTGCCATTGAGGTCGGCCGGCTTGGTGATGCCGCTCTTCTTGAGCGCCAGCACGGCGGCGGGCGTGTTGTTGTAGACCATCATCACGGCGACCGGCTTGTTCGGCGCGTCCGGGTTGTTGGCGTGGAATTCCATCAGCGCGGCCATGTCGGCAAAGCCCATGTCGTAGGTGCCCGAGGCGACGCGGGTCACGGTGCCGCCCGAGCCGTTGCCGGCGTCGACCGTCACGTCCAGGCCGGCGGCCTTGTAGTAGCCCTTGGCGGCCGATTGCAGGAACAGGGCGGCGGGGCCTTCGAAGCGCCAGTCGAGCTGGAACTTGATCGGGGTCTCTGCGTGAGCGACGCCGAAGGTGGCGGCGGCCGCCAGGGCGGCGGTGAGCTTGAGGACTTGGCGCTTGTGCATGGAGGACTCCGTCGGTGTCAGGATGGTGATGTTGGGAAACCAGCAATTTCAATGCCAGGCATGGGCGCGCGCCGACGCATTGAACACAGAATGTGTATACAGATTCTTGGGGCAAGCCGCCCCCGACGTCATCGTGGCTAACCCTGAATTGGTGCGTCCACCGTCACCCGCGCACAAAAAAGGGGCCCGAGGGCCCCTTTGGTGGGTTGGCAGAGCGTGGGGGCCATGATCCGGCGCAGGGCCGCCCCAAGCCGGATCAGCCCCCTCGGGGGGCAGCGACCCGCGCAGCGGCGGAGCGTGGGGGCCTTTTTCCTCAATGTGCGTCGGCGAGTTTGGCGGCCTCCACCGCCGCGCTGCTGTCGCCATCGCTGCCATTGAAGTACAGGTTCAGCGCCACCGCCGCGATCGACGCCAGCAGGATGCCCGACTCGATCAGCGGATGGATGCTATGCGGCATCCACTGCTTGAAGTTGGGGGCGATCAGCGGAATCATGCCGACGCCGATGCTGATCGCGACGATCATCGCGTTGAAGCGGTTGGACTTGAAGTCGACCCCGGCGAGGATGCGGATGCCGGTGGCCGCGACCATGCCGAACATCACCAGACCGGCGCCGCCCAGCACCACGGTCGGCAGCGATTCGACCAGCGCCGCCATCTTGGGCAGCAGCCCCAGCACGATCAGGATCGCGCCGCCGGCCACGCAGACGAAACGGCTCTTGACGCCGGTGACGGCGACCAGCCCGACGTTCTGCGAGAAGCTGGTGTAGGGGAAGGTGTTGAAGATGCCGCCCAGCAGCGTCCCCAGGCCGTCGGTGCGCAGGCCCGCGGTCAGCGCCTTCTGATCGACCTTGCGATCGGTCATCTCGCCGAGCGCGAGGAACATGCCGGTCGACTCGATCATCACCACGACCATCACCAGCGTCATGGTCAGGATCAGCACCGGGCTGAACACCGGCATGGCGATCTCGAACGGCAGCACGATGTCGACCCACTTGGCGCTGGCGACCTTGTCGAAGTTCATCAGTCCCATCGCGGCGGCCACCACCCCGCCGATCACGATGCCCAGCAGCACCGAGATGTTGGCCAGGAAGCCCTTGGCGTATTTGGCGATCAGCATGATCGAGACCAGCACCAGGGCCGCGATACCGACACCTGTGAGATCCGCGTACTTGGGGTTGGGCAGCTTGGGCACCAGGGCCAGGTCCTTGGGCACGGCCGGCAGCAGCGAGCCCGGCGCACCGGCCGCTGCGGTCGCGTCGGCCAGCCACTTGGCGTGTTCGGGATTGACGATGGCGGGCGCGGTCGGGCCGACCGGGTTGCCGAAGATCCAGTTGATGCCCACGCGCATCAGGCTGATGCCGATCACCAGGATGATCGAGCCGGTGACCACCGGCGGGAAGAAGCGCAGCATGCGGCTGACCACCGGCGCGATCAGGATCGAGACCACGCCCGCGCCGATGATGGCGCCGAAGATCAGGCCGGCGCCTTCGGTTCCGCCGGTGCTGTTGGCCATCGCGACCATGGGCGCGACCGAAGCGAAGGTCACGCCCATCATCACCGGCAGCTTGATACCGAACCACTGCGTGGCGCCCAGCGACTGGATCAGCGTCACCAGGCCACAGCAGAACAGGTCGGCCGAGATCAGCATTGCGACCTGCTCGGGGCTGAGCTTGAGCGCGCGGCCGACGATCAGCGGGACCGCCACCGCGCCGGCGTACATCACCAGCACGTGCTGCAGCCCCAGGGCGGCCAGTTTGCCGGCGGGCAGGTGCTCGTCGACTGGATGGACCGTTGTGGTCATGGTGTCTCCTCGTTGTTGCATGCAAAACTGTATACAAATTATGTGTACGACGTTATGGCGATGGCATCGGGAAAACCCTTGAGGGGGTGGCGTGCCGACCGGCGGCGCACCATGAAAAAAGGGACGCCGCAGCGTCCCTTTCGTACCCGGGTGCGGGCGCGTCAACTGCGCGCGTTGGCGGCTGC
The DNA here is from genome assembly GCA_016790705.1 of Hydrogenophaga sp. Taxonomy (GTDB): domain Bacteria; phylum Pseudomonadota; class Gammaproteobacteria; order Burkholderiales; family Burkholderiaceae_C; genus Hydrogenophaga. The sequence goes on from JAEUOT010000052.1 coordinate 14,605, forward strand.
GGCGAGGGCCGTCATGTTGAGCACGCGGCGCACCGTGGCGGCCGGGGTCAGGATGTAGGCCGTCTTGTTCACGCCCATCAGCACCGGGCCCACGGTCACGCCGCCGCTGGCGGTGGTCTTGAGCACGTTGTAGAGGATGTTGGCCGCGTCCACGTTGGGGCAGACCAGCAGGTTGGCTGAACCGCTCAGCGTCGATTCGGCGAGGTAGGCGCTGCGGATCTCGGGCTGCAGCGCGGCGTCGCCGTGCAGTTCACCGTCGCACTCGATCTCGGGGTGGCGCTCGACGAAGATGTCGCGCGCCGCGCGCATCTTCTTGGCCGAGGCGCGCTTGCTGGAGCCGAAGCTCGAGTGCGAGAGGAAGGCGACCTTGGGCGGCAGGCCGAAGCGCTGCACCTGTTGCGCCGCCATCCAGGCGATCTCGGCCAGTTGTTCGGCGGTCGGGTCCTCGTTGACGTAGGTGTCGGTGATGAACAGCGGGCCGTTGGCCGTCATCAGCGCGTTGACCGCGGCGAAATTGTTCACGCCCGGCGCCTTGCCCAGGATGCTGTCGATGCGTTCGAGGTGGGTCGCGTAGGTGCCGACCAGACCGCAGATCAGCGCGTCGGCGTCGCCCAGCGAGACCATCAGCGAACCGATGATGGTGTTGGAGCGGCGCACGGCGGCCTTGGCCACCTCGGGCGTCGCGCCGTTGCGCTTCATCAGGCCGTGGTAGTGCTCCCAGTACTGGCGGAAGCGCGGGTCGCCTTCGGGGTTGACGTTCTCGACGTCGACGCCCAGGCGGATGCGCAGGCCGGCCTTCTGGATGCGGGCCTCGATCACGGCGGGGCGGCCGATCAGGATCGGCGTGGCCAGACCGTCGTCGATCGCCATCTGGGCGGCACGCAGCGCACGCTCGTCCTCACCGTCGGCGAACGCCACGCGCTTTTTCGCCGCGGGCAGCGACTTGGCGGCGTAGAACACCGGCCGCATCAGGATGCCAGTCTGTGTCACGAAGCGCGAGAGCGATTCCTTGTAGGCGTCCATGTCCGTGATCGGGCGCGTGGCGACGCCCGACTCGACGGCCGCCTGCGCCACGGCCGGCGCGATCTTGAGGATCAGGCGGGTGTCGAATGCCTTGGGGATGATGTAGTCAGGGCCGAACACCAGTTCCTGGCCAGCGTAGGCGGCGGCCACTTCGTCGCTGGTCTCTGCCTTGGTCAGGTCAGCGATCTGGCGCACGCAGGCCATCTTCATTTCTTCCGTGATCTTGGTGGCGCCGCAATCGAGCGCGCCTCGGAAGATGTACGGGAAGCAGAGCACGTTGTTGACCTGGTTCGGGTAGTCCGAACGACCGGTCGCGATGATGCAGTCCGGCCGGGCCGCTTTGGCGATCTCGGGGCGGATCTCCGGCTCGGGGTTGGCGAGCGCGAGGATGATGGGCTGCGAGCCCATGCTCGTGACCATGGCGGCGTCGACCACGCCGGCGGCCGAGCAGCCCAGGAACACATCGGCGCCCTTCATCGCGTCGGCCAGGGTACGGGCCGACGAGGTGCGGCAGTAGCGCTGCTTGGATTCGTCGAGCTTGCCGGCCTTGGCGTCGTCGCGCTCGGTCTGGATCACGCCCTTGGAGTCGCAGACCAGGATGTTTTCGATGTTGACGCCCAGGTTGACCATCAGGTCCAGGCAGGCGATGGCCGCCGCGCCCGCGCCGCTGACGGCGACCTTGACCGCGCCGATGTCCTTCTTGACCAGTTCCAGGCCGTTGATCAGCGCCGCGCTGGAGATGATGGCGGTGCCGTGCTGGTCGTCGTGGAAGACCGGGATCTTCATCCGGTCGCGCAGCTTGCGCTCGATGTAGAAGCACTCGGGCGCCTTGATGTCTTCCAGGTTCACGCCGCCCAGCGTGGGCTCGAGCGCCGCGATGATGTCGACCAGCTTGTCCGGATCGCGCTCGGCCAGTTCGATGTCGAACACGTCGATGCCGGCGAACTTCTTGAACAGGCAGCCTTTGCCTTCCATCACCGGCTTGCCGGCCAGCGGGCCGATGTCGCCCAGGCCCAGCACGGCGGTGCCGTTGGTGATCACACCGACCAGGTTGCCGCGGCTGGTGTATTCGGCCGCCAGGCTCGGGTCTTCCTGGATCGCCAGACAGGGGAAGGCGACGCCCGGCGAATAGGCCAGCGACAGGTCGCGCTGGTTGGACAGGGGCTTGGTCGGGACGACGGCGATCTTGCCCTTGTTGGGCGAGCGGTGGTATTCGAGCGCGGCGTCGCGCAGGGCTTGTTCGGCGGGGGTCATGGTGGCGTCTCCAAATGCAGACCGCCCGACGCGAGGACTGGTCGGGCGGGCGGGTCAGTCGGTCATTGTGTCACGCTCAGATTGCACTGGCTGACGGGGCATTTCACGGTTGCTGCATCAAGTCGAACAAGCTGCGCGCGATCACCTTGGTCGCGCGGCGCAGGTCGTCGAGCACCAGGTTTTCGTCGGCGCGTTTGGCGTTGGACTCGCGCACCGTGCGCGGGCCGGCGCCGTAGATCACGCCGGGAATGCCGCGCTCGACGTACAGGCGCACGTCGGTGTAGAGCGGCGTGCCGACGGCGGGGATGGGTTCGCCGAACAGCTCCTGTCCATGCTTCTGGATCGCCTGCACCAGCGGCGCGTTGCCGGCCAGCGGCTTCATGGCGCGGCACAGCAGCATGCGCTTGACGTCGACGGTGATGTCCTTGCCGCCGCGCGGCGGGCTGTAGCTGGCCACGGCGGCGTCGATGGTGCGACGGATGGATGCCTCCACCTCGGCCGGATCTTCCTCGGGGATCATGCGGCGGTCGAGCTTGAGCACCACCTTGCCGGGGATCACGTTGGTGTTGGTGCCGCCCTGGATCAGGCCCACGTTCAGGTAGGGGTGGGTGATGCCCTCGACCTTCGAGCGGACCTTCAGGTAGTCGGCGTTGAGCGCGTAGAGCGCGTTGAGGATGTGGGTGGCGCCCTGCAAGGCGTCGGTGCCGCTGTCGGGAATGGCGGCGTGCGACATGTCGCCGTGCACGGTGACCTCCAGTTGCAGGCAGCCGTTGTGAGCCACCACGACCTGGTAGCTGAAGCCGGCCGCGATCATCAGGTCGGGCTTGGTCAGACCCTTGTCGAGCAGCCAGCCCGGGCCGACCTCGCCGCCGTATTCCTCGTCGTAGGTCACGTGCAGTTCGACGCCACCCTTGAGCGGCGCACCAAGCGACTCCAGCGCGCGGATCGCGAAGGTGAAGTTCGCGATGTCGCACTTGCTCACCGCAGCCGCGCGGCCGTAGATCTTGCCGTCGGCGATCTCACCGCCATAGGGGTCGTGGGTCCAGCCTTCGCCGGGCGGCACCACGTCGCCGTGGGCGTTGAGCGCGATGGTCTTGCCGCCCGCCCCGTAGGCGCGGCGCACGATCAGGTTGGTGATGGTCTCCAGACCAGCGGCCTTGACCTCGGCCTCGGGCACGGTGTGCTTCTCGGCCGTCAGGCCCATGGCGGCCAGCAGCTCGGCGGTGCGCTCGGCGTGCGGCGCGTTGTTGCCGGGGGGCGTGTCGGTGGGCACGCGGATGAGTTCCTGCAGGAACTTCACCTCTTCGTCGAAGTGGGCGTCGATCCAGGCGTCGAGTTGTTGTTGGGGCGTGGTCATGTCGGCTTTCAGTGGGCTTCGGTGGTCAGTTGGTGCAGCACGTGGTCGAAGGCCTTGACGGCCAGGTCCATGTCGTCGGCGGTGCTGGATTCGAGCGGGTTGTGGCTGATGCCGCTGTTCTCGCCACGCACGAACAGCATGGCCTGCGGCATGATTTCGTGCAGCTTCATCGCGTCGTGGCCCGCGCCGCTGGTCATGCGGTGCAGCGGCACGCCCAGCGCGGTGGCGGCGGCTTCCCAGCGCGCCTGCCATTCGGGGGCGCTGGGCGCGGCGGCGGCGCGCATGGTTTCTTCCAGGGTGTGGCGCAGGCCACGGCGTTCGCAGATCTCGTTCAATTTGGCCAAGACGTCCTGCGCCAGCGCGTCGCGTTGTGCATTTGTGGGTGCGCGCATGTCCAGGCTGAACTTGCACGAACCGGGCACCACGTTGATCGAGCCGTTGGGCACCTGCAGCATGCCCACGGTGGCGACCGAGTCGCCGTCCTGCGCGGCGCGCTGCTCGACGCAGAGGATCAGTTCGGCCACGGCGGCGGCGGCGTCGCGGCGGCGGTTCATGGGCGTGGTGCCGGCGTGGCTGGCCACGCCGATGACCTCGCCGACGTAACGCACGCTGCCGTTGATGCTGGTGACGATGCCCAGCGGCAGGTTCAGCTCGTTGAGCACCGGGCCCTGCTCGATGTGGACTTCGATGAAGCCGAGGTACTGCGCCGGGTCGCGCTGCAGTTTCGGGATGTCGTCGATGCACAGGCCGGCGTGCTGCATGGCCTCGCGCATGGTGATGCCGTCGGCGTCCTTCTGGTCCAGCCAGGCCGGCTCGAAATGGCCGGTCAGCGCGCCGGAGCCGAGGAAGGTGGCCTTGTAGCGCTGGCCTTCCTCTTCGGCGAAGCCCACGACCTCGATGCCGAAGGGCAGGCGCCGGCCGGCAGCGTGCAGCTTCTGCACGCAGGCCATCGGCACGAAGATGCCGAGGCGCCCGTCGTACTTGCCGCCGTTGCGCACCGTGTCGTAGTGGGACCCCGTCATGAGGTACTTGGCCCCCATGCTCCGCCGCTGCGCGGGTCGCTGCCCCCCGAGGGGGCGCGTTTCGCCTTGGGGCGGCCCGGCGGCGAAACCTTCGCCCTCCGTGGCCGGGTGGTAGCGGCCGACCACGTTGCCCACCGCGTCGATCTCGATCTCGTCGAAGCCGCAGTCCTTCATCCAGTGGCTGATGCGCTGGGCGCAGGCGCGGTGCGCGTCAGTGAGATAGGTGACGGTGAGCTGCCCCTTCTCGGCGTAGCCCGGGTCGCTGTGCTGGGCCAGCTTCTCCTGCCAGTCCCACACCCGCCGGCCGTCGACGGGCTCGAAGCCGAACTTGTCGTTCAGACGGATCTCGGCGATGCGGTGGATGTTGCGCAGGCATTCGGCGCGCTCGAAGTCCGGGTGGCCGTGCACGCGGCGCTCGAAGGCCTCGATGATCTGCGCCTTGGTCAGGCCGGTGCCGCGTGGTCCGCGCACCGCCAGGATGAAGGGGAAACCGAAGCGCGCGTTGTAGTCGGCGTTGAGTTGCTGGATGTGCGCGAACTCTTCGGGCGTGCAGTTCGTCAGGCCGGCCTTGGTCTGCTCGTTGGTCGACTCGGCGGTCAGCGTCTTGCTCACCATGGCCTTGCCGGCCAGTTCCGGGTGGGCGCGGATCAGCGCCAGTTGCGGTTCGATGCCGGCCTCGTCGAGCACGCGCGTCATCGCGTGCTTGAGTTGCGCCAGCGAGGCGAAGGGGCGCTGTGCCAGCGCGCGCTCGGCGATCCAGGGCGAGTGCTCGTACAGGCCGTCGAGCATCTGCAGCGCCTCGGACAGCGGGGCCGCGTTGAGTTGGTCCAGGGTCAGGGGCATGGTGGGGTCTCGTGGATCAGCCCGCGGTGTGCAGCGGGTGGGTGGCCTTCCAGTGGCGCGCGATGTCCAGGCGCCGTGCGACCCAGACCTTGTCGTGCGACTGGATGTGGTCCAGGAAGCGCTGCAGCGCGGTGATGCGGCCGGGGCGGCCGAGCAGGCGGCAGTGCATGCCGATGCTCATCATCTTGGGACGGTCCAGGCCGTCGGGGTCGCCTTCGGCATAGAGCGCGTCGAAAGTGTCCTTCATGTACTGAAAGAACGGGTCGGCGTGCGAGTAGCCCTGCGGCAGCGCGAAGCGCATGTCGTTGCAGTCCAGCGTGTAGGGCACGATGAGCTGATGGGTGTCCGTGCCGTCGCTCTTGCGCACCTTCATCCAGAACGGCAGGTCCTCGCCGTAGTAGTCGCTGTCGTATTCGAAACCGCCGAAGTCGGCGACCAGGCGGCGCGTGTTGGGGCTGTCGCGGCCGGTGTACCAGCCCAGCGGACGCTCACCGGTCAGGCCTTCGATGATCTGCATGGCCTCGGCCATGTGGGCGCGCTCGGTGGCTTCGTCGATGTTCTGGTAGTGGATCCACTTGAGGCCGTGGCAGGCGATGTCGTGGCCCAGCTCCTTGAACGCCGCGGTCAGCTCGGGGTGCTTCTGCAGCGCGGTCGACACGCCGAACACCGTCAGCGGCAGCTTGCGTCTCTCGAACTCGCGCAGGATGCGCCAGACGCCCGCGCGCGAGCCGTATTCATAGATGCCTTCCATGCTGATGTGGCGGGCTTCGAAGGCGGCCGGGTTGAACATCTCCGAGAGGAACTGTTCGCTGGCCTTGTCGCCGTGCAGCACGCAGTTTTCGCCGCCCTCTTCGTAGTTGAGGACGAACTGCACCGCGACGCGGGCGCCGCCCGGCCAGCGGGCATGGGGCACGTCGCGGCCGTAGCCGATCAGGTCGCGCGGGTAGGGGGCGGTGCTGTCGTAGATCATGCGGGGCGTTCAGGAAGAAAGGGCGAGAGACAGGTCGTTGGTGGGCAGCTTGCGGTCGAAGGTCAGGCCTTCTTCCACATGCAGCAGGTGTTCGTTCATCAGGCGCACCGCCAGTTCCTCGTCCCTCGCGGCGAGGGCCTTGACGATCTCGGCATGCTCCTCGTTGGAGTGCTCGGCGGCGTTGGTGCTCTGGTACATGAGCGTGATCAGGGCGCAGCGCGAGAGCAGTTCACGCAAGAGTTCGGCCAGCACTTCGTTGCCCATCAGCTCGGCCATGCGCACGTGGAAGTCGGCCAGCAGCTCGGTGCGGCCGGTCACGTCCTGATTGGCCACCGCCTGCTTTTCCTGCGCCACGTGCTCGCGCAAGGCCTTGATCTTGCTTGGGGTGACCTGGCGCACGAAGGCGCGGGTCATTTCCGCTTCCAGCATGCGGCGCACCGCGAACACCTGCTTGGCCTCTTCGACCGACGGGGCGGCCACGAAGGCGCCGCGCGCGGGCTCCAGGCGGATCAGCCGGTTCTGGGAGAGTTGGAACAGGGCCTGCCGCACCAGGGTGCGGGAGACGCCGAAGTGGTCGGCCAGTTTCTGCTCGGCCAGCTTGGTGCCCGGGTGCAGGCGGTGCTCGACGATGGCGCGGGTCAGCGATTCGACGATCTGGCGGGTGCTGGAGGTTTCCATGAATTCATCATATCCAGAAAAACAAAAAGTGTATACACTTTTGGTCGACCGAAACCGATGAGGACATCACCATGGGACTGAGCACCCACGTTCTGGACACGATGCACGGCTGCCCCGCCGCCGGCATGGGTGTCGAGCTCTACACCACCGAGGGCGAGCAGGCCACGCTGGTCAGGCGCTTCACGCTGAACCACGACGGCCGCAACCCGGACGGGCCGCTGTACGACAACGCCAGCCTGAAGGTCGGGACCTACCGGCTGGTGTTCGACGTGAAGGGGTATTTCGCGGCCCGGGGCGTGGCCTTGCCGGAGCCGAACTTTCTCAACCGCGTCGCGCTGGACTTCGGTGTGGCCCACACCGACCAGCACTACCACGTGCCGCTGCTGGTCAGTCCCTGGAGCTATTCGACATACAGAGGCAGCTGACGTTTCCCCCCGGGGGGTGACGCCGCAGACGGCGCGGGTGGGTCACCGGTCGCGTTGGCCTTCGGTCAGCGTGTCGAGCTGGAACAGGCCGCTCTTGTCCCACAGCCAGGTGTCGGTGTACACGACCCGGCCCATGCGCACCGGGGCGGGGAAGGGGGCTGCCTCGCGCACGGCGCGCTCGATCTCGGCCTTGGCGCCCGGATGGCTGGGCGGCCGCATCCAGTTCATCGCCACGATCTGTCCCTGTTGGTCCAGCTCCAGTTGCATCGTGCCGACGCCCTGCAGCAGCGGCGGCATCTTGCCCTTGAAGATCCGGCCGGCGTACCGGTCATAAAGGTGTCTTGCGCCATCGCGCCGGTAGTCGCGCGCGGTGGTGGCATGCGACACGACGGTCGGGGCCGGTGCCATCGCCGTCGCGGCGGGCGCCGTCGTTGTCGGGACGGGCCCGGTGGCGGTGGTCGGCGCTGTGGGGGCCGGCGGCGTGGAGACGGGGGCCGAGCAGGCACCCAGCAGTGCGGCGGTGCCCAGCCAGTACAGACGGGAAGGGAAGATGCGGTGGTTCGGCATGCTTGTCTCTCGTGGTCATGGTGGCGGTCGTGCACCCGCCGTGGCGGCGCCATACGGCGCGCGCGATGCAGTGTATGGCGCTTCGCCGCATCGCCCAAGCCCCGCCACGGGAGATACTCCGCGATCGGGCGAGCTTCTGACGCTTTATTACGACTTCTTCGGCATGTACGCCACAAGCCCTTCGGACCTGGACCACTTCCTGCGCCGTCTCCCGGATGAGGCCGCGGTGCTGGTGCGCGTGCTGCGCACCCGCGGCTCGGTGCCCCGTGCAGCAGGCACCTGGATGGCGGTGTGGCTTGAGGGTCAGATCGGCACCATCGGCGGCGGCCACCTGGAATGGGACGCGCTGGCGCGTGCGCGCGAGGCGCTGGCCGGCGGCGCCACACAGCCCTGGGAGCAGCGCGTGGCCTTGGGTCCGAGCCTGGGACAGTGCTGCGGCGGGGAGCTGGTGTTGCGCTATGAGCCGGTCGTCGGTGCGCAGTGCGAAGCGCTTGCCGAGCGGCTGACCGAAGCGCTGAGTCCGGTCGCGCTGTTCGGCGGTGGCCATGTCGGCCAGGCGATCGTTCGTGCGCTCGCGCCGCTGCCGTTTTCGGTGCGCTGGATAGATAGCCGGGACGGGGTGTTTCCGGAGATGCTGCCCGCCTCGGTGCAGACCGAGCACTCCGATCCGGTCGACGCGGCGGTGCGCGAGCTGGCGCCGGGTTCCCGTGTGCTGATCATGAGCTTTTCACACGCCGAAGACCTGGAGGTGGTGGCGGCCTGCCTGGCCCGCATCCGCGGCCAGGACGACCTGCCCTTCGTGGGCCTGATCGGCAGTCGCACCAAATGGGCGACCTTTCGGCGGCGGCTGGCCGAGCGAGGGGCGACGCCCGCCGAGCTGGACCGCATCACGTGCCCGATCGGCTTGCCCGGCATCACGGGGAAAGAGCCCGCCGTGATCGCGGCCTCGGTTGTGGCGCAGTTGTTGCTTGCCACATCGGCCGGGGCGCCAGGCTGACGCCGGCGCGGGTGCGGGTTTGTCCTGCGCCACTTGTCTCCAAAAAGTGTATACACTTTGCCGACCGGTCGCAGCGGAGCGGAAGAACAGGCGGTCTGCCCTGTTCCTTCATTTACGCGGCCCTCAGTCGGCTCAGAGCGCCCGCGGTGGTGAGTCGAAAAACCTGACGGCGTCGCCGTCCCTGTGTTGAGGTGCCATGGAAACCTACCTGCTCGACTGGGCCAATCTGCTGCTGCGCTGGCTGCACGTGATCGTCGGCATCGCGTGGATCGGCTCCTCCTTCTATTTCGTCTTCCTCGACAGCAGCCTCACGCCGCCCGAAGACGAACAGCTCAAGAAGGACGGGGTGTCGGGTGAGCTGTGGGCGCTGCATGGCGGCGGCTTCTACCACCCGGTCAAGTTCAAGGCCGCGCCGCCCCAACTGCCCGACCACCTGCACTGGTTCTACTGGGAAAGCTATTCGACCTGGCTCTCCGGTTTTGCGCTGTTCCTCATCTCGTATCTGTGGAGCCCCAGCGTCTACCTGATCGACCCGAGCGTGATGCCGTGGTCGCCCGCCGGGGCGATCGCGGCGGCGCTGGCGTTCCTGGTGGTGTTCTGGCTGCTCTACGACGGCATCTGCCGCACCCTGGGCCAGAGCGAAAATGGCGACGCCAAAGTCGGCGCGCTCGTGCTGGTGCTGGTCTGCGTCGCGGCCTATGCGGCCACACACATGTTCGCCGGGCGCGCCGCCTTCCTGCTGATGGGCGCGATGCTGGCGACCTCGATGAGCGCCAACGTGTTCTTCTGGATCATCCCCGGCCAGCGCACCATGGTGGCGGACATGAAGGCCGGCCGTCCGGTTGACCCGATCCACGGCATCCGCGGCAAGCAGCGCAGCGTGCACAACACCTACTTCACGCTGCCGGTGCTGTTCGCGATGCTCAGCAACCACTACAGCTTCACCTATTCGCATCCGCAGAACTGGCTGGTGCTGATCGGCATGATGTTCGCGGGCGCGGCCATCCGCCAGTTCTTCGTCATGCGCCATGGCTACAAGCTCGGCCGCAACCCGCACCCCTGGAAGTACGCGGCGGTCGGCGTGGTGGTGCTGCTGGCGTTGATCGTCTGGCTCAAGCCGGCGAACCTGCCGGCGGCTGCCGCAGCGCCCGAGAAGGTGGGCATGGCCCAGGTGCAGCCGGTGTTCGCGCAGCGCTGCGTGATGTGCCACGGCGAAGCGCTGCAGAGCAAGGGCGTGCGCCTGGATTCGGCCGCCGAGATCAAGAAGAACGCGCAGATGGTCTACCAGCAGGCGGTGGTGCAGAAGACCATGCCGCTGAACAACGCCACCGGCATCACTGACGCCGAGCGCGCCTTGGTTGCGCAGTGGTTCCAGCAAGGGGCGACCGCCGACTGACGCGTTCCTGCGCTACGCTTGTGTCTTCCAAACCACGGGAGACCCTGAATGAAAACGCGCGCTGCAGTGGCCTGGAAGGCCGGCGAACCCCTGACCATCGAAACGGTGGACCTGGCCGGTCCGAAGCTGGGCGAGGTGCTGGTCGAGATCAAGGCCACCGGCATCTGCCACACCGACTACTACACGCTCTCGGGCGCCGACCCCGAAGGCCTGTTCCCCGCCATCCTGGGCCATGAAGGCGCGGGCATCGTGGTCGACGTCGGCCCTGGCGTGACCTCGCTCAAGAAGGGCGATCACGTCATCCCGCTCTACACGCCCGAATGCCGCCAGTGCAAGTTCTGCCTGAGCCGCAAGACCAACCTCTGCCAGCTCATCCGCGGCACGCAGGGCAAGGGCCTGATGCCCGACGCCACCAGCCGCTTCTCGATCGACGGCCAGCCCATCCTGCACTACATGGGCACGTCCACTTTCAGCAACTACACCGTGGTGCCCGAGATCGCGCTGGCCAAGATCCGCGAGGACGCGCCCTTCGACAAGGTCTGCTACATCGGCTGTGGCGTCACCACCGGCATCGGCGCGGTGATCTTCACCGCCAAGGTCGAGGCGGGCGCCAACGTGGTGGTGTTCGGCCTGGGCGGCATCGGCCTGAACGTGATCCAGGGCGCGCGCATGGTGGGCGCCGACAAGATCATCGGCATCGACCTCAATCCCGAGCGCGAGGCTATGGCACGCAAGTTCGGCATGACGCACTTTCTCAACCCCAAGGACCACGAGAACATCGTCGACGCCATCGTGCAGCTCACCGACGGCGGCGCGGACTACAGCTTCGAGTGCATCGGCAACACCAAGGTCATGCGACAGGCGCTGGAGTGCACCCACAAGGGTTGGGGCCGCAGCATCATCATCGGCGTCGCCGAGGCCGGCGCCGAGATCTCGACCCGCCCGTTCCAACTGGTCACCGGCCGCAAGTGGGAAGGCTCGGCCTTCGGCGGCGCGCGCGGCCGCACCGACGTGCCCAGGATCGTCGACTGGTACATGGAAGGCAAGATCGATATCGACAGCCTGATCACCCACAAGCTCAAGCTCGAAGACATCAACGAAGGCTTCGCGCTGATGAAGCGCGGCGAGTCGATCCGATCGGTGGTCGAGTTCTGATCGGGACATGGCGCTGCCGCTGCTGAACGCCGACACCCGCGTGCGCGCGGGTGTGCTCGATGTGGCCTGCCACATGGCCGGCCCCGTCGATGGCCCGCCGGTGTTGCTGATGCACGGCTTTCCCTATGACATCCATTCGTATGTGGACGTGGCGCCGATGCTCGCCGAGGCCGGTTGCCGCGTGGTCGTTCCTTATCTGCGCGGCTATGGCGGCACGCAGTTTCTCGACGCCGCCACGCCGCGCTCGGGCGAGCAGGCGGTGCTGGGCGCGGACCTGCTGGCCTTGCTCGATGCCTTGAGCATCGAACGTGCGGTGCTCGCGGGTTACGACTGGGGCGGCCGCGCGGCCTGCGTGGTCGCGGCGCTGTGGCCCGAACGCTGCACGGGCCTGGTCTCGGTCAACAGCTACAACCTGCAGAACATTGCCCGCGCGATGGTGCCGGACACGCCCGAGAACGAGCAGCGCCTCTGGTATCAGTACCTGTTCCACAGCGAACGCGGTCGCGCCGCGCTGACGCAGGACCGGCGGGCGCTGTGCCGCCGGCTCTGGCAACTCTGGTCGCCGACCTGGGCCTTCGACGACGCGACGTTCGAGCGCAGCGCCGCCGCCTTCGACCACCCTGACTTCGTGGACGTCGTGATCCATTCCTACCGCCACCGCTTCGGCCTGGTGCCGGGCGACCCGGCGGTGGCTGAGGTGGAGCGCCGCATCGCCGCCCAGCCGACCATCACCGTGCCCACCATCAGCTTCGACGGCGTTGCCGACGGCGTGCGTCCCTGGGAGCCCGCCGAAGCCAACGCCCACCGCTTCAGCGGCCCGCGCCAGCACCGCATCCTGCCCGGCATCGGCCACAACCTGCCGCAGGAGGCGCCGCGCGCCTTCGCCGATGCGGTGCTCGACCTGGTCCGCCGCTGACCTTTTTCACCAACAGACCACCATGGCCCTCGAACGACTCGAACTGCTCAGCGAACACGGCTGCTTCGGCGGCGTGCAGCGCTTCTACAAACACTTCTCGGTCAACCAGATCGGCCTGCCGATGCGCTTCGCGCTGTTCCTGCCGCCGCAGGCCGCTGCCGGGCAGAAGGTTCCGCTGCTGACCTACCTTGCCGGCCTGACCTGCACCGAAGAGACCGCGACGATGAAAGCCGGCGCGCAGCGCCTCGCCGCACAACTGGGCCTGGCCCTGCTGTTCCCCGACACCAGCCCGCGCAACAGCGGCATCGACGGCGAAGACCACCACTGGGACTTCGGCGTCGGCGCCGGCTTCTATCTCGACGCCACCGAACACCCCTGGGCCGGCCACTGGCAGATGGAGAGTTACCTGCTCAAGGAACTGATTCCCGGTGTGGTGGCCGACTTCGGTCTCGATGGCGACCGCCTGGGCATCACCGGCCATTCCATGGGCGGCCACGGCGCGCTCACGCTCGCGCTGCGCCACCCCGGTGTATTCCGCAGCCTCTCGGCCTTCGCGCCCATCTGTGCGCCGACAAAGTGTCCCTGGGGCCACAAGGCGTTTCTGGGCTACCTCGGCCAGGACGAAACCACCTGGGCGGCACACGACGCCAGCCTGCTGATGGCCGCGCAAAAAACGGCGCCGTTCCCCGGCGGCATCCTGATTGACCAGGGCCTGGCCGACAAATTCCTGGCCGAGCAGCTCTACCCCGAGGCGTTCGAGGCCGCCTGCGCCCAGGCCGGCCAGCCGCTCACGCTGCGCCGCCACGCCGGCTACGACCACGGCTACTACTTCATTGGCAGCTTCATCGACGACCACCTGCGCCATCACGCGCAGGCGCTGGGCTGACCGACGCTGACCGAGGGGTGGCCGCTCAGCGCGGCAACTGCCGGTAGGCCGCATCGGCCAGCACCGCGAGCCGCTCGCGCGGCAGGTTGCCGCTGAGCGCGTAGCCCATGTGCCGGTCGACCCAGTAGAAGGTTTCGGTCTCGCCCACCCGATAGAACCGGAACGCGCTGTCCTGGCCGGCCTGCTCGCCCAGTGCCGAGACGTGCAGCGTGATGCGTTCGCCGGCCGCCGACTCGTACATGAACAGCGCGCGGGCTTCGCTGTTCTGGCCGGGCAGCAGCCGCCCCCCGATCAGGGAGAAACCTTGCTCCTGCAGCAGCGGTGCGGTCAGCGGCGTGCCCAGGCGTTTGGACAGCCACTGGACCAGGTGGGCCTGCTCGGCCGCGCCGACCTCGACCGGGTGGCGTTTCTCGGGCGTGTAGACCGCGTGGGCCACGCGCGCTTCCTGAACAAAGCCGGGTGTGGCGGCGGCCAGGCGGGCGGCGGGATCGCGGGCCGTGTGGCCCCACCAGCCGCCGGCAAAACCCAGCGCCAGCAGCACGCTCGCGGCCAGCGCCTGGGGCCAGACCGCACGCCGTGGCGGGCGGGTGGCGCGGGCCAGCGCCAGTGGCACGGGTTCATCCAGCACGCCACGCAGCAGGCCCTGCAGCGCCGTGCGCTGCGCCTGCCATTCCTGCACCCGCCGGGCATCGTCGGGGTGGTGCAACAGCCAGGCCGACACGGCGTCCGCGCGATCGGCCGGCAACTGGCCGTCGACCCAGGCGTGCAGCTCGGCGTCGGTCACGGTAGAGGTGGAATCGGTCTTCATGGCGCACGGGTTCCGGAGACAACTTTCAGGCGAGGGGCCGTGGTCGCGGCGGGCTCGCCGCTGGTGAGCTGGCGCAACTGCTCGCGTCCGCGCGACAGCCGGGACATCACCGTACCGACCGGCACGCCCATGACCTGAGCGGTCTCGACATAGGACATCTCCTCGACACACACCAGCAGCACGGTCTCGCGCAGCACGGGATTGAGCTGCGCCAGTGCCTGCTCCAGGTCCATGCGCTCGGGCACATGGCGAAACGGATCGTGGCTGGGCTCGTGATGCTCTTCGAGCTCGACCGCGTCGCGCTCATGCACCTGGTCCCGCACCTGGTTGAGGTGCAGGTTGTGCATCATCGACAGCAGCCAGGCGCGCAGGCCGGTGCCGTCGGCGCGCGGCTTCCACAGTGACCACTTGTGGCAGGCGCGCTCCAGCGTGTCCTGCACCAGGTCGTCGGCGCGCGTCGCGTCCCCCGTCAGCAGGCGCGCGTAGCGCCGCAGACGGGGGATGTGGGGCAGTGTGTCTTCCGGTCCCAAGGTATGCGTCAGGGCGCTGCGACGCGCCAGACGCCGTTGAAGCCGTCGCCGGTCTTGTCGCCAGGCTTGCTGTCCTTGATCCAGTAGTACAGCGGCTTGCCCTTGTAGGCCAGTTGCTTGGCGCCGTCGTCGCGCGTCACCACGCTGTAGTCGCCCGAGGCGGCTGCGCTGCCGGCCATCAGCGGCGGCCAGTTGGTGGCGCAGGGGCCGTTGCAGACACTCTTGCCGCTGCCGGCGGCGTCCTTGTCGAAGGTGTAGAGCGTCATGCCGTTGGGGCCGGTCAGCATGCCGTTGCTGGCCATCACGCCGGCGGGCGCGCCGCCGGTGCTGGCGCAGCCGACCAGGGCTGCGGCCACCAGGGACAGGGCGGCGGTGGCGCGAAGGATGTGGATTCGGGGCATCGGGAACTCCTCGGAAAAAGGGATAAAGGGGGCTTGCAAGTCGGTAAACACCGACGGGGTCCGCTTTATTCCCTGTCGTCCCGATTATTTTTCGACGCGGCTCAGGTCTGCATCCAGACCAGTTGCTGCCCGCCCGTTTCCCAGGCCTCGTAGTGGCGTGCGTACAGGTCCTCGATCCGGTTGCGCTTGACCTTGAAGGTCGGCGTGATGATGTCGTTGTCGACGGTCCAGGCGGTGGTCGTCAGCACCAGGCATTGCAGCCGCTCATGCGGGTCCAGCGTCGCGTTGATCGCCTGGAGGTGCGCGCGCAGCGAGGCTTCGAGCGCCGACCGGCCTTCGACGCTGCGGGCCTGTTCGACACCGTCGGCGTTGAGCATGGCAATGCCAAGGGGCTGGCCGAGGTTGGCACCGGTCACGACGCAGGCCTCCAGGGCCGGGTGCATCACCAGCTTGTCCTCGATCGGCGCTGGCGCGACGTACTTGCCCTTGCCGGTCTTGAACAGGTCCTTGACCCGGCCGGTGATGCGCAGCAGGCCCTCGGCGTCGATGCTGCCCTTGTCGCCGGTGCGCAGCCAGCCGTCCGCCGTGAACAGCTCGGCCGTCTTCTCATCGTCCTTGTAGTAGCCCTGGGTCAGCGCCAGGCTGCGCATCTGGATTTCGCCGCTGGCGGGGTCGATGCGTTGTTCGACGTCGGGATAGGTCGGGCCGACGGTGCCGCGCTGGTCCTTGCCGGCGACGGTGATGTGCGAGAGCGCCAGGTTCTCGGTCATGCCATAGCCCTCGTTGATGGGCAGGCCGAGCGTGCGGTACCAGTCCAGCAGGGCCAGCGGCATCGGGGCGGCGCCACCGGCGGCGAACCGGCACTGGTCCAGGCCAAGGGCCTTGCGGATCTTGCCCCGCACCAGCGCGCTGACCAGCGGGATGCCGAGCAGCAGCTTGAGCTTGGCCGGCGGCATCTTGTGGTGGATGCCCTGCTGGAACTTGACCCAGAGCCGCGGGACGGAGAAGAAGACCGTCGGGCGGGCGCGCTGCAGATCGGCCGCGAAGGTGTCCAGCGATTCGGCGAAGTACACGTGCATCGCCGTGCGCAGCCAGCCGTGTTCGACCAGCATGCGCTCGACCACGTGGGCCAGCGGGAGGTAGGACAGCATGCGGTCGTCGGCCGACAGCGGTATGCGCTGCAGGCCCCGATCCAGCGCCCAGGCGAAATTGCCGAAGGAATGCATCACGCCCTTGGGCAGGCCGGTGGTGCCCGAGGTGTAGATCAGGGTGGCGAGCTCGTCCTCGTCCCGCGTCGGCGACTCGGGCATGGCGGCGGTGCGGGCGACGATGGCGTCCCAGCCGTCGTAGGCCTGCCGTGCGTCGTCGGGGGAGAGCGGGTAGCTGATGCAGGGCAGGCCGGCCGGCACCCCGGGCTTCATGTGTTCCCAGCCGTCGAGCTTGCCGACGAACAGGGCCTTGGCCTCGCTGTGCGTGAGGATCTGGCTGATGGTCTCGGGCGCCAGCGTCGGGTACAGCGGCACCGAGACGTACCCGGCCATCCAGATCGCCAGGTCGCTCATCATCCACCAGGCGCAGTTCTTGGAGAGGATGGCGACCTTGCTGCCCGGCGCCCAGCCCTGGGCCTTGAGGTGGGCGGCCATGCGCCGTGCCTGCCCGGCCACATCGGCCCAGGTGAAATCCTTCACGGCGTCGCCACCCATGGGCTGGGTCAGGGCGACGCGTGCGGGTGTGGTGGTTTCCCAGTGGTACAGGCGCTGCAGCGCCAGGAATTCGGGGGCAATTTTTGCCATTGCTTGTCTCCAGATCGGTGCAGGGAATCTACCGGGGGCATCTGCGGGCCGTCAGCGGGGTTTCCCGTGTGCGAACCCGAGCTTGCGCTCCCGGGCGCCGGCCTGCCCTGACCTGGATCAAGGCGCCGTCGCCGCGCGGGCGGGGCTGCGGCGCTGGAAAAGCGGCGGGAAAGTACAGGTGATCGCGCCTTCAGTATCGGATGCGCCCGCCGATAGTGACGAACCAGCCCCTCTTTCCAAACCCCGATCCATCGCCATGTCCGATACCCCCACCTCCACCCGGATCCGACCTGCCGCATGGTCGCTCACCGCCAAGCTCAGCCTGGCGTCGGTGCTCCTCTGTGTGCTGTGTGTGGCCGCCACCAGTGTGGTGGTCGGTCTTCAGTCCAGCGCGCGGGCCCGGCAGGCCGCCAGCGACCAGGCGGCCCTGGCGGCCGACCAGGCGGCGGGAGACATCCGCGGCGAGCTGGGGCGCAGCTTTGCCGCAGTCCTGACCTTCGGCGCCACGCTCGAAGGCATGAAGGCGGCCGGACACCCGCCCGCCCGCGACCAGCTCGACGACATGGCGCGCCAGATCCTGAGCCAGCGCAGCGAGTTCATCGGCACCTATTCGATCTGGGAGCCCAATGCCCTGGACGGCAAGGACGCCGAATACGTCAAGAAGACAGCCGCCTACGACGACACCGGCCGCTACATCGCCTACTGGAACCGGGGCAGCGGCCAGATCGCCGTCGAGGCCTTGCTGGACTACGAGAAGGACGGCGCCAACGACTGGTACGCGATTCCGCGCAAGACCCTCAAACCGGCGCTGATCGAGCCCTATGTCTATCCGGTGGCGGGCAAGGACGTGCTGATGACGACCATGGTCACGCCGCTCCTGGTGGGCGGCAAGTTTGTCGGCGCGGCCGGCTCGGACATGCCGCTGTCGGATCTCTCCGAACGTCTGCGTGCGCTGGAGCCGGTGCCCGGCGGGCACGTCTCCCTGCTGTCCAACGGCGCCCTCTACCTGGCCAGCCCGGACAAGGCCCGCCTGGGCAAGAAGGCGGACGACCTGCCGGCCGAGGCGCTGGCCCGGGTGGCCAAGGGCGAGCGCTGGACCTGGGAGGACGGCAAGGGCGTGGCGCACATCTTCACGCCGGTGACCGTGCTGCCCGGCACTGCGCCCTGGAGCGTGGTGGTGTCCTACCCGCTGGCGGTCGCTGCCGCAGCCGCCCAGCAGCAGCTTTACGCCGCGATCGCGGCGGCAGCCGTGGCCTGCGTGCTGGCGGCGGTGATCATGACCCTGCTGGTGCGTTCGCTGATGAAGCCCCTGCGGTCGCTGGGTCAGACCATGGAAGGTCTGGCCTCCGGCAATACCGACCTGCGGGTGGAACTGCCCGTCAGCGGCAACGACGAGCTGACCGTGATTGCGCGCGGTTTCAACGGCTTTTCGCGCAAGCTGCGCGAGGCCTTCGGCGCGGTGGACGATGTCTCGGGCGGCGTCGCCAACGCGTCCAAGGAGATTGCCAGCGGCAACGCAGATCTCTCGGTGCGGACCGAACAGCAGGCGGCCCACCTGCAGCAGAGCGCCAGCGCACTGCGCGAACTCTCGGAGGTCGTGGCCCACAGTGCCGAGTCGTCCGACCACGCCGCCCAACTGGCGCGCGACGCCGTGGCGCAGGCCCACAACGGGCAAGAGGTGATGCGCGAGACGCGCGAGGCGATGGACAAGATCAACGAGTCCAGCCGCCGCATCGCCGACATCACCGGGATGATCGACGGCATCGCCTTCCAGACCAACATCCTCGCGCTCAACGCGGCGGTCGAGGCGGCACGGGCCGGCGAACAGGGCCGGGGCTTTGCCGTGGTGGCGGGCGAGGTCCGGACCCTGGCCCAGCGCAGCGCCGCGGCGGCCAAGGACATCCGTCAGCTCACGGTCGATTCGGTCGATCGCGTGGCCTCGGGGGCGAGCCTGATTCGGCAGGCGGAGAGCACGCTCAACAGCCTGGGCGACGCGGTTCAGCAGGTTGACCAGTTGCTGTCCGAGGTCAGCCAGGTGACGCGCGAACAGTCCGGGCGCATCCAGTCGGTGACGCACGCCATCGGCGAGCTGGACCAGAACACGCAGCAGAACGCCGCCATCGTCGAGCAGGCAGCCGCCGCGGCCGACGCCCTGCAGCAGCAGTCGGCGCGCCTGGTCCAGACCGTTCGCCAGTTCGTGGGCTGACCGCGACACAAGATGTTACCGATGCATCCGTCTGCAAACGCGGCGGTCTCGGGGCTGTTGTAGTACCAGCGGCGGCCTGCCTGCCGCTATGCTGGCCGGATGATCCAACGACAGACCATTCAGCTTCGGGAAACGGTGAGCGGCCATGACCCGTCGGCCTCACCGGTGGCCACCCTGATCGTGTTGCACGGTCTGGGCACCGACAGCCGCGATTTCGCACCGCTGGTGCGTGAGCTGGACCTGTCGGCTGCGGGTCCGGTCCGTTTCGTGTTCCCGGACGCGCCGCTGCGCAACGTCAGCATTCACGCCGAAGGGCCGCTGCGCGCCTGGTACGACCCGCGTCCGGTGGCGGCCCGCAGCGGTGCGCTGTCCACCCAGGACGAGGAAGGGCTTCGGGCATCCTGCGCGGTGGTGCAGGCGCTGATCGACCGTGAGGCGGCGCGCGGCATGCCGCCGGGCCACGTGGTGCTGCTGGGGTTTTCGCAGGGCGCGGTGATGGCGCTGATGGCCGGGCTGCGTGCGCCGCAGCGGCTCGCGGGTCTGGTGGTGCTGTCGGGGTACCTGCCCTTGCAGGGTGCCACCGAGGCCGAGGCCAGCGTCGCCAACCGGGACGTGCCGATCTTCATGGCGCACGGGCGCGAGGACGGGGTGGTGGTCCCCGCCCGGGCCGAGGGCTCACGGACGATGCTGCAGTCCTTGGGCTACGACGTGGCGTGGCACGACTATGCGATGGGCCATGAGGTCTGTCCCGAGGAAATCCAGGACCTCAACGGCTGGCTGTCGGTGCTGCTGTCGCCCTGGCATGTCTAACGCGCAGCCGCCAGTTCCATCGCCAGCCGGTTGTGCCGCTCGACCAGCGGGCCAAGGTCCACGCTCGCCAGCTGTCCTTCGCGCACCACGACCCGGCCATTGACCACCGTGTACGCGGCCTGCGGGCTGGCACACAGCAGCAGGCTGGCCACCGGGTCGTGCACCGCCCCGCCGGCAAAGCCCAGGGTGCGCAGATCGAACAGCGCGAAGTCCGCACACATGCCCACGGCGAGGTGGCCGATGTCCTTGCGGCCCAGCACCTGCGCGCCGCCCCGGGTGGCGATGTGCAACGCGTCGCGCGCGGTCATTTCGGCCGGGCCGAGGTCGCAGCCGAAGAAGTTCCGGCCATAGCGAGATTCTTGCGCCGAGAGGGCGCGGCCCACCCGAGCGAGCAGCAGCGCCTGCCGCGCCTCGTTGACCATGTGGGCACCGTCATTGCTCGCGCTGCCGTCCACGCCCAGGCCCACCGGCACGCCGGCGTTGACCATGCGGCGGATCGGCGCGATGCCGCTGGCCAGGCGCATGTTGCTGCAGGGACAGTGCGCCACGCCGGTGCGGCTGGCGGCGAAGAGTGAAATGCCTTCGTCATCGAGCTTCACGCAGTGGGCGTGCCAGACGTCGCCGCCCAGCCAGCCCAGCTCCTGCGCGTACTGCGCGGGCGTCTTGTTGAACTTCTCGCGGCTGTAGGCGATGTCGTGGTCGTTCTCGGCCAGGTGGGTGTGCAGGCGCACCCCCTGGCCCTTGAAGCTGCGCGCGAGTTCGGCGCTCTGTTTCATCAGCGCCGGGCTGACGGAAAACGGCGAACACGGTGCCAGCGCGATCTGCACCATGGCGCCGTGGTCGGCGCTGTGCCAGGTCTCGATCAGGCGCTGGCTGTCCTTGAGGATGGCGTCTTCCTTTTCCACCACCCGGTCGGGCGGCAGCCCGCCCTGCGACTGGCCCACGCTCATGCTGCCGCGCGTGGCGACGAAGCGCATGCCGATGCCCTGCGCCGCTTCGATGCTGTCTTCCAGCCGCACCCCGTTGGGGTAGATGTAGAGGTGGTCGCTGCTGGTGGTGCAGCCGCTCATCAGCAGCTCGGCCATGGCCACCTGGGTCGAGACCTGGACCATCTCCGGCGTCAGGCCGGCCCAGATCGGGTAGAGGCCGCGCAGCCAGCTGAAGAGTTCCGCGTCCTGCACGCCGGGGATGGCGCGCGTGAGCGACTGGTACATGTGGTGGTGGGTGTTCACCAGACCGGGCGTGACCAGGTGGCCGCGCGCGTCGATCACCTCGTCGGCCTCCTCGCGCAGCCCAGTCGGCAGCTCGGCGCTGGGCCCGATCCATTCGATCACCTGACCGCGCACGAACAGCGACGCGTCCTTCAGTTCGCGCCCCCGGGACGGCGTGTCGTGGTCAAAGGTGGCGATGCAATCGGCGTGTTGGATCAGCAGGGTACTCATGGGGTCTGTTCGGGCAATGGCTGCGCCACAATGCGCAGCATGTTTGCATTCTCTGCCAACCTCAGCACCCTGTTCACCGACCTGCCGTTTCCCGAGCGCTTCGCCGCCGCCAAGGCCTGCGGATTCGATGCCGTCGAGTGCCAGTTCCCCTATGCCCACGCCGCCGACGAGCTGGCCGATCTCCTGAGGGCGAACCGGCAGCAGATGGTGCTGCACAACCTGCCGGCCGGTGACTGGGCGGCCGGCGAACGTGGCATCGCCTGTCACCCGCAGCGTGTGAACGAATTCCTCTCGGGGGTCGAACAGGCGGTCCGGTATGCGAAGGCCCTGGGGGTTCCGCAGCTCAACGCCCTTGCGGGCGTGCGGGCGCAGGAGGTCGATGCGCGCGAGGCGATGGCCACGCTGCGCGCCAACCTGCGCACGGCGGCCCGCATGCTCGCGGGCCACGGCCTGAAGCTGCTGGTTGAGCCGATCAACGGCTTCGATATCCCGGGCTTCTTCATCGACAGACCGTCGCAGGCGCTGGCGCTGATCGGCGAGCTGCGCGAACAGCACGGGCTGGACAACCTCTTCCTGCAGTACGACGTCTACCACGCTCAGCGCTCGGAGGGCGAGATCGCCGGCAGCCTGCAGCGCGCTCTGCCGCTGATCGCCCACATCCAGATTGCGGACAACCCGGGCCGCGCCGAACCGGGCAGTGGCGAGATCCGCTACCCGTTCCTGTTCGACTGGCTCGACCGGATCGGCTACCAGGGCCATGTGGGCTGCGAGTATTTCCCGGCGGACAAGGGGCCGGGCGGCACCCAGGCTGGCTTGGGTTGGCTGGCCGCCCACGGGCGCCAGCCCTCGGGCTGGCGGCTGTGACCGGCGACCCGCGCGCCCTGTTGCGCCACCTCTACGACGTGGCGGTGCAGCGCGCGCTGCCGCTGCACAACACCGCGGCGCACCTGCCGCCACCGCCGAAGGGGCGCACGCTGGTGCTGGGCGCGGGCAAGGCCGGCGGCGCGATGGCGCAGGCCGTCGAAGCGCTGTGGCCGCAGCCGGCGCCGCTCTCGGGCCTGGTGGTCACGCGTTATGGTCATGTGCCGCCTCGGCCCGTGGGTCTGGCGCAGCGCATCGAGGTGGTCGAGGCGGCGCACCCGGTGCCCGACGCGGCCGGTCTTGACGCCGCGCAGCGCATCCTCGCTTTGACGCAGGGCCTGACCGAAGACGATCTGGTGCTCTGCCTCATCTCCGGCGGTGGCTCGGCGCTGCTGACCCTGCCGTGCGAGGGCCTGACGCTGGCCGACAAGCAGCAAATCAACCGGCAACTGCTGGAGAGCGGGGCCCACATCGGCGAGATGAACACGGTGCGCAAGCACCTCTCGCGCATCAAGGGCGGGCGCCTCGCCGCGGCCTGTGCCCCCGCGCGGGTGGTCACGCTGACCATCAGCGATGTGCCGGGCGACGACGTGAGCGTGATCGCGAGTGGCCCCACCGTGGCCGACGCGACCACCTGCGCCGATGCGCTGGACATCCTGCGCCGCTACGGCATCGAGGTCCCCGCAGCGGTGAAGCAGCAACTGGAGGCCGGCACGCTCGAAACCCCCAACCCCGGCGACCCGCGGCTGGCGCGCTGCGAGACCCACCTGATCGCCACGCCGCAACAGAGCCTGGACGCCGCGGCCGAGGCCGCCCGCGCGCTCGGCCTGCGCGCCTATGTGCTGAGCGACGAGATCGAGGGCGAGTCGCGCGAGGTCGGCAAGGTGCACGCGGCGCTGGCCCGTTACACCGCGCTGGGCCGCAGCTGCTTCGAAGCGCCCTGCGTGATCCTCAGCGGCGGCGAGACCACGGTGACCGTGCGCCCCCGCGTCGAAGGACAAGCGAAAGGGCGGGGCGGTCGCGCGGGCGAGTTCTGCATGGGGCTGGCGCAGGCGCTGGGCGGGCAGGGCGGTGTGTGGGCCCTGGCGGCCGACACCGACGGCATCGACGGCGTGGAAGACAACGCGGGCGCCCTGGTCGCGCCCGACACGCTGGCGCGCGCGGCGGCGCGGGGCCTGACGCTGGCCGACCACCTGGCGCGCAACGACGCCTACGGCTTCTTCGCACCGCTGGGTGATCTGGTGATCACCGGACCGACCCACACCAACGTCAACGATTTCCGTGCGCTGCTGATTCGCTGAAAATCCCGGTGTGATGGAAAGCGACGCCTTGAACACGCTCTTGCCCGCCTGGAACCGCCATGAGGCCGAGCTGCGCCATTGGCTGCTCGCCCGCCTGCCGGTGAGGAGCGAGGTGGACGACCTGCTGCAGGACGTGTTTCTCAAGGCCATGACCCAGGCCCGGCGGTTCGACAGCATTGAACAACCCCGCGCCTGGCTGTACGAAATCGCCCGCAACACGCTGATCGACCGCCTGCGGGCCGCGCGGGTGCACGATCCGCTGGACGAGCACCTGGACGCGCTGCCGGAGCCCGCCGACACGGCCGAAACCGTGGACGCTTTGGCGCAGGCCTGTCTGCCGCGGGTGTTGTCCGAACTCTCGGTGGAGGATCGGGAGGCCATCACCCTGTGCGACCTGGATGGCATGCCCCAGGCCGAGTTCGCGCGGTTGAAGAACCTCAGCCTGTCCGCCGCCAAGTCCCGCGTGCAGCGGGCCCGCCTGCGCATGCGCGAGCGCATAACCCAGGCCTGCCAGGTCCGGTTCGACGGGGCCGGGCGGGTGGACGACTTCGTGCCCCGTGAGCCCTTGCGCGATGCCTGTTGCCTGCCGCCAGCGTCCGACGGGTCCGGCAAAACCTTCTGACCGCCACTCAAACGCTCTGACGAAAAAAATAGACGTCGAGCTGCGTCTTTTTTCGGTCTGTCCCGTCTTCTGGGACATGAGCACCCTCACATCGAACCTGACCCGTTGGCCGCTGAGGCGGCCGACGCTGTTCCTGCTGGCCGCCGCTGCCGTCTGGTGGGGCCTGTACCAGTCGCTGATTCCGGTGTCCGAAGCCCTGGTCGCCGCCCTGCCGGTGGACCGCGAGAGCCACCTGGGCGGCGCGCTGCAGTTCTTTTTCTACGACACCCCCAAGGTTCTGTTGCTGCTGACCGGTGTGGTGTTTGTCATGGGCATGGTCAACAGCTATTTCACGCCCGAGCGCACCCGAGCCCTGCTGGCAGGCCGTTCCGAAGGCGTCGCCAACGTCATGGCCGCGCTGCTGGGCATCGTCACGCCGTTCTGCTCCTGCTCGGCGGTGCCGCTGTTCATCGGTTTTGTGCAGGCGGGTGTGCCGCTGGGCGTGACCTTCTCGTTTCTGATTTCGGCGCCCATGGTCAACGAGGTGGCGCTGGCGCTGCTGTTCGGCCTCTTCGGCTGGAAGATCGCCGCGCTGTACATGGGGCTGGGGCTGTCCGTCGCCGTCCTGGCCGGCTGGGTCATCGGCCGCTTGAAGCTGGAGAACTATCTGGAAGACTGGGTGCGCGACATGCCGAAAGTGTCCGCCGGCTTTGAGGCGGCCGAGACCACGCTGGCCGACCGCGTGCAGGCCGGCTTCGCCTCGGTGCGCGAGATCGTGGGCAAGGTCTGGCCCTACATCCTTGCGGGCATCGCCATCGGCGCCGGCATCCACGGCTGGGTGCCGCAGGACTTCATGGCCAGCTTCATGGGCAAGGACGCCTGGTGGTCGGTGCCGCTGGCGGTGCTGATCGGCGTGCCCATGTACACCAACGCCGCCGGCGTCATTCCCATCGTGCAGGCCCTGCTGGCCAAGGGTGCGGCGCTGGGCACGGTGCTGGCCTTCATGATGAGCGTGATCGCGCTCTCGCTGCCCGAGATGATCATCCTGCGCAAGGTGCTCAAGCTGCGCCTGATCGCCACCTTCATCGCGGTGGTGGCCAGCGGCATCCTGCTGGTGGGCTTCGTGTTCAACGCGGTGCTTTGACCGCCGGGTTTTTTGCAGATTGACAACTGGAGACACGACGCATGGCCATTTCTTTGACCCGACTCAGACCGCTGCTGGTGGGCGGCATCGCTGCGACACTGGCCTGGAGCGCCCAGGCGGTGGAAGTGGGCTTTCAGGCCGTTGCGCCCAACGTCTATGCCCATGTAGGCGACACCGAAGGCCGAACGTATGAGAACGAGGCGCTCAACGCCAACATCGGCCTGGTCGTCACGCAGGCCGGTGCGGTGCTGATCGACACGGGCGCCAGTTTCCAGAGCGCGCGCCAGATCGCCGAGGCCGCGAAGAAGGTGACACCCCAGCCGATCAGATGGGTCATCAACACCGGCGGGCAAGACCACCGCTGGATGGGCAATGGCTACTTCAAGGCGCAGGGGGCGGAGATCATGGCCCACGCCGATGCCGAGGCCGACATGAAAGCCCGCGGCCCCGAGCAACTGAAAGCCAATGCCCCGGTTCTCAAGGAAAAGCTGGACGGCACCGAAATCGTGCTGCCCACCCGCTGGCTCAAAGATGCGAATACACGGCTGGAGTTGGGCGGAACGGTCATCGAAGTGGTGCACCGCAGGGGCGGCCACACCCCCGGCGACAGCATGGTCTGGTTGCCCAGGAGCGGCGTGGTGTTCACCGGCGATGTCGTCTATGTGGACCGCATCCTGGGTCTGCACCCGGTGAGCAAGACCAAGACCTGGGTCGAGTCCTTCGAGGCCCTCGAAGCCTTGAATCCCAAGGTGGTGGTGCCCGGCCACGGCCGCGTGACCACACTCGCGCAGGCGCAGAAGGACACCGGCCAGCTGCTCAAGGCCTTGCGTGCCCACATGGGAAAAGCGGTGGAGGCGGGCACCGACATGGACGCCGCGATCAAGAGCTTCGACGCAGCGCCCTACAGGCACCTCAAGCACGTGGACGTCTGGCTGCCCCAGCTGGCCAATCTCACCTATCTCGAAATGGAACAGGAGTAAGACATGGACATCAAGGTACTCGGCTCCGGCTGCAGCAATTGCAAGAACACCATCGCCCTGATCGATCAGGTCGCCAAGGCCAGGGGCGTGAACGTCACGCTCACCAAGGTCGAAGAGCTGCGCGAGATCATGGGCTATGGTGTGATGAGCACACCGGGCGTGGTCATCAACGGCAAGGTGGTCCATGCCGGTGGTGTGCCCAGCCGAGAGAAGGTCGAACAGTGGCTGACGGCCTGATCCCGAAGGGGCACGCCATGCTGGAAGAAGCGAAACAGGTCTGCCCGACGACCACCCGCCGCCTCGTCGGTGAGGGCGCCTTGCTGGTGGACGTGCGCGAGCGCGCCGAAGTGGCCCGCACGGCCTTTGATGTGCCGAACATTGTGAACATCCCGCTCGCCGAGTTGGAGCAGCGCTGGAGCGAGTTGCCCAAGGACCGTGAGATCGTGCTGGTCTGCGAGACCGGCGAACGCAGTCTCAAGGCCACCTACTACCTGCAGTTCCACGGCTTCACCCGGGTGAGCAACATGCAGAACGGTCTGCTCAAGTGGATGCGCAAAGGGTTTCCGGTGATCGGCGAGCGCTACGAGACGCCGGTGGCGTCGGCCTCGTCGTGCTGCGGTGGGTGAGGCTCGCCAGCCAGCGGTCGCGGATCGTTGGCGCCTCAGGTGGACGCACCCGCCTCGTACCAGCCCTTGCTGCGGTTGACCACGTGCACCACCGCCAGCATCACCGGCACCTCGATCAGCACACCCACCACCGTGGCCAGCGCGGCGCCGGACTCGAAGCCGAACAGGCTGATGGCGGCGGCCACGGCGAGTTCGAAGAAGTTGCTGGCGCCGATCAGCGCCGACGGACAGGCGACGTTGTGCGCCTCGCCCAGCCGGCGGTTGAGCCAGTAGGCCAGGGCCGAGTTGAACACCACCTGGATCAGGATCGGCACCGCCAGCAGCGCGATCACCAGCGGCTGTTTGAGGATGGCCTCGCCCTGGAAGGCGAACAGCAGCACCAGCGTGGCCAGCAGCGCCACGATGGACCAGGGGCCGATGCGCTGCATGGCGGCGTCGAACACCGCCTGCCCGCGCGCCAGCAGGCGCTTGCGCCACCACTGCGCGAACAGCACCGGGATCACGATGTAGAGCACGACCGAGGTCAGCAGCGTGTCCCATGGCACGGTGATGGCCGACAGGCCGAGCAGGAACGCCACCAGCGGCGCGAAGGCGATGACCATGATGCTGTCGTTGAGCGCCACCTGCGAGAGCGTGAACAGCGGGTCGCCGTTGGTCAGCCGGCTCCACACGAACACCATCGCGGTGCAGGGCGCGGCGGCCAGCAGGATCAGGCCGGCGATGTAGCTGTCGAGCTGGTCGGCCGGCAGCCAGGGCGCGAACAGTTGCCGCACGAACAGCCAGCCCAGCAGGGCCATCGAAAACGGCTTGATCAGCCAGTTGACGAACAGCGTCACACCGATGCCGCGCACGTGGCGGCGCACCTGGCCCAGGGCGCCGAAGTCCACCTTGACCAGCATGGGAATGATCATCACCCAGATCAGCGCGCCCACCGGCAGGTTGACGCGCGCCACTTCCATGCGGCCGATGGCCTGGAACAGCGGCGGGAACAACTGGCCCAGCGCGATGCCGGCCACGATGCACAGAAAGACCCAGAGCGAGAGCCAGCGCTCGAACAGATTCACGCGCTGCTCCTCAGTGTTTCGCGAGTTCGCGCGCGCTCTCGCCGAGCACGGCCTTGTCCAGCTTGGACGGCGGCAGGCTGATCAGCAGCTCCAGCCGGCGCTTCATCGCCAGCAGGGTCTGGCGGAAGGCTTCGCGCTTCACCTCGTCGGGCGCGTCGCCTTCGGACGGGTCGGGGTAGCCCCAGTGCACCGAGGCCGGGTGGCCGGGCCACACGGGGCAGACCTCACCGGCCGCGTTGTCGCAGACGGTGACGATCAGGTCCATGTGCGGTGCGCCGGGCGCGGCGAATTCGTCCCAGCTCTTGCTGCGCAGGCCGTCGGTGGCGATGCCGGCGCCCTGCAGCACCTGCAGGCCCAGCGGATTGGGCTGCTGGTTGGCGCGCGGGCTGCTGCCGGCGGAATAGGCGGTGAAGCGGGGACCGCCCAGGTGGTTGAGCAGGGCCTCGGCCAGGATGCTGCGGGCCGAGTTGTGGGTGCAGAGGAAGAGGACGTTCATGGTGCGTCGGTCGGTTGTACGAAGGGATCAGCAGCAGGTCGTTTCGCCCTCGTCCAGCAGGGCCATGTCGGCCGACCTGGTGCGGGCCTTCAGGTCGACCAGTTCTCCGGCGTCGTCCAGCATCCACTTGGCGTAGTCGGTCTCCACGCGGGTGGGTTCGGCCGCGAACAGGCGCGAGTAGAAGGCGATGCTCTGGGCCAGGTTGTCGACGTGCAGGTGCACATGGAAGCGCTTCATGGGGTTCTCTTTCAGTGGAACAAGGGGGACGATTCAGCGACGACCGGCACCGATGGGATGACCAGCACCGGCGAGAAGCCGCCGCCTTCCGTGCGGAAATTTGTCGTCTGACCCGACCAGGTACGAGCGGCCAGCAACTGCACCTGGCCCAGGTAGCTGTAGGCGCGCAGGTCCAGCTTGAGCCGGACGCGCGCCTGACCGACGCGCACGAGCCGCTCGCTGGGCGGCACCAGGGCCTGGGCCACGTAGTCGCCGGCGAGGATCTCGCCCCACACACGTCGGGTGAGCTTGTCGCCCCGGTAGGCGGCACGGGCGCCGTATCCCGCAGCCGGCTTGAAGAACAGTGACCTTCGTTCGGCCCAGAGTTGGTCTGCGTTGTCGGGGGTGACACGCCGTGTCTGGGGCACCACCTGAGCCAGCAGCGCGCGGTCGGCGGCGTCCACGCCCCAGGCTTGCAGGCGGGCGGTGTCCGACAGCAGCGTGAGGTTGCGCTTGTCGGCCTGCAGCGCATGCGCGCGGGGGTGCGGCGTGACCACGGCCGCGCCGGCCACATAGGCCTGGCGCAGCGCGGCGTGGCGCTCGTCCTGAAGGGCGAAGTCGGTCAGGCGGTTGTAGACCAGGTCGATCGGCATGTCGGCAGGCAGACCCGGGTGCCACAGCGCGCCATCACGCCACTGCAGGTCGCAGGCATCGGCCACGACCGCCTGCAGTCCCTGCGAGGCGAACAGCGCGCGGGCCATGTCGAACTCGGGCGACAGGTACTGGGTGTCCGGATGGTCGTCGACGATCAGGATATTGCGCAGCGGTGCCGCGCCACGCTGTGCGCGCCACTCCTGCCGGAACATCTGTACAAAGCCGGCTTCCACCGCATCCATGTCACTGGACGGGTCGCACACCGCAGGGACGTCGCTGCAACAGGCCCGGTGGGCCCGAGCCAGGGCGGCATTGAGCAACGCACCACCCGCGTTGGTGTTGATCTCGATCAGGCGCAGGCCGTCTGCGGTGACATGGAAGTCGTAGCCAGCGAACACGCCTGAGGGACCGTGGTCCACGCGGGCAATCGATGGCGCGCGGCTGAGCACCTCTTCCTGCCAATGCGGGGTCTGCATCACGCGCTCTATCGCCAGCACCGCGTCGTTCATTTGTCGCGCCAGACCGGCATCCAGGAACACGGCGGTTGCGGAGAACAGATGGGGGTGGGTTTGCGCGAGTCGCTCGCTCATGCCCGCCAGCGACGGCTGGGTCTCCAGCTCGGCTTTCAGGTGCTCCGACTGGAGCGTCTCGCAGGCGCAGTGCAGGTTGAGTGCGTCGGCGAGGTTCATGGAGCGTCACCGCAGCTGCTGCAACCGGCACCAGTCACGTCGCAAGCCTCACCCTGGCAGCAGTTGCGCGTGAGGTAGCCCAGCAGGTCGTTCATGCGCTCGAACGCGGCGCGGTAGATCAGGTTGCGGCCCTGGCGCTCCTGGGTCACCAGTTGCGCGTGGGTCAGTTCCTTGAGGTGGAACGACAGCGCGTTGGGTGCCACGCCCAGTTGCTCGCACAGCGCGCTCGGCGTCAGCCCGCCGGGTCCGGCCACCACCAGGGCGCGGAAGGCCCGCAGGCGCACGTCCTGGGCCAGGGCGGCGAGGGATCGGATGACGTCGGTTTCTTGCATGAATCAATAATACAAGAAGTATTGAAATAAAAATGGCGTTTTTGTGACTGCATGATCGTGCACGAATGTATTCTTGTTTATGCACGATATGATGACGCCATGAACCCCGACACAACCCCGCTGCCCCTGGCCCGCCGCGACCAGATCGCCCGGCGCCTGGCCGCAGGCCAGGCCGTGGTGGCGGCCACGCTGGCCACCGAATTCGCCGTGTCCGAAGACGCAATCCGACGCGACCTGCGCGCACTGGCTGCCGACGGCCTGTGCCGTCGCGTCTACGGCGGCGCGCTGCCGCCCCAGCCCGGCGCCACCTCCATGGCCGTGCGCATGGACGAGCGGCGCGAGCGCAAGGCCGCCCTGGCCCGCACGGCCGTCACCATCATCGAACCCGGCGAATTCCTGTTTCTCGACAGCAGCAGCACCAACCTCGCACTGGCGCAATGCCTGCCGCACGAGTACGCGCTCACGGTCGCGACCAATTCGGTGGACATCGCCGCGGTGCTGCTGCGCCGCGCCGACGTGCACCTCATCATGGTCGGCGGCGCGGTCGATCCGCTGGTCGGCGGCTGCATCGACGCCACCGCCGTGCTGGCCGTCTCGCAGATGAATATCCAGCGCTGCTTCCTGGGCACCTGCGGCGTGCTCACAGACACAGGCATCTGCACGGTGGACGCGGCCGACGCCGCCTTCAAGCGCGCGCTGCGCGCAGCCAGCCAGCGTTGCGTCGCGATGGCCACCAACGACAAGCTCGGCCTGCTGCTGCCGCACCGCGTCACCCCCACGCGCGAGATCGACCATTTCGTGGTCGAACACGACGCCGATTTCGCCTTCCTCAAGGCGCTGGCGAAGCAGGGCACGCAAGTCCTGCGGGCCGATCCCCCACCTGCGGAGGCCACATGAAGCTCGTCCACGTCGCCCTCTGGACCTGCGACCTCGACGCGGCCGCCGCGTTCTGGCAGTCGCACTTCGGCGCCACCGTCGGAGAGCCCTACCGCAGCCAGCGCCGGCCCGGCTTCGTGTCGCGCTTCGTGGTGCTGCCTGGCGGCGGCGCGCAGATCGAGCTCATGACCGGTCCCTGGATCGAAGCCGTGCCCGATGCCGAACGCGCCGGCTGGGACCATGTCGCCGTGTCGCTGGGCAGTGCGGCAGCGGTGGATGCGCTGGCCGAGCGTTGCCGTGCCGATGGAAGCCTGCTGTCAGGCCCACGCACCACGGGCGACGGCTATTACGAAGCCGTGATCGCCATGCCCGGTGGCGCACGCGTAGAGATCACGGGGTAGACAGACCCCCACGCTCCGCCGCTGCGCGGGTCGCTGCCCCCCGAGGGGGCTGGGCCTGCCTTGGGGCGGCCCGGCGGCTGGCCCTTGACCCCCACGCTCCGCCGCTGCCCTCACCGTGCTGCCGACGGGCGGTCGGCGGGATGGTTTCTAATAGCGGCCTCGCCGCCAGCGCACCCGCTGGCGGACCGCCCGCGCCGTTCATGGCCGGGTCTTTTCCCTCCAACTTGTTCTGGGCGCCCGCCGGGCGCCGTGGTCCGTTTTGCGCAGCTCATTCCCGTCCGTTCCCGCCTCCGCCCTGGCGCGCCAGCTCGCCCGCTGGCTGCCTGCGGCCGCCGACGCGCCGCGCCAGGATGTGGCCGAGCGCCTGGGCCAGTGGCTGAGCGTGACCGAGGCGGTGAAGCTGCATGCCGCGCGCCCCGCCATCGCCGCTGCCGGCGCCGCCGCTCGCCGCCGCCCGCCACGGCTGCCATCGGCACGCCTGCACGAGACCCTGAGCAACGAACTCGAGCGCGTGCGCGCCGTGCTTACGCGCTCGATCACCGCAAGCCCCTCGCACCAGCCCGACCCGAGCGACCTCGACACCGAGCTCGCCCTGTTTCAACAGCGCCTGGGTGACCAGCAGCGCCGCATGGAGCTGAGCGTGGACGCGCTGCGCGAACACGTGCGTCAGCACCTTGCACAGTCCACGCCCGAGCTGGCGCAACTGGCCGCCATCGACGCGGTGATGGACAGCTTTTTCGGCGGACGCGAGCAGCGTCTGCTCAACACCTTGCCGGCCCATCTGAAGGCCCGCTTCGCCGCCCTGCGCCAGGAAGCCGCAGGGTCCGGCGCTCCCGATCACCGGCGCTGGCTGCAGGCGTTCGAGGCCGAGTTTCAGCAACTCCTGCTGGCCGAACTCGAGCTGCGGCTGCAACCGGTGATCGGCCTCATTGAATCCCTGGACGCATGACCCCTGAAAAGACCTCCTCCTACCGCGCCCTGACTGTGGGCGCTTTCATCACCGGCCTGGCCGTCGTGCTGTGGGTGGCCAGCGGCTTTGTCGGCACCGGCGTGTTCGCGCTGGGCATGACGCTGCTGATCGCCGCCGTCTACCTGACCGGCGCATGGGAGCTGCGGCGCTTTGCGCAGACCACCACCGCGCTCAACACCGCGCTGAACCAGATCCCGCAACCGCTGACGGCCCTGGCCGACTGGCTGCCCCGCGTGCCCGCGCCGCTGCGCAATGCGGTGCGCCAGCGCATCGAGGCCGAACGCAGCGCCTTCCCCGGCCTGGCGCTCACGCCCTACCTGATCGGCCTGCTGGTCATGCTCGGCATGCTCGGTACCTTCCTGGGCATGGTGGTCACCTTCAAGGGCGCCGTGTTCGCGCTCGAAGGCTCGGCCGACCTGAACGCCATCCGCGCCGCGCTGGCCGCGCCCATCAAGGGCCTGGGCCTGTCCTTCGGCACCTCGGTGGCGGGGGTCGCCACGTCGGCCATGCTCGGCCTGATGGCCACCCTGGTGCGGCGCGAACGCACCCTGGCCCTGCGACGGCTCGACGCCCTGCTGGGCAGCACCTTCTACGCCTTCACGCCCGCGCACCAGCGCCAGCAGAACTTCGAGGCCCTGCAGCGCCAGGCCGAGGCCATGCCCGCCGCCGCGCAGCACCTGCAGACCCTTATCGAGCGCATGGAGCAGCGCAGCCAGCAGCTCGACACGCAGTTGCTGGAACGGCAACAGCACTTCCAGCGCGAGGTTGTCGCCGCCTATACCCAGCTCGCGCAGTCGGTTGAACAGTCGCTGCGCGACAGCCTGGCCGCCAGCACCCGAGCCGCCGTCGACAGCCTGCAGCCTGTGGTGCAGCAGGCCATGGCGGGCATCGCGGCCGAATCGACCCGCCTGCACGAAGGCGTGAACGTCGCGGTCCATGCCCAGCTCGAAGCTCTTTCGGCGCGCTTTGGCGCGACCACCGCCACCGTGACCGAGACCTGGACCCGCGTGCTGGCCCAGCATGAACAGGGCGGGCAGAAACTGCTGCAAGGCTTGTCGCAATCGCTGGCCGCCTTCAACGCCGGCTTTGAAGACCGCAGCGCCCAACTGCTGGCCCGCGTGCAGGCCACGCAGGCCGAGGCGCAGGCCCAGCGCGCCCAGGCCGAACAGCAGCAGCAGGCCGCCCTGACGGCCGCGCTGGAGCGCATGGCGCAAGACCTCAAGGGCCAGTGGCAACACGCCGGCGAGCAGACCCTGGCCCAGCAGCGCGCTGTGCTGCAGGCGCTGGAGTCCACCGCCACCACCCTGACCGAACGCAGTGCCGAACAGGCCGGCCGCAGCCTGGACGGCGTGGCCCGTCTCATCGCGCAGACCGAAGCCCTGGTGCAGGCCCGCGCCGCCAGCGAAGAGACCTGGACCGCACAACACGGCCAGCGCATGGACGAGCTGGCCGCGCTGTGGCGCAGTGAACTGCAGACCCTGCGCGCCGACGAGGCCGCGCGCGGCGACGCCGCCGTGCGGCGCCTGGCCGACCTGCAGGCCGCCCTGGCCACCCAACTGGCCACGCTGGGCACCGCGCTCGAAGCGCCCATGGCCCGCCTGATGCAGACCGCGTCCGAAGCGCCCAAGGCCGCGGCCGAGGTGATCGCCCAGTTGCGCGAACAGATGAGTCGCGTGGCCGAGCGCCACAACGCCAATGAAAGCGCCACCCTGAGCGAACGCGCCGAACTGATGGAACGGATCGGCGGTCTGCTGCAGCAAGTGCAGCAGACCACGGGCGAGCAGCGTGCCGCCATCGAACACCTGGTCGGCTCCGCCACCGAGGTGCTCGACCGCGTGGGCCAGCAGTTTGCCGACACGGTCGGTGCGCAGGCCGGCCGTGCCGAAGCCATGGCCGAACAGGCAGCGACCAGCGCGGCGCAGCTCGCCAGCCTGGGCGAAGCCTTCCAGCAGGGTACGGCGCAACTGGCCACCAGCCACGAGCAACTGGTGCAGAGCCTGCAGCGCGTCGAAGGCGCCATCGGCGAATCGATGGCCCGCAGCGACGAACAACTGGCCTACTACGTGGCCCAGGCGCGCGAGGTCATCGACCTGTCCATCAGCGCGCAGCAAGGCATCGTGGAAGACCTGCGCCTGCTGCGAAGCAGCACCCGCGCCGCAGCAGGAGCCGCCTGATGGCCAACGCCTTCCACGACGCGCACGACGCTTACGCCGAAGGCGACGACAGCGCCGAGATCACCGCGCCCATCTGGGCCGTGTTCGGCGACCTCATGGCCGGCCTGGTCGGCGCCTTCGTGCTGGTCTTCATCGGCGTGCTGCTCTCGCAGATCGACCTGGTCAACAACCTGCAGAGCGAGATCGCCAGACGCCAGCAGGAAGAGGCCCGCCGCATGGCGCTGGAAAAAGCCCTGGCCATCCCGCTGGCCAGCGGCCGCGTCACGCTGAACAACGGCCGCATCGGTATCAGCGGCAGCGTGCTGTTCGACCTCAACTCCGACCAGTTGCGCCCCGAAGGCGAACAACTGCTGAAGGCCCTGGTGCCGCCGCTGCAGGTGTACCTGGGCGAGCGCGACGAGATGCTCATGGTCAGCGGCTTCACCGACAACGTGCCCGTGCCGCGCAGCAACACCCAGTTCCAGGACAACCTCGAACTCTCGGCCCAGCGCGCCCTCACCGTCACGCGCACCCTGGTGCGCGAAGGCATGCCGCGCTCGCGCGTGTTCAGTGCCGCCTTCGGCGCCGAGCAGCCCGTGGCCAGCAACGCCGACGAAAAGGGCCGCGCGCTCAACCGCCGCGTGGAAATGGCGCCCGTGCCGCGCACCCGCAACGCACCGGCCAGCACCGCCACCCCGTGATGCACAACCAGGCTGCCCGCCCACCGTCGCCCCTGGCCGCGCTCAACGCCCACATCGAGCGGGTCAGCGGCGCGACCACGCGCGGCACTGGCATCGCCGACGCCTGGCCCGAGCTGCGCAGCGCGCAGCGCTTTCGCGAAACCTGGGAGCGCCTCGGCGCTGAAGTGCAGGTGCAACAGGCGCGCGAGCGCGCGCCACAGAACGCCGGCCCGCTCAACCCCCAGCGCCTGATGATCGAGACACTGGCGCAGATGGGCGAACTCTCACCCCACTACCTGCGCCGCTTCCTGGCGCACACCGACACGCTGCTGTGGATCGAGCAGGCGCAGGGCCAGCTCAAGGGACCGGCCGGCAGGGCCAAGACCGCGAAGCCTGTGCGCCCGAAAAAGCAGCCGTAGGTGGCTGTTGGCCAGGCGGCGGGGCCGATACACTGTTTCGAATCATGCCGCTGCAGCCCAACCAGTTCGCCCTGCTCAGCACCGTCGCCCTGCTGGTGGTGACAGGCTACTTTCTGCTCGGCTCAATCCCGCTGCTCACCCTTGAGCACGACACCACCCTGGACGCGCGCTTCATCCGTTCCTTCTACGTCACCTACTACCGCTTTGCCCTGGTCACCGCGATCGGCGCGACCATCAGCTATGCAATGGCTTCACGACCCGTGTTCGCCGTCGGCGCGGCGGCCATCGTGATGGTGACACTGCTGTTGCGGCGGCACTACCTGCCGAAGATGGATGCGCTGGGCGCGCAGATGGGCGACGACGCCACTGCGGCGATTCCCGCATTTCGCCGGATCCACCAGCGGGCGATTTTGATCAACCTGGCGCAGTTGTTGGGGATTCTGGGGAGTCTGACGGCGCTGTGAGCGGCGCTGCGCGTCGAGGCAGCAATCTCGCCAAGAGCACATGGGTGCTTGAGCTACCTCAGGCCTCTCACACAGCGTGATGAAGGACCGCGTTGTGCCAGCGCAAGCGCAGCCCCCAGGCCATCGGCGAAACCGATTGCATGGAGCGCAGTGAATCCGCCACCGACGCCTTGATCGCCTACTGTTTCTCCCAGTGCGGATAGCTGATGTTGGTGCGTACCCGTTCCACATCAACAGCGCGAATCGAGGGGTAATGTTCGACAGACAGAGGAATGAACACGATTGCTGTGAAGGCAGTGAAGGCGATGATCCGAAGGCCACACCACCCGGCGGTGGTTCAGGTTCATTCTCCCATCAACACCGGCAGCGCCGTGACCCCGGAAAATTCCCGGTCGTGTGTCACGAAGGCGCTGGCGCCGATCTCCAGCGCGGTAATGGGCACGGTCACTGGCGCCACCTCGAACTGGCACAGCGCCTTCTCGTCGCGTTTGGCCGGCGTGGTCTGACCGGCTTGGTGCGGGCCGGTCAGAACGTCGGCCAGGGTGATGGTGGACACGGCGATTTGCAATGCGCCGGTCTCCGCGGCGGCAGGTGAGTTGCTCGTCAGCCGGCTTACCATCCCCCCATGACCCCAGACACCCAGGAACCCATCCACGAAGACCGCGTGTGGAGCGACGAGCGCTGGACGGCGCGCGTGATCAAGAACGAAGACGATGACGGCTGGGCCGTGGCCATGTTCCTCGATGGGCAGACCGAGCCGGCGCTGGTCGGCCCCTGGACCATGGGGCGTGACAAGAAGAACCCCAAGCCGCTGGACGCGAACGCCTTCAACACGCTGGTGAAGACGGCGCATGAATTCATCCGCCGGTCCGAACAGCAGCGCCATGCCGAGCTGAACAAGAACGTGAAGGTGACGGTGGGCGGACGGCGCATCCGTGTGGCGCTGGCCATCGTGCCGGACGAGGAAGGCGCCACGGCCACGCTGCGAGCGACAGATGAATACGATGAGGAGCTGGCCATGGTGTCGGTGCCGCCCACGTTCAAGCTGAACATGACAAGCGCCGAGGCCTGGGTGGCTGCCGGCTTCGCGAAGCCGCGTTGTTGATCGACAGATGGATGGTGAGGCGGGCTGAGCACCCATTCCTCCCTATCGGCGATCACGCCTTGTCAGGACGGTTTGAGCCAGCGCAAGCGCAGCTCCCAGGCCATCGGCGAAACTGATTTCATGGAACACAGTGAATCCGCCGCCGACGCCTGGATCGCCCCACACTTCGACGAGCTGGCGGTGCTGGACCTGTCGGCCGCCCGTGTGACGGCGGTGGACCGGGGCCGCTATCTCGTGCGCAGCGGGTCGGCAGAGGTGCCCGCCGAACTCACCGGCAAGTTGCTGCACTTGGCCGAAAGCTCGGTCGACCTGCCCTGCGTGGGGGACTGGGTGGGTGTGCGCTACCGCGACGGTGGCACACAGGCGAGCATCCACACGGTATTGCCTCGGCGCTCCTTCCTGCGGCGCAAGACCGCCGGGCGGGACATCGGGTTCCAGATGATCGCCGCCAACATCGATTCGGCGTTCATCGTGATGTCGTGCCACTTCGATTTCAGCATTCCCCGGCTGGAGCGCTACCTGGTGATGGTGCACGACGGCCACATCGAGCCCGTCGTGCTGCTGACCAAGACGGACCTGGTCAGCCCGCAGGCGCTGGAGACGCTGATCGGACAGATACGGCAGGTGGGCGTGGCGGCACAGATCGTCTGTGTCAGCAGCGTGAGCGGGGAGGGTGTCGAACAGGTTCGCAGCCTCATGGCGGCGGGGAAAACCTATTGCCTGCTGGGTTCATCGGGCGTGGGCAAGACCACGTTGATCAACCGATTGCTGGGCGATGGCCATCTGGAGACGGGCGAGGTCAGTCACACCGGCGAGGGACGGCACACCACCACGCGGCGGCACCTGATCGCGCTGGCGCATGGCGCGCTGCTGATCGACATGCCCGGCATGCGCGAGCTGGGCCTGCTGGGCGCGGGGGAGGGCATTGAAGACACTTTTGCCGACATCCGCCGGTGGGCAGGCCAGTGCCGTTTCCCCGATTGCACACACGACAGCGAACCCGGTTGCGCCGTGCGCGCGGCGATTCAGCGGGGCGACATCACCGAAGCGCACTGGCGAAACTACCTGAAGCTGCGCAAGGAGTCCGAGTTTCACGACCTTTCTCTGGCCGAGCGGCGCGACAAGGACCGTGCGTTCGGCCGCTTCATGCACAGCTACCGGAAGCAGAAAGGGCGGCCCGGGCGGGGCTAGAAGGCCTCGCAGGTGATGGTGGCGCGCCACATCGCACGCCCATCAGGGGCCGAAACATGACGCTGTAAGGGACTTTTGCCGGCGGTAGGCGCACAATGGCGTCCGCGCGGGCGAGAACCCGTGCTCAGTTCAAGTGAGCGGCCAGTTTCGCGTGCCACGGTGCACTTTCGGGTTTGTTGTGCTTTCGGGACCCCATCGCTTGTGTGTTTCTGTGTTTTCTTAGGAGTCCTCCATGGGCAACAAACTTTATGTCGGCAACCTGCCGTATTCCGTGCGCGACGATGACCTGCAACAGGCCTTCAGCGAATTCGGCTCTGTCTCCAGCGCCAAGGTCATGATGGAGCGCGACACCGGCCGTTCCAAGGGTTTCGGCTTTGTCGAAATGGGCAGCGATGCCGAAGCGCAAGCCGCCATCAACGGCATGAACGGCCAGTCTCTGGGTGGCCGCAGCGTCACCGTCAACGAAGCCCGTCCGATGGAAGCCCGTCCCCCCCGCTCCGGCGGCTTCGGCGGCGGCGACCGTTCGGGTGGCGGCGGTTACGGCGGTGGCAACCGCTCCGGTGGCGGCGGCTACGGCCGCGGCGGCTACTGAGCCCTGCAGACCCGTTGATCCGGCCTTGCGCCGGGTTCAACAAAAAAAGCCCCGGCGCTTCGGCCCCGGGGCTTTTTTCATTGGAGACCGTGCCTCGGACGGTCAGCGCCGGATGCGTTTGCCGGTCTTGAACACCCACCACACCATCGTCAGACAGGCGGCCATGAAGACCAGCGTCATGCCGGTGCTCACGGCGATGTGCACGTCGGCCTGGCCGTAGAAGGCCCAGCGCAGGCCGCTGATGAGGTAGACCACCGGGTTGAACAGCGACACCGTCTGCCAGGGCTCGGGCAGCATGCCGATGCTGTAGAACGCGCCGCCCAGGAAGGTCAGCGGCGTGATGACCAGCAGCGGGATCACCTGCAGCTTCTGGAAGCTGTCGGCCCACAGGCCGATGATGAAGCCGAACAGGCAGAACGAGACGACCGTCAGTAGCAGGAAGCCGACCATCCACACCGGGTGGGCGATTGAGTAGGGCACGAAGAAGCGCGCGGTCGCCAGGATCAGCGCGCCCAGGATCAGGCTCTTGCTGGCGGCTGCGCCCACGTAACCCAGCAGCACCTCGACCCAGTTGACCGGCGCGCTCAGCAGTTCGTAGATGGTGCCGGACCACTTGGGCATGTAGATGCCGAAGGACGCGTTGGAAATGCTCTCTGACAGCAGCGAGAGCAGCAGCAGGCCGGGGATGATGTAGGCGCCGTAGTCGACGCCACCTATGTCGCCCATGCGCGAGCCGATGGCCGAGCCGAAGACGATGAAGTAGAGCGAGGTGGTGAGCACCGGCGCGATCAGGCTCTGCATCCATGTGCGGAACGCGCGGTTCATCTCGAAGCGGTAGATGGCCTTGACGGCGTGGATGTTCAGGCTCATGCGCCGACCTCATTCTTCTCGTGCACCAGGCTGACGAAGATGTCTTCGAGCGAGCTTTCGCTGCTGCGCAGGTCCTTGAAGGCGATCCCTTGGGCGCCCAGGTCCGCCAGCAGCTCGGCGATGCCGGTGTCTTCCTCGCAGGTGTCGAAGGTGTAGGTGAGCGTCAGCCCGTCGGCCGACAGCGTGAGCGGCCAGCGCGCCAGGGCCTGCGGCACGGTGCTCAGCGGCTGCTGCAGGCTCAGCGCCAGTTCCTTGCGGCCGAGCTGGCGCATCAGCGTTGTCTTGTCCTCGACCACGATCAGTTCGCCCTTGCGGATCACGCCGATGCGGTCGGCCATGTCCTCGGCTTCCTCGATGTAGTGCGTGGTCAGGATGATGGTGGTGCCGGCCTCGCGCAACTGGCGCACCAGGCGCCACATGTCGTGCCGCAGCTCCACGTCCACGCCCGCGCTGGGTTCGTCGAGGAACAGGATCTTGGGCTCGTGCGACAGCGCCTTGGCGATCAGCACGCGCCGCTTCATGCCACCCGAGAGCGTCATGATCTTGTTGTCCTTCTTGTCCCAGAGCGAGAGGTCCTTGAGGATCCGCTCGATCAGCGCCGGGTTCGGCGCCTTGCCGAACAGACCACGGCTGAAGCTGACCGTGGCCCAGACGGTCTCGAAGGCGTCGGTGTGCAGCTCCTGCGGCACCAGGCCGATGAGGGCGCGCGCGGCGCGGTAGTCGCGCACCACGTCGTGGCCGTCGGCGGTGATCTGGCCTTCGGTGGGGTTGGTGATGCCGCAGACGGTGCCGATCA
Organism: Hydrogenophaga sp.; assembly: GCA_016790705.1. Classification (GTDB taxonomy): domain Bacteria; phylum Pseudomonadota; class Gammaproteobacteria; order Burkholderiales; family Burkholderiaceae_C; genus Hydrogenophaga. The sequence continues at coordinate 55,565 of JAEUOT010000052.1, forward strand.
GCGTGGTCTTGCCGGCGCCGTTGGGGCCGAGCAGCGCAAAAATCTCGCCGCGGTGGATGTCGAGCGTGACGTTCTTGAGCGCCTGGAAGCCGCCAGCGTAGGTCTTGCCGACACCACGGAGGCGGAGTATGGGCTCGGGGGCAGGGGAGTTCGATGTCATCGGGCGATTGTGCGGATGTGGCATGGCCTCTGTGTGGCGGGGTGATTGCCGGTCGCGTTGCAATTCATTGAAAACTGTATGAATATACAGTCATGTCAAGCGATGTCTTCATTCCCCTGCAGGTGCTCAAAGGGCGCGGCGTGGCGCACCGTCAGCCACACCGCTTCGAGCGCGACCAGCGCGCCGCCTTCGACGACGGCTGGGGCTCGCTGGACGCCGAAGCCGGAGAGGGTGCCGCGCCGCCGGCCACCGAGGTGATCTGGGAGGACTGCAGGAGCGCCATCACCCGCAACGAATCGCCGGACATCGGTTTCAACCTCGGCCTCAATCCCTACCGCGGCTGTGAGCACGGCTGCGTCTACTGCTACGCCCGACCCAGCCACAGCTACCTGAGCCTCTCTCCCGGGCTCGATTTCGAGACAAAGATCATCGCCAAGCGCGGCATCGCCGAGGTGCTGCGGCGCGAGCTGCTGAGCCCGCGCCATGTGCCCGAGATGATCGCCATCGGCACCGTGACCGACGCCTACCAGCCCGTCGAGCGCGAGCTGCGGCTCACGCGCAGCGTGATCGAGCTGCTGGCCCAGGCGAACCACCCGCTGGGCATGGTGACCAAGGGCAGCGGGGTGGAGCGCGACCTGGACCTGCTCGGGCCGATGGGGCAGCAGGGTCTGGCCGCGGTCTACGTGACCATCACCACGCTCGACGCGAAGCTGGCGCGCATCCTGGAGCCGCGCGCAGCCGCCCCGCACCGGCGGCTGCGCACCCTGCGCACGCTGGCCGAGGCCGGCGTGCCCACCGGCGTGAGCGTGTCGCCGCAGATCCCCTTCATCAACGACGACATGGAGCAGGTGCTGGAGGCTGCCTACGAGGCCGGCGCGCGCCGCGCGTTCTACCAGGTGCTGCGCCTGCCCTGGGAGCTGTCGCCGATGTTCCGCCAGTGGCTGGAGCTGCACTACCCCGAACGCGCGGCGCGCGTGATGGCGCGCGTGCAGGACCTGCGCGGCGGCAAGGATTACGACGCCGATTTCGCCACCCGCATGAAGGGCCAGGGTGTCTGGGCCGACCTGCTGCGCCAGCGCTTCACCAAGGCCTGCGAACGCCTGGGCTTCAACCGCGACCGCCAGCCCATGGACAGCAGCCGTTTCCGGCCGGCGGCGCTGCACGGACAGGCAGACCTGTTCGCGGGATGAGACGCCATGTGCTTCTGGAACAATGCAGCGGGTGAAGGCCGGCGTCGGTAGCGCCGCCCTGCGTGCCTTCGGAAATTGACCGCGTTCAGGAAGCGGTCCCTGTGAGCCGCTGGGAGGGTTGTGATGCTGCGATGGCTTCGATCGGAAAAGACAAGAAGGTTCTGGTTCCTGTGCGGGACCTGTGTTTGCATGGGGGCGCATGCCGAGCCGTTTGCATTTGTCCCCAACATGGACGACAGCACTGTTTCGGTCATCGATCTGGCGAGCGACAGCGTGGTCAAGACGCTGGCCGTGGGAGAGCGGCCCATTGGTGTGACTGTCGCAAACGATGGCAGCAAGGCCTACGTCGCCAGTTTGGTGGGCCGTTCGGTTTCGGTGATCGATGGACGAAACCTGGGCGTGCTGATCACCAAGCCCCTGGACATCAGCCCTAAATCGATTGCCGTGAATTCGACGCAGTCCCGGCTGTACGTGGCCGGACGCCGCGTTCCGGTGTCACAGACGCACTTCGGCAATGAACCGGCGGTTCTTCTGGTTCTGGAGGCGAACACATTGGCGCTGTTGGCCGAAGTGCCGTTGGAAAACACGGGTGGGTCCAACGTCGCTGTTTCGCCCGATGACAGCCAGGTCTGGGTAACGCAGGGCTCCTACGCCGTGGCGGTGGTCGACACGGCGCGCAACGCGGTCAGCCAGGTGATCACCGTGCAGGCGGGTGATCTGAGTCCTCTGACGTTTGGTGCAGATCCCCTTGTGGCCTATGTCGCCGGCAGTTCCAACCTGATCGCGGTGGATGTGTCGTCCGGTTTGCCGAAGTTCCAGAACACCCACATGATGGCCGGCCGAGGGTCCAGCGGAGTGGCCCTGAGTGCTGATGGTGAACGGGCCTACCTTGCCCGCGAGGGGCTGGGCCTGGATGTCTACGACCTGCACGATCAGAAGCGTGTGTCGTTCGTCAGGACGGGCGAACATCCCTCTGGCGTGGCGCTGCACCCCGACGGCAGCCGCATCTATGTGGTCAACGAGACCGAGGACTCGGTGGCGGTGGTGGACGCCAAGACCCTGGCGGTGGTGAACACCATCCGCGTCGGCAAGCAACCCGTGGGACGCGGGCGCTTCATTCAGCCGCCCAAATCGGGTGCGGCGGTGGCGGCGTCGGTGGCGTCGGTCAGGAAACCCTGGATCTGGAACATCGCCCTGGGGGTGATCGCCCTCTTGGCGGTGTTCCTGGTGCTGCGGGTTTTTCGCTCGCGCTGACGCGCGGAGGTCCTCCGTCGGGGGCCGCGCGCTCAAGACGACATGAGCGCCAGCGCGTCCACCCGCCAGTGGTGCAGCGCTTCGTAAAAGCCTTCCCACACACAGCCGTTGCAGCCACGACCGCAGCAACTCTCGGGCTCGGGCGGTGGCGGGCGCAGGGCGGTGTCCAGTTGACGACCCGTCTCGCGCTGCATCCGGCCGCGCAGGTGGGCGATCAGCGCGCGCGCCGTGGCCAGGTCACCCAGCGGCACCAGACCCGGGTCGTGCCGCATGAATCGCGCCTGTTCCTTGCCGTCGAACACGCCGCGCTCGGCGAACATGGCCGCCGGCCGCACCCACAGACCAAAGCCGCCGTACAGCGCACGGTACAGCGTCATGCCCTGCAGGGTTTCGCTGCAGCGTACCGAGTCCACCACCTCGTACCAGCCGCCCTTGTAGTGGCGGTACAGGCCGGGTGGCGTGGCGTTCAGCGGGGGGAGATCGTGGTCGGTCGGGGCGCTCATGGCGCAGCGATTGTCCGCGATCGGGCCGGCCAGAAAAAAGGCGCCTCGCAGGGCGCCTGTGCGATCCGTTCGCGACGTCCGGTCAGAGCTTGAGGCCGGCGATGTAGCTGTCGTAGCGCCATTCCGAGAACTTGCTCCAGAGCACTTGGTCGCGCTGGAAGGCGCGCATGTCCTGGTGGATCTTCCTGAACTCTGGCGACTTGGCTTCGTGCGCGGCGAAGACTTCCATCGAGGCTTTGTAGCCCGCGTCCAGGATCTCTTTGCTGAAGGCCCGCAACTGGGTGCCTGCAGCCACCAGGCGGCGCAGCGCTCCCGGGTTCTCCGCGTCGTACTTGGCGGTCATGTCGCGCGCGGCCACGGCACCGGCTGCGCGAACGATGGCCTTGTTCTCCGCCGACAGCGCCTCGAACGCCTTCTTGTTGATGAAGAACTCCAGCTCGGCGCCACCTTCCCACCAGCCGGGGTAGTAGTAGTGCTTGGCGACCTTCTGGAAGCCCAGACGTTCATCGTCGTACGGGCCGACGAATTCGGTGGCGTCCAGCGTGCCCTTCTCCAGCGCCTGGTAGACCTCGCCGGCGGGCATGTTCTGCGCGACCACACCGAGCTTGGCCATGGCTTCACCGAACAGGCCGCCGCCCATGCGCATCTTCAGGCCCTTGAGATCGGCCACGGTCTTGATTTCCTTGCGGAACCAGCCGCCCATCTGGGTGCCGGTGTTGCCCGAACTCATGGACACGATGTTGTACTGGGCATAGAACTCGTCCAGCAGCTTGCGGCCGTTGCCGCGTTCCATCCAGGCGTCCATGTGGCGTGCCGTCAGGCCGAACGGCACGGCGCAGCCAAAGGCAAAGATGGGGTCCTTGCCCGTGAAGTAGTACGAGGCGGTCTGGGCTATCTCGACGGTGTTGCCCTGCAGCGCATCGACCACGCCGAAGGGCGGCATCAGTTCGCCGCCCGCGTGCACCGAGACCTCGAATTTGCCACCCGACAGGGCCTTGACGGTTTCGGCGAATTTCTCGGCCGCGCCAAAGATGGTTGGCAGGGTCTTGGGGAAGCTCGATGCAAGGCGCCAGCGCACAGCGGTCTGGGCGTGCACGGCGGGGGCAGCGGCTGCGGACAGCACACCGGCGATGCCTGCGTGCTTGATCAGGGAACGACGATCCATGGTTTTCCTCTCCGGATGAAAAGTGCCGGTGCGCCGAGGCGTCTGGCGCTGCGGTCGCCCAGCGGTGATGAACCTGCGGACCTTACCAGAAACTAGGGTTAACCCTATGTTTTGGGCGCAGGCTTTTCGCTTTCTGCGTGCCGTGCCGGGGCGCCAGCCGTGGCCTTCTGCAGCCGGATGCCCGCTGCCAACGGGCTGAGTTGGCGGTTGAGCACCATGGCGTTGACGGTCCAGAAAGTCTCTTCGATGTCGGCTGCGCCCCGGTTGAGCCTTTGGGCGTTGAGCCGGATGGTGGTCCGGCAGCGCTGGCGCCAGGTCATCATCTCGCGCGCCAGCGGATCGCCCAGGGTGACTGGGTGGTCGGCCAGCGGATAGAAGCCGACAGCGGCGTTGGCGTAGAGCTGGGTGAACTCCGCAGAGGCGAGCCATTCGAGAAAGAGGCGCGCTTGTTCGGCGTGTGCGCTGCGGGCATTGATGCCGATGCCGATGTCCAGATGGTCGGACACCTGGCAGGTGTCACCGGGTGTGCGCACGGGCGGCGGGAACACGCCCAGTTCGAGATACCGGTAGCTCCTCAACTGGGGGATTTCCCATGAGCCCCCGGGGCGCATCGCCGCCAGACCGCGGCCGAAGAGGTCGATCATGTCTTCGTAGCCCATCGCCTGATAACCGTGGGGCAGCATCTCGGACAGGCGCTGCAGCGTGGTCCAGGCCGCGAGGAAGGGCGGATCGGTGAGCCGCGCCTCGCCGCGCAGCAATGCCTGGCGCCCGCGTTCGCCGTCCCATTCGGTCGGGCCGATGCTGGTGAACAGCAACTGATGCGATTCCCAGCGGTCGGCGGTGCCCAGGGCCAGCGCCGTCAGCCCGGGAGTTTGCTGCACGGTGCGCATGGCGCTGAACCACTGCGCCCGGTCGCCCGGCACGTCCAGTCCGAGCCGTCGGAAGATCGCCTTGTTGTAGTAGATGCCGTGCATCACCGAGGCCAGCGGCAGGCAGAACGTGTTCCGGCCGTCGTCGGTCTGCCAGGCGATGCGGCTGCTCGCGGGAAAGTGGCGCAGCGCGGGGAGTCCGTCGAGTGCTTGCAGATGACCCTGGGTGTACAGGGCCAGCGAGGCGTCGAAGGGGCGGCAACTGATGAGGTCGCCGGCGCTGCCGGTCTCCAGGCGCGTGGCCAGCGTCTGGTCGTACAGCGCGCGCGCCGTGGGCGAGAACTTGACCGTGATGCCGGGGTGCTGCCGGTGAAACACCGGCAACAGGACGTTGTCCCACAAGGCCTGGTCCTCGGTCCGCCAGCTTTCGATGACCAGCGTCTGCGCGCGGGCCACGCTGCACAGGGCGAGTGACATCAGGATGAGGAAGATGGGAAAGCGAAGGGCTCGCATGGACTCGGGCAAAGCTTCGGCATCGGCCGGCGGACGGTCATTGTGCGACGTGGCCCGGCGCCACGGTAAGGGGGCGATCCGTGAACAAACTGACACTCCGGCGGATTCCGCCATGGACGCAGGCCCAGTCGAACGGATAGAAAGGCGGCGGGAGGTTTGCCATCAACGCGTCGAGTGCTGTTCACGCTGTCAATCGCGGGCGCCGTCAGGCCGTTGTCGGTCTGGGCGTGGGCGTGTTCGCGCCTGCGTGTTCGGCAGCGCCTGCGGTGCAGCCCATGGAGGTGTTGCACTGGTGGACGTCGGCGAGCGAGCGGCTGGCGCTGGATCACCTGCTGCAGCGGGTGAATCGGGACGGGGTGCTGTGGCGCAGCGCTCCCGTACCGGGCGGCTCGGTGGCCGCGGTGCCGACCTTGCTGCGCAGCCGGTTGCTCGGCCGCGCGCCTCCCGACTGGGCGCATCTGTCGATGCGCAATGTCCGGGAGCTGGCCCGGATGGGGGTGCTGATCGATCTCGGCGCCCAGGCCGACTGGGTCCGCTCGCTGCACCCGCTGGCGCGGGAGGCGGTGACGGTGGATGGCACCTTGCGCGCGGTGCCGCTGGGGCTGCACCGGATCAACACCTTGCTGTATCACCGCGGGCTCTGGCAGGCCTTTGGTCTGCCCGAGCCCAGGCGCTGGTCGGACATCGCGCGCTGCGCGGAGGTGCTCGCGCGCGAAGGGGTGATGCCGTTCGTCTGGAGCGACGAAGGCGCCCAGTTGCTGACGCTGTTCGAGATCCTGCTGCTGTCGGCGCTGGGACCATTCAGGTTTCGCCGTCTGTTTCAGCCCGGTGGCTGGGAGGACGAGGGCGTGCTGCAGGCGCTGGAGCATCTGCGCCAGTTGCGCGCGTTGTGTCCCCGCAGCGCAGGGCGCGCGCTCGCGTGGCCGCTGGCAGGGCGGGAGTTCCTGCTCGGCCGTGCGGGGATGTGGCTGTCGGGCGACTGGGCGCGCGGCGAACTCAACGCCTGGGGCATGCGGGCGGGACTGGACTATGGCTGCGTGGCGGTGCCGGGGACCGAGGCCACGTATCTGTATCTGGTCGATGGTCTGGCCGCGTTTGATCGGGGCCCGAGCACGTCGCCGGACCTGGCGCGGCTGGCATCCATCCTCACCGAGCCGGCGCTGCAGCGCAGCTTCAACCGGGCCAAGGGATCGATGGGCGTGCGGGCCGATGTGCCGGACGCGCCGGGTGATCCGGCGGAGGCCGCCACCCTGCGGGATTTCCAGGACCCGCGCATCGAGAAGCTGCCGGGTCTTGCACACGGCCTGGGCTTGAACGGGCGGCGCGCTGAACAGACGGCCGAGCTGCTCGCCGCGTTCGTGCGCGATACCAGGCGTCCGCCGGTCGGGACATGGGCCGAGCTGGTGCGGCTGAACCGGGGGGCGTCCGCATGAAGTGGCTGCGCTCCGGTCTGCCCTTCCGGTTACCCGACAGCCTGCGCAGCCGGATCATCCTGTTTGTCGTGATCGGCGTGCTGTTCAGTCAGGTGCTGGTGCTGATGATCTGGACCGTGCAGGCGCGCAGCCAGGCGAGGGCAGAGGTCGCACAGACGGCCAGTGAGCTGGCCGCGGCGGGCGTGCAGGCGGTGCGTTTTTTCAAGGCGCTGCCGGTGCAGTTCAGGCCGATGCTGATCGACCAGTTGCGCACCACGGGCGGTTCGCGCTTCGTCCTGCAACTCAACCGCGCGCGGGTGGAAGAGGCCGCGCAGGGGGGCGAAGGGCTCGCGCGCCTGCTGGCCACACAGGTCGAGCAGGCGATGGCCAGCGAGCTGGCCGCGCACGGGCTCTCCGGTGTGCGTGTGACGGTCGGGCCGGCCGCCGCTCTGGTCGTGACCGACAGCGGGCTGCACCTGGGGGAGCTGCCGAAGAACTGGATCGAATCCGCCGGCCTGACGGCGGACGAGCGGCGCCCCTTGTTGACCGTCCAGGCGGAACTGGACCCCGGCAACTGGCTGCTGCTGGCGACGGCCTTGCCCAACCCGGCCCTGTTCGAGAAGGCCAATCCGTATGCGCCCGATCGGCTGCTGCTGGTGCTGGCGGGACTGGTGGCGCTGCTGGCGGTGGTGGTGGTGGTGGCCCGGGAGATCACGCGCTCCCTGAGCCAGCTCGGACAGTCGGCCTCGGCCTTCGCCCGCGACATGGTGGTGGCGCCGATTCCCGAGACCGGTCCGCAGGAGGTGCGTGGCCTGGCGCGCGCCTTCAACGACATGCAGGCCCTCATCGGCCGTGCGGTGAGCGACCGCGAACAGCTCTTCCGGGGGGTGTCGCACGATCTGCAGACGCCCATCATGCGGCTGAAGTTTCGAGCCGAGATGGTGGAGGACGCAGAGATCCGGCAGGGCCTGCGCGACGACCTGCAGGAGCTCAGCGACCTGCTCAAGGGCGCGCTGACCACCATGCGCGGGGCGGAGCTGAACGAGGCGACGTCGGCCATCGCGCTGGACGAACTGCTCGCGTCGCTGATCGCGCCCGGGGTGGCCGCTGGCGTGGCGCTGACGCTGAGTGCGCAGCCCACGGCGGTCTGGGGCAAGCCGCTGGCGATCAAGCGGGCGCTGGGCAATCTGATCGACAACGCGGTGCGCTACGGCATCCGTGTCGACATCCGGCTGCAGCGGGCGGGCGAGTCTGCCGAGATCGTGATTCGCGACCACGGCCCGGGCCTGCCGCCGGAGGCCCTGCAGCGCATGTTTGAACCGTATCAGCGACTGGACCACGGACGCCAGCACAACGCGCAGGGCAACGGGCTGGGCCTGTGGATGGCCCGCAATACGGTGCGTCGCCACGGCGGCGACATCGTGCTGCGCAACCACCCGGAGGGCGGGCTCGAGGCGGTGGTGACGCTCAAGGGGCTGGTGGACCGCGCAGCGGACTGATCGCCGGCGGTCACTGCGCGGGCAGGGTCGGATGGGGCAGGGGCGGGACCGGCGTGCCGCCGCGTTGCGACACACCGAGGGCCCAGGCCTCGCGCCACGCGGGCAGCGTCCGCGAAGGATCTTCGCCCAGGCCGCGCACCACGCAGCCGCCCGCCGCGCCCGCCGCCGCGACAGCGCGCAGTTGGGCCGGCGCCAGCACACCGCCAATGCCGACCACCGGCGCGGGCGCCATGTGCGCCCACCAGGCCAGGTTGTCCAGGCCCTGCGGCCGCCAGGGCATGTCCTTGGTCGTGGTGGGCCAGACCGGGCCGCAGGCGATCAGGTCGGGCTGCAGGCTGGCGGCGCGGCACAGCTCCCAGAGGCTGTGCGAGCTCAGGCCGAGCTGCACGCCGCGTTCGCGCGCGGCGGCGAGTGTCGCGTGGTCGTGTGGCGTGAGGGCGCGCAGGTCGTCCTGCCCCAGGTGCAGGGCGCGGGCGCCGGCGTCCAGCGCGGTCTGCCAGTGGTCGTTGATGACCAGCAGCACGCCGGCCGCATCCGCCGCGCGCTGGCTGCGCGTGATGGCGTCTCGCAGTTGCGCGGACCAGCGGGCGTCGTCGACGCCATCGGGCCGTTTCATGCGCAACTGGATGGTGTCCACGCAAGGTCGGATGCTCAGCACCGCCTCTGCCCGTTCGGCGCTGTCCACGATGGCGTACACGCCGGGCGCGCGGCTCGGCGCTAGGCTGTGCCACCGGTCCGGAGCGCGCTCGTCCAGTGAGAGTCGCGGCAGCAATGACGGGTCGGTGGCGAAACCCGGCCGCGCGATCACCGGCCCCGCGCCACGGCCGATGGCGCGCGCGTGGCGCAGCGCAAACGTGGTGGCCATCTTGGCCAGCACGGCCGCATCGGCCGCCACCCAGCCCAGCGCCAACGCCGCGGCGAGGGCGGATGCGAAGGTGCAGCCGGTGCCGTGGTTGTGCTGCGCGTGCTCGCGCGGCAGGCTGAGCCAGCCGATGGCGTGCGGGGTGTCCAGCCAGTCGTGCGAGAGGCCGTGGTGGTCGTCGCACGCCGCGTCGCCACCGGTGATGACCACCGCGTCGCCACCGGTGATGACCACCGCGTCGCAACCCAGCGCGCGCAGCGCCCGCGCCTGCGCGGGGGTGTCGTTGGGTGCGCCGTCGCCGAGCAGCGCGACGGCCTCGGCCTGGTTGGGGGTGATGACGGTGGCGCGTGGCAGCAGCCACTCGCGGTAGGCGGCCCGCAAGTCGGCGTCGGCCAGGGGCGCGCCGGTGCTGGCACGCAGCACCGGGTCCACCACCAG
>JAEUOT010000054.1 GCA_016790705.1 Hydrogenophaga sp.
GGTGGTGGCGAAGGTGCCGGTGGCCGGGCCGGTGCCGCCGCCGAGCATGGTGGTCACGCCCGAGGCCAGCGCCTCGTCGATCTGCTGCGGGCAGATGAAGTGGATGTGGCTGTCGATGCCGCCGGCGGTGACGATGTTGCCCTCGCAGCTGATGATTTCGGTGCCCGGGCCGATGACGATGTCCACGCCGGGCATGGTGTCGGGGTTGCCGGCCTTGCCGATGGCGACGATGCGGCCGTCCTTGAGGCCGATGTCGGCCTTGACGATGCCCCAGTGGTCGACGATCAGGGCGTTGGTCAGCACCGTGTCGACCGCGCCCTCGGCCCGTGTGCGCTGCGATTGCGCCATTCCGTCGCGGATGGTCTTGCCGCCGCCGAACTTGACCTCTTCGCCGTAGCCGCCGGCGGCCAGGGTGAAGTCCTTCTCGACCTCGATCAGCAGGCCGGTGTCGGCCAGGCGAACGCGGTCGCCGACCGTGGGACCGAACATGTCGGCATAGGCACGCTTGGGGATGCTGGCCATCACAGTTTTCCTTGGGTCAGGCCACGGAAGCCGAAGATCACGCGGTCGCCCGCGAAGTCCACCAGCTCGACGGTGCGTTGCTGGCCGGGCTCGAAGCGCACGGCGGTGCCGCTGGCAATGTTCAGGCGCTTGCCCTGCGCCGCAGCGCGGTCGAAGGACAGGGCCGCGTTGGTCTCGGCAAAGTGGTAGTGCGAGCCGACCTGAACGGGGCGATTGGCGGTGTTCTGCACCACCAGCGTCAACGTGGCGCGGCCGGGGTTCAGGGCGTGCTCGCCCGTGTCGACAAGGAGTTCGCCGGGGGTCATGGGCGCGACCTCAGAGCTGGGCGAACAGGAACAGGCCGGCGCCACCGAGCGCGGCACCCAGGCTGCCCAGGGCGATGCCCCGGCGTTCGGCGAACAGGCGACGGATGCTCAGCCCGAGGCCCACGCCGCTGAGGTGCAGGGCGGCCGTGGTCAGCAGGAAGCCGGTCGCGTAGCCGGCGAAACCGGTGGCGGGCGTTTCCGAGCCATGGGCCAGGCCGTGCAGCGACGACGCTGCGGCGATGAGGCCAAGGCCGATGGCCGCTGGCATGGGCCGGGTGGCGACGATCAGCATCAGGCCGAACAGCACCACGCTCAGGGAAATGGCGTGTTCCAGGTACGGGACGGTGAGGCCGGCCGCACCGAGTGCTGCACTGATGACCAGCGCCAGCAGGAAGGTCGCCGGGCCTTGCCACGATTTGCCCGCGGGCAGGGCAGCGACCGACCAGACCCCCACGGCCACCATCGCCAGCAGGTGGTCGAGACCGAAGGGGTGAATCAGGCCCTCCATCAGGCTGCTGGTGCCGTGGCCGGTGTGGGCCTGGGCGGAGAGGGCGGTGGCCGCGAGAGCGGCGGCGAAAGCGGTCTTGGCGACTTGTTTCATGTGAACCTCTGCAAGGGTGTTTGAGCGAAGTGTCTGAGTCAAGGGATGCGGTGGAACCGGCTTTGCCGGGCCGCTCGCATCGCCCCCTGGGGGGTGACGCGCGCAGCGCGGCGCGGGGGGTCAAGGTATCGGGGTATGGACGGTGACGAGCTTGGTGCCGTCGGGAAAGGTCGCTTCGACCTGGATGTCGGGAATCATCTCGGGCACGCCCTCCATCACGTCGTCGCGGGTGAGCACGGTGCGGCCCTCGCTCATGAGCTGGGCCACGGTCTTGCCGTCGCGCGCGCCTTCCATGACGGCGGCGCTGATCAGCGCCACGGCTTCCGGGTAGTTGAGCTTGAGGCCGCGGGCCTTGCGCCGCTCGGCCAGCAGGGCTGCGGTGAAGATCAGCAGCTTGTCTTTTTCGCGTGGGGTGAGTTCCATGGCGAGTGGGGAGGTGTCGTTTCAGTGGCTCCATGCAGGATGCATGCCTGGCCAGACCCTGCGCGGCCTCGGGGACAATCCTCTTTTCGGGGAGGATTCGATGACTGGTTTTTCCGCTGCATTCGGTTGGCGTTGTCAAAGGCTGGCCGGCCTTATTCTGGCCGGATGGGTGTGGGCGTGGCCCGCCTGGGGGCAGGACCACCGGGGGGCAGCGGCCGCGCCCTCGTCCGAGGTGAAGGTCGAGGCCCGGTGGACGGCGGGCGAGAAGCAGCGGTTCCGTTTCGAAAAAACCCGGCAGCGCCGCGGGCAGGAGCGCTTTCTGGAGCGCTATGAGGTGGAGGTGGAGGTGCTCTCGCCCACCGGCGACGGCGGCTACCGGCTGCGGCTGAGGCAAGCTGCGGTGCATCTGCCGGACCGTTTTCTCCCGCCCTCCAAGGACCTCGCGCCTTATTTTCAGCAGGCCGCCAGCCGCCTGGGTGAGCTTGTGCTGGTCGTTCGCGTCGGGGCCTCGGGCGAGGCCGTCGCGCTGGAAAACTGGCAGGACCTTCGCGACCGGGTGATGGCGGTGATGCGCTTGGCCGGTGCCGGGTCGCCGCCGGCCAGTCTGCAGGCGCAACTGCAGCAGGTGCGCGAGTGGTACCACTCGGAAGCGGCCGCCAGGGAATCGCTGATGGCCGATGTGGGGCACTTTCTGTTTCCGCTGGGGCACGAACTGGTGCCCGGGGAGCCGGTCGAGCTGACGCACGCCGTGCCCGTTGCCACGCTGGGTGTCGATGTTCAGTCCGTCGATCGTTATCTGTTGCTGTCAGACCAGCCTGCTGCGGGCCTGCTGACGGTGAAGACCGAGCAGGGTTTTGATCCCGCCAGCGTCCGGAAAGCGGTGGCGACCTTTGTCGAGAGGCAACCGGCCGCAGAACGGGAGACCATGGCGCAGCGCGCCCGCCAGGAGCTGGGCATGTCCCTCACCGATGTCGCCACCTATGTGGTGGATCGGCGCACGGGCTGGCTGCAGCAGGCGGAGTACGTCCGTGAGATGGGCATGCCCGAGCCGGGCGGGTCCGCCGAGTTCCGGCAGGTCTACAGGGTGACCCACGACTGAAGTCCCTGCTGGCATGAAAGCTGCCAGCCTGGGCGTGTGATTTCCGGCGACCCCTCTCATTCCTCCCTCGGCGCACAGCTTGCCGATGCCCCGCAACGCATCATCAAGGTGCGTCGCGACTACAACAGTTGGGTGGGCAGCGAGACCATGGAGGACTATGCGCTGCGGTTCACGCCGCAGCGTTTCCGCCAGTGGAGCGAGTGGCGGGTGGCGAACACCGCGTTTGGCGCGGCCTCGTTCCTGATCCTCGAAGCGGTGGGAGCCACGCTGCTGGTGCAGTACGGCTTCGTCAACGCTTTCTGGGCCATCCTGGCGACGGGTCTGATCATTTTTCTGGCCGGCCTGCCGATCAGCGTCTACGCGGCGCGCTACGGCGTGGACATGGATCTGCTCACGCGCGGCGCGGGTTTCGGCTACATCGGCTCGACCATCACCTCGCTGATCTACGCCTCGTTCACCTTCATCTTCTTCGCGCTGGAAGCGGCGGTGATGGCCTATGCGCTGGACCTGGCGCTGGACATCCCGCCGGCCTGGGGGTATCTGATCTGTGCGCTGGTGGTGATCCCGCTGGTGACCTACGGGGTCTCGCTGATCAGCCGCTTCCAGGTCTGGACCCAGCCGCTGTGGCTGGTGATGATGGTGGTGCCCTTTGTGGCGGTCTGGCGCATGGACCCGGGTGCGTTCTCAAATGTGGTGCATTACGGGGGCGAAAGTGGTGCGGGCGCGGTGTTCGACTGGCACCTGTTTGGTGCGGCGCTGACGGTCGGCATCGCCCTGATCACGCAGATGGGCGAACAGGCCGACTACCTGCGCTTCATGCCCGCGCCCCGACCGGGCCACGCCGCGCGCTGGTGGGCCGGCGTGCTGGCCGGCGGTCCAGGCTGGGTGATCCTGGGCGTGCTCAAGATGCTGGGCGGGGCGCTGCTGGCGTATCTGGCGATCAGCCACATGGTGCCGCCCGAGCGCGCGGTTGACCCGAACCAGATGTACCTCGCGGCCTACGAGTACGTGTTCCCGCACTACGGCTGGGCGGTGGCCGCGACCGCGCTGTTCGTCGTGGTCTCGCAGCTCAAGATCAATGTCACCAACGCCTACGCCGGCTCGCTGGCCTGGAGCAACTTCTTCTCGCGCCTGACGCACAGCCACCCGGGCCGGGTGGTCTGGGTGGTGTTCAACACGCTGATCGCCTTCATGCTGATGGAGATGAACGTGTTCCGGGCGCTGGGCGAGGTGCTGGGGCTTTACAGCAACATCGCCATCGCCTGGATCATGGCCGTGGTGGCCGACCTGGTGATCAACAAGCCGCTGGGCTGGAGCCCCAAGGGCATCGAGTTCAAGCGCGCCCACCTGTACGACATCAACCCGGTCGGCGTGGGCGCGATGGGGCTGGCGTCGGCGCTGTCGATCACCGCGCACCTGGGCCTGATGGGCCAAGGCGCTCAGGCTTTCTCGGCGGTGATCGCGATGGTGACGGCGCTGGTCACAGCCCCCCTCATTGCGTGGGTCACCAAGGGCCGCTACTACATTGCCAGAGCGGCTCAGTCGAGCACACACCACGGAACCGGCTTCGCCGGGCCGCTGGTGCGGCCCGCCTTCCAGGGGGGTGAGGCCGCAGGCGGCGCGGTGGGTGTTCTCAAATGCGTGATCTGTGAACGGGACTACGAAGGCCCCGACATGGCCCACTGCCCGGCCTACCAGGGACCGATCTGCTCGCTGTGCTGCTCGCTCGACGCGCGCTGCGGCGACCTCTGCAAGCCCCACGGGCGCCTGTCGGTGCAGTGGCAGGCGGCGCTGCGCCGGGTGTTGCCGCAACGGGCGTGGCCGTACCTCGAAGCGGGGCTCGCGCACTACCTGCTGCTGATGCTGGTGGTGGCGCCGGTGCTGGCGGCGGTGCTGGGGCTGTTGTACCGGCAGCAGGTCGAGCGGCTGGGGGAGGGCGTGGCGGCGGTGGCCGATGCGGGTCTGCTGGACGCGGCGCTGCGCTCGGGCTTTCTGCGTGTGTATGCGGTGCTGCTGCTGATTGGCGCGACCGTGGCCTGGTGGCTGGTGCTGGCGCACAAGAGCCGCGAGGTGGCGCAGGAGGAGTCGAACCGCCAGACCCGCCTGCTGATGCAGGAAATCGAGTCGCACCGCCGCACCGACGAGCAGTTGCAGCGCGCGCGTGAAGCGGCCGACCAGGCCAACCAAGCCAAGAGCCGCTACATCAGCACCATCAGCCACGAACTGCGCACGCCGCTCAACAGCATCCTGGGCTACGCCCAGTTGCTGCAGGAAGACCGGGAACTTGCGCCGCACCGCGCGCAGGCGATCCGCGTGATCCACCGTGGCGGCGAGCACCTGCTCTCGCTGATCGAGGGCACGCTTGACATCGCGCGCATCGAGTCCGGCAGGCTCCAGCTCGAAGTCAAGCCGATGGCCTTCGCCGACACCCTGCGGGAGGTGGCCAGCATGTTCGAGCTCCAGGCGGCGGCCAAGGGCCTGCGCTTTGGCTTCGATGCCGGACCACGGCTGCCGGAGACGGTGCGGGCGGACGAGAAGCGGCTGCGCCAGATCCTGATCAACCTGCTGGGCAACGCGGTGAAGTTCACGCGCGAGGGCGAGGTGCGGCTGAAGGTGAGCCATGCCCGCGAGATGGCGGTGTTCGAGGTCAGCGACACCGGTCCCGGCATGACGCCGCAGGAGCTGGAGCGCGTGTTCGAGCCGTTCGCGCGCGGCCAGCAGGCCGAGGCGTCCAAGGCCGGTTCCGGCACCGGTCTGGGACTGACCATCGCGAAGATGCTGACCGACCTGATGGGCGGAGAAATGACGGTCCGCAGCGCGCCGGGGCAGGGCACGGTGTTCAGCGTGCGGCTGTTCCTGCCGGCGCTTCAGGGGCAGGCCGCACGACCGGCCGCGACGGCCGCGCAGCTCACCGGCTACGAAGGGCCGCGCCGGCGCGTGCTGGTGGTGGACAACGAGGAGAGCGACCGCGAACTCATCGCTCGCTGGCTGCAGCCGCTGGGGTTCGAGGTGATGCTGGCCACCAGCGGCAACGACGCGCTGACCCTGCTCGAAGGCCTGGACCCGGCCGGCGACCGCGCGCCCCATGCGGTCTTCATGGACCTGGCGATGCCGGGGATCGACGGATGGGAGACCTTGCGGCGTCTGCGCGCGTCGGGCTGGGCGAAGGTGCCGATGGCCGTGGTGTCGGCCAATGCCTTCGACAAGGGGCTGCAGGCCGAGGCCAACGACGGCCGCCCGGCCGACCAGGCCTTCTTCGTCAAGCCGGTGCGGCGCGACGACCTCACCGGCTGGCTGCAGCAGCAACTGGGCCTGCGCTGGCTGCGTACGCCGGTCGCCGATGCCGAGGTCGCGACCGGCGCCGTCGCCTCGCCTGCGGCCACGCCGGCGCCCGCCGCCCACGATTTCTCCCCGCTGCTGGAGCTGGTGCGCCTGGGCTATGCCAAGGGCGTGATGCGCTGGCTCGACGACTGGGTGGCCGACCACCCCGAGCAGGCGGCGTTTGCCGACGCGCTGCGCGCCCTGGCGCGCGAGTTCCGTTTCGAGGCCATCGAACAGCGCCTGTTGCCGCTGTGCGCGGGCAGCCCTTCCACCGACCGCACCGCATGATCCGTTCGCCCGCCCGACCCTCCTTCGACGCACCGGTGGCGGCCGAGCCCGGCGCGGTGGTGCTGATCGTCGACGACGTGCCCGACAACGTGGCACCGCTGCACGATGCGCTGGACGACGCGGGCTACACCGTGCTGGTTGCGCTGGATGGCGAGGCCGCGATCCGGCGCGCGCGCCAGGCCCTGCCGGATGTCGTGCTGCTGGACGCGGTGATGCCTGGGCTGGACGGCTTCGAGGTCGCGCGCCAGCTCAAGGCCGACCCGCTGACCGCGCACATTCCCATCCTGTTCATGACGGGCCTGACCGAGACCGAGCACCTGGTGGCGGCGCTGGAGGCGGGCGGCGTGGACTATGTGACCAAGCCGATCAAGCCGCGCGAGGTGATGGCGCGCATGGGCGTGCACCTGCGGCAGTCGCGCCAGAGCCGCCAGGGCGCGCTCGAACGCAGCCAGGCGCGCAACGCGCTGGACGCCTTCGGCTACGCCACCATCACCGTGCGCGCCAGGGACGGCCGGCTGATGTGGCAGACGCCGCTGGCGCGCGACCTGCTGCAGCGCTACTTCGGCACCGAAGCGCCGGTGACGCCGGCGCCGGTGCTGCAATGGCTGGAGCGGCTGCTGCCCGACCTGGCCGAGCCGCCCGCGCCGGGCCAGCCGGTGCGCGAGCCGCCGCGCCTCACGCTTGACCAGGGCCCCCGTCGCCTGACCTTCCGGCTGCACCAGCGCGTGGGCGATGAAGAGGACGCCCACGGGGAGCCGGGCGACTGGCTGATCGTGATGCAGGAGACCTCGGACGCGGCGGTGCTCGAAGCGCTGGCCCAGGCCTTCGGACTGACCGCGCGGGAGGCCGAGGTGCTGTACTGGGTCGTCAAAGGCAAGATCAACCGCGACATCGGTGACATCCTCGGATCGAGTCCGGCGACGGTGAAAAAGCACCTGGAGCGCATCCACGCGAAGATGGGTGTGGAGACGCGCACGGCGGCGGCGGCGATGGCGATCAATCGCGTGCCGCTGCTGCAGCCCAGGGGCGTTTGAGCCGGTCCGATGTGCGGGCAGGCCGACCCGGGCGCCGGCGCAGGCCTTTGTTAAATTCGGGGGCTGTTTCCTCCCGCCGTCCCCGCCCATGACCACCCTGCAACCCGTCAATGCCCGTACCGGCGCAGCGCATGGCAAGCCGATCGCGGCGTCATCTGCCGACGACATCGATCAGGCGGTGACCGACGCCCACCAGGCATTCACGGCCTGGGCCGCGACGCCGGGTGATTCCCGTGCGGCCTTGTTGCGGGCCCTGGCCGATGCGCTGGAGGCGGAGCGCGACACCCTGGTGGCCTGGGCAGACCTTGAAACCGCCCTGGGTCCGGTGCGCCTCAACGGCGAACTGGACCGGACCACGTTCCAGTTGCGGCGGTTCGCCGACCTGGCGCAGCGCGGCGTGCCGTTCGAGGTGCTCGATGACCCGGCCGTCGCGGGCAGTCCTCCCGCCGCTCACGCCGCGATGGTGCGCCAGCGCGTGCCCCTGGGCCCGGTGGCGGTGTTCGCGGCGAGCAACTTCCCGTTTGCCTTTTCGGTGCTCGGTGGCGACACCGCCTCGGCCCTGGCCGCCGGTTGCCCGGTCGTCGTCAAGGCCCACCCCGCCCACCCCGGCCTGTCGCAGCGGGTGGCCGGCGTCATCCAGCGCGTACTGCGTACCCTGGACCTGCCCTTGGGGCTCATCGGTCTGGTCCAGGGCGCGACGGTCGACGCCGGGGTCCAGCTCATCCGCCACCCGCTGATCGCGGCCGGCGCCTTCACAGGCTCGACGCGCGGCGGCGCCGCGCTGCAGGCCGAGGCCAACGCCCGAGCGCGCCCGATTCCGTTCTACGGCGAGCTCGGTTCGATCAACCCGGTGGTCGCGCTGCCGGTCGCGCTGGCCGCCCGAGGCGCCGAGCTGGCCCGCACGCTCGCCGGCTCGATCACCCTGGGTTGCGGCCAGTTCTGCACCAACCCCGGCTTGCTGCTGATGCTCGATGGCCCCGACACCGAGGCCTTCATCCCGCAACTGGTGCTCGCCCTGTCCCGACAGCAACCGCACCCCATGCTCTCCGCCGCCATGCGCAAGGCCTTCGACGCCGGTGTGCGCAGCCTCATGGACGCCGGCGCGCTGTCCCTCCTGCAGGGCCAGGGCACGCCGCCCGCGCCCGGCCCGCAGTTGCTGCAGGTCAGCGCACAGCGCTTCATCGAACGCGCCGAGCTGCGCGAAGAGGTGTTCGGCCCGAGCAGCCTGATCGTGCGTTGCGCGAACCTCGACGAGGTGCGCCAGGTGTTGGAAGCAGTCGGCGGCAGCCTCACCGTGACGCTCTGGGGTGCGGACGAGGACACGGCGGACAACCGGGCCCTGGTGCGCAGCGCGATGCAGATCGCCGGTCGCGTGCTGTTTGCCGGCGTGCCGACCGGCGTCGCCGTCACCGCCGCGCAGCAGCACGGCGGCCCCTGGCCGTCGAGCACCGCGCCCATGACCACCTCGGTCGGCGACGCCGCGCTGGATCGCTTCCTGCGCCCGGTGTGTCTGCAGGACGCGCCGGCTTGGCTGCTGGGGCGGGGCGGCGTGCCCTGCTGATCCCGGCGGGGCAGCGCCCCGCATACGCCACCCGGCGTACATACGCTTTTCAGGGTTCTCCCTAGCATCCGTCCCGTCACCAACGCAAGGCTCATTCAGCAGTGCCTTGCGGTGGCAGATGTCAGTCCTCCCCCCAAACGGATGTTTTTGAACCCTGGAGAAGCGCCACCATGATGCAACGTCGATTCACCCTCAAAGCCCTGTCGGTCGCGGCCGCCCTGGGCGCCTTCGGCCTCACCGCCCACGCCGCCGACACGATCAAGGTCGGCATCCTGCACTCGCTGTCGGGCACGATGGCGATTTCCGAAACCGTCCTGAAGGACGTGGCCCTGATGACGATCGACGAGATCAACGCCAAGGGCGGCGTGATGGGCAAGAAGCTGGAACCCGTCGTGGTCGACCCGGCCTCCAACTGGCCGCTGTTCGCCGAGAAGGCCAAGCAACTGATCGACCAGGACAAGGTCGCCGTGGTCTTCGGCTGCTGGACCTCGGTCTCGCGCAAGTCGGTGCTGCCGGTGTTCGAAGAAAAGAACAGCCTGCTGTTCTACCCGGTGCAGTACGAAGGTGAAGAGCTGTCCAAGAACGTGTTCTACACCGGCGCGGCCCCCAACCAGCAGGCCATTCCCGCCGTGGAATACCTGATGAGCAAGGACGGCGGCTCGGCCAAGCGCTTCGTGCTGCTCGGCACCGACTACGTCTATCCCCGCACCACCAACAAGATCCTGCGCGCCTTCCTGAAGGCCAAGGGCATCCCCGAGTCGGACATCATGGAGGAGTACACCCCCTTCGGTCACTCCGACTACCAGACCATCATCGCCAAGATCAAGAAGTTCGCGGCCGAAGGCAAGAAGACGGCTGTCGTCTCCACCATCAACGGCGACTCCAACGTGCCGTTCTACAAGGAACTGGGCAACGCCGGCCTGTCGGCCAAGGATGTGCCGGTGGTGGCCTTCTCCGTGGGTGAGGAAGAGCTGCGCGGCGTCGACACCAAGCCGCTGGTGGGCCACCTGGCCGCCTGGAACTACTTCATGTCCATCAAGAACCCGGCCAACGCCGAGTTCGTGAAGAAGTGGAGCGACTACGCCAAGGCCAAGGGCATCGCCGGCCACAAGGACAAGCCGCTGACCAACGACCCGATGGAAGCCACCTACATCGGCATCAACATGTGGAAGCAGGCCGTCGAGAAGGCCAAGTCCACCGACACCGACCAGGTCATCGCCGCCATGGCCGGCCAGACCTTCAAGGCGCCGGG
>JAEUOT010000024.1 GCA_016790705.1 Hydrogenophaga sp.
ACCACGGTTTGACGCCACGAATCGCAGATTTGAAAGTGAACAGGAAAGTCAATGAAATCAACGATCTACCAACACCACCTCCGCGCCAGTGCTAGCTTTTCGTACCGTCACTTATTGCACTGAAAACGAGGAGACCCCTGAACGCACTGACCGATTCCGAAGCCCTGGCCCTGCACGCCATCCCCGCACCGCAGGTGCCCGCCCAGCCCTCGCAGCAGATGCTGCTCGTACCGCTGTCGCGGCTGCACCCGTCGCGCCGCAACGTGCGCAAGACGACAGGACCATCCATCGAAGCGCTGGCCGCCAGCATCGAGCGCGTGGGTCTGCTGCAGAACCTCACCGTCACGCTGGCGGCGGACGGCGGGCACTACGAGGTGGTGGCCGGAGGTCGCCGCTTTGCGGCCCTCAAGCTGCTGGCCAAGAAGCGCCGCATCGCCAAGGATTGGGAGGTGCCCTGCCTGCTGGTGGCCGACGCGAGCGCGCGCACCGCCAGCCTGACCGAGAACGTGCAGCGCGAGGCGATGCACCCGGCCGACCAGTTCGAGGCTTTCGCCGCCCTGGTGGCCGAAGGGCGACCCGTGGAAGACATCGCGGCCGACTTCGGCGTCACGCCGCTGGTGGTGCAGCGCCGCCTCAAGCTCGCCAATGTCTCGCCACGGTTGATGGCCGACTACCGCGCCGACGCCGTCAGCCTGGACCAGCTGATGGCGCTGGCCGTGACCGATGACCATGCCGCCCAGGAAGCCGCGTTCTATGAAGCGCCCGAGTGGCAGCGCACGCCCGCCGCGCTGCGCCAGCGTCTCACCGAACGAGAGATCAGCGCCGACCATGCGCTGGCGCGCTTCGTCGGTCTGGATGCCTATGCCGCCGCAGGCGGCGCCCTGCGTCGCGACCTGTTCGCCGACGACGACACCGGCACCACCCTGACCGATGCCGCCCTGCTGGAGCAACTGGTGCGCGACAAGCTCGAGGCTCTGGCCGCGCCGGTGCGAGGCGAAGGCTGGGCTTGGGCGGAAGCCGTGCCTCATCTGAGCCCTGCCGAGCGGCAGTCCTTCCAGAACGCACCCCGGCAGCGCCGCGAACCCAGCGCGAAGGAAGCCCGGCGCATCGCCGTCCTGCAAGGACGCCTTGACCGCACCGATGCCGCGCTGGAGGACGCCTACGAAGCGGACGACGAAGACAAGGCAGAAACCCTGCACCAGCGCCGTGAGGCCCTGGCGACTGAACTCGAAGCCGTCCAGTCTCAGCTCAGCGGCCATGCGCCCGAGGTCCGCGCCATGGCCGGGGCCATCGTCACGCTGGACCGTGAGGGGCACCCCCTGATCCATCGAGGACTGTTGCGCGAAGCCGAAGCCAAGGCCCTGCGCGCACTGGACGCTGCGCGGCAACGCGCTGCCAACGGCCAAACCCCTGGCGACGAAGGCGGCGATTCGGACGGATCAACCAAGGGTGACACGCCGCACGGCGCGGAACACCTGTCCGACCGGCTGGCGCAGCGCCTGAGCGCGCACCGCACCGCTGCCCTGCAGATTGAACTGACGCGCCATCCGCAGGTGGCGCTGGCTGCGCTGGTTCACACCCTGGTTCAGCAGGCCCTGCAGGGCGGCTATCGCAACGCCCTGCCCCTGGGCTTGCGTCTTAGCCTGCGCGATCGCCTAGAAGATCTGGCGCCCGACTGGCCCGAGTCGCCCGCCGTGCTCGCGCTACGCGAACTACGGCAGGCCTGGTCCGAGCAGTTGCCGCAGGACCCGGGCAAGCTGTTCGCAAAGTTGCTGGCGATGCCCCAGGATGAGCTGGTGCAACTGCTGGCACTGTGCACCGCTCCGGCGGTAGACGCGGTGACGACCCGCGCCACCGCCAGCCAGCCCGGCACCGAACTGGCGCAGGCGCTGGGCCTGGACATGGCCGCATGGTGGAGGCCCACGGCCGACAGCTATTTCCAGCACGTGCCCAAGGCCGCGATCCTGGATGCGGTAGCGCAGTTCGCGCCGAATGAGGCACCCCGGCTGTCCAGGCTCAAGAAGGCCGAGATTGCGCAGGAGGCCGAGAGACTGGCCGACGGCAGCGGGTGGATGCCCGCCGTGTTCGGCCGTGAGGCACCGACAGAGGGGGAGCGCACCGAGACAGAAGCGTCTGACGATTGACGCGGACGCATCCCATTGCAAGGCCCCGGCGCTTTCCGCCCTGGGCCCTGTCGCTTTGAGCTTGGGCATGCGCGGCCTGAGCTGAACGAGACCTCAGAAAATCGCCACGCCGCCGCCTTCAATCAGGCGGCGGCGTGGCGGCGCGCAAGGGCTTGCGCGGGCGCTGATGCCAACCCTGTCGGCATCAGCGCATAGAATGCATGAACAGTCGCGTGATACTGGACCTGCTGCCGGGTCAAACCACGCAAAACCGTTCTCTTCCTGTGTTTTCAGACCGATCCAAATCCTCTGGTCGGTGCGTAATCGGCAGTCATCGACCATGCACAAAGGAATTTGGCATGTCTGAATTGACTTTCTTCGTCTCCAACGCGGCGCTGCGCAATCTCAAGCATGGCGCCCAGTCCTGCGCTCGCGGTGTTCGGTCTTCCCATCTCAGCGAGGCCCTCGCGTCAGCCCTCGGCTTCAGAACGCATGCGGCGCTCTGCGCTGCGCTGCACGGTCGAACGACCGTCGAGGTCCCCAAACCCAGCAACGCGCGAATGGTCCAGCGGCTTCATGAGTTGGGCTACACGAACATCGAACAAGGTCAGCGGATCGTTCCGGAGTTTGACCAGTCCTACTTCGTGTTCCGCAACGCGCCGCTGCGCAAGGCTCGCAGCGTACGATGGTGGGCTTGGCGCAACCTGATGGTGATGGGCATCAATGCCGGTCTGGAGCAGCGCCTGTTCGGCCTCTCTCCTTCGGAAAACTGGTGGCCGGGAGGTCACCCGGATGGGCGGAAATGCCATCAATACGCCTACCGCTTCATGGCCGCCGGGAACATGCCGGCGGTGGCCAGCGTGAAATCCAACGAACATGACGAGATCTCCATCTGCGTCATGCTTAACCCGAAGCGCGACGATGTGATGCCCGAGTGGTACCTCGGCCTGGGCTCAGCCAATGCAACGGCCCACGGTTGGCTCGAACGCAAACTCGGAGCTTGGATTCAGGACGATAGCCAAGCCTTCCATTGCAAGCGCGACCTCAAACCGCAGCTGGTGAACCTGGACATTGAGCCCGCCGGGTATTCGGACCAGGGCAGCTTCATCCTGTAACGTGGGTTGGGGCGTTCGACTGGTCCGGTTTCGGGCGTGTCGGCGCCCAGCGCCGCCAGGCTCTCGGGCTGCGCCCCGTGCCGTCATAGCCGTCACGGCCCTTCGGCTTCGATCCTTCACGCCTGCGCGCTGCGCTTGCCTGGGGGGGGGCGGAAGTGTTCGTGCGCCGGCATCCGGCTCTGCATGACCCGCCATATGAGCCGGGTGCTACGCCCTTGCTCGCTGCGCTGGGTTGCTTGGCATGCCGTTCTCCCTCACGCTGGCGGGCAGTTGGCCGAGGTGATCGCTACATACCGCATGGGTATTAGCACCGTACTGGTCGAACCTGACAGGCGACGTGCGATGCGAGGCGCCGGGTGGATGCTGCAGTGGCTTCTCGCGTCGTTGCGACTCTGACCAATAGCGCAAGGGTAGTGGCCGCTGAAGTCTTGCCAAAGGCGTGGTGAACGTGCTCGGCCATGAAGCCTTTCGGGAAAGGTGCGTCCCAGGCGTCCTTGTCTCGTCGTGAATCCTGGCGGGGTCGCGGCTGCGCCTCGGGCTTGATGGCCGCAACCGTACGGCCCAAGAAATTTCCCCTCCGCTGCGCGGATTCCTCGCGAGGCAAATTTCCC
>JAEUOT010000034.1 GCA_016790705.1 Hydrogenophaga sp.
GCGATGACCTTGCTGGCCGCGTTGAGATCCCCTGTTTTGCCACCCTCCCCAATGGTGAAGGCGCCCTTTGCAGCGACGGTGTTGATCAAGGCGCTCTTGAGGTTGTTCTTGATCGCATCTTCCAGGTTGGTCCCCAGCACGGCGCTCTCCAGCACCGCGCTGGTGAGGCCCTGCACCGCCTGCTTGGCCAACACGTACTCGATCGGGCTGGCGCCGCTGACGCCACTGAGGCCTGCCTTGTCCAGCACGCCCTGGGTCAGCCCGGCCGTGGCCATGGTCAGCAGCAGACCCTGTGCGTTCTCCTTGCTGCCCAGCTCCTTGAGCACCGCGCCGATGTCGCCCTTGTTGTTGATCAGGCTGACCGCGGCGGTGGAGGCCAGGGAGGTCAGGCCGGCGGTGACGGCCGAGGCCACCGCCGCGCCGGTGGTCGTCAACACCGTACCAGCGGCCACACCGGTGCCTGCGACGCCGGCCCCGGTGGCCGCGACCGTGGTCGCGCCTGCGCCGGTGGCGGTGGCGGTGGTGGTCATGCCTGCACTGGTGGCAGCAGCGCCACCAGCGCTGCTGGCCGCGCCATAGGTCAGGATGCTGACCACGATGATCACGGCGATGGTGGCCTCTTGGGTCAGACCCGACTTGCTGAAGTCCAGGCTCTTGTTCAAGACATCCACCCGCTGCCAGTCGATGTCGCTGCGGTTGCCCAGCTCCTTGAGGTACTCCTTGCCCGGCTCCTTGGAGAGTTGCTCGATGGCCGAGCGCACGTTCGAGCCGGCCGGCAGTTGCACCGAGACGCCACCGGCGCCCTGATACGCGCTCATACCCGCGGGGATGGTCCCGTGGATCTCGGGCATGTGCAGCGTCTGCTGGATGTAGCCCGTGCTGTCGGTGCTTTGCCAACGGATGGTGCTGGTGGAGACGCTGTGCTCGACGTGGCGAGTGTCCATGGCGGCGGCCAGCGTGACCCGCGGGCCCAAGCGCTCAGGGCTGATCAGCCCGCCTTTGACGATGGAGCCTTCGATGAAGGTCTCGCCCGCGACGTTGTGTTTGACCTCGCCAGAACCGGCGTTGATGTTGGTGACGATGGCGGTGCGGGTGGAGTCGACGTCGTTGGTGCCCCGGTAGGTCTCGGTGCGCCCGCCGGCCTGGCCGCCGGTGGCCAGCCAGTTCATGTTGTTGGTGAAGTCCAGCAGGTAGGTGCCCGGCCCGCTCATCTTGGTGGAGCTGGTGGAGACCCTCTCATGGATGTCGTAGGCCGCGCGCTCGCTGTAGTTGCCGCCCGCGCTGGCGGCAAAGCCCTGGCTGTCGATCTGCGCGCCGACGATGTCGATGCTGCCGACGGCCGAGAGGTTGCCGCCCGCGCTGTCCGAGAAGCTGCCGCCGACGTTGCTGTCCACGCCGGTCTGGTTGTAGGTGGAGTTCTCGTAGGCCCAGGTGGGGCCCTTGTCGTTGTTGGGGTTGTCGTCCTTGTCGCGGGGGATCACGCGCACCTGTTTGCCGGTGTCGTAGGCCAGCAGCAGCAGGTCGCCGCCGGCCGAGAGGCTGGCATTGCCCCCGGCGCGGATGCCCCCGCCCATGAACACCATGTTCTCACCGGCGTTCATGCTCAGGTTCTGGCGCGCCGCGATCTGCGAGGGGTGTTGCTCCTGTTAGTTGATTCCACCCCTTCTTGCGGCGTCTTTATTTGGGTTTGTGCACGATGGTGGGCGAGTCGCGGAAAGGGGCGAACGCTGCGCTCGAGTCCAATGTCGGCCTAACGCACCGCGTCAACCACCGTTTCCACCTGGAATGAATAAATCGGTGTCGACTATTTGCCCCAGCACTATGCTGACCAGTTTATATTTCAATCATTTGGCTGGCCCCAGGATCTGGTGTCATTTGAATGAAATTCCTCCATGCTAATAATGCCGTCTCAAATGCGTCCAAATTCAAAGTCTCAAAGCAATCGTCTTCATACAATGAATAAATTTTTGCCTGCTCTCTTGATAGTTCGGCGCCCCACGCATCTCTGCTCCAGTCTACGGTATTTATTCCCGAATGTCTGATTAATTTGGCGCGCTCGATTCCTTCATTCAACCAAGGCACTGTATCTAAATATCGTTGTCCGCCATCATCTGTCAGGAGACAGGCAAGTGGACTAACGCCAACTTGATTGACTACATTTGAGCTGCAGCTTGGGTGCAAGCTGTCCGCCGATTTTTCCCAAGAAAAAAATAATTTCATAGCGGGTCTTTAGAGTTTAGGATAAACGGTAGTTTTGGGCTTTAAAAATCCTTCAACTTTCACCCCGCTTGGGGTCGTGCCTGTCCATTTGTTACCGATGACCGTTCGATTCTGGAACGCGGCGTCTACTTCCACTTTAATTCTGTCGGCTGTCCACGAATCGGGGAATAGAGTGGATATGCCGCCATTATTTGTTTTTTGCAAGAATTGTCCAGGATTGTTCGGGTCTGCAACTTCAATTCGTGCGCTATAAACACCCTGTGCATTTGGTGCACTTGCGGTTCCAGGGATAACTTTAATGGTTCCGTTGGCCGTCGAGTGACCGCCAACGACAGTGCCGTTGGGCTTTACTTCAGCACTAAGAATATGCCCATCAAAATCAATTGGGGCCGTAACTTTGCTAACAGAAAGCCTAGCTTGTGCATTGAGAACGTCTCCCCCATTTGCCCCGCTAGCAACCGCACTCGAAGGTGGCAACTCCACCTTACCAGAGCCCATCGACAAGTCCGGCAGTCGTCCTAGGCGCGCGGCCTCTTCGGCCTTGTCGGCCAGAGTGACCACCTTTTTGATCGTGCCAGCACCGCCGGTAATCGGCAAGTTGGTGATCGCAGCGCCCAGCGTAGTGGCGACGGCTTTGCCATTGCCAGTTTCGTAGGCTTGTGCCAGCTGTTCGCGCTCTACAGACGACATCACACCGAGCAGCTGCGGCCAGTTGTCCGGATTGCTCACAAAGTTCCAGGCAGCCCCCAAGCCCTCCTTGGCCTGAGCGCCAGCTTGTGCATCGCCTGTGACCGCCTTGAAGCCGGTATAGGCTGCTCCGGCGAGGCTTACGAGACCGTCTACGGTGTTATCGACCACGCCCTTGGCCACATTCCATGCGGTGTAGTCCCCCATGGTGTTTTGCGCCAGCTTGAGCGTCTCGCTTTGCTCACTGGCGTATTCAAGCGACGAAGTGAGGTTGTTTGAAGCCGCTCGGATGTAGCCAGCCGCAGCCACTCGCACATCCGACACAGCCTTTGTGCACTGCGGAGAGGTCTGTCCTTCGCAAGCGGCTAGTTGTTGGTTGCGTTGATCATCCAGTGTTTCTAGCCGCTTGATCTCTGATTCACAACTGGTGTCGCATCTGCCCGTCGTGCGATCTCTCTGGAGTTGTGCCAGGAGAGTGGCTTCTGTGTGGTTGAGATAGTTGTTCACTGCCGCATTGCTGGCGGTGCCCATGGCGATCTGCGCCGAGCTGGCATCGCCGCCGATCAGCAGTGCCGCACCCGCTCCCGAGAGCTTGGCCAGCTCGGTGACCGTGTTGCGGATCTGGTCGACCTGGGCTTTGAGCTGCGCGTTGTTCGGGTCGCTCTTGAGCTGCTCTTCCAAGCCGCCCAGGTTCTGACCGTTGCCGTACAGGCTGGCTACGATCTCCCCAATCGCTCCGCCCGCAGCCCCAGGAGCACAACCACTGGAGTTGCCCGCATTGGCCGCGCCCACCGCACAACCCAAGAGCGCGTGCGCGATGGCCTTGCTGGCGGCGTTGAGATCACCCGTTTTGCCGGCTTCCCCAATGGTGAAGGCGCCCTTTGCAGCGACGGTGTTGATCAACGCGCTCTGGAGGTTGTTCTTGATCGCGTCTTCCAGGTTGGTGCCCATCACGGCACTCTCCAGCACCGCGCTGGTCAGGCCTTGGAGCGCCTGCTTGGCAAACAGCAACTCGATGCTGGACTGGGCGTTGACGTTGGCCAGCGTGGTGCCGCCGTCGACCTTGATGTTGCCCAGAATGCCTTGCGTCAACCCGGCCGTGGCCATGGTCAGGAGCAGCCCTTTGAGGTTCTCCTTGTTGCCCAGCTCTTTCAGGGTCGCGCCGATGTCGCCCTTGTTGTTGATCAGGCTGACCGCGGCGGTGGAGGCCAACGCTGTGGTGCCTGCAGTCACCGCAGCACCCGCAGCGGCGCCGTAGCTGCTGGCAATTGCTGCGCCCCATTCGCTCGCCGTGCCGTAGCTCGCGATGGTCACGATGATGGCCACGGCGATGGCTGCCTCTTGGGTCAGACCCGACTTGCTGAAGTCCAGGCTCTTGTTCAAGACCTCCACGCGCTGCCAGTCGATGTCGCTGCGGCTGCCCAGCTCCTTGAGGTACTCCTTGCCCGGCTCCTTGGAGAGTTGCTCGATGGCCGAGCGCACGTTCGAGCCGGCTGGCAATTGCACCGAGACGCCACCCGCGCCCTGGTAGGCGCTCATGCCCGCGGGAATGGTCCCGTGGATCTCGGGCATGTGCAGCGTCTGCTGGATGTAGCCCGTGCTGTCGGTGCTTTGCCAACGGATGGTGCTGGTGGAGACGCTGTGCTCGACATGGCGGGTGTCGACGGCGGCGGCCTGCGTGACCCGCGGGCCCACGCGCTCAGGGCTGATCAGCCCGCTTTTGACGATGGAGCCTTCGATGAAGGTCTCGCCCGCGACGTTGTGTTTGACCTCGCCCGAACCGGCGTTGATGTTGGTGACGATGGCGGTGCGGGTGGAGTCGACGTCGTTGGTGCCCCGGTAGGTCTCGGTGCGCCCACCGGCCTGGCCGCCGGTGGCCAGCCAGTTCATGTTGTTGGTGAAGTCCAGCAGGTAGGTGCCCGGCCCGCTCATCTTGGTGGAGCTGGTGGAGACTCTTTCGTGCACGTCGTAGGCCGCGCGCTCGCTGTAGTTGCCGCCCGTGCTGTAGCTGTAGCCCTGGCTGTTGATCTGCGCGCCGACGATGTCGATGCTGCCGCCGGCTGAGAGGTTCAAGCCCCCGCCGCTGCTCCAGCTGTTGGCGCTGTTGGTCAGGTCCGCGTTGCTCTGGTGGATGTTCTGCTCGATCTTGATCAGGCTGCCGGCCGTCTTGTAGCGGTTGAAGAAGTCCAGGGTCTGCACGTGACCGTGCAGCGCGGTGGTCAGCTGCATGTCCTTGCCCGCGCTGAGATTGGTCGATCCGCCGACGTTGGCCGTCACGCCCTGGGCCACGAGGTTGCCGCCGGCGCTGCCCGAGAAGCTGCCGCCGACGTTGATGTTCACGCCGGTCTGGTTGTAGGTGGAGTTCTCGTAGGCCCAGGTGGGGCCCTTGTCGTTGTTGGGGTTTTTGTCCTTGTCTCGGGGGATCACTCGCACCTGCTTGCCGGTGTCGTAGGCCAGCAGCAGCAGGTCGCCGCCGGCCGAGAGGCTGGCATTGCCCCCAGCGCGGATGCCCCCGCCCATGAACACCATGTCGTTGCCGGCGTTCATGCTCAGGTTCTGGCGCGCAGCGATCTGGCCCAGGATGCTGGTGATGTTGCCCGCGGCGCGCAGGTCGACGTTGTTGCCCTGCAGTTGGCCCAGGATGTTGGTGATGCTGGCAGCGTTGATCGAGAGGTTCTCGCGCGCGGCCAGCGTGCCGGCGTTGAACAGGCCGTCGGTCAGGTCGATCTTGACGCCCTTGGCCGAGATCAGGCCTTGGGAGAGCGTGGGGGTGTCGGGGTCGACCAGCGCGTACAGCTGGGGCACCAGCACGCGCTGCGTGCGGCCATCGGGCAGCGTGACGGTGCGCTCGACCAGCCAGACGATGTCGCTGGTGAGCAAGGCCATCTGCTCGCGCGTGAGCGCGATGCCGGGCTTGAGCTGGTAGGCCGAGGCGAAGGCCTGGCCCGCGTCGAGCAGGGCGCGGTACTGCGCCTCGTCGTCGGTGAAGCTGCCCAGGAAGCGGCGCCCGGTGAGCTGGGCGACCTGCTCGCGCACGAGCTTCTGTTCGTAGAAGCCGTCGCCCAGACGCTGGGTCTGGGTGGCCGGGTCGTAGCCCAGGGCGGTGAGCATGTACTCGGAGCCCAGCCAGGTGCGCCGCTGGGTGAACTCGGGGTCGGTCTCGACCAGGTAGCCCGCCGGTGCGCCAATGCGCAACTGGAACAGCGCGTTGCCCGGCAGGGCGATCGGCGGGGCGTTGACCGTGCCGGCGGTGGCGCCGCTGCCGGAGACGGCGGTGCTGCCCACGCCGGAGGGCAGGGTGCGCACCACCACGCCCGGGCCGCTGCGGCCGAGCACCGGGGCGGCGCTGGTACCGCTGGCGCTGGTGCCGGCGGTGGGCGCTGCGCTGCGGCTGGCGACGCTGACTGGCTGGGCGGCCTGCGGGCGGGTGGCACCGTGGTTGGGGTTGGTGTGGACGGCGAATTCGGACGGGATGTCTTCGTATTCGTTCTGGGTGTTGGCCGCCCGCACCAGCGGCGGGTCGTCGAAGTAACGGCGCTTGTAGTAGCCGCCGTTGTAGAAACCGCTCTCGACCCAGGAGCCGATCCAGGTGCCTTCGGCTTCGGTGATGGTCTTGGAGTGGTAGCCGTCGATGTTCTGCAGGCTGCTGCCCGAGAGCAGGAAGCTGCCGCCGATCAGCATGCTGCTCATGTCGTTGACCGTCGAGCCGGCGTTGACCGTCATGTTGCCGCCCACGCTCAGGCGCGCCGGGTTGTCGCCACTGACGCCGCTTTCGGTGGTGGTGCGGTCGTACTCGACGGTGACCCAGGTCCGGGAGACAGTCCACGGGCTGCCGTCGTAGGGCATGAAGTCGGCGCGGTGCTGGTCATTGGCGTGCAGGTACCAGTTCATCTCGCCGTCTTTGTCGTTGAGCCACAGGTCGATGGGGAAGCCGTCATCGGCGGGGTGGTACTCCTTGACGTGTTCGGTGGTGGTCGAGTCGTAGCTGACGCTGTCGCCCAGGTTCTGCACGCTGCCGGCGTTGATGTCCAGGTTGCCGAACACGTCGACTTCGGCGCTCTTGTTGATGAAGGCGCCGGCGGTTCCGGTGGCCCTGGCGTTGGCGTCCAGCGCGCCGCCCACGCGGGTGTTGCCCAGGCTCAGCAGCAGCGCGCCGTCTTCGTTGCGGACCACCCCCACGCCCAGGTCGAGGTCGCCCCGGCTGGCGATCACCGGACTGGTGCCGCCGCCGCCACGGTTGCTGAGCTGGTCGGCGGCGATGGCGATGTGGTCGCCGTAGATGCGACCGCCGCAGGTGTTCTCGATGCTGCCGGCCTGCAGCAGCGTGAACCCGCCGTTGATCAGGCCCTGGTTGGCGATGGTGTTGGCGCTCAGGTCGATCAGGCCGGCGCGGATTTCTCCACTGGCCTGGTTCTGGATGCCGGAGGCCGACAGGCGCAGGGCATCGGCGGCCTCGATGTGGCCGGCGTTGGTCACGCTGGCAGCACTGGCGTTGAGGCTGCCGGCGGCCTGCAGGTAGGCGCCCGCGCGGTTGTCCATGGCGCCGGAGAGGGCCACGCGCACATCGCCGCTGCCCGCCTCCAGGGCGGCGCCGACGAGCTTGCCGGCGTTGGCGATGACGCCGCCGTTGTCCAGGCTGCGCGCGTCGATCTCGGTCGCACCGTTGGCGGCGATGACGCCGCCCGCGCCGTTGGTGATGGCCAGAGTCTTGCCGGCAGGGTTGGACGTGGATTGCGGGTCTTTGATCGAAAGGCTGCCGGTGCTCGAGAGCAGCCCGGCGGTGTTGTCCAGGTTGCCGCTGGCGGTGATCGCGAGCTGGTCCTGGGCGAGCAGGGCGCCGCTGCGGTTGTCCAGGCTGCGCACGGCGAGCTGGGCACTGCGGGCCTGGATGCCTTGGTTGGCGCCGCTGGTCTGGCGGTTGTCCAGGTCGGCGCCGCGCAGGTCCAGGCTGGCGCTGGCGGCGATCAGGCCGCCCTGGCTGTTGTCGACGTTGCCGGCGTGGGCGTCGATCTGGGCGCTGGCGGCGCTCTTGATGTCGCTGCCCTGGTTGTTCAGGCCCTGGCTGCTCAGGGTCATGCCGGTGCCGGCGGCGATGGTAGCGCGGCTGCCGTGGGCGTTGTGGTTGTCGATGGCGCCGCTGCTGGCGAGGTCGAGCGTGGCGGCGGCGAGGATCTGGCCGCTCTGGTTGTTGACCGCGCCGCTGGCGGCGATGCGGGTGTTGCCACCGCCCTGCAGCACGCCGCGCTGGTTGTCCAGGGCGCCGCTGGCGACGTTCAGGTGGCGCGCGGCGAGCACGGCGCCGTCGGCGTTGACCAGGGCACCGCCGTGGGTGTCGATGGTGATGTCCTGGCCGCTGACCAGGCCCCGGGTGCTGTCGAGCGAAGCGGCGCCGATGGTGACCCCGGCGCGCGACTGCACGCTGCCCTCGCGCAGGCTGGCGCCGCCGCCGATGTCCAGCCGGACCCCGCCGTCGACGCCGACGAGGTTGGTCTTGTCCGCGCTCAGGGACGCGGCGCGCAGGTCGAGCGCGCCGTTGGCGACGATATTGGCGTTGCTGGCGTCGAGTGCGCCGCGTAGGTTCAGCCGCGCATCGGTCTGCGCGGTGATCAGGCCGCGCTGCGCCTGCAGCGCGCCAGCCTCCAGCGTCAGCGCCCCGGCGGTGCTCAGCAAGGCGTCGTCGGCGACGACGGTTGGCGCGCCGCTGCTCTGCAGCGACAGGGTGCCGGTGCCGGCGTGCGTGAGCGTGGTGTGGTTGAGCTGCAGTTCCCGGGCGGCCAGCGTCAGGTCCCTGGCGTTGCTGCCCACGGTGGCGTTGCTGAGGTCGATGCGGTCTGCGACCTGGACGCTGGCGTCGGTGGCCGCGGTGCCCGACTGCTGCAAGCTGCCGCCCTGGAGGTTCCATTCGCGGGCCGTGACGCCGATCTGGGTCGCCCCGAGGGTGGCGCTGTCGGTGCGCAACTGGCCGCTGGCCTCCAGTTGCAGTTGTTGCACGGCCTGCAGCGAACTGCCCTGCGCGAGCAGGTCGCCCGCCCCGGCCTGCAGCGTGATGCGCTGCGTCAGCAGGTCCTGTCCGCGCAGGTCGATGGCGCCGGCCTGCGCCTGGATGCTCTGGCCCGCCAGCGTCAGGCCCTTGAGGTCGACGCTGCCGGCGCTGCCGCCTTGCAGGATCAGGTTGCCACTGCCGGCCTGCAGTGTCAGCGGCACCGCGCCACTGGAGGACATGCCCGCCGAGAGCACAGAGCCGGTGCTGCTGTCGATGCGGCCGGTGGAGGCTGTGGTCTGGAGGCGGACGTCGCCGCCCGCGCCGATGCGGCCCTCGTTGAGGAGGGTCTCGCCGGTTTGCGCGCTGAGCTGGCCGGCGGCATAGATCTGCGCGCCGGCGCGGTTGTCGATGCGCTGGCCGCTGGCCAGTTGCATGTCGCCGTCGCCGACGATCAGGCCGCGGTTGTCGATGCGTCCGGTGGCGTCGAGCGTGGTCTGCGCGCCGCTGAAGATGTTGCCCCGGTTGTCGATCAGCGCGGCGCCCTGCACGCTCACCCCCTGGTCGCCCATGAGGTTGCCGGTGTTGGTCACGCCGGTGCCAGCCTGCACGCGCAGCGCCCCGTCGGCGACCACGTCGCCGCTGTTGCTGAGGTCGCCGCCGGTGACCAGGCCGATGTCGCGCTGGCTCTGGATGCTGCCGGTGTTGCCGATGCCCAGGGGTGCCTTGAGCTGCACCGCGCCTTGCACCACGATCTTCCCGGCGTTGTCGAAGCGCCCCGCCGAGCTCAGGCTCAGTTGCTGGCCGGCGTTGAGGCTGCCGGCGTTGCTCAGTTGGTTGCCCTGCAGGCTCAGGTTGGCACCCGCGCTCATTTCGCCGGTGTTGGACAGCAGGCCTCCGGCGACGAGGGTGGCGTCGGTGGCGGAAACGATCTGGCCGCTGTTGGTGAGGTCGCCGCCGCTCTGGACGGCGAGCGAACCTGCGGTGCGGATGCCACCGCTGTTGTCGAAACGTCCGGCGCTGCTGAGTGTGGCGCCGCCTTGCGAGGCGAGGGTGCCGCTGTTGACCAGATCGCCGTTGGCCGAAAGGGTGAGGCCGCCGTCGCCGGCCTGGATGCCGCCCGCGTTGCGCACGCCCACGCCGGCTTCGGTCGCCAGCAGCGTGATCTTGCCGGCGTACATGCCGCCCAGGGCGGACACGTCCAGCGCGAAGCTGGGGGCCGGGCCGCTGCCGGCGGTGGGCGTGGCGCCCTGGCCGCCCGCGTCGATCTGGTTGGCGCCGGTGACGACGTTCAGCTCATTCGCCACCAGCGGTCCGTTGACCGCGACCGCGCGGGCCAGGAGGCCGGTGTAGTCGGTCAGGCTGGCGTCGAAGCCGCGCTCGCCGATGGTGATGGTGCCGCCGCGCACGGTGTAGCCGTTGACACCGCCGTCGCCCACGTTGACTTCGCCGGTGGTGAGGGTGGCGCGGCTGGCGTTGATGAAGCCGCTGCCGTTGACGTTCAGCCCCGCCGGGTTGGCGACGATGATCTCCGAGCGCTGGCCGGCGATCTCGATGAAGCCGTTGATCTGGCTGGGGTTGCCGCTGTTGACCTCCATCAGGATCACGCGCGCTTCGCCGGTCGCCAGCCAGGGGTTGGCCTGCACCCAGCCGCCCAGTTGCGAGGGCGTGTTGGTGCGGCTGTTGTTGACCACCGCGCCCCGGTTGTCGATGTCCAGTTGGGAGAAGCGGTTGCGCGAGACGCCGGCCGCGCCCGGGGTCGTGATGTTGACCTGCGGCAGTCCGTTGCCGGTGGTCAGCACGGTGGGGCGCTGGTTGCCTGGCGCGGTGGCGTCGTTGCGGATCTGGGCATAGGCCGTCAAGGGCGCCAGCGTGGTCTGCGTGACCATCGCCGAGAGCGCGAGCGTGTGAACGGCGCGGGCCCATCGGCCGCGTGATGTCGGGGTGCGCGTGGCGCCCTCGGCCGGGCGCTCGCTGGCGCCGTTGCCGTGGCCCTTGGCCGACTCCGCGACCGCCATCAGGCAGCCCCGGACCTTGCTGAATACGCGGCGTCCGCAGTGTTTGTTCATGTTCTCCTCCCCTCGTTCGTGTCGTTGTGTGTGTCTGGCGTCAGTAGCTCTGGTACAGCATGAAGCCCCAGGTACTGGGTGAGGCCCTGAGTTCGGGCGGCTTGTTCACCGGCCTTCCGTAGAACAGCTCGTACTGGAGTCCGGCGATCTGCCCCCGCAGGCCGAGCACGGCGCCCATGAGGCGTTTGCCCGGCAGGTTCTCGGTCGATGGCCCGGACACCTGGCCCAGGTCCAGGCCGACGTAGGGCATCAGGGACGGCATGTCCTTGAACGACAGCGCCAGTTCGTTGCGCCACACCGCGCCGCTTTCGGCCACCAGCGAGGCGGCGTTGTCGAAGCCGCGCACGCTGTAGCGCCCGCCGATGCTGAAACGGTCCTGGGGCGTCAGGCGCGTGTGGTGCTTCTGCAGGCGCAGCGAACCCACGTAGCGCAGCGTGTGGTGATCGAACGCCCAGGGCATCTGCAGCGTGAGGGCGGCGGTGCTCAGGCGGTAGCGGCTGGTGCCCTCGCCGAACGGCTCTTCGGGCGCGGCCTTGGTGCCCAGACCGCTCAGACCTTGCCGGTAGTTCAGTTCCGATTGCAGGACGCCTCGGCCGAGGTAGAGGCGGTGGGCCAGACCCAGTTGCAGCGAGGTGACCGCGCGGCGCTGGACCAGCACCTCGGTGTCGTCGATGTGGTTGTTCGAGCGGCGGTGCTGCAGGCTGGTCTGGGCGCTCAGGATCTGGCGGTTGTCGCGCAGCAGCACCCGGTCGACCCCAAGTTCCAGGTTGTCGCTCCGGCCCGAATAGCGGTAGCGGTCGTAGGCGCCCTCCACCGTCTGGTGGTAGGTGTTGTGGCTGGCGTTGAAGCGGTAGAGCCAGTAGCCCACCGGCACCGAGTAGTGCAACGCCAGCGCCTGTGTGCCCTTGGGCGAAGGGCCGTCCTTGCCGCCGAAACCGCGGGTCAGGCTCAGGTAGGCCAGGTCGCTCAGGCCCAGCGGGTTGTCCGCCGAGAGCGTGGCGCCGGCCTGGTAACGACCGGTGGTGTCGTTGCCCGCGTCGTCCAGCGACAGGGCCATCCGCCAGGCGCGGTCCTGCTGCCAGCTCACGGCGATGTCGCTGCGGCCGGGGGT
Organism: Hydrogenophaga sp.; assembly: GCA_016790705.1. GTDB lineage: Bacteria > Pseudomonadota > Gammaproteobacteria > Burkholderiales > Burkholderiaceae_C > Hydrogenophaga. Next base: position 12,068 of record JAEUOT010000034.1, read on the forward strand.
CTGACCGGGTGCGATCTGCATGTCGGCGGTGACGGTGGGCACGCGTTGCAGGTTCTCCAGGCCCTGTTCCAGGTCCCGCAGGTTCAGCAGCTCGCCCGACTGGCCGGGGAACGCGGTGTCCAGACGGACCTGGCGGCCCGCGTTCGAGCCGTCGACCAGCCGGTCCAGTCGGCCGCCGACCGGTTCGAACACCAGCACGCCGTCGGCCAGGTTCTGGTTGCCCACCACCACGCGGCTGGTCACATAGCCGCGCGCGATGATGCCGTTCTGAAGGCGCTTCTGCAGCAGTGCGATGGCCTGGACGCCCAGGCAGCGGCCCATGGGCGAGTCCTGGCCGTCGGGGCCGTCGAGCGCGTCGAGCGCCCAATCGAAATGGCCGGCGTCGTTGCCGCGCAGCCGCACCTCGCGGATGCGGAAGCACGGCGTTTCATCGGCGGGCAGGCGGTCGTTCTCGCGGCTTCGCAGATCTTTGGGCGCCGCCGCGTTGCCGGGCGCGGCGAGCGCCCGCCGCCGGGCCTCTTCCTCCTGTTCGCGCCTGAGCTCGACCGACGGATCAGGCCGCGCCTCCTGGGACAGGGCCGGGGTGGCCTGACCCGTGCCCAGGAGCGCAAGCAGCAGCGCAACCGGCGTGAACCGGCTTATGTTATTTGTAGTAACCAATGTGTGACAGCGTGTAGTTTGGAATTAAATTCTAGGGGTGGGTACCCTCCTTTTCGCCTGATGAAAGTGTGATGTATTACCTGAAATGGGCACCAAAATGGGTTGAGCCGAGCTTTTTCCACGCGCACAGAGAGACCCCGACCCCATGCCTGTCCTGATCGCCGAACAAGGTTCGGCCCTGTCCGGTTTCACCTATGACCTTGTGGCGGCCGACGGCGCTGTGGTCGGCGAGCTGTGTTTTCCCGACTGGGCCGAGGCCCGCAACGCGCGGCTGAAGAACCCCGCGCCGCAGCGGCTGCGGTCCAGCATCGACCTGCGCCTGTCAGGGACCGCCTACACCATCGAATTCGAGTACACGCGCCGTGGCTGGGCCAACGACACCCGCTTCGAACTGATGCAGGGCACCACGCGGCTCGCGGCGGCCGAGGTGGTGGTGCCCCAGGGCTTTCTCGGGCGCGCCCGGTTGCTCATCACCGAACCCTTCGGTGGCGAGCTGGTCCGGCGCAGCAGCCTCTTCAAGACCCGCTTCGAACTGCAGCGGGACGGTCAGACCCAGGGTCTGATCCAGGAGCCTCAGGCCTTCACCACGCGGCGGCGGCTGTGCGCCGAACTGCCGGCCGATGTTCTGCCGCCGGTGCAGGGCTTCCTGCTGTTCCTGGTGATCAACCTGGCGTTCGGGTGACCGCTCAGCCCTTGCGGCTCACCAGCACGATCCCGCAGGCCACGCCCACCAGCGCCAGCACCAGTTGCGTGGTCAGCGGCTCACCCAGCAGCAGCACGCCGAACACCAGCGCGAACAGCGGGGTGAGGAAGGTGAAGGTGGACATCTGCGTCGCGGGGTAGTGGCGCAGCATCCACATCCAGGCCAGGTAGCTGGCGAAGGCGCCGACGGCGGTCTGCAGGAACACCGAGCCCCAGGCCAGCGCGGAGTAGCCGAAGCCCCAGGTCTCGCCCAGCGCCAGCGACATCACGGGGCAGACCAGCGCGGTGACGCTCAGTTGGTAGAACAGCGACTTCTCCGCCTGGATGGTCGCGACCTTGGTGGTGCGGATGGCGATGGTGGTCAGGCCCCAGAACATGCCGGCGGCCAGCCCCATGGCGTCGCCTTTCCACTGGCCCGGCGCCGAGCCGTGCAGGAAGGCCTCGCTGAACGCGATGCCGACGGCAGCGAAGGCGATGAACAGGCCCAGCCATTGCAGGCCGCGCATCTTTTCCGTGGGCACGAAACGCGGCAGCAGCAGCGCCACCCAGAACGGGCTGGTGTAGAGGAACACGGTCAGGCGCGAGGCGCTGGTGTGTTGCAGGCCCAGGTAGATCAGGCAGAACTCGGCCGCGAACAGCAGGCCGACCAGCAGCCCGCCCCTGAGCGAGCCGTCGCGGGTGAACAGCTTCACGCCACGGACCTGGCACCACAGCCAGAGCAGGGCGGTGGCGCCGGCCATGCGCACCGAGGCCTGCCACAGCGGCGGGATCTCGCGGCCCGCGAACTTGATCAGGATCTGCTGGAAGCCCCAGAAGGCGCAGCAGGCCACGAGCAGGGTCATGGCGAAGGTGTCGAGGTGGTCTTTGCGTTGGACGGCGGTCATGGGGGAAGCAAGGTAGCGCGAATGAGAGCGGGCGATCCGGCGCCGGACCGCCCCAAGCCGGGTCAGCCCCCGCGGGGGACAGCGACCCGCGCTGCGGCGGAGCGTGGGGGCTCGCTGTTCGCCAGTTTTTGCAGGTGGCGTTTGAGGGCGTCGGCTTCGCCGGGCGACCAGCGCGAGAGCAGGGTGGTTTCCTGCGCGCGGGCCTGTTCGATCAGGGCGGCGGCGATGCGTCGGCCCTCACCGGTGGCCGCGACCAGGGTGCGGCGCTGGTCGGCCGGATCGGCCAGCAGTTCGACCAGACCGTCTTCGGCCATGCGCTGCACCAGCTTGGTCACCGTGGGTTGCTTGGCCAGCACGTCGCGCGCCAGACAGCCCACGGCAATCGAGCCCTGATGGTCGGGGTGGCTGAGCGCGGCGTCGTGCAGCACGGCGAGCACCCGCCAGGCGATGTGGGTCAGGCCCTGGGCGGCGATGGCGTTCTCGAAGTCGCGGTAGACCGCGTGGCTGGCCTGGCCGAGCAGGTAGCCGAGGTAGCTGCCGACGAAGCGGCCGTCGGGCGCCTGCGGCGCGCTGGCGTCGGCCTGGGAACCCTGCAGCGGGTGCTCGGTATAGAAGCGGCCGCCGTGGAACAGCAGCGGCGAGGCGTTGGGCCGGCGGGTGCAGCGCTCGACCTCGCCGACGAAGATGACGTGGTCGCCCTCGGTGTACTGGCTGCGGTTGAAGCATTCGAAGGTGGCGACGCAGCCTTCGAGCAGCGGCGCGTCGCCCGCACCGTCGGTGAAGCCGAGCCCTGCCCAGCGGTCGACGCCGCGCGCGGCGAAGCGCTCGGCCAGGGCCTGCTGGTCGGCGGCCAGCACGTTGATCGCGTAGTGCCGGCCGTTGGCGAACACCGCCATCGAGCCGGCCGCCTTGCCCAGGCTCCAGAGCACCAGCGGCGGATCAAGCGAGACCGAGTTGAAGGAACTGGCCGTCAGACCGACCGGTTCGCCCTGGTCGTTGCGCGCGGTGACGATGGTGACGCCGGTGGCGAACATGCCCAGCGCCGCACGGAAGTCGCGCGGCGAGAAGTCGGGGGGTCGGGCCGAATGACCGGCGGCACGGGAGGGGGACATGGCTGCAATTTATATGAAATTTCATCAATAATGTGTCCGCCGGTGCCAAATCCCTGTTGGCAACCGGCCCAAGACAAGGAGACAGCCCATGTTGCAGGAGCGGATCGAACCCGCCTGGATCGACGCGTTTGAAGCGGTCTTGAAACGCTGCGCGCTGCAGCCGCAGGACACGGTGGCCATTCTCGGCGAAACCCAGAGCCGGCCGGTGCTGATTGAGCTGGCGCGGCTGGCGGCGGCGCGGCTGGGTGCCCGGCCCTTCGTGCTGACGCTGCCCTCGGTGTTCGGCGCGGCGGGCGAGCCGGTGACGCGTTCGACCGGCGCCAGCCCCGCGATCCAGCAGCTCGGCCCGGTGATCGCCGCACTGCAGGCCTGCACCTTGGTGATCGACTGCACCGTCGAGGGCCTGATGCACGCGCCCGAGCTGCCCGCCATCCTGCAGGGCAACGGCAGCACCCAGCCGCGCATCGTCTACGTCAGCAACGAGCACCCCGAGGCGCTGGCGCGCCTGCTGCCCGACGACGCGACCGAGGCGCGCGTGAAGGCGCATGTGAAGCGCCTGCGCGGCGCGAAGGCCATGCGCGTGACCTCGCCCGCGGGTACGGACCTGAGCATCTCGCTGCAGGGCGCGGTGGTCGGCGGAAACTGGGGCAGCACCACGCGCCCCGGCACGCTGACCCACTGGCCCGGCGGCATCGTGCTGGCTTTCCCGGCGGCGGGCAGCGTGCACGGCCGCCTGGTGCTGGCCGAGGGCGACGTGAACCTGACCTTCAAGCGCTACATCGAGCGGCCCATCACGCTGACCATCGAGAGCGACTACGTGACCCACATCGAGGGCGGCGGCGTGGACGCCGAGCTGCTGCGCTCGTACTTCGCGGCCTGGGGCGAGAAGGAGGCTTACGCGGTGTCGCACGTCGGCTACGGCCTCTGTGACGCGGCGCGCTGGGACAGCATGGCGCTCTACGACAAGCGCGACTTCAACGGCACCGAGCTGCGCGCCTTCGCCGGCAACTTCCTCTACAGCACCGGCGCCAACGAAACCGCTCGTCGCTACACCCGTGGCCACTTCGACTGGCCGATGCGCGACTGCACCGTGGCGCTGGACGGCGCGGTGGTGGTCGACGCCGGAAAGGTCGTGTCTTGAACAGCATCCCCACTTTCACGGCGCTGGGCGACGGCGAGACCACCGTGCTCATGCTGCACGGCATCGGCGGCGGGCACCTGGCCTTCGCGCCGCAGGTCGAAACCCTGGCCTCGATCGGCTACCGCGCGGTGGCCTGGGACATGCCCGGCTACGGCCACAGCGCGCCCATCGAGCCCTACACCTTCAAGGGCCTGGCGCAGAGCTGCGTGGACCTGATCGACACGCTGCAGTGCGACAGCGTGGTGCTGGTCGGGCACAGCATGGGGGGCATGGTCGCGCAGGAAGTCATCGCCCGCCGGCCCGACAAGGTGAGCAAGCTGGTGCTCTGCGGCACCTCGGCGGCCTTCGGCAAACGCAGCGACGGCAAGAGCGCCGAAGCCTGGGCGCAGCAGTTCATCGCGCAGCGCACCGCGCCGCTGGACGCCGGCCAGACGATGGCCGACATGGCCGCGAAACTGGTGCCGCAGATGGTCGGCCCCGGCTCGTTGCCCGAGGGCGTGCGGCTGGCCGAACAGTGCATGGGCCGCGTGCCGGCCGCCACCTACCGGCGTGCGCTGGACTGCATCGTCACTTTCGACCGGCAGGCTGCGCTGGCCCACATCGGCGTGCCCACGCTGCTGGTCGGCGGCGAGTTTGACCGCGTGGCCTCGCCCGCGGTGATGAAGCAGATGGCGCAGCAGATCCCGAACGCGCGCTACACCGAGATGGCCGGCGTCGGCCACCTGATGAACCTCGAAGCGCCCGACGAGTTCGACCGCATCCTGCTCGACTTCCTGCGCGAGCGGCCGCCCAAGACGCGGCCCGATCTGCACTGAACCCCACCACCCACAAGAGGAGACAAGACATGACCACCCGCCCCGTCAATCCCGTCACCGGCCTGGACTTCACGCCCGCCGTCGGCGACATGCCCTTTACGCCGCTGCAGCGCGAGTGGCTGGCCAAGGCCCATGCGCTGGGTCGCGACAGGTTCGCCGCGCGCGCCGCGCAGTGGGACCAGGAGGCCAGCTTCCCGTTCGCCAACTACGACGACCTGCGCGAACACGGCTTCCTCAAGCTCTGCGTGCCCGTCGAGTTCGGCGGCGCGGGCGCCGACTTCCCGACCTACATGATGGTCGCCGCCGAGATCGGGCGCTTCTGTGGCGCGACCGCGCTGACATGGAACATGCACATCTGCTCGACCATGTGGACGGGCGTGCTGGCCGACGGCATCGCGATGACCGAGGAGCAGCGTGCCGAACACGCCGCGCGGCGCCAGATCCACTTCGCGCGCATCGTCAACGAAGGCAAGCTCTACGCCCAGCCCTTCAGCGAAGGCACGGCCGCGGCGGCCGGTCGCGCGCCCTTCGGCACCACGGCGAAGAAGGTGGTGCGCGACGGCCAGAGCGGCTGGCTGATCAACGGCCGCAAGATCTGGGCGAGCCTCTCCGGCGCGGCCGACTACTACGGCGTGCTCTGCACCGAAGACAAGGGCGACGACCACCCCGACGCGCGCGACACGCTCTACATCAGCGTGCCGGCCACGGCCGAGGGTTTCTCCATCAGCGGCGACTGGGACCCGCTGGGCATGCGCGGCACGGTCAGCCGCAACCTCACGTTCAAGGACGTGTTCGTGAGCGACGACGAACAGCTCATGCCGCGCGGCATCTACTTCAAGGGCGCGCAGACCTGGCCGGCGATGTTCAACACGCTCTCGCCGACCTACCTGGGCTTGGCCAACGCGGTCTATGACTTCACGGTGCAGTACCTGCGCGGCGAGGTGCCGGGCGAACCGCCGATCAAGCGCCGCCAGTTCCCGACCAAGCAGATCACGGTCGCCCAGATGCGGCTGCAGCTCGAATCGATGAAGAGCCTGTTCACCCGCGCGATCTTCGAGGCCAAGCCCAACCCGAGCAAGGACGAGAAGCTGCGGCTCTACGCTGCGCACTACGCGGTGATGGAGGGCGCCAATGACCTGGCGCGACTGGCGATCCGCACCTGCGGCGGCCAGAGCATGCTCAAGCACCTGCCGCTGGAGCGCCTGTACCGCGACAGCCGCTGCGGCGCGCTGATGCTGCCCTGGACGGCCGAGCTGATCCTCGACCGCATGGGCCGCGAGACGCTGTACGAACCGGGCGAGAAGGACGAGTGAGGGCCGTCATCTGACGGACGGTGGCGGTGGCTCAATAAAATCGAGGCCATGACCAGAGACCGCCGCCATCCGCGGGCGCAGGCCCGCGCTGCCCTGCCGCTCGCCTTTCCGATCCGACACGCCACCTGGGCAAGGGCCGCTGCGGCGGCGCTGTGCCTGTGTCTGCCGGTCGCTTCCGGCTGGGCGCAGCCTGCGGCCACCAAGCCGGCGGAGCCGTCGGCCGACCCGTGCGTCGAGTTCGTTGCGCGCCTGCCCAATGTGAAGGCACCGCTGTGCAGTGCCGCCCGACTGGTGCCCACCGTGGGCCGCTCGGTGCAGGGCCGCACGATCTACCAGCGCGATGTGGTCAGCCCCGAGCCCCGGCTGCGGGTGCTGGTGGTCGGTGCGATGCACGGCGATGAACTGTCCTCCGCCTCGGTGGCCCTGCACTGGATCCAGCGCGCCACCGAAACGCCGGCCAATGTCTACTGGCGCTTCATTCCGGCGCTCAATCCCGACGGCCTGATGGCACGGCCGGCCAAACGGGTGAACGCCGACGGTGTGGACCTCAACCGCAATTTCCCGACGCCCAACTGGGCGCGCGACGCCAAGATCTATTGGGAACAGCGCACCCGCAAGGACCCCCGCCGCTGGCCCGGGCCCAAGCCGCTGTCGGAGCCGGAGTCGAAGTATTTCCACGACGAGATGGAGCGCTTCCAGCCCGACCTGATCGTCAGCATCCACGCGCCCTACGGGGTGCTCGACTTCGACGGTCCGACCGTGCCGCCGGACCGGCTGGGGCGCCTCTACCTGGACCAGTTGGGAATTTTCCCGGGCAGCCTGGGTAACTACGGCGGCGTTCACAAAGGCATGCCGGTGGTGACCATCGAGCTGCCCAGCGCACTGCGCACGCCCATGGACGTCGAGATGCGCCAGATGTGGCTGGACCTGCTGCACTGGATGGATGAGCACCTCAAGCCGGCCCGCGACGCAGACGCCAAGGCCGTGCCGGTCAAGGTGAAGAAGTCGGGCTGAAGACCGGCGGCGGAACATCCATGAGCACCTTCGATCCCGACGCCCTGGAGTGTCTGGCTGCGATCATCGAGGAGGGCGGCTTCGAGCGCGCGGCGCAGCGCCTGTCGATCACGCAATCGGCGGTGTCGCAGCGCCTGCGCGCGCTGGAGGCGCAGGTCGGGACGGTGCTCATCGTGCGCAGCCGGCCGCTCAAGCCCACACCCGCCGGCCAGCTCATGCTCAAGCACGCCAAGATGATGCGGCTGCTGCGCGCCGACCTGGAAAAGGACCTCAAGGAGCTGGCGCCGAGCGCGGCCGGCGGCGGGCGCGACGAGGAGCGGATCTCGATCGCGATCAATGCCGACAGCATCGCGACCTGGGCGCTGCCGGCGCTGGATGCGCTGGCGCGACAGGGACTGCCGGTCGAAATCATCACCGACGACCAGGAGTTCACCCACGAGTGGCTGCGCGAGGGCCAGGTGCTGGGCTGCGTGACCTCGCTGGGGCAGACCCTGCGCGGATGCCGGATGGAGCCGCTGGGCAGCATGGACTACGTGGTGGTGGCCCATCACGCCTACGCCCACGCGCACTGTCCCAAGGGCCTGAACGCGCACAACTTCCACCAGTTGCCGTTCGTGGCCTTCAACCGCAAGGACCACCTGCAGCACAGCTTCGTCGAGCAGGCGTTCGGACTGCCGCGCGTCGGACTCAAGCAGCTCTTCGTGCCCTCCAGCGAGGGTCAGATACGGGCCGTGCGGTCCGGTTGGGGGGTGAGCGTGTTGCCCGAGCTGGCGGTGCGCGACCTGGTGGCCAGCGGCGAGCTGGTGAACCTGGCGCCCCGGCACCGGCTGGGGGTGATGCTGTACTGGCACTGCTGGAACCTCAGCTCGGATGTGCTGGATGCGATGACCGCCGCCCTCACCGAGGCGGCGACGCGCAATCTCAATGCCTGCCTGCCGCAAAAAACCCCGCCGGGGCGGGGTTCGAAACGTAAGGATTCCGCGGCGAGCGTCACTTCGGCAGGATGACGCTGTCGATCACGTGGATCACGCCGTTGTCGGCGGCGATGTCGGTCTTGACCACGTTCGCGGCATCCACCTTCACGCCACCGGCGGTCGTGACGGTGATCTCGCTGCCCTGAACGGTCTTGACCTTGCCGGCCTTGACGTCGGCGGCCATCACCTTGCCGGGCACCACGTGATAGGTCAGCACGGCGGTCAGCTTGGCCTTGTCTTTCAGCAGCGCATCCAGATCGGCCTTGGGCACCTTGGCGAAGGCTTCGTCGGTGGGCGCGAACACGGTGAACGGGCCCTTGCCCTTGAGCGTGTCGACCAGGCCGGCGGCCTGCAGCGCAGTGGCCAGGGTCTTGAACGAGCCGGCCGCGACGGCGGTGTCGACGATGTCCTTGGCTTGGGCGGCGCCCATCGAGGCCAGGGCGATGACGGAGGCAATCAGGGTCTTCTTCATGGATAACTCCTAAGGGTTGAGGACAGGGGAACAGGAAACACGGAGGCTCAGGCGGGCGGCAGGATGACCTTGTCGATCACGTGCACCACGCCATTGCTGCAGAGGATGTCGGTGGCCGCGATGCCGGCGCTGCGGCCGCGGCCGTCGGTGATGCGCAGGTCGTTGCCGACGCGGAAAGTCGCACCCTGAAGGGTGGCAATCGGGGTGTCGAGGGGAACGTCGGCCTTGAGCACGCGGCCCGGCACGACGTGGTAGGTGAGCACGGCGGTCAGCAGGGTCTTGTCTGCGAGCAGTGCCTCCTTGCTGAGGTGCAGCTCGGTCAGCAGCGACGCAAACGCCGCGTTGGTCGGGGCGAACACCGTCAGCGGGCCTGGCGCGCTGAGCGCGTCGACCAGCCCGGCGGCGACCACCGCTTCGACCAGGATGCTCAGGTCGGGCGTGGCCTGGGCGGTGCCCACGATGTTGGCGCTGGCGGGTTCGTCGTCACCGCCGCCGCACGCCGCGAGCAGGCCCGCAGCGGCACCCGCCAGCAACATGGATCGTCTGTGAATTGGCATGTCGGTCTCCTTCGTTTGAACCTGGGTGGTGAGACAGCTGGCTGGGGGGCGGAACGCGCTGTGGAGGGTAAGTCGTCGCTGTCTGGAAGTGATATTAGCCCGAAAAGATCAAAAAGTGACTAATCAGTATAAATCACATACTAAACAGTATGGTTATCGACTTTTGGGTTCTTTGACTGCACAATGCGAGCGCTACCCAAAGATCTGCCATGGCCACCGCTGTTTCATCCCCCGCTTCCCGCACCCCTCCCAAGCGCAGCTTTCGCGAACAGATGCATCTGGCGCGCGAGGACGCGATCGTCTCGGCGGTCAACCGCCTGCTGGCCGAAAAGGGGTTCGAGGCCATGACCGTGGACGAGGTCGCGGCCGAGGTGGGGATCGCCAAGGCCAGCCTCTACAAGCACTTCCCGAGCAAGGAAGACCTGGCGGCGGCGGCGATGGTCAAGGTGATGGACCGGGCCCGCGCGTTCCTGGACACGCTGGACCCGAAGGCGCCGTCGCTGGAGCTGCTCAAGCAGGTCGCGCGCTGGACCATGGAGGTGCAACTGGCGGGTGAGATGCCCTCGCTGCCGAGCGAGAACTCCAGCCTGCGTGCAGTCCTGACCACCAACAAGGCCTATGTGGATGGCCTGATGGACGTGAGCGACCGGCTGGGGGGATGGATCGAGGCAGGGCAGAAGGACGGCAGCATCAACTCATCGCTGCCCGCCATTGCGGTGCTCTATACCCTCTACGCCCGGGCCTGCGACCCGGTGCTGGGGTTTCTCAAGGGCTCTGGCCTGTACAGCGACGGCCAGATCATCGACATGGTGCTGGCCACCTGTTTCGATGGCTTGCGCCAGCGCTGAGCCGGCGCAGCAGACTCAGCGCACCAGCAGCACCGGCACCTTGCAGTGCGCCAGCACCTGGGTGGCGACCGAGCCCATCACGAGGTTGCCCAGCGCGCTGTGGCCGTGCGAGCCCATCATGACCAGGTCGTAGTCACCATCGTTGGCCTGCTTGGCGATCTGCTCGCCGGGCGTGCCCGTCTTGTGCACGACCTTGGGATCGATGCCCTGGCGCTTGAGGAACTTGACCACGGGCGCCGTGACCTTCTCCGCTTCTTCGGCGTAGTAGCTGTTGGCGACCTGGGCGCCGACAGCCGCGCGGGCCCGCGGGGGCAGCGGCATCTGGACGGTGAACAGGGTGAATTCGTTGTCCGGGTGAAAGACTTCGAGATGGTTGGTCAGGTAGGCCAGCATCTTCTTGGTGTAGGCGCTGCCGTCCACAGCGAGCAGGATCTTCATGGTGTCTCTCCGTTGCATGGGTCCGCACCCGGACCGCTCGGGGCAGTGTACGCCCGGCCCGGCACGCCACCCCTATGGGATTTCCACATCCACCGTCAGCGTGGGAAGGAAACTCGCCTGCTCGTTCTTGCGCGCATAACCCAGCGGGTTGGCGACGATGCGACAGCGGCCCACCCGCACATCGGTCGGGCAGTGCAGGTGGCCGTGCAACCAGAGGTCGGCGTGCGGCAGCAGGTCGTCCAGCGCGTTGCAGAACCCGGCGGTGCCGGGCGTCAGTCCGTAGCGCGGGTCGGCGCTGTGCAGGGTCGGCGCGAAGTGGGTCACGACCACGGTCGGCCCCGCGTGCGGGCGGCTCAGGGTGCTGCGCAGCCAGTCCTGGCAGTCGAGAGCCAATTCGCGCATCGCAGCCGCATCGAACAGGGCGCCGCGTCGCTGGCCGGCCATCTTGTGCAGGTAGAAATTGGCGGCGCGGAACGCCTTCTCGCGCAAGCGCAGCCGCTCGGTCTCGGTCGCTCCGGCAGGCACCAGTGCGTCGTAGTCGCTCCACAGGGTGGTGCCGAGGAAGCGCACTCCGTCGATCAGCAGTGCCTCGCGCTCCAGCCATTGGATGCCCAGGCGGTCACAGGCCTGTCGCAGGCCCAGATGGGCCTCGTCCATGTCCAGGTTGTCGTACTCGTGGTTGCCGGGCACGTAGATCACCGGCACCGGCCAGCCCGCGTATTGCGGCAGCGGTGAGAAACGGCGCAGGCCCCAGTCGGGCTCGTCCATCACGCTGCCGTCCCGGCGCCGTTGATAGGAGCCGACGTCGCCCGCCAGCACCAGCAGATCTGCGTCCGGCGCCGGCGTGGCGGTGAAGCTGGGGTCGGCCTCGAGGTGCAGGTCGCTGAGCAGTTGCAGCTTCATGGCGCGGGGGTGCGCGTTTGCGCATCGGCAAAGCCCAGCCGTGCCGCCCGGACCACGGCATCGCGCAACCAGCGGTGCGCGCCGCTGTGGGCCGACTGCCGGTGCCACAGGGCATCCACGTGCACCGCCGGCACCGCCAGCGGCAGCTCACGCAGGGTGAGCGCGGACTCGATGCCGGTGACCTCCACAAAGTGGCGCGGCAGCACCGTCAGCAGGTCGGTGCTGGCGACCACCCGCCCGGCGGTGAAGAACTGGTTGACGGTGATCACCACCCGGCGCTGGCGCGAGATCGCCGACAAGGCCTCGTCTACAAACCCGAAAGGGCGCCCGGAAAAGCTCACCAGCAGGTGGCGCGCCGCGCAGTAGGCATCCAGGGTGAGTGGTTTGCGCGAGAGTGGGTGGTTGCGCCGCATCACGACCACATATTCCCCGTCGTAGAGGCGCTGGTGCAGGAAGCGGGGACTGTTCTCCTGGAGATGGGTGGCTGTCAGCTCGGCGATCACGCCGGGGAAGTGGCCGATCGCAAGGTCGGCCGAGCCCGACTCCAGCAGCTCGCGCGGGTCGCGGGTGGTCAGCGGCACGATGCGCAGGTTCACGCCTGGTGCCTCTTTTTCCAGCAGATCGACCAAACCCGGCACCAGTTTGGCGGCCGTGGCGTCGGCCATGGCGAGCACGAAAGCCTTGCTCGCGGTGCCCGGTTCGAAGCCTGCCGGCGAAAGCGATTCGTGCAGTTGGGCCAGCGCATCGCGCACCGTCGGCCAGAGCGCCAGAGCGACGGGCGTTGCCTCGACGCCGTAGCCCGAACGCCGCACCAGTTCGTCGCCCAGGCTGTCGCGCAACCGCTTGAGCGCGTTGCTGACCGCCGGCTGCGTCATCGCGAGGTTGTGGGCCGCGCGCGTGAGGTTGCGCTCGGCCATGACCTCGTCGAAGACCCGAAGCAGGTTCAGGTCGAGGGTGCGGAAGTTGATCTCATCCATGCGATTTGTGAATTTTATTCATCACAAAAATAAATTGGCATGACATCGGGGTTAACCCTAGGATTCACCTGTCCAAAAGACAGTTTTGCAAGGAGTTCGCCATGAGCACCGTCTTCTCTCCCGCCCCGGCCTCCCTCGGTCTGAATCCTGCCGCCGAGCGTGGCGTGTACCGTGTCAGCCGCCGCTTCGACGGCTCTCGCGGCCTGGCGGCCATGCTGCTGGCCGCTGCGGTCTCGGCCCTGGTGGTGCTGGCCGACCAGATGATCAGCACCTGGGCCGATGGGCACCTGTTCCTGGGCTGGGTCATCCTCTGGGTGGTGATTTTCGCGGGTTCCGCCCTGTTCGCCGGTACCGCGCGCCGTCTGGCGCGGGCCACGCTGAATTCCCTGGACGGCTGGTCACGCTCCCTTGCGCAAGCCCGTGCCGAAGCGCGCCTGTGGGATCTGGCGCGCACCGATCCCCGACTGAAGTCCGAACTGATGCTCGCGCGCGCCCGTGAAAATGACCTGGAAGAGGAACTCGCCCAGGCCGCGGCCGCAGGCAGCGATTACACGGAAGCGCTGGCACCGCTGGGCCTGGATTCGGGCTTCGGCGCTCCGCTGCGTCGCTGGGCACAGATCGAGGTGCGGCGCCAGACGGGCTACCTGCCGTATCTGTAATCCCTGCCGGTTACGTTCAAAGAAAAAGCCCCTCGGCGTGCCGAGGGGCTTTTTGCTTTCTGGCCGGCTGGGGATCAGGCCGTTGCCAGGCGCTTCTCCAGATCCGCCTTCGTGGCCACCAGCTCCTTGGGCATGTGGTAGGCCAGTTGTTCAAAGTGGGCATCGTGCAGCTTGAACTCCTCGGCCCAGGCCGCCTTGTCGATGCTGGTGACCTGCTGGAACTGTTCGGCGCTGAAGTCCAGGCCGCTCCAGTTGATTTCCGCGTAGGTCGGGGCGACGCCGAACATCGTCGCCTGGCCCTGGGCCTTGCCTTCGATGCGGTCGATCATCCACTTGAGCACGCGCATGTTGTCGCCGTAGCCCGGCCAGACGAACTTGCCGTCGGCGTTCTTGCGGAACCAGTTCACGCAGAACATCTTGGGCTGCTGCGCGCCGGTCTTGGCCACGGTTTCACCCACGTTGAGCCAGTGCTGGAAGTAGTCGCTCATGTTGTAGCCGCAGAACGGCAGCATGGCGAACGGGTCACGGCGCACCACGCCCTGCGCGCCGAAGGCGGCGGCGGTGGTTTCCGAACCCATGGTCGCGGCCATGTAGACGCCTTCGGTCCAGCTGCGGGCTTCGGTCACCAGCGGCACGGTGGTCGAGCGACGGCCACCGAACAGGAAGGCGTCGATCGCCACACCGGCCGGGTCGTCCCACTGCGGGTCCAGCGCCGGGTTGTTGGTGGCGGCGACGGTGAAGCGCGAGTTCGGGTGCGCGGCCTTGGCGCCGGTCTCCTTGGCGATGGCCGGCGTCCAGTCCTTGCCCTGCCAGTCGATCAGGTGATCGGGGATCACGCCGGTGTCCTTCTCCATGCCTTCCCACCACACGTCGCCGTCGTCGGTCAGGGCCACGTTGGTGAAGATGACGTTCTTGTCCAGCGAGCGCATGCAGTTCGGGTTGGTGTGCATGTTGGTGCCCGGGGCGACGCCGAAGTAACCCGCTTCGGGGTTGATCGCCAGCATCTTGCCGTCGGCCTGGGGCTTGACCCAGGCGATGTCGTCACCGATGGTCGTGACCTTCCAGCCGGGGAACGCGCTCTCGGGCGGCACCAGCATGGAGAAGTTGGTCTTGCCGCAGGCGCTGGGGAAGGCGGCGGCGACGTGGTACTTCTTGCCCTCGGGGTTGGTCACGCCCAGGATCAGCATGTGCTCGGCCAGCCAGCCCTGCTCGCGACCCATGTTGGAGGCGATGCGCAGCGCAAAGCACTTCTTGCCCAGCAGCGCGTTGCCGCCGTAGCCCGAGCCGTAGGACCAGATCTCGCGCGTTTCCGGGAAATGCACGATGTACTTGGTGGTCGGGTTGCAGGGCCAGGTGGTCTTGTCCTTTTCACCGGCGGCCAGCGGCGCGCCCACGGTGTGCATGCAGGGGACGAAGTCACCGTTGGCACCCAGCACGTCGTACACGGCCTTGCCCATGCGGGTCATCAGCTTCTGGTTGACGGCGACATAGGCGCTGTCGGTCAGCTCGATGCCGATGTGGGCGATGTGCGAGCCCAGCGGGCCCATCGAGAACGGCACCACGTACATGGTGCGGCCCTTCATGCAGCCGTCGAACAGCGGGTTCAGCGTGGCGCGCATGTCGGCCGGGGCCATCCAGTTGTTGGTCGGGCCGGCGTCTTCCTTCTTGGCGGAGCAGATGAAGGTGCGGTCTTCCACGCGGGCCACGTCGGACGGGTCGGAGCAGGCCAGGAACGAGCCGGGGCGCTTGGCGGGGTTGAGCTTCTTGAAGGTGCCGGCGTCGACCAGTTGCTGGCACAGGCGGTCATATTCTTCCTGGCTGCCGTCGCACCAGTACACGCTGTCGGGCTTGCACAGCGCGACCATGTCGGCCACCCAGGCGATCAGGCGTGCGTTCTTGACATAGGCAGGGGTATTGAGCTGCAGGCCCTGCATCACGGGAGAGTTCATCGAAAAGGCTCCGGTAGTTTTGAAAACAACGGGCTCAAGAGACACCGACAGCCGCGGGCCACAGGTATCGGGCGGGCGGCTGAAATCCCTTGGGCGAAGAAGGGCGGTCGGCGCTCGGGGCTGCAGTGCGGTTGCGCTGCGGCGGGGCAGCCAGGTAGGGGGCGGGTGATCCCGGGACCTGGTCCGTGTGTCGGCCAATGGTCCAATTTTAAAAAAAACGTCGGTCAGTTACTGGCAAGTTACATGCAATACTTGCATAACCTGATGCATCGATGCCCGCAGGGGTAGGTCGGTGCGGCGCGCTAGAGTCGTGGCATGGAACCCGAACTCAGCCTGGACCCTGCCCTTGCACCGCTGCTCGACGAGCTGCGTGTGCTGGAGAACCTGTTTCACGCCGCCTACCCGGATGCCACGCCGGAGGCCTTTGACCGGCTGGTGCCGCCCGACTTCTGGGAAACAGGGGCCACCGGCCGGCGTTACAGCCGCGACTTCGCCCGCCAGGTGCTGGTCGGGCGTCACGGAAGGCCCGATCCGGCGACGTGGCTGGCCGACGACCACCACCTGCAGGCCGCAGGTCCCGGCGTCTACCTGCTGACCTACCGTTTGCAGCAACCGGGACGTGTCACCCGCCGCCTGACGGTCTGGCGCCGCGACGGCCTGCAGTGGCAGGCGGTTTACCACCAGGGTACGGTCGTGGCGGCCTGAGCCAGGCGGCACGGATAGACTCCCTGCGCCCCCACTTTCAAAGGACCACCATGTTGCCGCTCCGTGCCCTTGCCTCCCTGCTGGCGAGCCTGTCTGCCCTGTCCGTCCTTCCGGCCTCGGCGGCCGAACCGGCATCTCGTGTGGCGGTCTCGCCCATCTACTCGCAGTTGCTGGCGCACAGCCTGCCAGGTGGCTTCCAGGTCGCGTACGAGAACGACTCCGGCCCCGAATACATCCGGGAGGCCGTTCCCCTCGGGCAGACGGTTCAGAAATGGACCCAGATGATCACGGTCACGGGCGCCAAAGGCCTGGCCGCCAACCCCGATGCGACGCCGCGCCGGTTTGTGGAAGTGATGGCGGCGGGATTCAAGAAAGCCTGCCCCGACACCTTCGCGGCCCAACTGGTCCACGAGGGCAACCTGCCCTCGGGTCAGCCGGCGGTCACCGCGTGGATGGCATGTGGCGCCACGGGCGATGCGCCGGACCAGTTGCGCAGCGAGGCGGCGCTGGTGACCGCGATCCAGGGGGCGGCCGACATCTATTCGGTGCAGTGGTCCATGCGTGGCGCGGCATCGAAGACCGCGCCGCAATTCGATGACGCCGTCTGGGGACCCCGTTTCAAGGCGCTGATGCCGATCCGGGTCTGCAACCTGGTCAAGGGCGAGAAGGCGCCGTACCCGTCCTGCACCAACCCGCGCTGATCAGAGCGGGACGCGCCAAAACGGAAGAAGGCCGAGCCCTGTCAGGGCATCGGCCTTCCGGTGTGAATGAGGGCGGCGTGACGCGTCAGGCCATGAACACGGCAATGAACGCCAGCAGGAAGATCAGAACGGCACCGGCCACGGGCAGGACCACGGGCATGAGCGGGGTGATGGCCTCGATCACGTCCTGCGGCTGATCGTCGTGGCTGTCGGAATGGGCGTGCGCCATGGTGCGTCTCCGGAATTGAGAAAAATCAATCGGCATTCTAGGGCGCAGTGTGTTCGCCCGCACCCGGGCTGACCCCTATCCCGGCTCAGAGCAGGGCATAGGTGGTGCTGACGCGGCAGACACTCTTGCCGTCGTCGGCGCCGGCGATGTCGATCTCGCCGAACACCAGGTTCTTGCCGGCCCGCACCACCCGTGCGGTCACCCGCGCATCCTGCCCGGACAGTGGCTTGAGGAAGCTGCTGTTCTGCTGCACGGTGGTCATGGGGCGCCGGGTGCCCAGCCGGGTCACGATGGCCAGCACCATGGCGGTGTCGGCAGCGGCCATCAGCGCCTGTCCGCAGACCATGCCGCCGATGCGCGCGAGCTGGTCGTTCTGCGGCAGCCGCAGCACCACCTCGTCGGTCTGGAAGCGTTCGACGCGCAGGCCAAGCGCCTGCACCCAGGGCGCGAACCAGTCGGACAGGCAGGTCTGCAGCGTTTCAACGGTGAGCGTGTCGTCGGGCAGATTCATGGCATCACAGCAGTTGGGCGTCAAAACCGGCAGATCGCAGGGCGTCGATCACCTGCTGCACATGCGCCCTGCCGCGCGTTTGCAGCACCAGCTCGACCGCCACGTTCTGCGCGGCCAGCAGGGTGAAGGCGCGCTGGTGGTGCACCTCGTCGATGTTGGCGCCGGCGTCGGCCACGATGGCCGTGATGCGGGCCAGGTTGCCCGGCACGTCGCGGGCACTGACCTGGATGCGCGCCAGCCGCCCGGCGCGCACCATGCCGCGCTCGATGATCGAGGCCAGCAGCATCGGATCGATGTTGCCGCCGCAGAGCACCAGGCCGACATTGCGACCGGCAAACGATGCCGGGTGCTTGAGCAGCGCGGCGAGGCTGGCGGCGCCCGCCCCTTCGACCAGCGTCTTCTCGATCTCCAGCAGCATCACGATCGCCTGCTCGATGTCGCCCTCGTCGACCAGCAGCAGGTCGTCGACCTTGTCGCGGATGATGGCCTGGGTGATGACCCCCGGCGTGCCGACGGCGATGCCTTCGGCGATGGTGCTCGTGCCTTGCGGCAAGTGGGAGCCCTTGATGGCGTTGACCATGGCCGGGAAACGTTCGGTCTGCACGCCGACGATGCGGATGTCGGGGCGGATCGCACGCGCCGCAGTCGCCATGCCTGCGATCAGGCCGCCGCCGCCGATGGCGATCACCAGCGTGTCGATCTGGGGCTGCGCCTGCAGCATCTCCAGTGCCACCGTTCCCTGGCCGGCAATGATCGCCTCGTCGTCGTAGGGGTGCACGAACACCAGGCCCTGTTGTTCGGCCAGCGCGTAGGCGTGGGCCCGAGCCTCTTCGAGCGAGTCGCCGTGCAACACCACCTCGGCACCGAAGCCGCGCGTGCGCTCGACCTTGACCCCCGGCGTGAAGCGCGGCATCACGATCACGGCGCGGATGCCCAGCCGCTGAGCGTGATAGGCCACACCCTGCGCATGGTTGCCCGCGCTCATGGCCACCACACCACGGGACCGTTCGTCCGTCGTGAGTTGCGTCAGCTTGTTGCAGGCGCCCCGCTCCTTGAAGGAGGCGGTGTACTGCAGGTTCTCGAACTTGAGGAACACCTGGCAACCGGTGATCTGCGACAGCGTGCGCGACTCGACACACGGGGTGTCCAGCACCTGGCCGCTCAGTCGCTCGGCGGCGGCGTCTATGTCTCTTTTTTCCAGCATCGCGCGATTGTGGGGCCGGACGATTGTCACAAGTGGCAGGGAAAGGCCCCATACATCGCCGGACCACGCTGGATCACGCTCTTCCATGATTGATCAAGCTGGGTTATGGTCCGCTCAAATCCGCACCGCGGATGTGCGTACCCCCTTGTCACGACTGGAGGTGTCCGTATGAGCAAACGCCTGTTGCAGCGCGCCACACCGGCGTCGCTGTCTGCCGCCGAGGTTCGCCCGGGCCATGAGCCACGGGCTGCCGCGGCGCTGGACGCGCGGGTGTTCGTGCCGCCCGGGCTGCGGCAGGCGCCGGTACTGGACCTCATGTGTTCGCACTTCGTCCTCACGCTGGCGGCGCGCCAGGGTCAGCGCTTCAACGTGCGGCGTGACCTCAACACCTTGCTGGCGCTGGCGGGCCGCCACCTGATCTGGCCGATGACCGTCCTGGCCCGGCTGCGCGAGTTCCTCGACCGCCGCTGCAAGGACAACGAGCTCTGGAGCGGCCACGACAGCCTGTCCACGGCGGCGTTCATGGAGCGCTATGGCATCTGGCGCGGGCCTTATGAAGAAGGGACGCTGTTCTTCTACCTCGACGAATACGCCAAGGAGTCGCCCAAGGACCTGTTGTCCGTGCTGGCCGTGACCGGCGACTGGCTCAACCAGGCGCTCAAGAAGCAGAGCACGCTGGTGGAGAAAAACATCGACGCGCTGGCCAACCTGCTGCAGCTCAACCGCGCCGAGCGCGCGCTGCTGCTCTACGGCACGCTGGCACGCTACCAGCGCGACCTGCGCTCCATCCTCGTCGAGTTCAAGGTCAACAACGCGCCCGAGGCCTACGCCGCGATTGCCGATGTGGCGGGCGTCAAGGCCAGCGAGGTCGGCGAGGCGCTGCGCGCCGGTTCGCGGCTGGAGCGCATCGGCATGGTGGAGAACCTGATCTCCGAGCACAACATCACCGACCTGGCCGACCTGATGAAGGTCAGCGAGAAACTGCCGCCGGTGCTGATGCGCGAGTACCGCAGCGAGAGTGAGCTGATGGCGGTGTTCACCCGCCCGGCGGCGCGCTCGGCGCTGGGACCCAAGGACTTCGACTACGTGGGCGACGACGTGCGTCTGCTCAGCGGCCTGCTGCGTGAAGCGGTGGCGCGCAAGGAGCCGGGCGTGAACATCCTGCTCTACGGCCCGCCGGGCACCGGCAAGACCGAGCTGGCGCGTGTGGTCGCCCAAGCCGCTGGGCTGGAGCTGTTCGAGGTCGAGTACGCCGACCGCGACGGCAACGCCCTGAGTGGCCGCGACCGCTACCGCTCGCTGCAGATCGCCCAGGTCTTTCTCAAGGGCACGGCGCATTCGGCGCTGCTCTTCGATGAGGTCGAAGATGTGTTCCCGCCGATCTCCACCGAAGCGGCACAGTACATGGCGCGCGCCGAACAGGTGTCTGCACCGCCCAGCGGCAGTGTCAGCGGCAAGGCCTGGGTCAACCAGATCCTCGAATCCAATGCTGTGCCCACGGTCTGGGTGACCAACCGCATCGAGCAGATCGATCCGGCCTTCCGCCGACGCTTCGCCTACCACCTCGAACTCAAGAGCCCGCCGCCCGGCGCGCGCGAACAGTTGGTGCGCAAGACGCTCGAAGGCGAGCCGGTGTCCGAAGGCTTGGTGGCACGGCTGACCGCGCGCAAGGGGCTGACGCCGGCGCAGATCCGCACGGCGGTGCGCTTTGCCCACCTGGCCGTTGTGCCAGCCAAGCCGGCGCGTCGGCGCAAGACGGTGGAGGCAGCAAGTGGTCCCCTGCTGGACGACCTGATCGAGCGCCAGTTGCGCAACGCCGACCAGGCCCTGGGGCGTCGTCCGGACGCTGCCATGCGGCCCGAGGTCACGCAGTACAGCCTGGACATGCTCAATGTCGAGTCCCGCTATGAGGTGCCGCGCATCGTCGATGCACTCAAGGCGCGTGGCCACGGCTGCCTGTGTTTCCACGGCGCACCGGGCACCGGCAAGACCGCGCTGGCCGAGCACATCGCCAAGCAACTGGAGCGGCCGCTGATGATCCGCCGGGCCAGCGATCTGGTGAGCAAGTTCGTGGGCGAAACCGAGCAGCAGATGGCGGCGATGTTCCGCGAGGCGGAGGCCGAGAAGGCGGTGCTGCTGCTGGACGAGGCCGACAGCTTCCTGCAGGACCGGCGCGGCGCGCAGCGGACCTACGAAGTGACCGAGGTCAACGAGATGCTGCAGGGCATGGAGCGCTTCAATGGCATCTTCATCTGCACCACCAACCTGATGGAGGCGATTGATCAGGCGGCGCTGCGGCGCTTCACTTTCAAGATCAGGTTCAGGCCGCTGCGCAAGGAGCAGCGCGAGCGCATGTTCGTGGTCGAGGCGCTGGGCGGTGACGAGACGGGGCTGACCGAGCCCGTGCGCGCAAGGCTGGCCAAGCTGGAACAACTGTGCCCGGGCGACTTTGCGGCGGTCAAGCGGCAGGTGGAAATCCTGGCCGAAACCCTGCCGCCCGAGGAGTTCCTGGCGCAGCTTGAGGCCGAACACCGCATCAAGCCCGAGGTCCGCGAGGCGCGCACCATCGGTTTCACGCAGTAGAAAGCCGACGCCCGCGCCGCGCCTGCGGCGCCGGTTCCGCAGCGATCACAGGCTGAGTCGTTTCAGGCCAGGGCCAGTTGGGCGAAGCGGGGCAGCACCGAGGCCGCCTCTGGCGTCGGCTGCAATGCGGCGGCTATCTGCCGGGCATCGCGACCTTCGGCGGTCAGCACCTCCCCCAGACCCTCAAGGTAGGCGCGCAAGGCCTCGTGCGAAAACTCGGGGTGGAACTGCACGCCCCAGGCGCGTTCGCCGACGCGGAACGCGTGGTGCGACTCATGCGCGCTGCCGGCCAGCAGCACCGCGCCCTTCGGCAAGCGCCGCACCGATTGCCAGTGCACCGCCTGCGCCGGAAAGCGCTCGGGGAGCTGGCCCAGCAGCGGGTCGGACTCGGCCGCTGCGTGACGCTCGACCGTCACGGTGCCGATTTCGACGCCGTCCGGGTGGTGGTCGACCTCGCCGCCCAGAGCGTGCGCCAGCAGTTGGTGGCCGTAGCAGATGCCCAGCACGGGCGTGCCCGCCGCCACGGCGGCCTGCAGCCAGGGCACCAGCGCCTCGCTCCAGGGTTCGCGTTCGCTGACCATGTGGTGCGAACCGGTCAGCACCACGCCCGCGAACCGTTCGGGCGAGGCCGGCAGTCCGTCGGCTCGGGCATCGTGGCTCTGCACGGCCGTTGCGCCACCGGCGCGCAGGCCGGCCGCGATCCAGTCGTCAAAGTCTCCCAGGCGCTCACGGATGTGGTCGTGGGTGGAGCCGGTCTTGAGGATGAGCAGGGGAGCGGAAGACATGGTCCGGATTCTAGGAACAAGGCCCGTGCGCCGCCGCTGTGGGGCGCCGTTGTCCCCAAGGGGCGCCAGAAATGGCGAAGCCGCCCGCGCCCTGGGGCGCGTGGCGGCTTCTGTGACCGGGCAGGTCCCGGTCAGTGCAACAGGGCCATCGGACCTGAGGGCAACTCCT
Source organism: Hydrogenophaga sp. (assembly GCA_016790705.1). Taxonomy (GTDB): domain Bacteria; phylum Pseudomonadota; class Gammaproteobacteria; order Burkholderiales; family Burkholderiaceae_C; genus Hydrogenophaga. The sequence continues at coordinate 34,373 of JAEUOT010000034.1, forward strand.
CGGGGGCGTGGTCGGGATGGTGTTCGACGAAGAAGCGCAGCTTCTGGTCCAGCCGGCTCACCCGGGCGTGCGCTTCGCTCTCGCAATGGTGCTTGGAGATCAGATTGAACATCTTGCCGCGCAGGAACCAGAGGTCCTGCGGGTTACGGCAGGCGATCAGCGCCGCGTGCAGGCGCGTGCGGATCGGGTCCTGGATGTCGGCCATGGCGTCTTCGAATTCACTGACCAGAAAATCCAGTTCCAGGACCTGCGTGTCGTGGTAGTTGGGCTTTTTCTGTTTGAACCAAGGCAGCTTGAAAAACATGTGGGGTCTCCGCTGAGGGGGGCCGGTGGCGGGCCCGGGTCAGGCCTTTGCCAATGTCTCCCTCTTCGGCGCACCCCCCTTTCGCTTGAGTAGGAAGTCCGGAAAAAACGGCTGTCGTCCGACAGACGGTCATTCAGATTTCAGCGGAGCAGACGATGGTGTTCGGCCCCGTCGGAGCGACTCACACGAAAGCACTCACCACGCGCAGCACCTCGGCGCCGTAGGCCTCGCGCTTTTTCTGGCCGATGCCGGAGATGCCATCCAGATCGGCCATCGTGCGCGGTTGTTGAGCCGCAATGGCACGCAGCGTGGCGTCGTGAAAGATCACGAACGCCGGCAGGTTGTGCTCGCGCGCCACCTCGGCGCGCCAGGCTTTGAGCGCGTCCAGGCATTCGCGTCCGGCCAGCGGCAAGGGCTGCCCATCGGGTGCTGTCGCGTCCCGGCTGGCTTTGCGGCTGCTGCGCTTCGTGCCTTTGGACTCCGTGATCTCGCGCAGCCAGACCTGCGATTCGCCCTTGAGGATGGGGCGGGCGCCGTCGGTGAGGTGCAGGGTGTTGTAGGGCGCGTCGTCCACGCGCACCGCCTCGCGCGCGATCAACTGGCGCAACAGCGCGCGCCACTGGCTCTCGCTCAGGTCGGCGCCGATGCCGAAGGTGGACAGCTTGTCGTGGCCGTACTGCGTGACCTTGTCGGTCACCTTGCCGCGCAGGATGTCCATCAGGTGGCCGGCGCCGAAGGCGGTGCCGCTGGCCTGCTGCACGCGGTAGATGCACGAGAGCAGCTTGCGCGCGGCTTCGGTCGCGTCGTTCAGCGCGGGCGGGTGCAGGCAGTTGTCGCAATTGCCGCAGGGTTCACTGCGTTCACCGAAGTAGGAAAGCAGGCGCACGCGTCGGCAGTCGCTGGCTTCGGCCAGCGCCAGCAGCGCGTCCAGCTTGCCGCGCAGCACCTGCTTGAATTCGTCGCCCGCCGGGCTCTCGTCGATCATGCGGCGCTGGTTCACCACGTCCTGCAGGCCGTAGACCATCCAGGCGTCGGCGGCCTCGCCGTCGCGACCGGCGCGACCGGTTTCCTGGTAGTAGCCCTCGATGTTCTTGGGCATGTCCAGGTGGGCAACGAAGCGCACGTCCGGCTTGTCGATGCCCATGCCGAAGGCGATGGTGGCCACCATGATCAGGCCTTCTTCGCGCAGGAAGCGGTCCTGGTGTTTTTGCCGCACCGATGCGTCCAGCCCCGCGTGATACGGCAGGGCGTTCAGGCCGTGGTCCACCAGCAGCGCAGCCACTTCCTCGACCCGCTTGCGCGACTGGCAGTAGACGATGCCGGCATCGTGGCCCTGGCTGTTCATGTGCTCGTCGCGGATGAAGCGCAGCAACTGCTGCGTGCCGTCCTTCTTCTCGACGATGGTGTAGCGGATGTTGGGCCGGTCGAAGCTGCTGACGAAACGCCGCGCGTCCTGCAACTGCAGGTGCGTCACGATGTCCTCGCGCGTCAGATCGTCGGCAGTGGCGGTCAGCGCGATGCGCGGCACGCCGGCGTAGCGCTCGTGCAGCACCGCCAGCTCGCGGTACTCGGGCCGGAAGTCGTGGCCCCACTGGCTCACGCAGTGCGCCTCGTCGATCGCGAACAGCGAGAGCAGGCCGCGCTCGTGCAGCGAATCGAGCAGCGCCAGGAAGCGCGGCGTGGTCAGCCGCTCGGGCGCGGCGTAGAGCAGCGTGATCTCGCCCTTGAGCAGGCGGCGCTCGATCTGCTGCGCCTCGTCGCTGGTGAGACTGGAGTTGAGGAAGGCCGCGTCCACGCCGGCTTCGAGCAGGGCGCCGACCTGGTCGTGCATCAGCGCGATCAGCGGCGAGACCACGATGGACACGCCGTGGCCCGCGCGCTGGCGAACGATGGCCGGGATCTGGTAACACAGGGATTTGCCGCCGCCGGTGGGCATCAGCACCAGCGCGTCGCCGCCCTCACTGACGTGGGTGACGATGCCCGCCTGCGGGCCACGGAAGGCGTCGTAGCCGAAGACCGCCTGCAGCACCTCGGCGCAGGCTTCCAGCGTCTCTCCTTCGGCAGAAATCTCAATCGCGTCCATGGGGCGCTATTGTCCGCGACGCATCGACGACGCGTTCCCACGGGCCGCCGGAGCGGCCTCAGGTGCGTGCCATTGCGGGCGCCGCCGTCTCCGGCATGGCGGGATCCGGTGCGCGCGCCAGCGCTTCCATTGACCGGTCGACCGGCGTGTTGGCGGCGGTGCGCGCATCGACCGAGGCCTCCTTCAGCACGCCGCCGTCCTGGCCGGCAAACACGATCTCGCCGCGTTCGACCCGCAGGTGGGTGAGTGTCGACAGACCGGCGTCGTTGGCACGGCTTGCCACCGCGTGCACGGTGTTTTCAAGGCCCTGGTCCCAGGGCAGGCCGTGCTGCCCGGCCAGCTTTTCGATCTGTCGCCGGCTGTCGTCGAGCAGCGATTGCGTGCGCGGGGGCAGGGCTCGGGGATGGCCATCGGACGGCTGGCGGCGCGCTGGCTCACCGGGTTGGAGCGGCCCGCGCAAGCTGTCGATGGTGTCGAACACCTGTCCTCCGCCAAGGCCGCGAGCCACCGCGGTGAGCACCCCCCGCATCTGCCGCAGGTCCTGACGGTACTCGCCGATCTGCACCGACTGTCGCCGGGCCAGCGCGAGGGCCGCCGGATCCTGCAGCACCGAACGGTCCGGTCTGCCTTGGGCATCGACGTCGACGAAGTGGTGCATGCGATGGCTGTCGCCCAACGCGACCGCCGCCGCAATCGTGCGGGGCGGCACCGTGCCGGTGAGCACGTTGGCCACCGAGTAGCCGCGCAGCGCATCGCTCCAGTGTGTGCGATTGTCATAACCGTGCGCCAGCAAGGTCTCCACCTCTCGCGGCTCCGCGTAGACCCGGACCTGCCCGTAGTGCGGACTGGCCGCGCTGACCACGTCCCCGGCCATCACGTGGTTGATCACCGCATCCCCTCCCTCGGGAATGCGCCGGTTCAGGCTGGCGGCGCCAAAGGCATTGAAGGTCTCACCACGGAGGCCAAAGTGGTGGGCGCTGATCTGGGCCAGGGCGCCGCCGAGGGAATGGCCGGTGACGGTGACTGGTCCCGCAGCCATACCTCGCGACTGTGCGTTGCGAACCATTTCCATTGCTTGCCGCGTCAGCGCAATCGCGTCCTCGGCCTGCAGGTTGGTGCGGGTGAGCACCATGCCCGCATCAGCCAGCACACCATCCTTGTACGCTTCGCGATCAAATTCGCTTCCGCGGTGCGCCACCACGATTTCCCCGGTGTCTTCACGCTGGTAGATCGTGCCTTGATATCCGTTGCTGGGGTTATCAACGTGTGCGCGGATCAGGTATTGGATTCCACCGATGGTTTCGGTGCGAGCGTTGTCCCTTGCGAACGAACCTGTGGGGTAGCTCCTGTAGGCATCCCGCGCCAGGTCAGCGTATTGCTGGCTGCCAAGACTCATTTCTTCTCCCTCAAGGTCGCAACGATGGAGAAGAGGTTGGAGCGAAAGTCAGGTCCGAAGCCCTCCGCGTCACGTCGCCCGGCATTGCTCGTCTCCACCGCACCTGGCAGCGAAGGGTAGTCGCCACGCCAGAAGTGCTGTGTGATCACGGCGCCAGGGTGGATGTCCTTGCCGACCAAATGAACGACATATACCGTGTCGCTCTTGGCCCCGGTGGCGCTGAATCCCACCCGGATCGATGTCAGCTCCCAATGGCAAACGCCGGTGCCGTAGTAGTCCTCGTCCTGCATGCCGTCTCTGTAGACCGTGGCAACAAAGCCATTCGTCCCCGTTCGTGAAACGCTCACCGGCATCATTCGCGACGGGGATGCTCTGGCACCGGCCCATTCGCTGGTCACGTAGTTGCAGTTGGTGGCCTGATAGGCCACGTCACCTCGGACTTCAGCGAACGGACCTGGAGCACCGTGAATTTCAAAGGCCGCCTCCATCCCCTTGCTTGGCGAAGGATTGGCCCGCCAGAGCTGCTCCTGTGCCGACCTGTCGTTTCGCGCCACGCCTGAGGCGCTCGCCACGGGGGTGGATGGCCCGCTGTGGGCTGTGGGCTGGCAGGCCATCAGTGGCCACCATGCGCCGGCCAGACAGGCCAGCCGCGCCGCGCGGCCAAGGCCGTCGTGAAAAGTGAATCCATGCACAGACACCTCCTTGATCTTCTGGTCCGCTCGCGCTGGCGCGCGTGACGCCCTGCATCCGGGCGACGGCCGTTTTGAGGGTCAGTATAGAGAGCGCAAGGCCCTGCGGCACCGCGCCGACCGACCCGTTTCCTACAATTACGGGATGAATACCCAGCCTGTCTACACCCGCGCCCGGGCGCTGCCCGAGATCCTGTCCCAACGCATCGCCATCCTCGACGGCGCAATGGGCACCATGATCCAGCGCTTCAAGCTGGGTGAGGAACAGTACCGCGGCGAGCGCTTCAAGGACTTCCACAAGGACGTCAAGGGCAACAACGAGCTGCTGAGCCTGACCCGTCCCGACGTGATCCGCGACATCCACGAGGGCTACCTCGCGGCCGGCGCCGACATCATCGAGACCAACACCTTCGGCGCGACCACCATCGCGCAGGAGGACTACGACATGGCCCAACTCGCGCGCGAGATGAACGTGGCCTCGGCCCGCATCGCCCGCGCCGCCTGCGACAAATACTCGACGCCCGACAAGCCACGCTTCGTGGCCGGCGCCCTCGGCCCGACGCCCAAGACCGCCAGCATCAGCCCGGACGTGAACGACGCTGGCGCTCGCAACGTGACGTTTGAACAACTGCGCGCCGCGTACCTGGAACAGGTCGAAGGCCTGGTCGAAGGCGGCGCCGACCTGCTGCTGGTCGAGACCATCTTTGACACGCTCAATGCCAAGGCTGCGCTGTTCGCCATCGACGAATTCTTCGAGAAAAGCGGCGAGCGCCTGCCCGTCATCATCAGCGGCACCGTGACCGACGCCTCCGGCCGCATCCTCAGCGGCCAGACCGTGACCGCCTTCTGGGCCAGCGTGCGCCACATCCAGCCGCTGGCCGTGGGCTTGAACTGCGCGCTGGGCGCCACGCTGATGCGACCCTACATCCAGGAACTGGCCAAGGTCGCGGGCGACACCTTCATCAGTTGCTACCCCAACGCCGGCCTGCCCAATCCCATGAGCGACACCGGCTTCGACGAGACGCCCGACGTCACCAGCCGCCTGATCCGCGAGTTCGCGGACGAAGGCCTGGTGAACATCGTCGGTGGCTGCTGCGGGACCACGCCGCAGCACATCGGTGCCATCCATGACGCGGTGGCCGGCAACGCCCCGCGTGGTCTTGCGCAGTACCGGTTCTACAAAGAAGCTGCCTGACGGTTTTCTGGGAACGTCCCGCGACCTGTTTCAGGCGAAATCTGAAAGACGTTCTGTTTCAGGGGACACTGTCGGTCGCCTACGATCACCTGTCCCATCAAGGGGAGTAACCAGCCCGCCACCGGACGTCCGTCCGGCCCGGCGGGTGGGGCATCCGTCAGTACGCGGTCTTCGCTGAAGGGCCGCCGGATGCCCCGGACCTGGCGCCATGCCCGGTCCAGGCCAGACCTTGGAGGGTGTTCTTCGTTCCGATCAACACCGTCCGTTCCGAAAGGTCTGTCATTCATGGAAACCATCGCACCTCTCTGGCTCTGGGGCGTCTTCGTCGCCTTCGTGCTCGCGGCCCTGTTCGTCGACTTCGTGCTGCTCAAGAAGCAGGGCGCCCACGAGGTGGGCGTGAAGGAGGCGCTGAACTGGTCGCTGGCCTGGGTGGCCGTGAGTTTTGTCTTCAACGGCCTGCTCTGGTGGGCGGTGAAGGACACGACCGGATCGAGCGCGCTGGCCAATGAAAAGTCGCTGGAGTTCCTGACCGGCTACCTGATCGAGAAGAGTCTGGCGGTCGACAACATCTTCGTCTTCCTGCTGATCTTTACCTACTTCGCGGTGCCGTCGGCGTTCCAGAAGCGGGTGCTGATGATCGGCATCCTGGGTGCCATCGTGCTGCGCACCATCATGATCCTGGTGGGCGGCTGGCTGCTGGCACAGTTCCACTGGATCCTCTATGTGTTCGGCGCCTTCCTGATCCTCACCGGCATCAAGATGTGGTGGGCGGCCGGCAAGGAGTCCGACCTCAACGACAACCCGGCGCTCAAGCTGTTGCGCAAGCTCATGCCGGTGAGCAAGGACTACGACGGCGAGAAGTTCTGGACGGTCGAAAACGGCAAGCGCATCGCCACGCCGCTGCTGATGGTGATCGCCATGGTGGGTCTGACCGACGTGATCTTCGCCGTCGACTCGATCCCGGCCATCTTCGCCATCACCAGCGACCCGTTCATCGTGCTGACCAGCAACGTGTTTGCCATCCTGGGCCTGCGCGCGATGTTCTTCCTTCTGCAGGCGGCCGCCAGCCGCTTTCACCTGCTCAACTACGGCCTGGCCGTGATCCTCGTGTTCATCGGCAGCAAGATGGTGCTGATCGACATCTACAAGATTCCGGTCGCCGTGTCGCTGGGCGTTGTGATCGGTATCCTGGCCATCACCATGCTCCTGAGCGCCAGGACCGCGCCGAAGACCTGACCCGGCTTACTTGCGCTTGTCCGGCGTGGGCATCAGGACGTCGATTTCCTGCTGCAGGGTTCGCACCAGCTTGGCGTGCACCTGCAGCTTCACGCTGGCCTCACGCAGGCGCTCCGCCAAGCGCAGGGCGATGGCGGTCATGAGCTTGGCGCCGGTGGTCGGCTGCTCGCCGATCAGGGCCACCAGGGCGTCGCGCGTGAGCACGGCGCAGGAGACGTCGGTGCTGGCGGTGCAGGTGGCGGAGCGGGCCTCGCCATCGACCAAGGCCATCTCGCCGATCAGGCTGCCCGGGCCGAGCACGCTGAGTGTCACCGGGCCGGTGCGGCTGGCCTGCTGCGACTCGACCGTGACCTCACCGCCGAGCACCAGCACCATGAAGCCGGTGTCGCCCGTCTCACCCTGGCGGATCATGACCGTGCCGGCTGAAAAGCGGCGGGGCCGCATGAAGCCGACCACGGTCAGCGCATCGTCCTCACTGAGCTGGGCCAGCGCCGTCGGCGCGCGCAGCCAGCGGGCGGCATCGTGCGCGGCCGCCGATCCGGCCACCGCCGCCAGCCGCTCGGCGGGCAGCCTCGATTCGGGTGGGTCGTCGGGACGGGGCGCGAACAGTTTGTCGAAGAGGACCATTCCGCCATTGTGACGCCAGATGGCGGCCTGAAAGACCGGTGCGACGGTCGGCCCAGGCGCCCAGGTGACGCCGTTCACACCGCAGATCTCAGCCCGGCAGCGGGATCCACTCGTCGTGGTCGTCCGGTGGCAACGCGAAGCGGCCGGCGGCCCAGTCGACCTTGGCCTGCTCGATGCGCTCCTTGCGCGAGGACACGAAGTTCCAGAACATGTGGCGCTCGCCCAGCGGCTCGCCGCCGAAGACCATGAGCGTGGCGCCGTCGGCGCCGGCCGTCACTGCGTCACCCTCGCCGGTGAACACCAGCAACTGGCCCGGTTCGGCCGTGGCGGCGCCGTGGCTCACGCCGCCGCGTGCGACGTACACCGCCTGTTCGGCGTGACCACCGGGGAGGGCCAAGGAGGCGCCGGGCTGCAGCCGCGCATGCAGCGCGAACAGCGGGGAATGCGTGCGCACCGGCGTGCTCAGGCCATAGGCGCTGCCGGCGAACAGGCGCCACCAGACACCGTCAGCCTCGCGCTCGGGCATCAGGGCCTGCGGGTAGTGGGTGAAGGCGGGTTCGCACTCCTCGTCGGCCTCGGGCAGCGCGACCCAGAACTGCATCAGCTCCAGCCCGCCGCCCGCAAACGAGTCGGGGTGGGTGAAGCGCTCGGAATGGCTGATGCCGCGTCCGGCGGTCATCCAGTTGACGTCGCCGGGCTTGATGTCCTGCCGGATGCCCAGGCTGTCGCGGTGGGTGATCATGCCGCTGAGCAGGTAGCTCACGGTCGAGAGGCCGATGTGCGGGTGCGGCCGCACATCGGCGGCGCGCACGTGTTCGGGCGCCAGCGTCACCGGCCCGGCGTGGTCCAGGAAAACGAAGGGGCCGACATGGCGCCGCTTCGCGTACGGCAGCACGCGCCGCACCGTCAGGCCATTCCCCAGGTCGCCGGGGCGCGCGGTGATGAGCATTTCAAACATGTCAGAGCCTGCCCATTCTTCCGCTCTGGAAATCGACGAAGGCCTGCTGGATCTCCTGCGGCGTGTTCATCACGAAGGGGCCGTAGCCCACGACGGGTTCGTCGATGGGCTCGCCGCACAGCCACAGCAGCGTGGTGTCGGCCAGCGCGGTGAGCTGCACGCCTTCACCCGCGCGCTCGTAGACGATCATTTCGGCGTCGCCGGCCTCCTGGCCGTCGGCCGTCTTCACGCGCCCCTGGTAGACCAGCGGCACCGTGGTGTGGCCCTCGGGCGCCGGCAGCGTGACGGTGTGGCCGGCCTTGAGTTGCACATCCCAGACCTGCATGGGCGTGAAGGTCCTGGCCGGGCCGCTGGTGCCGTCGAAGCTGCCCGCGATGGGGCGCACCGTGCCGGCGTCGGCGCCATTCACGTCGCGCAGCGGCAGCGTCGGGATCTGCGCCGCGTTGATGCCCTGGTAGCCGGGCGGCGCCATCTTGTCGCGCGCCGGCAGGTTGACCCAGAGCTGGACCATGCGGAAGGGCCCGCCCGTTCGCGCGTAGGCCTCGCTGTGGAATTCCTCATGCACGATGCCGGCGGCCGCGGTCATCCACTGCACTTCGCCGGGGCCGATGGTGCCGCCGCCGCCGGCCGAGTCGCGATGCGTGACCTCGCCGTCGTAGACGATGGTCACGGTCTCGAAGCCGCGGTGCGGGTGCGCGCCCACGCCGCGGCGTTTCGTGGTCGGCTCGAACACCACCGGGCCGCCGTAGTCGAGCATGAGGAAGGGCGAGAACGCGGCGGGGTCGTCGTTGTACGAGAACAGGGTACGGACGGGAAAGCCGTCGCCGACCCAATGGCCTTGCGTGTTGCGCTGGATGAATGACACGGATTTCATCGAGGGGTCTCCTTGGAGCGGGGATTGTGGGACGGAACCGCGGTCAGCGCGACCGTCAGGGACAATCCGGGCCATGCGCATTCAAGACCTGCGCGAGCGCCTCACCGCGCTCGGCGCCCTGCCCAAACACCAGCACCGCGTGCTCCGCCTCTGGAGCAACGCCCTGCCGCAGACGGCGGGCAAGCGGCAGATCGAGCACTTCCTGCCCGCCACGCTGCGCGCCGCGCTGCCGGCGCTGGAAGCCGATCTGGCCGGCCTGGCGACGCTCCAATCGGCCCACCCCGGCGACGACGGCTCCGAGCGCCTGCTGGTCAAGCTGGGCGACGGGCAACTGGTGGAAAGCGTGCTGCTGCTGCCCGACCGCACGCCCGGCCTGTGCGTGTCCACCCAGGTCGGTTGCGCCGTGGGTTGCCGCTTCTGCATGACCGGAACGACAGGCCTGATCCGCCAGCTCGGCAGCGCCGAGATCGTGGCCCAGGTGGCGCTGGCGCGCACGCGCCGGCCGGTCAAGAAGGTGGTGTTCATGGGCATGGGCGAGCCGGCCCACAACCTGGACAACGTGATGGAGGCCATCGAGCTGCTGGGCACGGCCGGCAACATCGGCCACAAGAACCTGGTGTTCTCCACCGTGGGCGATGCGCGCGTGTTCGACGAGCTGCCGCGCGGCGCGGTCAAGCCGGCGCTGGCGCTGTCGCTGCACACCACCAAGGCCGACCTTCGCCGGGACTTGCTGCCGCGCGCGCCACAGCTCACGCCCGAAGAGCTGGTGGAGGCCGGCGAGGCCTACGCCCGCGCCACCGGCTACCCGATCCAATACCAGTGGACGCTGCTGGACGGCATCAACGACGGCGACGACGAGATCGAGGGCATCGTGCGCCTGCTCACCGGCAAGTACGCCATCCTCAACCTGATTCCGTACAACACGACGGAAGGCATGCCCTATGTGCGGCCGAGCTGGGAGAAGGCGGCCGACATCGCGCGTCGCCTCCACCGGCGCCACATCCTGACCAAGCTGCGCATGTCCGCCGGGCAGGACGTGGACGGGGGGTGTGGGCAGTTGCGGGCGCGGGCCGAGAAGCCCGCGCGGCGGGTGATTCCGGTCACTGCGGCCTGAGCATCGCCCGCCGGACGGGCACCCCGGTCGGGCGCCAGTGCACCGGATCGGGCACACCCATTGCTAGGGATCGGACATGTCGCTCGATGTGCCCGACCGTTTCCACCGCCCGCCGCCCCTGGCGGCCGAGGCCTGGCGCGACCCGCTGGCCCTGCTGCTGGCGTCCACGGGCGAGGGCATCTACGGTGTGGACCTCGACGGCCGCTGCGTGTTCATCAATCCGGCCGGCGCCGAGATGATCGGCTACGCGCCGGAGGCGCTGTTCGGGCAGAACATGCACGAGATCACGCACCACACGCGGGCGGACGGATCGGCCTACCCGGAGCAGGAGTGCCCCATCTTCAATGCCTTCCGCCAGGGTCTGCCCTGCCGCATCGACAGCGAGCTGTTCTGGCGCCGTGACGGCAGCAGCTTTCCGGTCGAGTATTCGAGCCACCCCATCCTGGACGGCGGTCAGGTGCGCGGCGCGGTGGTCACCTTTGTCGATATCACCGAGCGCCGGCGCGCCGCCGATGCGCTGCAGCGCGCCAAGGCGGAACTGGAGGAGCGGGTGGCCGAACGCACCCGGGCCCTGAGCACGGCGCTGCAACAGGTGCGCGAGCTGGCGGCCCGCGCCGAGGCCGTGCGCGAAGAGGAGCGCACGCGCATCGCGCGCGAGGTGCACGACGAACTCGGCAGCCTGCTGGTGGCGCTGAAGATGGACGTCAACTGGATGGACAAGCGCCTGTCCGAACAGGGCGCGCGCAGCGCCGAGGCGGCCGAGGACATGCGCGGGCGCATGCGCTGCAAGTGCCAGAACATGAGCCGGCTGATCGAGCGCGCGGTGGACAACGTGGGCCGCATCATCACCGACCTGCGGCCCAGCATCCTCGACCACCAGGGCCTGTGGGCGGCGCTGGAATGGCAGGCGCAGGAGTTCGTCGCGTCGGCCGAGCTGCTGCTGGACTGGCGCATGAACGTGGACGAGACGCTGGAGCTGCCCGAGCCGGTGGCGATGGCGGTGTTTCGCATCTTCCAGGAGATGCTCAGCAACGTGGGCCGCCACGCGCGGGCCAGCCAGCTGCGCATCGCCATTGGCGCCGAGGGCGGCGAACTGACGCTGGAAGTGCAGGACGACGGCGTGGGCGCACCCGCGCAGGCCTTCGAGGCCAGCGACGCCTGGGGCGTGATGGGCATGCGCGAGCGGGCGCGCCACTTCGGTGGTGTCGTGCACATCGCCAGCACGCCGGGGCAGGGCACCACCATGCGCCTGCGCCTGGCGCTGCCGGCCGGAGCAGCGCCATGAACGGTGTGGTCAGCGCCACGCTGCGCGTGCTCATCGGCGACGACCACCGCATCGTGCGCGAAGGCCTCAAGCAGGTGCTGGCCGACGCGCCCGACGTGCAGGTGGTGGCCGAGGCGCAGACCGGGCTGGAGGTGCTGCAGCAGGTGAGTGATCTTCGCGGTCGCGAGGGGCTCGACCTCGTGCTGCTGGACATCGCCCTGCCGGGCATGGACGGGCTGGACGTGCTGCAGACCCTCAAGCGCGAGCACCCGAAGCTGCCGGTGCTCATGCTCAGCACCTACCCGGAGAAACAGTACGCGGTGCGCTGCATCAAGCTCGGCGCCAGCGGTTATCTCAACAAGAGCGCCGACCCCGACGACATGCTGGCCGCCGTGCGCAAGGTGGCGGCGGGCGGCGTGTACCTCACGCCCACCACGGCCGAGGCGCTGGCGGCGGCTGTGGGGCAGCGCAGCGCGCAGGCCGGGCCGGAAGCGCTCTCGCACCGCGAGCACCAGGTCTACCGCCTGCTCACGCAGGGCCTGACGGTGAGCGAAATTGGTGCGCAGCTCGGACTGGCGCCCAACACGGTGAGCACCTACCGGGTGCGCATCCTCGAAAAGACCGGCACGAAGAACGACGTCGAGTTGGCGCTGTACGCCCAGCGCCATGCGCAAGGCCGTTCGCCCGACTGAAAACCGGTCGATGCGGCCGCATTTGTAGGGCCAGCCCTACAGCGCATCGTGAGGCCGTGCGCGAAATGCATTCGATGGACGCCGAGGGCCCGCAACTGGCCCGCCGCTTGCAAAGACAGCGCATCTTCCACTCCCGAGGTGCCTGCCATGTCCGAGTTCTTCGACCCCTACAACGCCGATCGTCCGCTGATGATGAAGTGCAGCTGCGGGCGCGACCACACGGTGGCCGATCACCATGCCGAAGTGGCCGCCGACGACGCCGCGCGCGAGCTGCGGGCGCGCAGCGAGACCGCCGAGTTCGAGGCCTACAGCAACGAGTTCATCGAGGCCACGCTGGTCAAGGCCCTGTTCCCGCACGACGAGGTGCGCCGCCGCTTCCTTCGCGCCGTCGGCAAGGGCACGGCCATGGCCGCCATCTCCAGCGTGTTACCCATCACCAGCCTGCAGGCCATGGCGCAGGAGAAGCAGGGCGCGCTGGAGAAGACCGACCTGAAGATCGGCTTCATCCCGATCACCTGCGCCACGCCGCTGATCATGGCCCACCCCCTGGGCTTCTACAAGAAACAGGGCCTGAACGTCGAGGTCACCAAGACGGCGGGCTGGGCGCTGGTGCGCGACAAGGTCCTCAACAAGGAATACGACGCCTCGCACTTCCTCTCGCCGATGCCACTGGCCATCAGCCTGGGCCTGGGCAGCAACGCCACGCCCACCAACGTCGCCACGGTGCAGAACATCAACGGCCAGGCCATCACGCTGGCGCTCAAGCACAAGGACAACCGCGACCCGAAGAACTGGAAGGGCTTCAAGTTCGGCATCCCCTTCGACTATTCGATGCACAACTTCCTGCTGCGCTACTACCTGGCCGAGAACGGGATCAACCCCGACACTGACGTGCAGCTGCGCGTGATCCCGCCGGCCGAGATGGTGGCCAACCTGCGCGCCGGCAACATCGACGGCTTCCTCGGCCCCGACCCCTTCAACCAGCGCGCGGTGTTCGACGAGGTCGGCTTCATCCACGTGCTGACCAAGGACCTCTGGAACGGCCACCCCTGCTGCGCCTTCGGCACCACCACCGAATTCATCCAGAAGAACCCCAACACCTTCGCGGCGCTGTACCGCGCGGTGCTCACGGCCGCTGCCATGGCGCGCCAGCCGAAGAACCGCGAGCTGATCGCCAAGGTCATCTCGCCGGCCCAGTACCTCAACCAGCCCGAGGCCGTGCTCACCCAGGTGCTCACCGGCAAGTTCGCCGATGGCCTGGGCAAGGTGCAGAACGTGCCCGACCGCGCCGACTTCGACCCCATGCCCTGGCAGAGCATGGCCGTCTGGATGCTCACGCAGATGAAGCGCTGGGGCTACATCAAGGGCGACGTGAACTACCAGCAGGTGGCCGAGAAGGTGTTCATGATCACCGACGCGCGCAAGCACATGAAGGACCTGGGCATGGAGTTCAAGGCCGGCCCGACCTACACGAAGCACACCATCATGGGCAAGGAGTTCGACCCCGCCAAGGCCGACGCCTACCTCAAGAGCTTCGCGATCTCGAAGGCCTGACCATGAAATCCGTCAGCCTCAATCTGCGCGCGGCGGTGGTCTCGCTGCTGCTGCTGGTGTGCGTCATCGGCGCCTGGCAGCTGGCGACCACCGGCCCCTCGGTCGGTGGTTCGTCGGCCGGCATGACGGCCGACGAAATCGAGTACGCCAAGATGATGGGCAAGGACCCCGGTGCCACCAAGAGCACCGGCTTCCCGCCACCCACCGAGGTCGGCAAGGCCATCTGGGCGCAGTTGGCCGATCCCTTCTACGACAAGGGCCCCAACGACAAGGGCATCGGCATCCAGCTCGCGCATTCGCTGATGCGCGTGGGCCTGGGCTACGGGCTGGCCATGCTGGTGGCCATCCCGCTGGGCTTCCTGATCGGCATGTCGCCTCTGATGCAGAAGGCGCTCGACCCCTTCGTGCAGGTCCTCAAGCCGATCAGCCCGCTGGCCTGGATGCCGCTGGCGCTCTACGCGCTCAAGGACTCCGACATCAGCGGCATCTTCGTGATCTTCATCTGCTCGGTCTGGCCGATGCTGATCAACACCGCGTTCGGCGTGGCCTCGGTCAAGCGCGACTGGCTCAACGTCGCCGCCACGCTGGAGGTCAGCCCGCTGCGCAAGGCCTTCCAGGTCATCCTGCCCGCCGCCGCGCCCACCATCCTGACCGGCATGCGCATCAGCATGGGCATCGCCTGGCTGGTCATCGTCGCGGCCGAGATGCTGGTCGGCGGCACCGGCGTCGGCTACTTCGTGTGGAACGAGTGGAACAACCTCTCGCTGACCAACGTGATCTTTGCGGTGCTGCTCATCGGCGTGGTCGGCATGCTGCTGGACCTGATGTTCGCCCGGCTGCAGAAGGCGGTGACCTATGTGGAGTGACGCCAACGTCCGCGAACACGCGGCCATGGTGGCCCCGGTCGCGGCCACCCCAACCGAGAAAGTCCGTCCCATGCCCGCCTTCCTCCAGGTCGAACAACTCTCCAAGGCCTACCACCCGGCCAAGCCGGTGTTCGCCGACGTCTCTTTCGAGATCGCGCAGGGCGAGTTCGTCTGCATCATCGGCCACAGCGGCTGCGGAAAGACCACCATCCTCAACGTGCTCGCGGGGCTCGACACCGCCACCAGCGGCCTGTGTTTCATGGACGGCCGCGAGATCGCCGGTCCCAGCCTGGAGCGTGGCGTGGTGTTCCAGAGTCACGCGCTCATGCCCTGGCTGACCGTGCGGCAGAACATTGCGTTTGCCGTCAAGTCGCGCTGGCCGGAATGGAAGACGCCACAGGTCAACGTGCACGTCGAGAAGTTCGTCGGCATGGTCGGCCTGGCGCACGCCATCGACAAGAAGCCCAGCCAGCTCTCGGGCGGCATGAAGCAGCGCGTGGGCATTGCGCGCGCCTTCGCCATCCAGCCCAAGATGCTGCTGCTCGACGAGCCCTTCGGCGCACTGGACGCGCTCACCCGCGGCACCATCCAGGACGAACTGATGGGCATCGTGCGCGAGACGCAGCAGACCGTCTTCATGATCACCCACGACGTGGACGAAGCCATCCTGCTGGCCGACCGCATCCTGCTCATGACCAACGGCCAGGAGACCGGGCAGGGCTACCGGCCCGGCGGCATGGCCGAGGTGGTGGTCAACCCGCTGCCGCGCAGCCGCACGCGCACGCAGCTTCACCACCTGGATGGCTACTACGACCTGCGCAACCACATCGTGGACTTTCTGGTTTCACGCGCGAAAGCCCACTGACCCTTTTCCCTTCATCAAAACCCCCGAGGCAACACACCATGAGCCGACTCGACGTCACCGAAAAGATCATCTCCACCAAAGTCAGCAAGGGCCTGAGCTGGGCCGATGTGGCCAAGAAGGTGGGCCAGTCCAAGGAATGGACCACGGCCCTGTGCCTGGGCCAGATGACCGCCACACCGGCGCAGGCCAAGGCGGTGGGCAAGATCTTCGGCCTCACGGCCGAGGAGCAGAAGTGGCTCATGGTCGTGCCCTACAAAGGCTCGCTGCCCACCACCGTGCCGACCGACCCGCTGATCTACCGCTTCTACGAACTGGTCAGCGTCTACGGCACCACCTTCAAGGAGCTGATCCACGAAGAGTTCGGCGACGGCATCATGAGCGCCATCGACTTCAAGATGGACCTGCAACGCCAGCCCGACCCCAACGGTGACCGCGTGAACATCGTCATGTCGGGCAAGTTCCTGCCGTACAAGCAGTACTGACGGGCAGTTCAGGCCCGTTTTCATTGCCTTGCTTCAAATAAAAGCCTTCTTTAATATGCTGCGCTTGTTTGAAAAAAGGCTTTCATATGCCGCGCATCACCGGCTCCTACGTCACGCTCACCACGCTCGGGGAGCCGGTCAAGGCCTTTGTTCCCCACCCCTTGCCGCCCAGCGCGCCGGCGTTGGCGGAGTC
Organism: Hydrogenophaga sp.; assembly: GCA_016790705.1. Classification (GTDB taxonomy): domain Bacteria; phylum Pseudomonadota; class Gammaproteobacteria; order Burkholderiales; family Burkholderiaceae_C; genus Hydrogenophaga. The sequence goes on from JAEUOT010000034.1 coordinate 50,765, forward strand.
CGCCTGGGCTGACCGCAACCGCCGTGCCGAACTGGCGCTGGCCCGCCTGTCGGCCGTGGCGGGGCTGGTGCCTTCGGTGGACTGGCTGCTCTACAGCGCCATCCGCAAGGAGGCGCTGATGACTTCGCAGATCGAGGGCACGCAGGCCACGCTGACCGACCTGTTCGACAACGAGGCCGGGCTGGCGGTGAGCAACGACGACGACGTGGAGGAGGTCACCAACTACCTGCGCGCGTTCCGGCTGGTGCAGTCCAACCTGCGCGACCCGGCGGGGCTCCCCATCAGCGTGCGCCTGTTGTGCAACGCACACCGCCTGCTGCTCGATGGCGTGCGCGGCGCGGGCAAGCAACCCGGTGAGCTGCGCAAGTCCCAGAACTGGATTGGCGGTACCCGGCCGGGAAACGCCGAGTTCGTGCCGCCACCGGCCGAGCAGGTGCCAGCGCTGCTGGCCGATCTGGAGCGTTACATCCACTCGGCCGCCAGCGGCCTGCCGCCCTTGGTCAAGGTGGCCCTGGTGCATCAGCAGTTCGAAACCATCCACCCGTTCCTGGACGGCAACGGGCGGATGGGGCGGCTGTTGATTGCGGCCTTGCTGGAGCACTGGGGGCTGTTGCCCGAGCCTTTGATGTACCTGAGTGGTTACCTCAAGCAGCACCAGTCGACCTACTACAGGCGCCTGTCCGATGTGCGCACCGAGGGCGATTGGGAAGCTTGGGTGGCGTTTTTCCTGGAGGGCGTTGAAGTGGCTGCCACGCAGGCCGAGCGGGACATCGTGGCGCTGGCCAGCCTGGTGGCGGCCGACCGTAGGCGGCTGCTGCAACATGCCAAGGCTGGCCCAGCCAGCTACCGCTTGTTTGAGCTACTGCCCACCATGCCACGCTTCACCGTGGAACGGGCGCGGGTGGCGCTGAACACCACCTTTCCGACCGCCAGCGCGGCGGTCAAGGTGCTGGAGGAAGTGGGCATCGTCACCGAACTTACCGGGCAGAGGAAGAACCGCAGTTTCAGTTACGCGGCCTATATCGACCGGCTCGCCGGTTGAGCGAACGCCTCACTCCCGCTCGAATTCCAGGTACGTCCGGCTCGCGTTGCCCAGCCAGCGGTGGTCCTGGCCGCCGATATCGGGGATCCATTTGACCGGCTGCGGGGTCACTTGTTTGACCGCTGCGTGGACGGGCGCCACCGGCTGTCAGCCCGCGAGCGTCATCGGGCAGGACGTGGTCTTCACCCGCACCGTGGTCGGGCGCACCTCGTAGGGCACGGGACAGGCGTCGAGCGCCGCGCCCTGGCGCCGCGCCGCGATCTTCGCGGCGATGGTCGCGGCCTGGCGGCCGATCGGTTCGATGTAGCGGCTGGCCTGGCCGTCGATGGTGATGCAGTCGCCCAGCGCGTGGATGCGCGGGTGGCTGGTGGCCAGCGTGGTGCCGTCCACCGCAATGCCGTTGGCCCAGGCCAGCCCGGCGCTGGTGGCCAGGCGGTTGGGCGTGGCCAGGCCGGTGGCGGCGATCACCTGGTCGGCCAGCAGCGTCTCGCCGGTGCTCAGCGTCAGGCGCTTGCGCCCGTCCTCGTTGCTGGCCATCGCTTGCACGCCCGCGCCGCCGACGAAGCGGATCGGCAGGTCTTTCCAGGCTTCCAGCGCGGTGCGGCCGGCGGCCTGTGCGCTCCAGCGCGCCAGCGGTTCGGGCATGGGGTCGATCAGCGTGATGCGGCAGCCCGCCAGCGCCAGATCGTTGGCCAGCTCGCTGCCGATCAGGCCCGCGCCCACGATGGCCACGTGCGGCGCCACGCCCTCGGGCAAGGTGCCCGTGTCCGGCAGACCCAGGCTCTGGCGCAGCCGAAGGTAGGCGTCCAGGTGGTTGATGCGCCAGCACAGCTCGGCCGGCAGCGTGGGCGGCAGCGCCACCTGTGCGCCGTGCGCCAGCACCAGCTCGGAAAACGGCAGCGTGCCGCGCGTGGTGCCCAGCGTCAGCGCGCGCGGGTTGACCAGCGTGGCCTGCGTCTGCGCCATCAGGCGCACGCCCAGCCGCTCGGCCGCCTGCGCGCCGGTCTCGCGCACCAGACTGCCGACGGCCAGCCGCCTGGCCAGCGCCACCGACAGCAGGGGCTTGTCGTACACATCCGCCGCGCAGGCGCTCACCAGCGTGATCGGCAGGGTCTCGTCGAGCCCGCGCAGCGCCTCGGCCATGGCCCAGCCGGCGCGGCCACCGCCGACGATGACCACGCCCGGCGCCGGCTTGCCACCCACGCGCGCAATCGCCGCAGCGGGCCGCGCCGCCGCGCCACCGGCCGGCCGGGCCGGCGGCGTGTAGGGCGAGAAGTCCGCCTTGGTCACCTGGCACAGCGGGCAGGCCCAGTCGTCCGGAATGTCCTCGTAGCGCGTGCCCGGCGCCAGCCCGCTGTCCGGGTCGCCCTTGGCCTCGTCGTAGATCCATCCGCAGGCGTTGCAGATGTACTGGCGGAACGGGGCGTCGGTCGGCGGGGTGACGGGCAGGCTCATGGGCGGCTCACGGGCAGGCGGTGTTCGGCAATCAGGAAGCTCAGGCCGGCAGGGTCTCGGCGCACAGGTCGGCCGCCTGTTTGCGCAGGTGTTTGATGGCCGGTGTGACGATGGCGACGAACTGCGCCTCGCGCACCCGGCGCTGCACGTCCGAACACATCAGGTAGCCGCGCGCGCCCTGGTGCATGAGCGCCGCGTTGGCCGCGCGCAGGCACAGCTCGCCGCCGGCCAGCCGGGCGTTGACCACGTCCAGGAAAAACGCGTCCGACGGGTCGTAGGGCGTCTCGCACAGCTTGGCCACCGAGCCCACCAGATCGTCCAGCTCGGCCTGCAACTGATCCGGCCGGTCGTCCAGGAACTGGTTCACGTGGCCGAGCTGGTCCTCCACTTTCCACATGCTGTCGATGGCGCCCTGGATGATGCCGGCCGCGATGCCGCACTGCAGCAGCAGGAAGGCGCCGCGGATGCGCTTGAGGTAAGGCAGGCAGGGGTCGGCCAGCATGTCGCTGGCACCGATGAACACGTCCTTGCACTGCACTGCGAAAGTGGCCGTACCCTCCATGCCCGAGAACTTCGGGCAGTGCTTGAGCGTCACGCCCGGCGCGTTGCACGGCAGCATGAACATGATCTCGCTGCCCGGGCCCTTGCCCTCCACCGCCGCCACCGTGCCCAGGCTGTGCTCGGGCGCCAGGTTGCTCACCCAGGGCAGCGTGCCGTTGACGAGGTAACCGCCCTCCACCGGCGTGGCCTTGAGCAGCAGCTTCTCGATGCCGGCAAAGCCCTTCATCGGGTTGGACATGCCGGTCGCACCCATGATCTCGCCGGCCAGGTGGCGCTGCAGGCGCTCGCCGTTCATGGCCGGGTTCTCCGAGCCGAACAGGTACAGCGCCGACACCGCCTGCTGCCACATCAGGAAGGACGAGGCCCCGCAGACCTTGCCCACCTCGGCCATGGCCAGGATCGCGGTCACGTAGTTGCCGGGGCGGCCCGGCTGGTCGATGTGGGCGCTCATCGCCCCCATGCGCGCCAACTGTTGCAGCAGGTCGATGGGATAGGCGCCTTCGTCGATGGCCTGGGCGCGCTCGGCCAACGGCCCCTGCGCAACGGCCCGCACGGCGGAGAGCAGGTCCTCGGTCTGGGCGGCGGCGGAAACGTCGGCGGGCATGTCGGCGGGGTTCATGTCAGGGCTCCTGGTGGACGGGGTGAGAGGGAGGGCGCTGCGCCTGTTCAGGCCAGCGAAATTTCGAACGGAATCGGGTTGCGCATCGTGTTGGCCACCGGCGAGTAGTAGTTCGCCTGCTTGACGATCTCGTCGAGCACTTCGCGCGGCGCGTCACCCTCGACCAGCACCTTCACGCGGATGGCCTGGAAGCCCATCGCCGGCGGCGTCGTGTCCAGCGCGCCACCGGCGCCCCAGGCGGCGATGTTGCGGATGTCGCCTTCGAGGAAGACTTCGAGCTTGCTCAGCTTCACGCCCTTCCAGGTGGCCACCGCCGTCACGCCCACGGCGATGCAGCCGCCCAGACCCGACAGCACGATCTCACCCGGCGCGGGCGCGGTGTCCTGGCCGAACAGGTGCAGCGGCTCGTCCACCACCACGCAGTGCTTCTCGCCCACGTAGCTCAGCGAGCGGTATTGACCCTCCATCACCGTGTGGACCTTGTTGGTGCCCAGGCGGTTGGGGTTGGCCTTGCCGGCGGCGGCGAATTCAGCCAGGCCCTTGCCGTCGATCGGGCGCAGGTAGGTCTTGACGGTGGTGACGGGTTCGAGGGTGTCGGTGGACATGGGGACTCCAGGGTTTGAAAAAGCAAAAAGAAAGAAGAGGCGGACAGGCGCTCAGGCGGCCAGCGCCATCGGCGCCGTGTTGGCCACCGTGGGCAGCCCGGTCTCGATCGGCAGGCTCGGGTCACGCGACCACTCGTTCCACGAGCCGAAGTACATGCGCACGTCGGCAAAGCCGGCCTGCTTGAGCGCGAGGAAGGTGTTGGACGCGCGCGCGCCCTTGAAGCAGTAGAGGTAGACCGTGTCGGTCGGCGCGATGCCGGCGGTGGCGCACTCGGCCTTCACCTCGTCGGGCGACTTGAACACCGGGCCCGTGGGCGAGGGCTTCATGAAGCGGTACCACTCGATCCACCTCGCGCCCGGCAGACGGCCCTTGCGGGGCGCGAAGTCCTTGCCATAGGGGCTGGAGCTTTCGCCGATCCACTCGTCCACATCGCGCACGTCCAGCAGCACGGTGCCCGTGCCCAGCGCGGCCTGCACATCGGCCTGGGTCAGCATCACGTCCGCCGTGGGCAGGCTGGGGAAAGTGGCCGGGGTGGGCGTGGCCGCTTCGGTGGACACCGGCAGGCCGGCCGCCTTCCAGGCGCTGAAGCCGCCGTTGAGCACCTTCACCTTGGGGTAGCCCAGCCAGGTCAGCAGGTAGTAACCGCGGCACGACTGGCCGTAGCCGCTGTTCATCGCGTCTTCGTAGAAGACGGCGGTTTCCTTGCCGGACAGACCGGCGTCGCCCAGCGCCTTGGCAAAGGTGGCCTTGAGTTCCTGCAGCCCCTCGGGCGAGGACGTGGCCAGAAACGTGAAGATCTCGCGCAGGTTCACCGCGCCGGGAATGTGCCCGGCCGCGAAGGTGTCCGGGTCGCGCGTGTCGATGATCACCACCGGTTCGGCGGCTTTCAGGGCCGCCAGCTGGGGCGGAGCAATCAGGGTGGCTTCAATGCTCATGGGGACCTCTGAATCAGGGCAAAGGCAAGATCGCCTGAGCCCTTCATCGCAACCGCTGTGCCAGGGCGGTTCGGGGGGAGGTCAATGCATTTAAGCTGTTGATTTTGTTGGGGTTATGGAGGGTGAGGTAGCGCTGAAGACGAGGGCTTGACCGCGGCGCACGACATTTGGTTTACACAATGTCGACACATTGGGGCCGTGGTCAACTGACGCTGGAGCGTTGGTTGCGGGCGAATGGCGAAATAGCGGAGCTAGGCTTTGATCTGTTGCAGACGCCGCTGTCCTTCAACTGGGGGACAGCTGTATGGTTCAGAATGTGACTGTCCCTATCGACGCAATGTGTGCGGAGGGTCTGCCCTTTGGGCCATCAAGGCGCAGGGCTCTTCTGAATAATCTCGTTTCTAGTCAAGCCCATTAGTTCGCGGGCGTCCAGATCACCCGCGTAGATAACATTGGCAGACGCTGGCTGAGACACATCTTAAAAGCGAACAGCGAGCATCAAGGAGACATTGTGTTGCATATCAAAAATGAGCTGCTCAATTACGTGGCTGCCAACGTCCCTGGTGCGAAGTTTGAAAATTTCGCTAAGCGCCTTTTTGAGATCGAATATGGCCATCACTTCACACCCCTCGGCGGGGTGCATGACGGCGGAGCCGATGGAGTTCTCTTGAGCGGCGTTCAGGAGTGCGTTGAGGAACCGAATACATTTGCCCAGTTAAGTGCGACGAAAGAAGAGACTGCACAGACCAAGGTCGACCAAACAGTTGCTGCACTTCTGAAATCGGGCAGAACGCCAATCCAAGTCATCTATGCGACTTCTGAGCGAATCCCTAAGCAGGATCGAATAGTTGCGCACATCTTCAAGAAGTACAAAGTGCTTGCTGCGGTTCGGGATTTAGAGTGGATCGAATCGCTAATTAACAAGAACAACGCCGCCAACGAAGCCTTTCATCGTACGTTTTCCGCTGAAGTCAGTCATCTCGTCCGGGCGGCGGCTCCTTTGCAGGGTAAAGTCAACGAGTTCGTTTCTGATCCAACTGTCTTTGCCTACCTTAGCCACCAACTTTCTGATCGCTTTGCGCAAGATAAAATCCATAAACCTCTTGTTGACGCGCTTATTTATTGGTCGCTCCGCGAAACTGACCCGGACCTGACTCCGCCGCAACTAATGAGGCGAGCCGAGTTGGTTGTAAAGTTGGCAAGTGTTTTTCCGAACGCGAAGAGCATTCTTTTGCCCCATCTGGATGAGCGCCTAGTAGAGCTCGCAAGAAAGCGCCCAGGCGAAATAGAGCGACTGCGTTACTACCGGAAAGAGGATGCCTTTTGTCTGCCGTTTGAAATGCGCGAGCAACTCGCGACGGAAGCACTGGTCGAGGTGCAGGCTCAAGAAGCCTTCAGAGCATCGGTACTTTCTAGATTCGCAGATCTTGCGCCGAACGCGTCAAGCACGGAGGCAGCACTGTGTCGCGAGCTTGTGTTCGACGCAGTTCATTTGTATTTTGTTGAGCAAGGGTTGGTCCTAGCCGCGTTTCTCGAGAAGAAGCTCGAATGCTTGGACGTAACGGATCAAGTCCTTGAGGATGAACTTCGAAAGGCGCTTAGTGGTCGCTCTGGGATCAAGCCAGGGGACATTACACCAGCGGGTTTCGGGGCTGGTCTTCGAGCGCTTCGGGGAATCTTCTATGAACCCACTGAGGAGGAGCGACGGTATCTCGACTACTTGTCTCGTACCTCGATGCTTTTCAATACGTTGCAGGCATCGCCCAAGGTAATTGAGTTTTTCAACAATATGGCGGGCCAGTATCGTCTGTTGGTCGGTACGGATCTTATTGTTAAAGCGCTAGCAGAGTCTTACTTGCCCGAGCAACAACGGCAAGTCACGAACCTGCTCAAAATTGCCGTGGAACTGGGGTCCACATTAATATTGGGTGAGCCGGTTTTAAATGAGGTGCTGACGCACCTTCATGCTGTAGATCTTGAATACAGAAATCATTACGCTGCTCGAGAGCCATATTTAAGCAGCGCTTCCGTTGCGCATTGCAATCGAATCCTTATTCGGACTTATTTTCACGCGCGCCGGACACCAGGCGGACCCAAAAGTTGGGGGCATCTAGTGAATTCTATTCTCGATCCAGAGGCTCTTCGAGCGAAGTCCACGAAAGCCTTTCAAGATCTGAGATCGTTCCTGATGCTGCGCTTTCGCATGAAGTGGGAATCTGAGGAAGACCTACGGAGTGGCGTTGATACAAGGTCAGTCGATGCGCTAGCTCAGCGCCTTATCGAAGCTAGACCGGAAAAGCATGCAGAACTCTCGTACAACGATGCATTGATGACACATGCAGTCTATGCAGGGAGATCAAGCAGAGGGGAGGCCGCACTCCACGATGGGTTCGGCTATAAAACATGGTGGCTGACTAAGGAAGTGACTGTTCTTAGGATGACCGGGAGCATGGTCATGGATCACGGGGGAGTGCCGTACATCATGCGGCCGGAGTTTTTGCTTAACTTTGTTGTGCTTGCGCCGAAGGCGTCCGCTGTCCGGGACCAGTTTCGCGATTTGCTGCCAACTACAGTCGGGCTTCAACTCGGTACTCATTTGTCTACCGCTGCAATGGATTCGCTTCTTGCCGGCGCAGAAGAATGGGCCTCATATCCCCCGGAACGGATTACAACCATGATGGCGGACAAGGCCAATCTTTTAATGCACGACAAGTTCAAGCAGTACATATGCAACCTTTAGAGCTTCTTTCGATGACATGTCGAAATGCGCATCTCTTAGGCTGCTAAGCCGGTCGTTCGGCCTAAGTTATGAACGAGCACCGGGAACACCAGCGGTGAGCTTCTATTTGTTCCTGATTGTGAGTTCTGCGGGGTTGCGCTAAGTGTCAGCAGATGGCCGATGAGCGATCTGCTCGCCTAAGCCTCTTTCGTGCTCAAGTGCGTGCCACAGTTCAGCGAGCCGCTTATCTGCAAACCAGCCCACCCGCATCCAGCGCCGGCGGCCGCATCAAGTCGTTGTCGATGCCCATGACCTCACTGGCCCGTTCGACGGCCCGCCACAGCAGTGGCGGCATTTTCAGGATCTCGTCGGGCGTGTCGGCCTGAGCGATCCAGTGGCTGATCTGCCGGTGCTCGTCCGGGGTCAGCAGGGCCAGGTGCAGCATTTCGTCGATGGTTTTCATGGTTGCTTCGCTTGGGGCCTACCGCAACCCCGCCTTCCTCAGACGGTAACTGAATTGCCGCAGCGTCAGGCCCAGGCTCTGCGCCGCGCGCGACTGGTTGCCGCCGTGCCGGGTCAGCGCGGCCTGCAGGGTGGGCGCGTCGTGCGATTCGGCGCTCTGGTAGGCGCGCACCAGCGGGGCAGCGATGTCTGCCGGCGGTGAGCTGCGCGGGGCCGGGCTGGGCGGGGTGGCGAGTGCTTCGGGAACGAAGCGCGGCAGGTCGGCCGCGTGCACCACAGGCTGGTCCGCCAGCAGCACTAGGCGTTCGACAACGTTGCCCAGCTCGCGGATGTTGCCGGGCCAGTCCAGCCGCTCCAGCCGCGCCAGCGCGTCGGGCGCCAGGTGCACGTTGCGCTGGTGGGCCTGGTTGGCGCGGCTGGCAAAGTGCAGCGCCAGGGCGTGGATGTCTTCGCGCCGCTCGCGCAGGCTGGGCAGGCGGATGGGGATGACGTTGAGCCGGTAGTACAGGTCCTGGCGGAAGCGGCCGGCGGCGGCTTCCTGCGCCAGGTCACGGTTGGTGGCGGCGACCAGCCGCACGTCGATGCGGATTTCGCGCTGCCCGCCCAGGCGGACCAGGGTGCCTTCCTGCAGGGTGCGCAGCAGCTTGGCCTGCAGCGCCAGGGGCAGTTCGCCGATTTCGTCGAGAAAAATGGTGCCGCCGTGCGCCTGCTCGAACCAGCCGGGCCGCGCGCTGTGGGCGCCGGTGAAGGCGCCGCGTTCGTGGCCGAAGAGTTCGCTCTCAAACAACGTGTCGGGGATGGCGGAGCAGTTGACCTTGATGAAGGGCTGGTCGCGCCGGCCGCTGGCCAGGTGCACGGCGCGCGCGAACAGTTCCTTGCCGGTGCCCGATTCGCCGAGCAGCAACACGGTGGCCTGCGATTGCGAGACGCGTTCGAGCTCGCTCAGCGCCTGCAGCAGCGCGGGCGAGCGGCCAATCAGCCCGTAGCGCGCGCTGGCCGATTCGAGCGCGCGTTCCAGCGCCTCGTTGCGCGAGGTGAGCTGGCGCCGCTCTTCAGCCACCAGTTGTTCGAGTTGCAGCAACTGCCCGGCCAGCGTGGCCAGGATGCGCAGCACGGCCATGTCGTCGCTGAGGTGGCGCTGGCGGCTGCGGATGCGGTGGCAGCCGAGCACGCCGATGGTCACGCCGTTGAGTTCGATCGGCAGGGCCAGGTAGGCCACGGTCTGGGGCGGCAGTTCGTCGCGGGTGACGGTGCGAAACTGGAACAGCGGTTCGGCGTCCACGTCCTGCACGATGGCGGGCAGGCCGCTGGCGAGCACACGGCCGGTGATGCCCTCGCCCCAGCGGAAAACGCCGCGCGCGGCCTCCGCTGCGGTCAGGCCGTAGGCGTGGCGGACGGAGGCGGTGCGTTCGGCGCCGTCGGACAGCTCATCGGCCAGCACCATGCGCCCACGGTTGAGCCCGAGCAGCTCGCTCATCAGGTGCAGCATCTCGCGCAGCACGAAGGCCGGCGCCAGGCTGCGGCCGACCAGCTTCATGACTTCGCGCATGAGCAGCAGCTCCTGCGCGTGCCAGTCGGTGGGCGTGGCGTCGGGGGCGTTGGGGTCGGTGCGGTGAGGGGGCATGGGGCGGGGCGGTGGGGTTCCCCGGACAAGCAAACATCACACCAGACGCCCGCCTCAGGAGAGGACGGCCCAGGTCCTCCGGTGTTCTTGCACGCTGCGCTGGGGCGGCTGCAGGGCCAGGCGCCGGGCCACGATGTGCTCCCGCAGCAAGGCGAAGCCGAGCGCGTCCGGCTGTACCAGGACCCAGCGCCGGTCCAGCTCGGCCACCCAGGCGGCACACGACGGGTCGGCGGGGACCACGAGGACCGCGTCGTCGGCGCGCGTGCAGCGCGACGCCAGCTCCCCCAGCAGTTCGGGTCCGGCCGTCACGGCGTCGACGCACGGCACGCCGCCGCCCGCGAGGTAGCAGGCGAAGCCCGGGTCGGTCCCGGGCGCGCCGGTGACCAGGCGGGTGTGACCGAACACCGTGTCGAGCAGCCGGCGAACGCATTGGTCGGGGTCGTCGTCGGCCGCGGTGACGAGCAGGCCGTCCCGAGGCATCAGCTCACGCGCGACGAACAGGGTCACGGTCAGCTCGACGAGCGCCCGCGTGCGCCGCTGCCGTTCCTGGACAGGGGCTGGGCCCGCCAGCGGCGCAGGGAGCGCATCCGCCAGCCACACCAGCGGAATCTGCGCCCGCAGCGAGGGCTCGTTGCCCTGACCGCCGAGCAGGCCCAGCAGCGCGGGCAGGGTGTTGCCACACAGCAGGCGGATCCGCTGTGGTTCTCGTGGCCGGGCGCGGCGCCGCAGCGGACCGTCGTCGGCGGCCAGCGCGGCGAGCAACTGCCGGGAACGCTCCCGGGCGGCGGTGACGATGTCGGGAAGGCAATGCAGCAGCGACCGGCTCATGGTGGACTCCCTGTGTTATGAACAGAAAGTTTAACGATCAAACAACAGTTAGTGTGATGAAAGCCCCCGGTCCGCTTAATTTCCTGTTCATGAATGAAAAAGCCGATTTCGCCCAGCGACTGCGCGACGCCATGACCCAGGCGGGGTACGCGGTGCGCCCGGTGGTGCTGGAGCGCGAATTCAATTCCCGGTACTGGGGCCGCTCGGTGACGCTGCAGGGCGTGCGGCGCTGGCTGAGGGGGGAGGCGATTCCCTCGCAGGACAAGCTGCAGGTGCTGGCCGACTGGCTGGGTGTCGAGCCGGAGGTGCTGCGCTTTGGCAGCCGCGTGCGCCAGTCGGTGCAGGAGCGGCGCCAGCGCTGGGACGACGGGCTGGGTTACATGGAGCGCGAGACGCTGGAGGCCTTCCTGTCGCTGCCGGCGCCGCAGCGCAAGATCGTGCGCGAGGTGATCCTGACGTTTGCGAAGCAGCACTCGGACGGGAGCAGTCGTTAAAATCGCGGCCTCTCAAGGAGCGCTGCAGCACCCGTGACCGCAACGGGCGTCAGGCTTGAGGTTCCGGGCGTGTCGCACGCCCCGCCGGCCCCGCCGGCTCCAACGGCGCTCACCAGTCTCTGAACCCTCCACCTGGTGAGCCCCATGTCTGCCGTTGCCGAAACCCCCGTCAAGACCGTTCCCCCCATGCTGCTGTCCGGCCTGGAGCCGCTGCGCATCGGCGAGGGCAGCCTGTTCGTCAACGTCGGCGAGCGCACCAACGTCACCGGCTCCAAGGTCTTCGCGCGGATGATTCTCGAAGGCCGCTACGAGGACGCGTTGGCGGTGGCCCGTCAGCAGGTCGAGAACGGCGCGCAGATCATCGACATCAACATGGACGAGGCCATGCTGGACAGCAAGGCCGCGATGGTGCGCTTCCTGAACCTGATCGCCGGCGAGCCCGACATCGCGCGCGTGCCGATCATGATCGACTCCTCCAAGTGGAGCGTGATCGAGGCCGGCCTGCAGTGCATCCAGGGCAAGGGCGTCGTCAACTCGATCTCCATGAAGGAGGGTGTCGAAGAGTTCAAGCGCCAGGCCCGGCTGATCAAGCGCTACGGTGCGGCCGCCGTGGTGATGGCCTTCGACGAGCAGGGCCAGGCCGACACCTACCAGCGCAAGATCGAGATCTGCGAGCGCGCCTACCGCATCCTGGTCGACGAGGTCGGCTTTCCGCCCGAAGACATCATCTTCGACCCCAACATCTTCGCGATCGCCACCGGCATCGCCGAGCACGACAACTACGCGGTCGACTTCATCGAGGCCACGCGCTGGATCAAGCAGCACCTGCCGGGCGCCAAGGTCTCGGGCGGTGTGTCCAACGTGTCGTTCAGCTTTCGCGGCAACGACCCGGTGCGCGAGGTCATCCACACCGTGTTCCTGTACCACGCGATCCAGGCGGGCATGGACATGGGCATCGTGAATGCCGGCATGGTCGGCGTCTACGACGAGCTGGAGCCCACGCTGCGTGAACGCGTGGAAGACGTGGTGCTCAACCGCCGGCCCGATGCCGGCGAGCGTCTGGTGGAAGTGGCCGAGAGCGCCAAGAGCGGCGCCAAGGACGAGAGCAAGCAGAACGAGTGGCGCGCGCTGCCGATCCGCGAGCGCCTGACGCACGCGCTGGTGCGCGGCATCAACGCCCACATCAGCGAAGACACCGAGGAGATGTGGCAGGCCATCAAGGCCGACGGCGGCCGCCCGCTGCACGTGATCGAAGGTCCGCTGATGGACGGTATGAACGTGGTCGGCGACCTGTTCGGCGCCGGCAAGATGTTCCTGCCCCAGGTGGTGAAGTCGGCCCGCGTGATGAAGCAGGCCGTGGCCCACCTGCTGCCCTACATCGAGGAAGAGAAGCGCCAGCTCGAAGCGGCCGGCGGCGACGTGAAGTCCAAGGGCAAGATCGTGATCGCCACCGTCAAGGGCGATGTGCACGACATCGGCAAGAACATCGTCACCGTCGTGCTCCAGTGCAACAACTTCGAGGTGGTGAACATGGGCGTGATGGTCCCGTGTCACGAAATCCTGGCCAAGGCCAAGGAAGAGGGCGCGGACATCGTGGGCCTGTCGGGCCTGATCACGCCCAGCCTGGAAGAGATGCAGTACGTGGCCGGCGAGATGCAGAAGGACGCGCACTTCCGCGAGAAGGGCATTCCGCTGCTGATCGGTGGCGCCACCACCAGCCGCGTGCACACGGCGGTGAAGATCGCGCCGCACTACGACGGCCCTGTGGTCTACGTGCCCGACGCCTCGCGCAGCGTGAGCGTGGCGCAGAGCCTGATCGGCGACGCGCGCCAGCAGACGATTGCCGAACTCAACGCCGACTACGAGCGCGTGCGCCAGCAGCACGCCAACAAGAAGCAGGTGCCGCTGTGGACGCTGGACCAGGCGCGCGCCAACGCCACGCCGGTCGATTTCGCGAAGCACCCGCCGGTGGCGCCCAAGTTCATCGGCCGCCGCGTGTTCAAGAACTTCGACCTGGCCGAGCTGGAGCGCTACATCGACTGGGGCCCGTTCTTCCAGACCTGGGATCTGGCCGGGCCGTACCCGGCCATCCTCGACGACGAGGTGGTCGGCGAGCAGGCGCGCAAGGTGTTCGCCGACGCGCAGGCCATGCTCAAGAAGATCGTTGAGGGCCGCTGGCTGACGGCCAACGCGGTGATCGGTCTCTACCCGGCCAACCGCGTGAACAGCGACGACATCGCGCTCTATGCCGACGAAACCCGCCAGCAGCCGGTGCTGACCTGGCACGGCCTGCGCCAGCAGACCGAGAAGGAGACGATTGACGGCGTGACCCGCCCGAGCCGGTGTCTGGCCGACTTCGTGGCGCCGGCCGGCACGGCCGACTACGTGGGCCTGTTCGCAGTGACGGCGGGCGTGGGCGTGGAGAAGAAGGAGCAGCAGTTCCTGGCCGCGCACGACGACTACAGCGCCATCCTGTTCAAGGCCCTGGCCGACCGCCTGGCCGAGGCGCTGGCCGAGTGCATGCACGAGCGCGTGCGCAAGGACCTGTGGGGCTACGCGGCGGGCGAGGCGCTTCCCAACACCGACCTCATCAAGGAAAAGTACCAGGGCATCCGCCCGGCGCCGGGCTACCCGGCCTGCCCGGACCACAGCGTCAAGCGCCAGATGTTCGAACTGCTGCAGGCCGGCGAGATCGGCATGCAGCTCACCGAAAGCCTGGCGATGTCGCCGGCCGCCAGCGTCAGCGGCTTCTACCTCGCGCACCCCGAGAGCCAGTATTTCAACGTCGGCCGCATCGGTGAGGACCAGGTCGCAGACCTGGCCGCGCGCAGCGGCGTGGGCGTCGCCGAGCTCAGGCGCTGGCTCGGCCCGAACCTCTGAGGGCGCGCCGCTCGGCGCTTGAGAGACCTGGCCTGTCGTCCGGTGTGGCCCGGCGAAGGGCGTCCGTGATACAAGCGGCCGTCTTTCAACGACGGGACCAGCATGCCCATTCAGTGCGCCGCCTGCGGCAAGGAAAATCGCGACAAGGCCCGGTTCTGCCGGGGCTGTGCGCGACCGCTGGTGCCGCAGGGTGAGCCGGGGTTCGACGCACAGGAGACCAAGCGTCGACTGAGGGCGCTGGAACGTGCGAAGCGGCGGCGGCGTCACGGGGCCACTGCGGTGGGACGTGCCTCGCGAGGGCGCCGGCTCATGTGGGCGCTGCTGGTGGCGGTGAGCCTGGGCGTGGTGTGGTGGCTGGCGGTGCGCCAGCCCGAGCCGGCGCAGGCGGCCGCGTTGCCCGCGCCGGTCGCCCCGGCGCTGGTCGTCTCGCCGGCCGCACCCCCGGCGGCCGACACCGCCACGGCAGCGGTCGCACCCGAGTCGCCGGAGCTGGCCGTTGAGCGGCTGCGGCACTCGGTCGAGCTGCTGGCGCAGCAGGACCGTGATCGCGAGGCGTCGCAGGCGCGGCTGCGCGCCCGGATGGAGCAGGAGCGCTTGCGGGCGGACGAGGCGCGCCGGCGCACCGACGCGCTGGCGGCTGCCGCGCCGACCGTTCAGACGCCGGAGCCCGCGACGTCGACCGTGTCGCCCTCGGCGTCCGCGGCCGCGCGCAGCCAGGAGGCGCGCGCGCCGGTCGTCGACCAGGTCTGCGCCGACCGCAGCAACTTCTTCAGCCGCGACCTCTGCCGAATCCAGGCCTGCGCCAACCCCGCGATGGCGGGCGACCCGGTCTGCGTGCGCTTCCGCGAAATCGAAGCCGCCAACCGCAGCCGCCTGGGCAACTGAGCGCTAGGCCAGGGCGATATCCACCGCGATCGTGCAGCGCTCGCCCGGCGAGAGCGTCCGCACCTCCAGGTCCGCGTTCGCCGTCTCCACGCAGATGAAGCGGTGGTATTCGTCGTCGCCCAGATCGTCCATCCTGGCAGCGAGCCCGGCCCACGGGTTCCAGACCACGGCCGTGCGGCTGCCACGTGTCGCGAGGCGCAGCCGCCGCGATCCGGCGCCGTCCACGATGCCCAGCACCTCGGGCACGTTGGCGAACACGCGGTCGACCTCGGCGTTCACCACCACGTCACCGTGTTGCTGCTTGTGCGCGCCATCGACCTTGTCCCGGTAGGCGCAGCCATCGAGCCCGGTCACGCGCACCTGCGCGATGTCGGTCACGGCGAAGTAGCTGTGCAGCGCCTGGGTGAGTTCAAACGTGCTGTCCCCGGTGTTGCGGGTGGTCAGCGAG
Source organism: Hydrogenophaga sp. (assembly GCA_016790705.1). GTDB lineage: Bacteria > Pseudomonadota > Gammaproteobacteria > Burkholderiales > Burkholderiaceae_C > Hydrogenophaga. Next base: position 66,323 of record JAEUOT010000034.1, read on the forward strand.
AGGGACAGGCTGCGGCCCACGACGACGGTCAGTGAGAGATCGAAGCCATGCGGCCAGACCGCGCGGCTGTCGGCGCTGTCGCACAGCCCCAGTTCGACCAGCGTCTCTCCGCCGGGCAGCGCCTCGGTGCGGCGCAGGTCCCACAGGCGGTATTGCGCCGTACCGTGCGTCGGCCGGCCCTGGCCCTGCGGGTCCGGTCCGAACCAAGGCCAGCAGACGGGCACACCGCCGTGGATGGCCGTGCCGCTCCGGAAGTGGGTGAGTTCGCTGACGAACAGCAGGTCGGCGCCACCCTGAGGGCAGAAAGACAGCACCTGCCCGCCGTGGAGCGAAATGCTGGCCGTGGCAAGGTCGTTGCGCACCTCGATCATCGGCAGGCCGCCCCGGCCCTCCGTGATCGACCGCTGGCCAGGCAGTTGGTGGGTGGCTTAGCGGGCATCCAGTGTCACGTCGGGTCTCCAGGTTGGGGGCCGAGTATCGCCTCAGCGCGCTCGCCGCCGTGGTCGGGCCGGCTGCGGCGGGGCGGTCGTGGTCCACGCCCGCAGCGCGCGCAGCAGCGGTGCCTTCTTTGCCTGGTGTCCGGCCATCCGGCGCAGGATGTCGTCCAGCGTGCGGATCGCGTTGGTGATGAACGGGCCCTTGTTGAGCATCACGCATTCGGCGCGCACACCCATGCTGGCATCGGAGATTTCCGCACGTGAGGGCAGGCCGGTCCTGGTCAGGTTGTCCAGCACCTGGGTGGCCCAGATCACCGGCATGTGCGCGGCCTCCGCAGCCCAGAGGATTTCCTCCTGCACCTCGGCCATGCGCTCGTAACCGCACTCCACGGCCAGGTCACCGCGCGCGATCATCACGCCTGCGGACGGAGCCGCCATGGCCGCGAGCATCAGCTCGGGCAGGTTCTCGAAACCGCGCAGCGTCTCGATCTTGAGCACCACGCCTACGCGTTCACCGCCCAGGTCGTTCAGCGTCTGCAGCAACTGCTGCACGTCGCCCGGGGCCTGCGCGAAGGACAGACCCACCAGGTCGGCCACCTCGGCCACGGTGCGCAGATCCTGGTGGTCCTGGTCGGTCACGGCGGGCAGGGACAGCGTGCTGTCCGGGAAGTTGATTCCCTTGTCGGGCAGCAGCCGCTCGCCGCGGTCCCGAGCCTGTTCGATTGCCACCGCCAGTCGCTGCGGGGTCGCGTGGCGCACCACGCCGCCGATGCGGCCGTCGTCGAGCCAGACCCGCTCGCCCACACGCACCTGGGCCAGCACCTGTGGCAGGGTGCAGGCGATCTGCTGTGGCGCTTCGTCGGCCGGAGCGTCCGAAGCGGCGCCTTCGTCGCCCAGCAGGTGCAGCACGTCGCCGCGATGCAGGTGCAATGCGCCGGGCAAGGGATCGATGCCGGCGGGGTAGGTCGCGTGTCGCTTGCGACCGTTGGTGCCCTTGACGGTCAGCGCCACGTCGGGCGTGAGGTAACAGGTTTGCAGCGTGTCGGCCAGCGCGCCGCGGCTGCCGGCTTCCACCACCAGCAGACGACGCGGCTTGCCACGAGCGTCGGTCAGTTCGATCTGCGTGCCCACGCGCAGCCGTTTGAGCCACTCGCGATCCACCAGGACGCAGGCCTGCGCGCCGTCGGGCTGGACGGGGGTGCCCTCTGGAACCAGGCGCAGTCGCGCGGGCTGGACCGCAAAGCCCAGCGCATCGCGGACCGGCTTGAGGCGCACCACGGCCGGGCCTGGTGGCAGCGGGCCGGTGCGGATCTTGGGGCCGCCCAGGTCCATGAGGATCTTCACCTCGCGCTGCGCCGCGCGCGCGGCCTTGCGCACCTGGCCGGCCATCGCGGTCCAGGCGGCGGCATCGTCGTGCGCGCAGTTGATCCGGGCCACGTCCATGCCGGCGGCGACCAGGCCGCGCACCAGGGCCCGGTCGGTGGCCGCCTCCGACGGTAGCGTGACCATGATGCGCACCGCTCGCTCGCGCTGTACGCTGCCCAGCAGGGCCTGGCTGTGCGCCTGCAGCAACTGGTGACCGCGCACGCTGCCCAGCGGCTCCTCGGCCGAGCGGTCGTGCCAGGGCCGGCCGGTGAGCCGGTGCAGGATGCCCAGCACCTTGTCCAGGTTGGCCAGCACGTGCGACTCGGCGCGCCCCAGCGACGACAGTCCCAGCCAGGCCAGTTGCTGCTGAAGGGGCCGCAGGTCGTGCGCGCGCAGCGCCAGGTAGTGCACCAGGTTGCGCGCACTGGGTTGCTGGTGCGGGCCCACTCGGGCGATGGCGTCGGCGAACCGTTGTTCGCTCGCCAGCAATTGTTCGCGCAAGGCCCAGAGTCGGTGGATCAGGTCCTTGCACAGGGCGGGGTCCCAGGGCACATCCCCGTCGGCGGAGTTGGCAGGCGGGTGATTCAGGTCGGAGGGCTTCATGCCCCTCTTATATGACCCTCCGACGACAGCATCGTGACAGACGCGCGCCGCTCAGGCCCGGCCGCGCAGCGCCCGACGGTACTGCACCGCTTCGGCGATCTGCGCCACCTCCACCGACTCGCTGCCCGCGAGGTCGGCGATCGTGCGGGCCACGCGCAGGGCGCGGTGCGTGCTGCGCGCGCTCCAGCCCAACCGGGAGGCGGCCGTCTGCAGGAATTTCAGCGCCGCCGGCTCGACCTGGGCGTGCAGGTCCAGCAACTGGCCCGAGAGCGTCTGGTTGATGTGGCCCTGGCGCTTGTGGGCGCGGGCGCGGGCCGCCTCGACGCGGTCGCGCACCGTGGCGCTCGGTTCGCCGGATCTGCCCAGCAACAGCTCGTCGGCCGGCAGCGCCGGCACCTCGACGTGCAGATCGATGCGGTCCAGCAGCGGCCCGCTCAGGCGCCCCTGGTAGCGCGCGATCTGGTCGGGCGTGTCGCGGCAGGCCTGGGTCGGGTGGCCGAGAAAACCGCAAGGGCAGGGGTTCATCGCGGCCACGAGCTGGAAGCGCGCCGGGAACTCGCTCTGCATGGCCGCGCGGGAGATCCGGATGTGGCCGCTCTCCAGTGGTTCGCGCAAGGCTTCGAGGGCCGCGCGCGGGAACTCCGGAAGCTCGTCGAGAAAGAGCACGCCGTGGTGGGCCAAAGATATCTCGCCTGGCCGGGGAGGCGAGCCGCCGCCGACCAGGGCCACCGCGCTGGCGCTGTGATGGGGCGCGCAGGTCGGGCGCAGGCCCCAGCGGTCGGGGTGAAAGCGTCCGGCCAGCGAGGCGACTGCGGCCGACTCCAGCGCCTCGTCGGTGTCCATGGTCGGCAGCAGGCCGGCAAAACGCTGGGCCAGCATGCTCTTGCCCGAACCCGGGGGGCCGACCATCAATATGGAATGGCCTCCTGCAGCGGCAATTTCCAGAGCGCGCCGCGCCGCGGCCTGCCCCTTGACGTCGGACAGGTCGGCGTAGGCTTCACGGGCGCCCGGCGGTGTCGGCGACAGGCGGGCCCAGGCCGTGTCGTCGGGTGGCGTTGCCGGCGCTTCCGGCGTTCCGTCGGGCAGGAACTGTGCGACCACATCCAGCAGGTGGCGGGCGCGGAACACCTGGGCCTGCGCAACCAGCGCAGCTTCTTCGGCACTGCCCGGCGGCAGCACCAGCCGGGTCGGGCGACCCGGTTCACCGGCCCGGTGCAGCGCCAGGCTCATCGCCAGCGCGCCACGCACCGGCCGCAACTCGCCACCCAGCGACAGCTCGCCCGCGAACTCCCAGCCGGCCAGCTTCGTGCCGTCGATCTGGCCGGCCGCAGCCAGGATGCCCAGCGCGATCGGGAGGTCGAAGCGCCCCGAGTCCTTGGGCAGGTCGGCCGGGGCGAGGTTGACCGTGATGCGCTTGTTGCTGGGGAATTCGAGCCCGGCGTTGGCAATCGCCGAGCGCACGCGTTCGCGCGCCTCTTTCACCTCGGTATCCACGAGACCGACCAGCGTGAAGCTGGGCAGGCCGTTGGCCAGATGGACCTCGACCTGCACCGGCCGCGCGTCCAGACCGATCAGCGCGCGGCTGTGCACCAATGACAAACCCATTCGGGGCTCCCTCCCTGTTTTAGTGCATCGCTCGGCGACCCCGTATCCGCACGTATTTGGTGCGCCTCCCGGGCGATGCCGGCGGGGATCTTGGCACAGGGCGTTTCGGGCCACAGCCCCCGTTGAAGGGATGTGTGACAGGGTGTGTGTGGGGTCGTCGACCGGCTCCCGCCTGCTGGCACGGTCCCTGCTTCAGGGTGTCAGCGAACGCAGTAACCCGTGGTGTCTTCCGGCCCAGCCCGACACCGTCCCACCCAACAAGAGGTAACACAGCATGAAAATGGTTTCCGCCATCATCAAGCCGTTCAAGCTGGACGAAGTGCGCGAAGCGCTCTCCGGCATGGGCGTGCAGGGCATCACCGTGACCGAGGTCAAAGGCTTCGGTCGCCAGAAGGGCCACACCGAGCTCTACCGCGGCGCCGAGTACGTCGTCGACTTCCTGCCCAAGGTCAAGATCGAAGCGGCCGTCGACGATGGCCTGGTCGATCGCGTGATCGAAGCCATCGAAGGTGCCGCCCGCACCGGAAAGATCGGCGACGGCAAGATCTTCGTCACACCCCTCGAACAGGTGGTTCGCATCCGCACCGGCGAGACCGGCAAGGAAGCCCTCTGATCCCCGCACCCGAATCAGAAAGAGCACCAACATGAAAAAGCTACTCGCCACCCTGTTGCTGGGCGTCGGTCTGACCTTCGGCGCGTTCAGCGCCATGGCCGAAGACGCTCCGAAGCCGGCCGCTGCACCGGCCGCCGCCGCCGCTGCGCCTGCGGCTGATGCTGCCAAACCGGCCGAAGCCCCCGCTGCCGCACCGGCCGCCGACGCCGCCAAGCCGGCCGAAGCCGCTGCCGCGCCTGCGGCCGACGCCAAGCCTGCGGAAGAGGCCAAGCCGGCCGAAGCCGCTGCGCCTGCACCGACCCCCAACAAGGGCGACACCGCCTGGATGATGGTCTCCACCCTGCTGGTCATCCTGATGACCGTGCCCGGCCTGGCGCTGTTCTACGGCGGCCTGGTGCGCAGCAAGAACATGCTGTCGGTGCTGATGCAGGTGATGGTGACCTTCTCGCTGATCGTCGTGCTGTGGGCCGTCTACGGCTACAGCCTGGCCTTCACCGAGGGCAACGCCTTCATCGGTGGCTTCGATCGCCTGTTCATGAAGGGCATCTGGGACAACGCCGCCGGCACCTTCTCCCTGGGCGCGACCTTCAGCAAGGCCACGCCGATGTACGAGATCGTGTTCGCCGCCTTCCAGGCCACCTTCGCCGGCATCACTTGCACGCTGATCGTGGGCTCCTTCGCCGAACGCATGAAGTTCAGCGCCGTGCTGCTGTTCTGCGCGATCTGGTTCACCTTCTCCTACGCCCCGATCGCCCACATGGTCTGGTTCTGGATGGGTCCTGACGCCTACACCGCTGCCAACGTCGTCGACGAGATGAACGGCAAGGCCGGCTACATCTGGCAGATGGGTGCGCTGGACTTCGCCGGCGGTACCGTTGTGCACATCAACGCCGCTGTCGCCGGTCTGGTCGGCGCCTTCATGGTCGGCAAGCGCATCGGCTACGGCAAGGAAGCCATGGCTCCGCACAGCCTGACCCTGACCATGGTCGGCGCCTCGCTGCTGTGGGTGGGCTGGTTCGGTTTCAACGCCGGCTCCGCTCTGGAAGCCAACGGCTTCGCTGCCCTGGCCTTCATCAACACCTTCTTCGCCACCGCCGCCGCCGTGCTGGCCTGGTGCGTGGGTGAAGCACTCGCCAAGGGCAAGGCCTCGATGCTGGGTGCCGCTTCCGGTGCCGTCGCTGGCCTGGTGGCCATCACCCCCGCTGCCGGCAACGTCGGCGTGGTGGGCGGCATCGTCGTCGGTCTGGTGGCAGGCTTTGCCGGCCTCTGGGGCGTGACGGGTCTGAAGAAGCTGCTGGGTGCTGACGACTCGCTGGATGTGTTCGGCGTGCACGGTGTTTGCGGCATTCTGGGTGCCCTGCTGACCGGCGTGTTCAACAGCCCCAACCTGGGTGGCCCCTCGGCTGTGGCCGACTGGACGACCGTGGCCATGATCACCGGCGACGCCTACTCCATCGCCAGCCAGGTCTGGGTGCAGGCCAAGGCCGTGCTGATCACCATCGTGTGGTCCGGTGTGGTCTCGCTGATTGCCTACAAGATCGTCGACCTGACCATCGGCCTGCGTGTGAGCGAAGAGCAGGAACGCGAAGGTCTGGACATCAGCTCGCACGGCGAAACCGCCTACAACCGTTGATCTCCTGAAGTTAGTCTCCTTTGGATGTTCGACCCGCGTGCCGCAAGGCCGCGGGTCTTTTTTCTTTCCGGTGAATGGATCACTGACAGGCGTGTCCGCGCTGGCGACCATCTGCGGCGTCACACACTTGAGGAGACATCCATGTTGGTCACCCCACGTCAGCGCCCGAACCGGGCCGCGCTGGTCCTGTTGATGCTGGCGCTGGCCGGCTCCGCCCAGGCGGCTTCGGCCAGAAAGGGCCAGAAGACCACGGCATCGACGTCGGTCCGGTTCATCGACGCGCCGTCGTCCGAGAGCCCGGCCGCCCGCGAGAAACGACTTCGGCGGGAGTGCCGGGGCCGGGTCAATGCCGGCGCCTGCCTGGGGCACACGCGCTGAGGCGGGAGGGGCGGCATTGCAGCGTCGCATGCAAAAAATTCAAAAGCTTTGCGCGGGGCCGCCGCTACCATGGCGCCCATGCAAGACAGCCTCACCAACGACACCCCCACCGACCTGATCGCCCAGGTGCGTGCCGCCGCTGCGGCCCGCACGCCCTTGCGCATCGTGGGCGGCGACACCAAGGCGTTTTACGGAGAACCCGTTGCGGGGCAGCCGCTGCACACCGGGACTTGGCGCGGCATCGTCGCGCACGAACCCAGCGAGCTGGTGATCACCGTGCGCGCCGGCACGCCGCTGGCCGAGGTCGAGGCGGCCCTGGCCGACAAGGGGCAGCACCTGCCTTTCGATCCGCCGCACTTCGCCGCTGCGTCGGGTGAGGGCGCCACCATCGGCGGCGTGGTCGCGGCCGGTCTGGCCGGTCCGGCGCGGGCGACGGTGGGCGGCGTGCGTGACTACGTGCTCGGCGCCCAGTTCATCAATGGCCAGGGCGAATGGCTGACCTTCGGCGGCCAGGTGATGAAGAACGTGGCCGGTTACGACATCAGCCGCGCGCTCGCCGGATCCATGGGCACGCTGGGCCTGATCACCCACCTCTCGCTCAAGGTGCTGCCGGTGGCACCGGCCGAAGCGACGCTGGTGTTCCCGATGGACCAGCGCGACGCACTGGAACAACTGCACCGCTGGGGCGGCCAGCCGTTGCCGCTGAACGCTTCTTGCTGGGTGAAGGACGACACCGCGGCCGATGCGCCGGAGCTGCTGTTCGTGCGTCTGCGCGGTGCGGTGGCGGCGGTCGAGTCGGCCAGCGAACGCATGGCGCGCGAGGCCGGCGGCCAGCGCATGGACAACGCCCAGGCCGGGCCGGATTGGGCCGCCTGCCGCGACCAGCGCCTGCCGTTTTTCGACGCGCCATCGCCGGACCAGTGCCTGTGGCGCCTGTCGCTGCCGCAGACCGCGCCGGTGCTGGACCTGCCGTATGCGCAACTGATTGAGTGGCAGGGCGCGCAGCGCTGGCTGTGGGCGCCGGCCTCGGCGGCATCGCAGATCCGCGCGGCCGCGGCCTCGGTGCAGGGTCACGCGACCCTGTTCCGCGCGGGGGCCGACGGCGCCCCCGGCGTGCGCCGCTTCGATGACGAAAGCCCGGCGCTGCAGGCCATCACGCAACGCCTGCGCGAAGCCTTCGATCCGCACGGCATCTTCAACCCGGGCCGGATGGGCTGAGACCAGACATGCAAACCAACCTCGCCCCCGAATTCAAGAACACGCCCGACGGCCAGGCCGCCGAGGCCATCCTGCGCAAGTGCGTGCACTGCGGCTTCTGCACCGCCACCTGTCCGACCTACCAGCTGCTCGGCGACGAGCTGGACGGGCCGCGCGGCCGCATCTACCTGATGAAGCAGGTGCTCGAAGGCGCCGAACCGACGCGCGCCACGCAACTGCACCTGGACCGCTGCCTGACCTGCCGCAACTGCGAGAGCACCTGCCCCAGCGGCGTGGACTACGGCCACCTGGTCGACATCGGGCGCAAGATCGTCGACGCCAAGGTGCCGCGTCCGGCGGGCGAGAGGGCGGTGCGCTGGCTGCTCAAGGAAGGCCTGACCTCGCCCGCCTTCGGCCCCGCGATGAAGCTGGGCCAGTTGGTGCGCGACCTGCTGCCCGAGACGCTCAAGAACAAGGTGCCGGCGAAGCAGGACGCCGGCCGCTGGCCGACCGCGACGCATGCGCGCAAGGTGCTGATGCTGGCCGGTTGCGTGCAGCCGGCCATGATGCCCAACATCAACACCGCGACCGCGCGCGTGCTCGACGCCGCCGGCATCCAGACCGTGGTCGCGCCCGAGGTCGGCTGCTGCGGTGCGGTGAAGTTCCACCTGAACGACCAGGACGGCGGTACCGCGCAGATGCGCGCCAACATCGACGCCTGGTGGCCGCACGTCGAGGCCGGCGCGGAAGCCATCGTGATGAACGCCTCCGGTTGTGGTGTCACGGTCAAGGAGTACGGCCACATCCTGCAGCACGACCCGGCCTACGCCGCCAAGGCCGCGCGCATCAGCGACCTGACCAAAGACCTGAGCGAGCTGTTGCCCGCGCTGGTGCCGGTGCTGCAGCCCAAACTGGCCGCAAAGCCAGATGCCAACAAGGTCATCGGCTTCCACCCGCCCTGCACCCTGCAGCACGGGCAGCAGCTCAAGGGTGGCGTCGAGCAGCACCTGGCCGCGCTGGGTTTCACGGTGCAGGTGGCGAAGAACGAAGCCCACCTGTGCTGCGGCTCGGCCGGCACCTACTCGGTGCTGAACCCCACGCTGTCCTACCAGCTGCGCGACCGCAAGCTCGGGCACCTGAACGAGCTGCAGCCTGCAGTGATCGCCAGCGCCAACATCGGCTGCATCACCCACCTGCAAAGCGGGACACAGACGCCGGTGCGGCACTGGATCGAATTGCTCGACGAGGCGCTGGCCTGAGCGACGGCGTCGCTGTTTGGCGTCTGCTGCCAGCCTGCTGACAACACGCTGGCAGGAGGGGGTCCGCAGACTCCGGGTTCTGTTCAACACCACCTGGAGTCTTTCATGGCACACGCCCTCAACTGGTTCGAGATCCCCGTCGCCGACATGGACCGCGCCGTGCGTTTCTACGAGGCGCTGACCCGCCAGTCCCTCAAGCGCGAGGCCTTTGGCGGCCCCGGCCAGGAGCTGGCGGTGTTTCCCGCCGACAACGATGACGATGTGCACGGCGCGCTGTTCAAGGGCCCGGCCATGCAGCCGGCCGCGCAGGGCACGCTGGTCTACCTCAACGCCGGCGAGACGCTCGAACCCTGGCTGTCGCGCGTCGAAGCCGCCGGCGGTCGCGTGGCGCTGCCCAAGGTGACCCTGCCCGACGGCATGGGCTGCTTCGCGCACATCATCGACAGCGAAGGCAACCGCGTGGGCATCCACGCACTGGCATGAGCGCCGCGCCGGGCCGTTCCCAAGCCAGCTCGCACCGAAGCCCACAGGGCGAAGGTTCTCTATTGAGCGCCGCCACCGCCAGACAGCCCCGGTGCTGGATCGCGGTGGCCTGCGCCGAACACGCGCAGCGCGGCCGCGACCACGCACCGGTGGGCTTCATGCAGGTCTGCCACGGCAAGGGCGGGCCGCTGCGGCGGCTGAACCCGGGCGACGTGGTCGTCTACTACGCGCCCTCGACCACCATGGGTGGCAAGGACCGGCTGCAGAGCTTCGTCAGCCTGGGCGTCGTGGAAGGCGGCCAGCCCTACCAGGCCGACATGGGCGGGGGCTTCGTGCCGTTCCGGCGCGACGTGCGGTACGTCGCAGCCGAACCGGCCCCGATTGCACCGCTGCTCGACACACTGGACTTCATCGACAACCGACAACACTGGGGCCAGAAGTTCCGCTATGGCCTGTTTGAGGTGTCGGTGCGCGACATGGCGCTGATCGCGCAGGCGATGCGGGCCGACGCCGACGGACTCGGGCTGGCTACCATGGGCGAACCATGCGCCGCGCCGACCGACTCTTTGCCCTTGTTCAGCTGATCCGTGGCCGACGGCTGTCCACCGCCGCGTGGCTGGCCGAGCGGCTGGAGGTCTCGTTGCGCACGGTCTACCGCGACGTGGCCGACCTGCAGTTGCAAGGGGTGCCGATCGAGGGCGAGGCGGGCGTGGGCTACCGGCTGGGGCGAGGCTTCGAGCTGCCGCCGCTGATGTTCACCGTCGACGAGGCGCGGGCGCTCGCGCTGGCCACCCGGCTGGCGCAGCAGTGGCTGGACCCGGCGATGGCGCTGGCGGCCTCGGACGCGATGTCGCGCGTGCTGTCGGTGCTGCCCGCCGGGGTGCGGGCCGAGGTTGAGAGCCAGCAGTTGCTGGTGGTGCCGGTGGGGCTGGAGCCCGAATTGGGCAGGCGGCTGCAGGTGCTGCGCGAGGCGGCCCAGGCGAGGCGCTGGGTCGAGCTGCACTACCGGGATCTGAACGAACGCCGCTCCGAACGGCAGGTGCGCCCGCTGGGCTGTTTCTACTGGGGCAAGGTCTGGACGCTGGCGGCCTGGTGCGAGCAGCGCCAGGACTTCCGCAATTTCCGGCTCGACCGCATGGAGGCCGTGCGGGTGGGTGAAGCGGTTTTCCCCGCCGAGCCAGGCAAGACGCTGGCCGACCTGCTGCGCCGCGAAACCGGGCGCAGCAAACTGGACTGAGGCGGGACCTCAGGCGGACAGGGCGGCTTCGATGTCCTTGGCCAGCTTTTCCGGTGCGTCCTGTGGCGCGTAGCGCTTGATCACGCTGCCGTCCTTGCCGATCAGGAACTTGGTGAAGTTCCACTTGATGGCCTTGCTGCCCAGCAGCCCCGGCGCTTCGGCGGTCAGCCAGCGGTACAGCGGGTGCGCGTCCGAGCCGTTGACGTCGATCTTGCTCATCATCGGGAACGTCACGCCGTAATTGAGCTGGCAAAAGCTGGCTATTTGATCGTTGCTGCCCGGGTCCTGGCTGCCAAACTGGTTGCAGGGGAAGCCCAGCACCGCCAGGCCGCGCTCGCCGTAGGTCTGGTGCAGCTTTTCGAGACCGGTGAACTGCGGGGTGAAGCCGCAGGCGCTGGCGGTGTTGACGATCAACATCGGTTGACCGCGGTAGCGTGACAGCGGCACCGGTTTGCCGTCGATGGACTGGGCTTCGAAATCGTAGATGGTGGGCACAGAGGACTCCTGACGGACGGTGGGGGGTATTGGGGGCGGATGCGACGAACGCTGGAACTGTGTCACGTGTCAGTGACCGGCTTCACGGATCGGGGCAATGTCCCAATGCCGAAAGCGGGCATACTCCCAGCGGGGTTATAACCCCTTCGTATTCCTTTGGAGTGAGGCATGGCGGCTGCGTATTCGTTGGCTCTGGTGGGTTTCGCAGAAAGCGAGTCGGCGACATTCGAGTCTTTTTTCCGGCTGGCCGCACGGCGTCCTCCGGCTTACTCGGTTCAGGACGAAGTGATCGATGCGCAGGTGCTGGTGGTCAATGCCGACAACGCGCAGGCGGTCCATCTGGTGCGCTACGCCGAGTTGCCGGCCAAGGTGCTGCTGATCGGACACTCCGGGCAGGAGTTGAGCTGGCCCCTGCTGCACAAGCCGGTCAAGCTGGTCGAGGTGCTGGCGGCGCTGGACGAACTGGTGGGGGTGCGCCCCCGCGCCAAGCCGGCGGCGGCCAAGCCTGTGGCCAAACCCTTGGTGCCTCCTGCAAGCGGTGCCGACCGGGGGTTCGCCGCCACCGAGCCACTGGCCAGCGACCTGGTTCCGTTGGTACCGGCGGTGCGCAAGCGCTCCGCCTCGCCCGACACCGAGTTTCCGCCCACGCGCCCCATGGTCCGGGAGATCGCTGCCCGGCCGGCGCCGCCGGTGCTGCGGCAGGTGGCGACTCCCGCGCGAGCGGTGGCGCGGGCCCAGCCGGTGGGCGTGATGCGCATGACCGATTTCGGAGCGCTGGACCCACTGCCGGCGCCGGCAGCACCGGCCTCCCGTTCGCCCGCCTCGCGTGCGCCGTCGTCCCGCTCCCCGCGCTCGCGCAACAGCCGCACCGGTGAGCCGGTGCCCGAGGTGCAGCGCGGCGAAGTGCTGCTGGTGGCTGAAAGCCTCGTCGAAGGGCGCATCCTGCACAAGCGGTTCAAGCGGTACGGCCTGAACATCGACTGGTCGCGTGAAGCGCCCCAGGCGCTGGCCATGCTCAAGGCCCACCCCTACCGGCTGGTGGCGATCGACCGGCTCAAGGGTGAACCCGATGCGTTCTCGGTGTGCCGCAGCGCCAAGCAGCGCAAGCTGCCCAACGGCAACGCCCCGGTGGTGATGATGTTCGCGCCGACGGCGGGCAGCATGGACAGGATCAAGGCCGGTCTGGCCGGGTGCGATGCCTATCTCTCGCGCTCGGTCGGCGAGGCCGAGTTCTACAAGGTGCTGGCGCAGCACCGGCTGGTCAGCCTGGACGGCTTCGAGAAGACCGACTTGGCCTACTGAGGCCGCACCGCGCGCTCAGCCGTGCAGGTCGTCGCGGCGGGCGATCGCCAGCAGCCGCTCCAGCTCGACATGGTGATGCCGCTGGTTGTGGGCGTGCCATTTCATGATCAGCCACATGAAGCTGGCGACCAGCAGGCCGAAGGCGGTGATGGCCGCGAAGGCTGAGAGACCCATGCCGGTGGAGAAGCTGTAGAGCGCGCCCAGGAGAAGGATGCAGGCCTGCTCGTTGAAGTTCTGCACGGCGATCGAACGGCCGGCGCCCATCAGGTTGTGACCGCGGTGCTGCAGCAGCGCGTTCATCGGCACCACCAGGAATCCGCCCAGCCCGCCCAGCAGCACCAGGAACGGCGCCGCCACCCACACATTGGAGATGAAGTTCATGCCGATCACCAGCAGTCCCATCGCGATGCCCATCGGCATCACCCGGGTGGCCTGATCGAGCTTCATGCGCATCGAGGCAACGACCGCGCCGACGGCGGTGCCCAGCGCGACCACGCCGACCAGCGAAGAGGCCTGGGTGGTCGAGTAACCCAGCGCCGCGCCGGCCCAGGCCAGCACGATGTAGCGCAGGTTGCCGCTGACGCCCCAGAACAGGGTGGTGGTCGCCAGCGAGATCTGGCCCAGATGGTCCTTCCAGAGCCGGGCGTTGCAGCGCCAGAAGTCGGGCAGCAACGCCAGCGGGTTCGCGGGCATCGGGCGCGGCGTCACACCGGTCAGCGGGATGCGCAGGTTGAACGTCGCTGCCAGCACGTACACCGCGACCAGCACCGAGATGGCGGCTTCGGCCGGCCGGTCGATGCCGGTGGTCAGCCAGGGCAGGTCGACGGCCAGCAGTTTGGCCGACAGGTACGGTCCGACCAACTGGCCGCCCAGCAGCACGCCCAGGATGATCGAGGCGATGGTCAGGCCCTCGATCCAGCCGTTGGCCTTGACGAGTTGCGAGGGCGGCAGCAGCTCGGTGAGGATGCCGTACTTGGCCGGCGAATAGGCGGCGGCGCCCAGCCCGACGAGGGTATAGGCCAGCAGCGGGTGCACCCCGACCAGCATCAGCAGGCAGCCCGCCACCTTGATGGCGTTGCTGATGAACATGACCTGGCCTTTGGGCCGCGCGTCGGCGAACGCCCCCACGAACGGGGCGAGCGCGACATAGAACAGGGCGAACAGGGGAACCAGGGCGGCACCTTGCCATGCGGGAGCGTGGCGGCTGCGCAGCAACTCGATGGCAGCGACGAACAGCGCGTTGTCAGCCAGGGAGCTGAAAAACTGCGCCGTCATGATGGTGTAGAAGCCGCGCTTCATGAGGATGATTCTGGCGACCGCGGGGCCTCAGCGGGGGCTGATGGACGGACCGTCACGGTCTTTTTATGCGAAAGTCGGCGCTTATCTCCAAGGATGCCGGGGTTATAGCACGCGGTCCCTGAAGGCCGGTCGACGGTCGTTTCCTAGGGGAATCAACGGTCTGAACCCACCATGCCCCGTCCCATTCTTGCCACCGTCCACCCCGAAGCGCTCGAACACAACCTGAACCAGGCCCGGGTGCGGGCGCCCGACGCCCGCGTCTGGGCGGTGGTCAAGGCCAACGCCTACGGCCATGGCATCGAACGCGTGTTCCCGGCGCTGCGCAGCGCCGACGGCTTCGCGATGATCGACCTGGCCGAGGCCCAGCGCGTGCGCGCGCTGGACTGGCGCGGTCCGTTGCTGCTGCTCGAAGGTGTGTTCGAGCCGCGCGACCTGGAGCTCTGCTCGCGGCTGAACATCTGGCACGCGGTGCACTGCACCGAACAGATCGACTGGCTGGCCGCGCACAAGACCCATGCGCCGCACCGCGTCTTTCTCAAGCTCAACAGCGGCATGAACCGCCTTGGCTTCCGACCCGAGGCCTTCCGAGCCGCCTGGGCGCGGCTGAACGCGTTGCCGCAGGTGGACGAGATCTCGCTGATGACGCACTTCTCCGACGCCGACGGCCCGCGCGGCATCACCCACCAGGTCGCCGCCTTCGAGGCCGCCACCGCCGACCTGCCCGGCGAACGCAGCCTGTGCAACAGCGCGGCCATCCTGCGCCATGCGAACACGCCGCTGCGCGGCGACGGCGTCTCCACGCTGGCGGCCGACTGGGTGCGAGAGGGCATTGCGCTCTACGGCGGCGCGCCCGACCACCCGGAACACACCGCGGCCGGCTGGGGCCTGCAGCCCACGATGAGCCTGACCACCCAGGTCATCGGCGTGCAGAGCCTGCAGCCCGGCGACACCGTGGGCTACGGCTCGGCCTTCACCGCCGAGCAAGCGATGCGCATCGGCGTCATCGCCTGCGGTTACGCCGATGGCTACCCGCGCCATGCGCCCACCGGCACGCCGGTGCTGGTGAACGGCGTGAAGACGCGCATCGTCGGCCGCGTCAGCATGGACATGATCACCGTCGACCTGGCGCCGCTGGACGCCGCCGGCGTGGCGGCCGGCATCGGCAGCGAGGTGGTGCTCTGGGGCGTCTCGGCGTCCACGGGCGCGCAGCTGCCGGTGGACGAGGTGGCGCGGTCGGCCGGCACAATCAGCTACGAGCTGCTGTGTGCCGTGGCGCCGCGGGTGCCGTTCGCGTCGTGACCGTTCGGGCGACGACAGGGCGTTCGGACGCGCGCTCAGGGGTGTGCGGACACGCGCGCGCCGGCCAGCCGTGTCAGCAGCCTGACCAGCGACCCTGAGGCGTCGGGCGGCGTCGGTCGACGCGACGCCGCAGTCGCCGCAAAGCGGGGTGGCGCAACCACCGTCACCACGACAGGCAAAGGCGCCGCTTCGATGAACCGCTCGCGCTCGGGCGTCTGGCGCCGGGAGACCGGCTGGGCCGGCGCCATGCCACCCGCCGTGCGGGTGCGCAGCCGGCGGTGTTCGGTGCAGAAGCGCGAGACCGCGGCGGTCATGGCGGCGTGCTCGTCCGGGCAGATCGACCGGGCCTGTGACAGCGCGGGGCGCAATCTGGCGATCACAGCCATCAACTGCTGGTGATCGGACGACCGGCCAGCCGGCAAGGTTTCCGATGCCGAATCCGCCCCCGGGGTGAGTGGATTCACCGTGAGTCCGGGGGCGTGCGCCAGGTCGGCCGTGAAGCGGCACGCCGCAGCGCCCGCCTGGCACAGCAGGGCCGTGCGCTGCAGAAACTGACGGGTCTGTTCGGTGCCCGGTGAGGGCTGCAGCGATTCATACGCCAGCAGCGAGACGATCTGGCCCTGGGTCAGCGTGGCCAGCAGGTGGTGCCCGATGGCCCAGCGGCGGGCCGCATCGGGTGCGCGGCCGTGCAAGTCGGCCAGCCGATCCGTCACCGACGGCCGGACCGGGGCGGGGTCCTGCAGCAGCGTCTGCCAGATCTCGATCAGGGCGGCCGGGATGACGGCGTGTTCCCGGAACTCCCTTGAGCCGGTGCATTCCTGGCAGAAGCGGTCCAGCGAGACCGCCACGCCGTGCAGCAGCGCCATGGTGGGGTCTGCGCGGCTGCGGCTGATGCCGAGTCTGCTGTCGTGCGCGTCGACCGTCTCGGCACCCAGGTGGCCGCCCGGGGCTTCCCAGGTGGACAGGAAGCAGGTGATGCGACGGCGCCAGACATCCCACACCACCGGCAGGCTGGCCGTGTCCCGTCCCCACCTCAGCAGGGCCGCAGCGTCGCGCGTCGGGATTGCCGGGGTACCGGTGAGGGCCTCGGGTCGCGGCAATTCGATCGACGGCGGACGCCGCCGCATCGCGAGCGAACGCTGCGCCGGGTCCAGAGGTTTGAGAAAGGTCACCGGTTCCATGGATTGATCACCAAGGTGGTTCGGCACGCACCATGGTGGTAACCAATTGTAAGTCCGCAGGATGGATTTGCGGACATTTATTAACCCCTAAGCAATCTTTTCCGACATTTATGGCGCGAAAAAGTAGCAATGCACTGGGTGCAACCGCTTGCGGCGGCGGGCGTTCCGCCGCTTCACCGGTTACCGCGCGGGTTCTTTTTGGGCGTGATGCGCTGCGGTGCGCGGCGGCGCAGGACAATCGTTTGCATTGGGCCGATCCCCTGCCCGTTACGGAACCCCCATCGTGTCTCTCTCCCGTTCGCCCTTGCAGATGCTGGCCGGTCTGCCGTATGTCGCCTGGGTCATCCTGTACTGCGCCGTCACCTGGGGCGTGTTCGGCGCCTTGCTGGGCGCGGTCACGCCCAACCTGCGGGCGCAGATGGGGGTGTCCTTCCAGCAGATCGGCTGGCTCATGGCCATCTGGAGTGCCGGTGGCGCGGTCGGCTCGCTGCTGGGTGGCGCGATCGCCAAACGGTTCCCGCCGCGGCGCCTGCTGCGCGCCTACACGCTGGCGGTCATGATCGCAGTGGCGGGCGTGTTCTGGGCGCCCAACTTCGGCTGGCTGGCAAGCTTCATGGTGGCGGTCGCCACCTTCGAGACGGCGCTGTTCACGCTCGGGCACGGCCTGCTGGCCGAACTCAGCGACGATCCTGAGCAGCGCACCCGCATCATCAGCCTGGTCGACGTCGGCTACAGCACCGGTTCGCTGCTCTCGCCGCTGATGGCGGCCGCCGCGCTGGCGCTCAACCCGAGCTGGCGCAGCCCCTACGCGGTGTTCGCGTTGATGGCCCTGGGACTGCTGATGCTGGCGCTGCAGCGGCGGCACCTGAAGGCGGTGCAGTTTCGCCCCGACCACCCGCACGACGCCGCCGCCCCGGGCGCGGCGCCGGTGCGTGCCCCGCTGGGCTATGCCGGCCTCCTGCGCCAGCCGCTGGTGCGCTGGGTGCTCGTGGCCGGGCTGTGCAGCGGCCTGTCCGAATGGGGCCAGTACTTCTGGTTCGTCAGCTTCGCCACGGAGGCGCTGGGTCAGCACGAACAGACCGCACGGCTGGCGCTGGGCTTCCTCATGGCGGGCATGGTGACGGGCCGCATCTGGCAGGCCTTCGTGCACAGCCGCTGGAGCATGGAGCAGAAGATCCAGGGCCTGGGCGCGCTGGCCGCGCTGGCATTGGCCGGGGTCTGGCTCAGTCCGGTGGACACGCCCTTCGTCTGGCTGGCTGTCTGCAACTATTTCACCGGTCTGGGCGTGTCGGTCGGCTTCCCCATCCTGCTGGGCATCGCCCTGCGCGGGTTCCCGCAGGAAGCGCCACGCCTGTCGGCCCTGCTGATGATCGTGTTTTCGGCCGGCGCGCAGATTGCGGCCGTGCTCATGGGTGAGATGGCCGAGCAGTTCGGCCTGCGTGCTGCCTACGCGGTGCTGGTGGTTGCTGCGGCCGGCTTCGCGTTCTGCGCCTGGCGGCTGGGGCGGCGCGGCTGACGGATCTCCCCCTCGGGTTGGGGGCTTGGCGGGTGTGGTGTTGTACCCCTGGGGGTATGTATGTATACTGCGGCCCGTATAGGAGATCGCCATGTCCGCCCGCTTTGCTGTCCGCCCGCTGTTGTCCCCTCGTCTGCCCCGCGTCGCGCTGGGTCTGACGTTCGTCCTGGCCGCCGGCCTGGCCACTGCTGCCGACCCGGCGTCCGTCGCCGGTCCGCAGGTGCCTGTGCTCACTCTCGGGCAGCAGGCCGTTGGTGCCAGCGCAGCGTTCGACGGCAGCCTGCAGGCGGTGCGCCAGAGCGTGCTCTCGGCCCAGGCCAGCGGCCGCATCGCCACGCTGGCGGTCAAGGCCGGTGACCGGGTCAAGGCCGGCCAGGTGCTGGCCGTGATCGATGACCGCGCCACCCAGGCCGGTGTGGCCCAGGCGCAGGCCGGCGTCGCCCAGGCCGACGCCAACCTGGCCAATGCCAAGGCCGCGTGGGAACGCACGCGAGACCTGCGGGCGCAGAACTTCGTGGCCCAGGCCGCGCTGGACTCCGCGTTGGCACAGTACAAGGCCGCCGAGGCCGGCGCCGCCGCCGCACGGGCCGGCCAGACCCAGGCCAGCGTGGCCCAGGGGTTCACGCGCCTGACCGCACCCTATGACGGCTGGGTGCTTTCGACCCAGGCCGAGGCCGGCCAATTGGCCATGCCGGGTGCGCCCATCCTCACCGTCTATGCGCCGCAGCCGATGCGCGCGGTGGTTTATGTGCCGGCATCGCAGCAGTCGCTGGCGCAGCAGGCCAGTCAGATCGAGGTGCAACTGCCCGGGACCGACAAGTGGGTCAGTCCGGTGTCGAAGACCAGCGTGCCGGCGGCGGACCCCGTGTCGCAGACGGTGGAGTGGCGCCTGAACCTCAGCGACGCCGATGGTGCGGGCCAGGTGCCGGGTCGCCAGGTCAAGGTGCGGTTTGTCGGTGGCGCCGCCCAGGCCGCGCCCCAGCGGCTGGTGGTGCCGGCGGCGGCCCTGCTGCGCCGGGGCGAGCTGACCGGTGTCTACGTGGTCACCGCCAAGGGCGAATCGGCCAAAGGCTTCGCGCTGCGTGCGGTGCGCACCGGCGCCACCCATGGCGACGGGGTGGAGGTGCTGGCGGGTCTGAAGGCCGGCGATCAGGTCGCGCTTGACCCGGTGCGCGCGGGGCTTGCCGGCGCGAGACCGCAATGACCCCCCTGCGCCGCTTCGCGTCTTCCCCCCTGAAGGGGGGACCGCGCCAGCGCCCCGGCAAAGCCGGTTGCGCGGCACGCCTCGCCTGCTGAACTTCGGAACAGATATGAACTCTCCATCGGACTCCAATGGCGCTGAGAAGCTGGGCATCTCCGGCTCCGTGGCGCGGGCCTTCCAGGCCAACGCCATCACGCCGCTGCTCGCGCTGGTGGCGCTGCTGCTGGGCCTGTTCGCTGTGCTGGTCACGCCGCGCGAGGAAGAGCCGCAGATCAACGTGACCATGGCCAACGTGCTGATCCCCTTCCCCGGCGCGTCCAGTGCCGACGTGGAGAAGATGGTGGCCGCGCCGGCCGAGCACGTGCTCTCGCAGATCCAGGGCATCGAGCACACCTATTCGGTCGCGCGGCCGGGTGTCGCGGTGCTGACGGTGCAGTTCAAGGTCGGCGTGCCGCGCACCGAGGCGCTGGTGCGTCTGTACGACGTGCTCAACGCCAACCAGGACTGGCTGCCCCAGGGCCTGGGCGTGCTCACGCCCATCGTCAAGCCCAAGGGCATCGACGACGTGCCGGTGCTCGCCGCCACGCTGTGGACCAAGGACGCCCAGAGCGCACTCGAACTCGAACGCGTGGCCCACGCGGTGGAGACCGAACTCAAGCGCGTGCCCGGCACCCGTGAGGTGGTCACCATCGGCGGTCCGGGTCGCGCGGTCAACGTCTGGCTGGAGCCCAACAAGCTGCGCGAACGCGGCGTGAGCGTGCAGCAGTTGCACGGCGCCATCGCCGCCGCCAACCAGGCCATGCCTTCGGGCAGCGTGGTCAACCCCAGCCCGGCGCAGGGCGAGCCGGCGATGCTGTCGGTGGAGACGGGCGAGTTCCTGCAGAACGAACAGGACGTCGGCGACATCGTGGTCGGCGTGAACGCAGGCCGGCCGGTCTATCTGCGCGAGGTCGCCCGCGTCGAAGCCGGTGCGCGCCTGCCCCAGCGCTACGTCTGGTTCACACCGGGCGCAGCCGACGAGGCGCACGCCGGTCAGAAGGGCCAGAACCACCCGGCCGTGACCATCACCGTCACCAAGAAGCCGGGTGAGAACGCGGTCGACGTGGCGCGTGGCGCCGCCCAGCGGCTGGACAACCTGAAGAACACGGTGATCCCCGACGACGTGCAGGTGAGCATCACCCGCGACTACGGCGAAACCGCTGCGGCCAAGGCCAACAAGCTGATCCAGAAGCTGATCTTCGCCACCGCCAGCGTGATCGTGCTGGTCGGTCTGGCGCTGGGCCGGCGCGAAGCGGTGATCGTCGGCGCGGCGGTGATCCTCACGCTCACGGCCACGCTGTTCGCGTCCTGGGCCTGGGGCTTCACGCTCAACCGGGTGTCGCTGTTCGCGCTGATCTTCTCCATCGGCATCCTGGTGGACGACGCCATCGTGGTGGTCGAGAACATCCACCGCCACCGCATGCTCACGCCCGACGAGCCGCTGAAGGTGATCATCCCGCGCGCGGTCGACGAGGTCGGCGGCCCCACCATCCTGGCCACCTTCACCGTGATCGCGGCCCTGCTGCCGATGGCTTTCGTGACCGGCCTGATGGGTCCGTACATGAGCCCGATCCCGATCAACGCCAGCATGGGCATGGCGATCTCGCTGGCGATCGCGTTCACCGTCACGCCCTGGCTGGCGTTGAAGCTCACCAAGGTCGACGGCCACGCCGACCACGGCCCCGGCAAGCTCACCAGCGCGCTGCAGAACACCTTCACCCGAATCCTCACGCCCTTCCTGCAGAGCGCGCGCAAGCGCTGGCTACTCGCGGGCGGCATCGTCGCGGCGCTGCTGCTGTCGGTGGGACTGGCGGTGGTGCAGTGGGTGGTGCTCAAGATGCTGCCCTTCGACAACAAGAGTGAGTACCAGGTGGTGGTCGACATGCCTGCGGGCACGCCGCTGGAGGACACCGCCGCGACGCTGCAGGACATGACGGCCTACCTCGCGCAACAGCCGGAAGTGGCGGACGTGATGGGCTATGCGGGCACCGCCAGCCCCATCACCTTCAACGGTCTGGTGCGCCAGTACTACCTGCGCGCCGAGGCCGAGGGCGGTGACCTGCAGGTCAACCTGGTCGATGCGCACCACCGCAGCGACAAGAGCCACGCCATCGCGCAGCGCCATCGTCCCGCGCTGGAGAAGATCGCGGCCGTACACGGCGCGCGCGTCAAGGTGGTCGAAGTGCCGCCCGGTCCGCCGGTGATGTCGCCCATCGTGGCCGAGGTGTATGGCCCCGACCAGGCCGGCCGCGCCGAACTGGCGCAGCGTGTGGCCAAGGCCTTTGCCGGCACGCCCGACATCGTGGGCGTGGACACCTCGCTCAAGGAGAACGCGCCGCGCGCCTTCCTGCGCATCCAGCGCCAGCGCGCCGAGTCGCTGGGCATTCCGGTGCAGGTGATTGCGCAGACGGTGTATGCCGCGCTCTCGGGTTCCGACGCCGCCTACCTGCACGACGGCAATGCCAAGTTCGCGGTGCCGGTGCGCCTGCAACTGCCGCTGGACCGGCAGGTCGGGCTCGATGCCGTGCTGGCCCTGCCGCTGAAGGCCGCCAATGGCGCGATGGTGCCGCTGTCCGAGCTGGTCACGGTCGAGCGCGGCGTGATCGACCAGCCGCTGTTCACCAAGGACATGATGCCGGTCAGCTACGTCTTCGGCGACATGGCCGGCAAGACCGACTCGCCCCTGTACGGCCTCTTCGGCATCCGCGCCCAGCTCAAAGAGGCCGCGCTGCCCAACACCGGTGAACTGGGCGAGTACTGGATCAGCCAGCCCAAGGACCCGTACCGCCAGTACGCCGTCAAGTGGGACGGCGAGTGGCAGATCACCTACGAAACCTTCCGCGACATGGGCGCGGCCTACGGCGTCGGCCTGATCCTGATCTACCTGCTGGTGGTGGCGCAGTTCAAGAGTTACCTCACGCCGCTGATCATCATGGCGCCGATCCCGCTGACCATCATCGGCGTGATGCCGGGCCACGCGCTGCTGCAGTCGCAGTACACCGCCACGTCGATGATCGGCATGATCGCACTGGCCGGCATCATCGTGCGCAACTCGATCCTGCTGGTGGACTTCATCGAACTGGAGACCAAGCGCGGCGTGCCGTTCGCGCAGGCGGTGGTGCAGTCGGCGGCGGTGCGCGCGCAGCCCATCGCACTGACCGGCCTGGCCGCCATGATGGGCGCCTTCTTCATCCTCGACGACCCGATCTTCAACGGCCTGGCGATCTCGCTGATCTTCGGCATCGCGGTCTCGACCATGCTGACCCTGGTCGTCATCCCCGTTCTCTATTACGCGTTCTACCGCAAGCGGTACGAGACCGCATGACCCCCGTTTTTCCACCGCTCTCAAGGAGTCTTCTATGACCGTCGAACGTCTCATCCGCATCATGGCCGGCACCGTCGTGCTGATCTCGCTCGCCCTGGGTTACCACGGCAGCCCCATCTTCGTCAGCGAATGGTTCCTGGCGCTCACCGCCTTCGCCGGCTTCAACCTCGCGCAGTCGGGCATCACCGGCTTCTGCCCGCCCGCCATCCTGTTCAGGAAAATGGGCGTGCCCGATGGCGGCAGCGCCTGCTCCACCGGAAAATGCGGCTGATGCGCCCACGCTGCGCCGCTTCGCGGATCACTGCCCCTTAGGGGCGTGACCCGCCTTGGGGCGGCCCGGCGGTGGATCGGCCCGTTCCCTCAACTTCTCATCGCCCTCCATGTCCAGTCCCACGCCCCTGAAATTCCTGATGCCCGGCTACTTTGCGCTGGTGATGGGCCTGTGCGGCCTGTCGCTGGCATGGCACCGTGGTGGTGGCGTGCTCGGCGAGATGGCCGACGGCATCGCGGTGGTGCTGGGGCTGCTGGCGGCGCTGGTCTTCGTGGTGCTGCTGGTGGCTTCGTTCCTGCGCTGGCAGCGCTATCCGGCCGCGCTGGCCGATGACCTGCGGCACCCGGTTCGCCACGCCTTCGTGGCGGCGCTGCCGGTGTCCCTGCTGCTGCTGGCGACGGTCGGCGTCGCGTTGGGCGGCGCTGCCGAGCCCTTGGGGCCGCTGTGGAACGCGATGTGGTGGATCGGCGGCCTGACCCAG
Source organism: Hydrogenophaga sp. (assembly GCA_016790705.1). Lineage (GTDB taxonomy): Bacteria > Pseudomonadota > Gammaproteobacteria > Burkholderiales > Burkholderiaceae_C > Hydrogenophaga. Next base: position 89,542 of record JAEUOT010000034.1, read on the forward strand.
CTCTGGGTCACGGTCTGGGTCCTCGGCCGCTGGCTGGCGCCGACGGTGTCGGCGCAGTCCGGACCGGGCGGTCTGTGGCCCTCGGTGACGCCGGTGCTGCTGATCCCGGTGGTGGGCAATGTGCTTGTGCCGCTGGCCGGACTGCCGCTGGGGCATGGGCTCTGGTCGGCGCTGCAGTTCGGCATCGGTGCGGTGCTCTGGCCGGTGATGCTGGCGCTGATCCTGGCGCGCCGCATCGCGCACAGCCCGCTCCCGGACCGCATCCTGCCGGCCTGGTTCATCACCATCGCTCCGCCGGCGGTGATCGGCGTGGTGCTGGCGCAGTGGGCAGCGCCGCTGCCGGTGGTGGCGGCGGCCTGGGGCGTGGCGCTCTTCTTCCTGCTCTGGGTCGCGTCGCTGGTGCGCCGGATCGCGGGCCAGCCCTTCAACATCTCGTTCTGGGCCTTCTCCTTCCCGCTCGCGGCCTTCACGGTGCTGACCTTCCGCGTGGCCGAGCTGGCCCAGGTCGCCGCGATGCAGACGGCAGGCGTGCTGATGCTGGCCATCACGTCGATTGCGGTCCTCTGGCTGGGCTTCTCGACCGTGCGCGGCCTGCGCGACGGCTCGCTGCTGGCGCCCGAGCCGGTCGCGGCCATTACCCCGGTGTCAGCGTGAACGCCTCCCCGCCCCTGGCCGCCGAGCACAAGGCCGATCTGTTGCATCGCCTGCGTCGGGCTGAAGGTCAGGTGCGCGGGCTGCAGAAGCTGCTGGAAGAAGGGGCGGACTGCGGCAAGATTGCCCAGCAGTTGCTGGCAACTCGCCACGCGCTGGACAGCACCTTCGTGCGGCTGAACCTCTCGCTGGCGCAGCAGGAGCTGACGGCCGACGGCGAGACGGCCGTCAGTCCGCAGGCCGTGGGCGAGGTGCTGGAGCGTTTGCAACACAAGCTTGGCCGCTCGCGCTGAGACCAGACGACGCATCCGGTTGCAACCCCGTGCCGGGCGCTTTGGTATCCTGACCGGTCCACAGACACGGAACCCCTACCCATGAAGACCGCCGTTGCCGCCGCCCTGCTGCTGATGCTCGCCGCCTGCACCACCCCGCCCAAGGCCGAATGGGTCAAACCCCAGGCGAGCAAGGACGAGACCTATACCCAGCTCTCTGACTGCAGCTACCAGGTGGGTCTGGCCAAGGTGCCGGAGGGCGAGCGCGAGCTGATGGTGGCCCACTGCATGCGCGGCAAGGGCTACCGCTACGTCGCCGTCCCCGTAGCACCGGCCAAGTGAGTCCGGCCTGGACCTGCTGAGTTCTGCGCCCCTGCTGGCCACGGCGGCATTTGCCGCCGGCGTGCTCAACGCGATTGCCGGTGGCGGCAGCTTCCTGACCTTTCCTGCGCTGGTGTTCACCGGCGTTCCGCCCATCGTCGCCAACGCCACCAGTGCGCTGGCGGTCAGCCCGGGCTATCTGGGCAGTACGCTGGGCTTCACCACCGAGTTGCGCGAGCAGCCTGCACAGCGGTTGTTTCGTGAGTCGCTGATCGCCGCCGGAGGGGGCGTGGCGGGCGCGTTGCTGCTGCTGGTGACACCCGCCAAACTGTTTTCCGGCATCGTGCCCTGGCTGCTGCTGTTTGCGACCGTGCTGTTCGCCGCCGGGCCGGTCATTGCGCGCCGCGCACAGGCCAGCGCCGCAGGGGCGTCCGGGCTGGCGCGCTGGCGCCTGCCGGGCCTGATCGCCGTCTCGGTCTACGGGGGCTACTTCAACGGTGGCCTGGGCATCCTGCTGATGGCGCTCTACACCGTGACCGGCGAGACGCGGCTGAACACCGTCAACGCCCTCAAGAACCTCAACTCGCTGGTGCTGTCCTGGCTGTCGGTGGCGGCGTTTGTCGTCGCCGGCGCGATTGCCTGGCCGCAGGGCGTGCTGATGATGGTGGCGGCGACGGCCGGCGGCTACTTCGGCGCGCGCTGGTCCAAGCGGCTGCCGGTGGGCTGGGTGCGGCGCGGCGTGATCGTCACCGGGCTGGTGATGAGCGCTGTCTTTTTCTCGCGCCTCTGACAAGGCGGCGCGGCGGCGAATCAGAGACCGAGCCAGGCGCCCGCCTGCTGCCACGCAGCGAAGGCCAGGTGGCCGACCGAGACCGCGTAGCCGACGCCCGCCGCGCCGGTCGCGGCCGACAGCAGCAGCGCGATGCCGTCGCGGAACAGCCAGCCCAGGCTCAGCAGCATCAGGCTGGTGCCCGGCAGCAGGTTGCCCAGTGGCAGCGGCAGAAAAATCAGCGCCGCCATCAGCGCGATCCAGAGCGCCCACCAGAAGCGGGTGCGCGCGTGGGACAGCGCCTCCCAGCGAGGACGCAGCCGGCCCTCGGCGCGTTCATAGGTCCAGGCCAGCCAGTGCAGGCAGCGGCGTGTCCAGGTCTCGTTGAGCGTCAGGGTCGCCAGCCGTTCCGGCAGGTGAAGGGTGTCGCGCCCGCGCAGCCACGCCCAGGCGAGCGCGAAGATGCCGAGGCTGAGCACGGTGCCCGCCCCGGCAATCGGCACCGTGCTCAGCAGTGCCATCAGCATCAGCAGCACGGCGCCCGACCCCTCGCCGTGCAGATGCAACAGCTCGCGCAGGGTCAGGCGCAGTTCGCCCGCACCGTCCCCTGCGGCGTCGCGCAGGCGTCGCGAAATGCCATCGTTCATGCGTTGGCAATCCTCACGGATGACTGCTGCGACACGGCACGTCCGACCAGCCAGTGCAACAGGGCGGCGACCCCCAGCATCGGGATCAGCACCATCGCCCAGCCGACCCACAGCAGCGGGCCGATCCATGCCATCAGGGCGCTCCCCGAGGGCAGCACCGCGCCCAGCCATTGCACCAGCGAGACGATCATCGCCTGCAGGCTTGCCAGCGACGCGGTGTCGATCCACGGTGCCAGCCACGCCGGCAGGGACGGCAGCGAGAGTCCGCCGACCGTGCCCGCCGCGCCCAGCAGCGCGCCGGCATCGACCGCGCCCAGCAGCCAGCCGGTGAGCTGGTGGACGATGGCGACGAAACCGGTCCAGGCCGCGACCAGCAGGGCGGTGAAGCTCCAGATCAGCGTCTTCATCGCGCTCACACCAGCACCGGCCGGCGCCAGGCAGCGCTGAGCGCGTCCAGCAATTCCACCTCGCCATCGGCCAGGTGGCCGTCGGAGAGCATGAGCGTCTCGCACTGCAGCAGGATCAGGTCCTGCAGCGCGCGGTCGTCGATCTCGCCCATCAACTGGTCGCGGACGGCCGGGTCGACCGTGCCGGTCCACTGGCCACCCCCGGCTACCAGCAGGTCCTGGCAGAAGTCGTCGACCACCGCCTTGAAGGCCTCGGGTGTCAGGCCCAGTCGGGCCGGCGCGTTCTGGCGGTCCAGCGAGCGGATCTCGGTCATCGAGTACTGGCCATCGGCGAGCATGGCCATGGCCAGCACACGTGCGGCCGCTTCGGGACTGTTCACGGAATAGGCTTTCATGCGGGACTCCTTGGGTTGGGGTGGGGGACGCGGTCAGTCGTTGCCGCCGATGCCGAACAGGCTCAGCAGGCTGGTGAACAGATTGAAGGCCGAGACGAACAGGCCGACCGTGGCCAGCACGTAGTTGGTCTCGCCGCCGTTGACGATGCGGCTGGTCTCGAACAGGATCAGACCGACCGACAGCAGGGCCACCATCGCCGAGACGGCCAGCGCCAGCGCGGGCATGGTGAAGAAGTACGCCACCAGCGCCAGCACCAGCGCGATCACCATGCCGGCGAACAGGAAGCCGCCCATGAAGCTGAAGTCGCGGCGGGTGGTCAGCACGTAGGCCGAGAGGGCGACGAAGGTCGCGCCCGTGGCGGCCAGCGCGGCCACGATGGTGCCGGCGCCGCCGGGCAGTTCGAGGGTGCGCGAGAGCAGCGGGCCGAGCGTGTAGCCCATGAAGCCGGTCAGTGCGAACACCACCGGCAGGGCCCAGCCGCTGTTCTGCAGCTTGTGCACTGCGAACAGCAGGCCAAAGTAGCCCACCAGTGTGATCACCAGTCCGGGCGCGGGCCAGGCGTTGGCGACCGCGAGGGCGGCGATGCCGGCCGCGAACAGGATCGTCAGCGACAGCAGCGCGTAGGTGTTGCGCAGGACCTTCGCGGCCTGCGGGCGGTCCAGCGACAGCGGACTGCCGGTGGACAGGGAAGGGAAGCGTCGGACTTGTGCCATGAGGGTTCTCCTGAAAGGGAACAAGGGAGCCTGGAAGATAGGGTGCCGGAGCTGACGAAAAAAGCAGACAATGGCGAAATGTCCATCCGATAAAGGCGAATGATGAACCAGGAACTCAACTACAAGCACCTGTATTACTTCTGGGTCACGGCCAAGGAGGGAGGCATGTCGCACGCCGCCGCGCGCCTGGGCATGGCGGTGCAGACCATCAGCGCGCAGGTCAAGCTGCTGGAGCAGTCGCTGGGCCATGCGCTGTTCAAGCCGGCCGGCCGTGGGCTGGCGCTGACCGAGGCCGGTCAGGCCGCGCTGCAGGTGGCCGAGCAGATCTTTCACCTGGGCGAACACCTGCACACCGCGGTGCGCGACGCGACCAGCCAGACCTCGGTGCGGCTGGTGGTGGGCATCTCCGACGGCCTGACCAAGCTGGCGGTGCGGGAACTGCTGGCGCCCGCGCTGGAGGAGCCGCGGCTGCGGCTGGTGTGCCACGAAGACGAGTTCGACGACCTGCTGGCCGATCTCGCGCTGCACCGGCTGGATGTGGTGCTCTCGGACCGGCCCGCGCCGGCCAACCCCAACCTCAAGCTCTACAGCCATCCCATGGGTTCGTCACCGCTGGGCTGGTACGCGCCCAAGGAGTGGCTGACCCAGGCGCGCAGGGATTTTCCGCACAGCCTGGCCGAGGTACCGGTGCTGTTGCCGAGTGCGCATGCGTCGGTGCGCATGCGGCTGGACCAGTGGTTCGAACAGCAGGGCGTGTTGCCGCAGGTGGTGGGCGAGTTCGAGGACAGCGCGCTGCTGGCCACCTTCGGGTCCTCCGGCATGGGCGTGTTTCCCGCGTCCGAACGCATGCGCGACAAGCTGTCGCAGGGCTATGGCCTCAAGTGGTTCGCGCCCTGCGAGGGCGTTCAGGAACACTTCTACGCCATCGGCACGGCGCGCAAGGTGCAGCACCCGCTGGTGCAGAAGCTCCTTGCGGCCGGCTGAGGCGTGACACCCTGATCAGGCGGAGACGTCCTTCATCAGGGTCGTGAACCACGTGCCCATGTCCTTGAAGTTCTCCTGGCTGACCGACGCGGCCTCGGTGGGCGTGGCTGCGACGCCGTTGATCACGGTCTGTCCTCCGTTGGACGCGACCTTCATGCGTTTGTCGGCGGGGTCGTACTGGTAAACCGCCGTCAGCCACGATGCGCTGCTGGCGGTGATCGGTGAATAGCAGGCCGAGTTGGCGACCGGTTGGGGATCGGGCTGCTGGCCGGTCATGAGGCGAACGATCGCGTCGGCGCAGATCTTGGCCTCCTGGTTGGCAACGTGGCCGGCCTTGGGCATGCCGCAGGACGAGGCATCGCCGATCACGTGGATGCCGGTTGCGCCGCTGGCGGTGGATTCGTAGCTCAGCACGTTCACCATGGCCCAGCGGCCGTCGGCACTGTTGGCCAGGCCCGCCTGGGCGAGCCAGCCGCCGGACTCGCTGCCCGCGGCCCTGTGCGGCACGATCGGATTGACCACCTTGGCGTTGACGATCTGCGTGCCGCCCGAGGCGTCCACATAGGTCACGGCCCGGGTGACCGGATCAATCTGGAGGCCGGTCACGTTCGGGATGTAGCGGATGACATTTGCGTGCAACCCGGAGAACGCCGTCTCGAAGGTGTGGCGCTCGGCCTGGACAAAGGGGTTTTCGTCGAGCACGACCACCTGGCTGTTGCTGTGGCCTGTGGTCTTGAGATGGTCGGCCACCACGCAGGCGCGTTCGTACGGGCCGGGCGGGCAGCGGTAGGGTGCCTTGGGAATCGTCATCACGAAGACGTCGCGGTCCTGCATGGCCGTGATCTGCTGGCGCAGCAGCGTGGTCTGGTCGCCACCTCGCCAGGCGTGGGGGGTGCGCGTGTCGTAGTCCTGCTGTGTCAGGCCGTAGGCGTCGTCGAAGCTCACGCCCGGAGCGAGCACCAGCCGGTCGTACGGCAGGCTGCTGCCGTCGGACAGGGTCACTGTCTTCGCGCCCGGATTGACCGCCGCGACCGTGCCGGACTTTCGGATCACACCGTACTGTTTTGTCAGCGCGTCGCGACTGAACTGCAGGCCGGTGATGTTGCGGCTGCCGTTGAGCACAAGGTTGCTCATGATGCTGGAGGTGTAGAGGAGGTCCGGCTCGACCAGCGTGACCTCCAGGCCCTTGCCGCCCCACAGCCGCAGGTACTTTGAGACGGTCATTCCAGCCATGCCGGCCCCGACGACGACGACTTTTTTGCCGGAGATGCCGGTCACTGCCAGCGCAGCGGTGCTTGTCTGACGGGTGGTGGTCGTGCTGCTGGTGCGGCTGTCCGCCCAACCGGCAAACGGCACCATGCCTGTCGCCAGTCCGCTGGCGGTGATGCCCATCCATTGGCGGCGCGAGAGTGCGCCATCGATGCGAATTTTCTTCATGAATGGCTCCTTGTCATTGCTGGAGGTAGGCGATGATCTTCTGCAGTTGGGCGGTGGTGTAGCCCTGTGCATGCGCCGCCATGATTTCCTTGCTGGCAGGTTTGGTCAGGAACTCCAGCACCTCCTTGGCGTCGCCGCCGCGGATGCTGTCGAATCCACCCGTGCCGTTGGTTCCGTGGCACTGGAAACAATTCGACGCGAGCAGGCGACCCTCGGTGGTCGGGGTGACGCTGGTGGAGCTCTTCTGCTGACTGGCTGCGAGCGAGGTGCCGGGGGCTGTTGAAGAGCTGCGAGCCAGGGTGGGTGTGCTGTCATTGCCGCCACCGCAGCCGATCAATGCGGCCGTACTGGCCACGGCGATGATTCCGCCGCTCCACCGACGGAATCGTTGTTGTGTGAATGAGTTCACCGCTTCTCCTTTACTGTTGGGGGTATGGGTTTTTCCCAAGGAGAGGCTAGTTCCGTGACCCTTAAATTGCCTTATGAAAGACGTGGTTTTGTGTAAGAGAGGTTGCAGACTTCTTGCCGCAAAAGCCGATGCCCGATGAAGACACCATGACCGATTCACTCACGCCCGCCGCCGATCTGCCCTGGACCCTGCAGAGCCCTTTTCGCATGCGCCCCGGGCTGGCGCGATTGCCCGAGGACGGGGCGCCCGTGGCGCTGTTCCGCCGGGATGCCCTGGCCCCGGCCTATGCCGAGGGCAAGCGCGCAGCCCTCGCGCAACGCGAGCGTTGCCAGATCGGCACGCCCGACCCGCAGGTGCTCCGCGCCATTGCCCAGGCGTATGCCGCGCAGACCGGGGTGGACCTGGCGGCGGAGGCGGACCGGCTGGCGGTCGGGATGCAGGAAGACTTCGTGATCCTGCACGACGAGGAAGAGGCGGGCACCACCACGATGCGGGCGCGCTTTCTCTCCGTGTGTTTCCCTTCGAACTGGGCGCCGGCGGAGAAGCTGGGGCTGGACTTTGCCGCCATCCACGCGCCCGTGGCCGACAACGCTTTGTTGCAAACGGGCGCGCGCGGCATCATCGACATGGCGTTCCGGCAGGCGCCGATGCTGCGCCATGTCTGGCTGCTCACGCCCAACGGGGACCTGGCGCAGCACCCCGAGGCCCGGCGCACCCGCTGGGAAGACGCGCTCGCCGCCGCAGACGCACCGGGAGGCTCAGGCCGGTTGCTCGATCAGGTGTTCTTCCGCGTCGAGCGCCAGACCACGTTGCCGCTGCCCGCGCTGCGGCGCGGCGTGTTCTTCATCCGTGTGATGGCGGCGCCGCTGGCCGGGGTGCTGGCCGTGGCGCCCGGAAGGGCGGCCGAGCTGTGCGAGACGCTGTCCTCGATGAGCGAGGCCGTGGTCGCGTACCGCGGCATGACAGCGGTGCGCGATCGGCTGTGCGCCGAGCTCAGGCGGTTTTGACGGTCGAGCTCGGTCCGTTGGTCTTGACCGACTCGATGCCGCTGTCCCGCGAGGCCGGGGTCTTGTACATCTGGCTGGTGCCGATGATCTGGTGGTTGCCCGCCTTGAGGTTGAAATAGCTGCGCCCGTCGGTGGCCTCTTTGCGGTCGTAGCGGTCTTCCTGCGGACTGTTGGTCTGCACCGACCGGATGCCGTTCTCGGCCGACGCCCGGGATTCGTATTGCTCGCTGCGCAGGATCACCTCGCCGTTGCCTGCCTTCAGGACAAACGAAAACTGACCCTTGTCGTTCGAGGAGAGTTCGTACCAGCCTGCCATGTCTGCTCCTGATGGGGATGTGTGGGGTGCCGAAGCAGGGCCATCGTAGGCCGGTCGCCCGGCGCATGGTGTCGCGGCCGGTGGAGGATGTGACATCTGCCCGCCGGGTGTGGCGCCGGGGGCTCAGCGCCCGGAACGACGCAAGGCCTCGAGAAGCGCCGACGCGGCCGGTTCAGGCGCGGTCGTCGAACAGGGTGCCCAGCATGTCCTGTTCGGTTTTCACGACCTTGAGGTTGGCCGCGAAGCTGTAGAGGGCCATCTTTCCGCCGACCAGGTCGTCTGCCAGGTGGCTCATGTCGCCGCCTTCGCCCGCCGCCACCGGGTCCCGTTCCACCCGCGCATCCACACCGCCCGAGGCGGCGTTCGCGGTCATCGCGACGCGCTGTCGCTGGAAGCCCGGGGTCTGGGCATTGGCCACGTTGTGCGCGCCGACGTCCAGCTGCAACTGCGCGGCGCGCATGCCGCTGAGGCTCAGGGTGGAGGCAGAAAGGCCGATGGTCGAGGACATGGGGGTGCGGGGTGTCGTCCGGGCGGAATGACCCAAGGGGGATATCGGCCGGCGCCGCGGCAACTTGAGTACCCCGTTCAACCCTCCGCCAGTTCCCGTCGCACGTGCGCCAGCAGTCCCTCGCAGCCGTCCTCGACCAGATCAAGCACATGCTCGAAGCCCGCTGCCCCGCCGGTGTACGGATCGGGCACGACCGGGCTGTCGTGGCGCTGGAAGAACTCGGCGAAGCGGCGCAGCTTGGCGGCGTGTTGCGGTGGGCACAGCGCCTGCGCCGCCTCGAGGTTGTCCCAGTCCATCACCAGGACGAGATCGAAGGTTTCGAAATCACCGGCCCTGAGCTGGCGGGCGCGCTGACCCGAGAGATCGACGCCGCGTCGCAGCGCGTGCGCCTGGCTGCGGTGGTCGGGCGGCGCGCCAACGTGGTAGCTGTGGGTGCCGGCCGAATCGACGGCGATACGGTCGGCCAGACCGGCCTCGCGCACCCTGGCCTCGAAGACGCCGTGGGCGGTCGGGCTGCGGCAGATGTTGCCCATGCAGACGAACAGGACGCGAAAGCGGGCGGGACGGGGGTCGGAGGAAGGGTGCATGGGTGACATTGGATCGCAAAAAGCGGGGCAAACCGGGGCCTTTTCCGGACTTCCGGTCCGGGGGTGGGGCCGCTATGCTGTCCACTGGGCGCTGCTCGCCATCGGGGCGCAGCCGCGCGGGCATTTCTTCCCACCTTTCTGAACCCGGAACCGACATGGCCAGCGATCTGGATACGGTACGCGTGCTGCGAGCACTGTTCAACGACATGCCGCGCGCGCCGCAGGGCCTTTCGCACGACGCGACGATGGACTGGATCCGTCGCAGCATGACCGACTTCCCGGGCGGCGAACTGGCCTACACGATCGAGCACATCACCCGCAACTCGCTGCTTGACATCGTGTTGCGACTGCGTGAGGACGGCTACCTCAAGGACGACCAGGCCTTCGACCAGGCCGTCAAGCAATTGGAAACGCCCGAGGGTCGCAAGACCTTCGCCGACTGGTGCATCAACGCACAGAAGAGCGTGGACGCCACCGCGCGCCTGCTCAACCGCGCCAAGCGCGCCTGGCACGAGCCCGCGCCGCTGTTCATCGCCGATCCGGCGTCTGTGCGCCGCTTCATCGACGGCCGCCCCACCGGTCCGGGCGCCCTGTTTGCGGAATACGTGATGCGTGACGATGTGCGGGAGATCGGCGTCTTTGAGACCGAGCCCGAGGCGATCCACGAATTCGACTGGGGATTCATCGCCGAGGAGCCCGGGGGCTGGAACATCTATGTCGCCGAGATCTGGCGCCGTGGCAGCGTCGGACACTTCGACCGCATGCTCGGTGCCTGGCGGCTGGAGACCACGCATGCGCTGCCCCGGGGCGAGCGTCGCGCGCCCCATGTGCCGCCGGGCCTGACCGAGGACATGGGCATCACGCGCTTCTGTGCGCTGAGCCTGCAGACCCAGACCTGGCCCGCCGATCCGGCGGTGCGTCGCTGGGTCGGCGAGGTCTTCATCACCCACATGCTGCCGGTGATGGCGGCGCGGGCGCTGGACGAGAACTACGACTTTCCGGCGCAGGTGATGGAGCTGAACTGAGGCCCCCACGCTCCGCCGCTGCGCGGGTCGCTGCCCCCCGAGGGGGTGCGAATCCGGCTTGGGGCGGCCCGGCGCCGGATTCATGGCCCCACCTTCGCCGCTGCGCCGGTTGGCTTACCCCGCCTCGTACAGCTCCAGCGGCAAGCCGTCCGGGTCGCTGAAGAAGGTGAAGCGTCGGCCGGTGTATTCGTCCACCCGCACCGGCTCCACCGTCACACCGAGCGACTCCAGTCGCGCCTTGCAGGCCGGCACATCCCCGACCACGAAGGCCAGATGCCGCAGACCCTGCGCCTCGGGATAGGACGGGCGCGGCGGCGCGCCGGGGAAGGAAAACAGCTCGACCTGCGAGCCGTCGGGCAGGCCCAGGTCCAGCTTCCATGAATTGCGTGCTTCGCGGAAGTGCTCCGCGATGACCGTCAGGCCCAGGACCTCGGTGTAGAAGCGCTTGGAGCGCTCGTAGTCGGAGCAGATGATGGCGGCGTGGTGGATGCGGGTGAGCATGGGCGGAACGGTTGGGTGATGGGACGATTAAGTGGTTGGAGGTACCCCGTGAACGGGCCCATAACACTGTTCGTAGGCTGAGACGATTTTGGGAACGTCAGAGCCGTCATACGACGTAACACGAGAAAGCTCACCTCCTATCAGTGCCTGTTTCGTACGTGCCAGCGTATCGGCTAAGCCTCTTAGCTGAGAGATGAGTGTGCTTCCGGCCAAATTGGCCTCTTTCCAAACCGCCTCTGGGTCAACGACCGCTTCTCGGTCGATGTGGAAATGCGTTTTGGTTCGCACCATACGTAGCTTTTCTGAGAGTTCGTCCAGTTGTTGTAGGTCGATTCCTGCGCTTTTTGCCGCTTTTCGAACCGCCTTCTCCTCGCACTTCAGGATGTACCAGAAGGAGGCAGCATCTTTGTGTTTGTCCAACACTCTGATTGCGTGGGCGAAGGCATCGTTGACCAGCGCGTCCATTGCGATCAATAGGAAGCTTGGACCACAGTAGGTGATTTCAGTGCGACAAAGTTGATCGTGGGCGGTAATTTTCAGCAAAGCATTGCTGACCTCATCGAAGTTGCGCTGAATTGCATGGAGGAGGCGGATGGGGTCTGGTTGGCTCATTGGGTGAATCTCAGAGTTGCATTGGAAGCGCGTTCGTCGGGGTGCTCGTATTTTTGTTTCACCCCCACACGGCATCCAGCGCTCCTAGCGCCGCCGCGATCACCGGCTCACCGGCCCGCTCCGCCAGACACACGAACCCGAGATCGCATTCCAGCGCCACCTGATCCGCCACCACCAGCCCGTGCGCCTGCGCCTCGCGCATCGCAATCGCATCGCGCACCAGCGACAGGCCGACGCCGCTCTTGACCAGATCGAGCATCGACGCTTCCTGGTCCACCAGCGCGACCCGGCGCGGCTCGATGCCGGTGATCGACCCCGGCCCGAACACGCGCCGCTGCAGCCGGTGGTGCGCGCTGGCCGGCGGCGTGGCGAGCCAGGGCAGCGCGGCCAGCGCCTTCCAGTCCTTGCCTTTGACCTGCGGGCCCCAGCCCGCGGGCGCGAGCACGCGGTAGGTGAAGCGGGTCAGGGCACGCAGCCGGTAGGGCGGGCCCAGCGGGTCCTGCGGCAGGTCCAGGAAGAAGCCGACGTCCAGTTCGCCACGGCCGATGCGGTCCAGCACGCTGCCGCTCATGCCCTGGCTCAGCTCGGTGCCGACCTGCGGCGCGGTCTCGACCAGTTGCTTGAGGAAGGCGCCGAGGCGGGTGAACTCGGGGTCGAGGATGGTGCCGATGCGCAGCGTGCCGCGCACCGTCTGGTGCAGCGCGGCGGCGGCCTGGCCGAAGTCGGCGAGGGCGGCCAGCGCCTTGTCGGCCAGCGGCAGCAGGGCGGCGCCGTCGCGCGTGAGCGCCATGCCCTGCGGCGTGCGGGTGAAGAGCTGCAGGCCGGTGGCCTCGGCCAGGGTCTTGAGCTGCAGGCTCACGGCGGGCTGGCTCAGGTGCAGGCGCTGCGCCGCGCGAGAGACATTGCCTTCGCGGGCGACGGCGACGAAGGCGCGCAGGGTCTGCGGATCGGTGGCGGGCAGGCGGGCGGTCATGGCTTCGAGTATTTGCCAGCCTTATAACGCGCCTTGGCCGATTTCATTGGGAAAACCCCTGAGCTTCCGGCACAGTTTCGCGTCAGCCAGGCGGTCCATCATGAGCCCGGCCAATGACCAGAACGATCCGGAGACACCCCGCATGAGCGAGCACAACGCGACCTTCGACTACGTGATCATCGGCGGCGGCACCGCCGGCTGCCTGCTCGCCAACCGGCTCTCGGCCGACGCCAGCAAGCGCGTGCTGCTGATCGAGGCCGGTCGCAAGGACGACTACCACTGGATCCACATTCCGGTCGGCTACCTGTACTGCATCGGCAACCCGCGCACCGACTGGCTCTACCAGACCGAGGCCGACCCGGGGCTGAACGGCCGCCGGCTGCGCTACCCGCGCGGCAAGGCCCTGGGCGGCTGTTCCAGCATCAACGGGATGATCTACATGCGTGGCCAGGCGCGCGACTACGACCACTGGGCGCAACTGACCGGCAACGGCGAATGGGCCTGGGACAACGCGCTGCCGTACTTCAAGTTGCACGAAGACCACCACAAGGGTGCGAACGCGCTGCACGGCGCCAAGGGCCGGACGTCCGAGCTGCTGTCCCAGCCCGCGACCGCCGAGCAGGACCTGTGGCGCCACCTGCTGCGCCACCACCAGGCCGGCGGCGAGTGGCGGATCGAGAAGCAGCGGCTGCGCTGGGATGTGCTCGATGCGTTTGCCCAGGCGGCGGTGCAGGCCGGCATCCCCGCCACCGACGACTTCAACCGCGGCAACAACGAGGGCGTGGGCTATTTCGAGGTCAACCAGAAGGCCGGCTGGCGCTGGAACACGGCCAAGGCGTTTCTGCGGCCGACCTGTTACGCGCGGCCCAACTTCGAGCTCTGGACCTCGGCCCAGGTGGCCAGGCTGGTCACCGAGACCCAGCCCGACGGCAGCCTGCGCTGCACCGGCGCGCAGGTCTGGAGCGGGCAGGAGATGGTCACGGTGACCGCGACGCGCGAGGTCATCCTGAGCGCGGGCAGCATCGGCTCGGTGCAGATCCTGCAGCTCTCGGGCATCGGCCCCGGCGCGCTCTTGCAGCAGCACGGCATCGCGGTCGCGAAGGACCTGCCGGGCGTGGGCGAGAACCTGCAGGACCATCTGCAGATCCGCTCGGTCTACAAGGTCCAGGGCGCCAAGACGCTCAACACCCTGGCCAACTCGCTCTGGGGCAAGGCGGCGATCGGGCTCGAATACGCGTTCAAGCGCAGCGGGCCGATGAGCATGTCGCCCAGCCAGCTCGGCGCGTTCACGAAAAGCGATCCGTCGCAGCCACACGCCAACATCGAATACCACGTGCAGCCGCTCTCGCTCGACGCCTTCGGCGAGCCGCTGCACAGCTTCCCGGCGTTCACGGCCAGCGTCTGCAACCTCAACCCGAGCAGCCGCGGCCATGTGCGCATCAAGAGTCCGCGCTTCGAGGACGCGCCGGCCATCGCGCCGAACTACCTGGCCACCGAGGACGACCGTAAGGTCGCGGCCGACAGCCTGCGCGTGACGCGGCGCATCGTCGGCCAGCCGGCGCTGGCGAAGTTCAAGCCGGAGGAGTTCAAGCCGGGCGTTCAGTACCAGAGCGACGAGGACCTGGCGCGCTTGGCCGGCGACATCGCCAGCACCATCTTCCACCCGGTCGGCACGACGAAGATGGGCCGCGACGACGATCCGATGGCCGTGACCGACAGCCACCTGCGGGTGCGTGGCGTGGCCGGGCTGCGGGTGGTCGATGCGGGCGTGATGCCGACCATCACCAGCGGCAACACCAACTCGCCGACGCTGATGATCGCGGAGAAGGCGGCGCGCTGGATCGTCTCGGGGCAGTAGTCGGCACCGCGCGCGCGGGCCGGGCGCTTCAGCCGCGCAGCCGCCCGACGTAGCGGGCGCTGACGTCGATCGGCGTGGGGGCGGGGACCGGGGCGAGTGGCGCCGGGGCGGACACCGGCGCCGCCTTGCGCACCGGAATGACCAGCGATTCCAGCCGGTCGGCCAGCGGCAGCAGCTCGGTCAGGCCGTCCTCGCTGGCGCGCGCCCGCGCGTACGCCACGATGGCCTGTGCGTACTCCGCGTTGCTCACCATCCACTCGGTGTCTGTCACGCGGCCGGTCTTGCGCCGCAGCAGGACGTGCAGATGGGCGGCCGCGGCGAATGCATCGTTTTGCGACATGGTGTTTTCCTCTTCCAACGACCGGCGCGTCTCAGCAGCTTCCGTGCCATGCCACGGCGGGTCCCGGGAGGGCTCAGGATGCACCAGCGGGGGGAGGTCCGCCCCGGGCGCCCGCCGCTTCGGTGCAGGCGCGGCGCAGCAGGGCCTCGAAGTCCCCGGCAAACGCCTCGGCGTCGAACAGCGGGCTGGTGCGCGCCGTCTCGCGCAGCGTGCTGCGCAGGTGGCGCAGCGTGGCGAGCGTGCTCTCGCGGTCGTTCGCGAGAGCGACGGCGCGGGCGACATACGCATCGTCGTTGTGGGTGACCCAGTCGTCCAGGCCGACCTGATGCAGCAGGGACTGGCCCTGACGGCCGAGCAGGCCGGGTGTGGCCAGCGTCAGGGTGGGCACACCCATCCAGAGGGCCTCTGCGGTGGTGGTGCCGCCGGGGTAGGGGAAGGTGTCGAGCAGCACATCGAAGTCGTCGTGGCGGGCCAGGTGGGTGGCGCGGGGCTGGGGCCGGCCGAGTTCGACCCTTGAGCGGTCGATGCCGCAGGCGTCCAGTCGCGCCTCGAACGCGGCGCGCACATCGGGTTGCGAAAGCTGGCGGTTGCGGATCAGCAGCGTGCTCTGCGGCGCGGCGTCCAGGATGCGTTGCCAGGCGCCCAGGACGCGCGGGTTGATCTTGTTGACGTTCTGCAGGCAGGCAAAGCGCAGGCCGCCACCGCGGGCCAGCGGGGGCTCCGGCGACGGCAGCGGCGCGTCCGCCGGCGGGCTCATGCACAGCCGCGTGCGGGGCAGGTAGAACACCCGCTCGCTGAAGAAGCGCTGTTCCTGCGGCGGCACGCTGTCGGGGTCGGCGATGACACCGTCGATCTCGGGCAGGCCGAGCGTCCCGAAATAGCCCAGCCAGGACAGTTGCAGCGGGGCCGGTCGCATCATCAGCGTGCCCAGCCGCTGGTGGTTGGTGAAGCCGGCCAGGTCCAGCAGCACGTCCAGCCGGTCGGCGGCCATCGCCCGTGCCAGCTCGACCTCCGACAGGGCCGAGGCCGGCAGCCAGCGGGTGACCAGGCGCTGCAGGCGAGCGCTCACCGCGTCCGACCGGTCGCCGGTCGCGTAAGCGAACAGCTCGACGCCGCGCCGCTGCAGCGCCGCCAGCGTGGATTCCAGGAAGTAGGCCACGGGGTGGTCCGAGAGGTCGCCCGAGAGCAGGCCGATGCGCAGCCGGGGCCCGGGAGGGCTGGCGCGGCGCGGCGGGAGCGGCGGACCGGGACGCACCAGCGAGCGGGCATGGGCGGTGACCCAGTCGCGCAGCGCGTCCAGGTCGGGGTGCGGCAGATAGTGGCTGCAGAACGCGTAGGCGCTGAAGGCCCGGACGTGGTGCGGGTCCAGGGTGATCGCCTGGCGGTAGCTGTCCAGGGCGCCCTCGGTGTCCAGCAGGTCCTGGCGGGCGCGGCCCATATTGAAATGCAGCGTGGGGTTGCCGGCGTGCGTGGCCAGTGCCGGCGTCAGGACCGCCAGGGCCTCGGCGGGCCGCCGCAGCGCGTGGCGCAGCACGGCGGCGAGGTTCAGGCGGGCCGGCAGGAAGTCCGGCCAGCGATCCACCGTCTCGCGCAGCGCCTGACTGGCCTCCTGCGATCGCTGCTGGCGCAGCAGGGTGAGCGCGTGCCGGTGGGCGATGTCAGGATCGTCGGGGTGCTGGCGGCGCAGGCTGTCGTAGGCGGCTTCGGCCTCGGGCCACCGCTGCTGCTCGAACAGGGTCCGGGCCAGCGCCGGTGGCGAACGCCGGGGCGGCACCAGCCGGATCTGGCCGGACAGGGGAGGCGTGGAGGCGGGGCGGTCGGTCATGGCGGCGTGGCTCGCCGGATTGTCGGCGACGCCGGTGTCCGGCCGGCTGCAAAGGGTCCATCCAAGGGAAAGCCCCGATGCACGACAGTGGTGCGAGCCGTTACAGTTTTGTCACTCGCAAACGGCGCCCGACGCCGCGACCGCGGGGGACCGAGGAGACAACCCAGTCCTATCAGAACAATCTCACAGCGTCCCAAGAGATGCCACAACCATCAGCCGACCCGTTTGGGTCGGCTTTTTTTTGCCCGTGAACCGGGTCAGGGTCGCGTCGACAGATGGAATATTGGTTTCCACTTTGTCCAATGAACTGGAAGCTTGTTGTTGATCGGTTGGGGGCTCTGGGAAAAGGGCTGGTCGAAAGGCTTTTAAAAGTCCTTTCCTGACAACAGGTTACATCTTGTGATTGGTGTTTTCCCTTGGCTGGCATGCCGTGGCCCGCGTATTGCAAACGGTCACACACCTGCCCATCCGACAGCCTTGCGGGCGGGCCCGGTTACGCCCCACACCAGTCCACGGAGACACCACAAGATGGAAACCTTCTACGAGGTCATGCGCCGCAAAGGCATCTCGCGCCGCAGTTTCACCAAGTACTGCTCGCTCACCGCCACCTCGCTGGGGCTGGCGCCCAGCTTCGTGCCCCAGATCGTGCACGCCATGGAAAACAAGCCGCGCACGCCGGTGCTGTGGCTGCACGGCCTGGAATGCACCTGCTGCACCGAAGCCTTCATCCGTTCGGCCCACCCGCTGGCCAAGGACGTGGTGCTGTCCATGATCAGCCTGGACTACGACGACACCCTGATGGCCGCCGCCGGCCACCAGGCCGAGGCCATCCTCGACGAGATCATGACCAAGTACAAGGGCAACTACATCCTCGCGGTCGAGGGCAACCCGCCCCTGAACGAAGACGGCATGTTCTGCATCCAGGGCGGCAAGCCGTTCATCGAGAAGCTCCAGCGCGTGGCCAAGGACTGCAAGGCCGTGATCGCCTGGGGTTCATGCGCCTCCTGGGGCTGCGTGCAGGCCGCCAAGCCCAACCCGACCCAGGCCACCCCGATCCACAAGGTCATCACCGACAAGCCCATCATCAAGGTGCCCGGCTGCCCGCCGATCCCCGAGGTGATGACCGGCGTGATCACCTACATGCTGACCTTCGACAAGATCCCCGAGCTGGACCGCCAGGGCCGCCCGAAGATGTTCTACAGCCAGCGCATCCACGACAAGTGCTACCGCCGTCCGCACTTCGACGCCGGCCAGTTCATCGAAGCCTTCGACGACGAGTCCGCGCGCAAGGGCTACTGCCTCTACAAGATGGGGTGCAAGGGCCCGACCACCTACAACGCCTGCTCCACGGTGATGTGGAACGAGGGCACCAGCTTCCCGATCAAGGCCGGCCACGGCTGCATCGGCTGCTCGGAAGACGGTTTCTGGGACAAGGGCTCGTTCTACGACCGCCTGACCAACATCCATGCCTTCGGCATCGAGGGCAACGCCGACCAGATCGGCGGCAAGGCCGCCGCCGTGGTGGGTGCCGCGGTCGCCGCCCACGCCGCCATCTCGGTGGCCAAGCGGGTGCGGGACACGTCCAAAGAGAAATCGCAGAACAACGCCTGAAGCTAAGAGGACAACACCATGGGTGCTTACGAAACACAGGGCTTCAAGCTCGACAACTCCGGCCGCCGAGTGGTGGTCGATCCGGTGTGCCGCATCGAGGGCCACATGCGCTGCGAGGTCAACCTCGACAGCAACAACGTCATCCGCAACGCGGTCTCGACCGGCACCATGTGGCGCGGCCTTGAGGTGATTCTCAAGGGCCGTGACCCGCGCGACGCCTGGGCCTTCGTGGAGCGCATCTGCGGCGTCTGCACCGGCACGCACGCGCTGACCTCGGTGCGCGCCGTGGAGGATGCGCTGGGCATCAAGATCCCGAAGAACGCCCACCTGCTGCGCGAGATCTTCGACAAGACGCTGCAGGTCCACGACCACGCGGTGCACTTCTATCACCTGCACGCGCTCGACTGGGTCGACGTGGTGTCCGCGCTCAAGGCCGACCCCAAGAAGACCTCGGAACTGCAGCAACTGGTCTCGCCCAGCCACCCGATGTCCTCGCCGGGCTACTTCCGCGACATCCAGAACCGCCTCAAGAAGTTCGTCGAATCCGGCCAGCTCGGCCCGTTCACCAACGGCTACTGGGGCTCCAAGGCCTATGTGCTGCCGGCCGAAGCCAACCTGATGGCGGTGGCCCACTACCTCGAAGCCCTGGACCTGCAGAAGGAATGGGTCAAGGTGCACACCGTGATCGGCGGCAAGAACCCGCACCCGAACTTCATGGTCGGCGGCATGCCCTGCGCGATCAACCTCGACGGCAACGGCGCCGCCGGTGCGCCGATCAACATGGAGCGCCTGAACTTCATCAAGGCCCGCATCGAGGAGATGATCGACTTCGTCAAGAACGTCTACCTGCCCGACGTGCTGGCCATCGGCACGCTCTACAAGCAGGCCGGCTGGCTCTACGGCGGCGGCCTCTCGGCCACCAACGTCATGGACTACGGCACCTTCTCCAAGGTCAACTACGACGCCAGCACCGACCAGTTGCCCGGCGGCGTGATCCTCAACGGCAACTGGGACGAGGTGCTGCCGATCGACCTGCGTGACCCCGAGCAGATTCAGGAGTTCGTGACCCACAGCTGGTACACCTACGGCAACGACGCCAAGGGCCTGCACCCCTGGGACGGCATCACCGAGCCCAACTACAAGCCCGAAGGCCCGAACTTCAAGGGCACGCGCACGAACATCGAGCAGCTCGACGAGTCGGCCAAGTACTCCTGGATCAAGTCGCCGCGCTGGCGCGGCCACGCGGTCGAGGTCGGCCCGCTTTCGCGCTACATCCTGGCCTACGCGCACGCCAAGAAGGGCAACAAGTACGCCCAGCGTCCGAAGGAGCAACTGGAGTTCTCGGCCCAGATGATCAACAGCGCCATTCCGAAGGCGCTGGGCCTGCCCGAGACCCAGTACACGCTCAAGCAGATGCTGCCGTCCACCATCGGCCGCACGCTGGCGCGCTGCCTGGAGGCCCAGTACTGCGCCGAGATGCTGATGGACGACTGGAACGAACTGGTCGCCAACATCAAGGCCGGCGACACCGCCACCGCCAACGTCGAGAAGTGGGACCCCGCCTCCTGGCCCAAGGAAGCCAAGGGCGTCGGCCACACCGCCGCGCCGCGGGGCGCGCTGGCGCACTGGATCAAGATCAAGGACGGCAAGATCGAGAACTACCAGTGCGTGGTGCCCACCACCTGGAACGGCTCGCCGCGCGACGACAAGGGACAGATCGGCGCCTTCGAGGCTTCGCTGATGAACACCCCGATGGTCAATCCCGAGCAGCCGCTGGAAATCCTGCGCACGCTGCACAGCTTCGACCCCTGCCTGGCCTGCTCCACCCACGTGATGAGCCCCGACGGTCAGGAAATGGCCCGCGTCACGGTACGCTGAAGCCCCACCCCCCAACGGACGAGGAGAAACACATGCAAGAGAAAAACATCCGTCGCGTGGTCGCGGCAGCGCTGCTGGCCGGCCTGGCCGGCGCCGCGCAGGCCCACACCGGTCACGGCACGCACAGCCTGATGGAGGGCCTGGCCCATCCGTTCGGCCTGGACCACCTGCTGGCCATGGTGGCCGTCGGTGTCTGGTCGGTCTCGGCCCTGCCGCAAGGCAAGGCCTGGCAAGGCCCGGCGGCCTTCCTGGCCGCGCTGGTCGCCAGCGCCGCGCTGGGTGCGGCCGGCGTGACGCTGCCGTTCCTGGAGCACGGCGTGGCGCTGTCGGTCGTGCTGTTCGGCGCCATGCTGGTGCTGGCCCGCCGCCCGATGCCCGCCTCGATCGGCCTGGGTCTGGTCGCTGCGGCCGCCTCGCTGCACGGCCTGGCCCACGGCGCCGAAACGCCGGCCACCGGCTTCGCTGGCTATGCCGCCGGCTTCCTGGCCACCACCGCGCTGATGCACATCAGCGGCGTGGGCGCCGGCCTGGCGATCCGTCGCTGGCTGGCCGAGCGCAGCGGCGTGGCCCTGGGCGGTCTGGGCGCGCTGCTGGGCGGCGCCGGCCTGTACCTGTTCGGCCAACTGGCCGCCTGACGGTCCACCACTGCACAGGAGAACACCATGTCATCCCTGTCTGCACAAGAGCTGGCCCAGCAGCGCCTGGCCGATGTCACCGGCATCGACGAGAGCGCCGTCTCGCACGGCCAGAGCACCAAATCGGTCTACGTGTACGAAGCGCCCGTGCGCATCTGGCACTGGGTCAACGTGGCCGCCATCACCGTGCTGTGCCTCTCCGGCTACTTCATCGGCAAGCCGCTGCCGACGATGCCCGGCGAAGCCAGCGACCACTACCTGATGGGCTACATCCGCTTCGCCCACTTCACGGCCGGCTACATCCTGGCGGTCGGGCTGCTGGGCCGTGCCTACTGGGCCATCGTCGGCAACCACCACGCGCGCGAGCTGTTCTGGGTGCCGCTGTTCCAGAAGGCCTACTGGGGCGAGGTGCTGACCATGTTCAAGTGGTACGCCTTCATCATCCCGCGGCCGGGCCGCTACGTGGGCCACAACCCGCTGGCCCGCCTGGCGATGTTCTCGGGCTTCCTGATGCTGATGATCTTCATGATCGTCACCGGCTTTGCGCTCTACAGCGAAGGCGCCGGCGTCGGTTCCTGGCAGGACAAGCTGTTCGGCTGGGTCATCCCGATGTTCGGCCAGAGCCAGGACGTGCACACCTGGCACCGCATGGGCATGTGGGCCATGGTCATGTTCATCACGCTGCACGTCTATGCCGCGCTGCGTGAGGACATCATGGGTCGCCAGTCCATCGTCTCGACCATGATCTCGGGTCGCCGCACGTTCAAGGATTGATCCTGTGAAAAAGGTCGCCGCCAGTTGGTCGATCCCTCCCCGTGGTGTGCCGGTGCGCGAGCCCATGCACCCGGGGCGGCTGCTGGCGCGCACCTGCCTGGGCCCGCTCTCGCTCAACCAGAGCGAGGCGGCCCGGCTGCTGGGCCTCTCGCGCCGCCGCCTGCACGAGCTCGTGCACGGCCAGCGCGCGATGTCGCCCGACACGGCGCTGCGTTGCGCCCGCCAGTTCGGCATCGATGCCCACTTCTGGCTCGCGCAGCAGGCCGCCTGGGACAGCTTCCACGCCTGGAAGCGTCTGTGTGCCCAGGACACGAACCACTCTTCCCCTTCCCACTGACGCCCATACGGGATTCCAGCCATGAGCGCCACTCCGACCGAAAACGCCTGTCACCCCTCGGGTGACACCCTGCCGGCCCGCATCGTCGTGCTGGGCATCGGCAACCTGCTCTGGGCCGACGAAGGCTTTGGCGTGCGTTGCATCGAAGCCTTGCAGCGCCGCTACGAATTCGCCGACCACGTCTCGCTGATCGACGGCGGCACCCAGGGCCTCTACTTGATCCAGCACGTGCAGGAAGCCGATGCGCTGCTGATCTTCGACGCCATCGACTATGGCCTCGAACCCGGCACGCTCAAGCAGGTGCGCGACGACGAGGTGCCGCGTTTCATGGGCGCCAAGAAGATGAGCCTGCACCAGACCGGTTTTCAGGAAGTGCTGTCGCTGGCCCTGCTGACCGACAAGTACCCGCAGCGGGTGCTGCTGATCGGCTGCCAGCCGCAGGAGCTGGAAGACTACGGCGGCAGCCTGCGGCCGGTGGTCAAGGCGGCGATGGAAGACGCGCTGGCGCTGGGCCTGGATGCGCTGCGGCAATGGGGCGGCGAGCCCCGCGAGCGCCAGTCCCCGCTGTCCTCGCGCGAGGCGGTGACGCTGGACGAGCTGGCCCTGGCGGCCTATGAGGCCCAGCGGCCCGCGGCCGACGAGGCCTGCCGCATCGGCGATGACCGCTTCCTGGCAGGCCCGTCCGGCGAAGCCGGCGCGGCGGTGACCCTGGACGGGGCCGCCTCGCTCCAGCGGGTGGGTGGCTGACATGTGCATCGGCATTCCCATGCAGGTGGTCGAGGTCGACGGCCGTTTCGCGCTCTGCGAAAGCCGCGGCGAACGCCGCCGCGTCGGCACGGCCCTGGTCGGCCAGGTGGCGCCCGGCGACTGGCTGCTGGTGTTCCTCGACGACGCGCGCGACCGCATCGACGCCGCGCGCGCGGCCGAGGTGAACGAGGCGCTGGACCTGGTGCTGGGCGCCATGCAGGGCGCCGACGCGTCTGCGGCTGTCGATTTCGCGCTGCCCTCCCGGATGAGCGCAGAGCAACTCAAGGCCCTGACCGGTGCCTGAACACACAACCACACGGAGACTTACATGATCGAGACTGCAGAAGCCCACGCCCCGTTGATCCAGCGGCTGGCGCGTGATTTCGGCGCCCCCTGGGTGGACGAACAGACGGTGGCCGACTGGGTGGCCGGTGGCGGCGACCGGGTGGTGCTGCTGGCCGGTGACCCGGTGCGCTTCCCCGAAGGCGTGGACGTGGCGGCCGTGCTGCCCGAGCTGATGAAGGCCTTTCCGAACCGCTTCAGCGTGGCCGTGGTGCCGCGCGAGAGCGAAGACGCGGTGGCGCGCCGCTACGGCTCGCAGCGCTGGCCCACCCTGCTGTTCTTCCGCGATGGCCAGTACGTGACAGCGATTGCCGGCATGCAGGACTGGGACGTCTACCTGCAAGGGGTGGCCGCCGCATTGGCGATGCCGCCCTCGCGTCCGCCCACCATCGGCATCCCGGTCGTGAGCCAGGGCGGCAGCGGCAGCAGTTGCCATTGACATCGAATCCAACGCAAGACCAGGAGTTGCGCATGAAAGCTTTTCCGATCCCCGTCGTCGCCCTCGGCCCGGGCACCCAGACCGAGGAGGAAACCCTCGACTACCTGCCCATGCCCAAGGACATGGACACCTACCGCGCGCCCATCCTGCCGGAGCCGGAGGAGATCGCGGACCGCGCGGCGGCGCGCGAGGTGCTGCTCGCTGTGCTGGGTCTGCTGGACCAGGCGGCGGCGGGCCAGTCCGGCGGGCAGGTCAACCTGCGTGCGCTGGCGCCCGAGGACCTGCAGCTCCTCAACCAGGTGCTGGGCGAAGGCGAGGCCAGCGCGCTGGTGCGTGAAGACGGCTCGTCGCTGGAGGTGCGCATCCAGGAGTCGGTGTTCGCGGGCGTCTGGCGCGTGATGAGCTTCAAGGACGGCGCCCGGGTGGACGACGCCATCGAGGTCGGGCCGGTGCCGGGCCTGCTGCAGATGGTGGCCGAGGAAGACGCCGAGCGGGTCTACCGGCCGTGGAGCGGGCCGCTGCCGCCCAATGTGCTGAATGCGCCCATGCTGGTCGAGGAGATCCGCGACCAGGTCGCGCGCTGGCAACCGGGGCGTGATCCGCACGTGGTGAACCTGACGCTGCTGCCGGTGTCGCCCGAGGACATCGCCTATCTGGACCACCAGTTGGGCACGGGCCGTGTGCTGATGCTCTCGCGCGGCTATGGCAACTGCCGCATCACCAACACCCGGCTGCCGCACTGCTGGCGCGTCGTGTACTACAACTCGATGGACGCGGTGATCCTCAACACGGTCGAGGTGGTCGACATGCCCGAGGTCGCGATGGCGGCGCCGGAGGACCTGCGCGATTCGCATGAACGTCTGAGCGATGTGCTCGGGTATCTCGAACAGTCATGAGCGGCTTCGACGGACAGGGCTTCGAGGGCAGCTACCTGGGCAACCGTTCGGTGCTCAGGCCCGGCTCGCGCCTCGAATGCAAGATCTGCTGGTGGGTCTACGATCCGGCACAGGGCGATCCGCAGTGGCAGATTCCGCCCGGCACACCGTTTGCCGAGCTGCCGCCGCACTGGCGCTGCCCCAACTGTGACTGTGACCCCGACCAGTTTCTTCTTCTGCCGGACTGACATGGACAAGCGAGTGACCGCGCTGGTCGACTTCTACCGCCGGGTGCACACCGAGCGCATGCAGGGCATCCCGATCCTGAACCCGGCGCTGTCGGTCGAGGCGGTGGGCTTTCGCTGGGTCGACGCGGCCGAAGGGGCGCCCGGGTCCGAGCCGGTGGCCGAGGGCGTGCTGATCACGCCGTGGTTCATGAGCCTGGTGCGGCTGCCGCGCGCGGTGCAGCCGCACGGCGACCGCGTCGGGCGCAAGTTCGTGCGCGACTTCGGCAGCGAGCGCTTCGAGTTCATCGGCGCCCACGACGACGCGCTGGGTTATCACGAGACCTGCGCGCTGTTCTCGCCCATGGACGGATTCGCGAGCCAGGCGCTGGCGGTGGACACCGCGCAGGCGTCGCTCGCCCTGGTGCGTCCCGAGGCGCCGGCGCCGTCCGCGCCGGTCGGGGCGACCGAGCCGGTGCCGGCGCGGCGCGCCTTCTTCATGGCCCGGCGCGCCGGGCCGGGAGCGACACCGTGATCCGCGCCGAGGACATGGCGGGCCGTCTCGACGTCCGTCCGGGCGCACCACTGCCCGGCGCGCTGCGCAGCGAGCGCCGCGACTGGGCGTCCAGGCTGGCGCCGGGCCGGCCGGCGGCGGTGCTGCCCGGTCTGCTGGCCAGCCTGTTCAGCCTGTGCAGCCACGCCCACCGCCTTTGCGCGCAACTGGCCATTTCGGCGGCCGCGCCCGGCGCCGTGCCGGCGCCGGCCGACGCAGCGCAGCGGCTGCGGCTGGAAACCGCGCAGGAGCATGTGCGCCGCATCGGCCTGGACTGGCCGCGGCTGCTGGCGGGTGCGCCGGTGCCGGAGGCGCTGGCCTCGCTGCAGGGCAGTCCGCTGCTGCGGCCGGCGCGCGCGGGAGACGGGCCCGACTGGGCTGCGGCGCTGGCCTGGCTCGAATCCGAATGGCTGCAGATGCCGGCGGCGACCTGGCTGCGGGCCTGGCAGGCCTGCGGGGCCGACTGGCTGATCGACTGGAGCCAGCGCCACGGCGGCTGGTTGCCCGGGCTGCTGCGGGCGGCACGCGAGGCGGACACCGGTCCGGCGGTGCCGATGGACCATGCGCTGCGGGTGCACGCCGATGGCGAAGGGCTGCGCGCCCTGGCCCAGGCGCTCGCGCAGACACCGGGCTTTGCGATGCACCCCCGCTGGCGCGACGCGTGTGCGCACACGGGCACCTGGTCGCGGCTGCACCGCCGGGACGAGGGGCTTGCGCTGACGCCCTGGGCCATGCTGGGCAGCCGGCTGGCCGAGCTGGCCCGCCTGTGTCTGCCGGCGCCCGCCGGCCACGAGGGCTGGCTGGCGCATGGCGCCCTGCGCCTGGGCAGCGGACAGGGTCTGGCCTGGGTGGAAATGGCGCGCGGCCTGCTGTTCCATTCGGTGGACCTGGTGGACGTCGCTGGCGCGTCCGAGGTGCGGGCCTGCCATGTGCTGGCGCCGACCGAGTGGAATTTTCATCCGCAGGGCGAGGTGGCCCGCCGCATCGCGGCACTCGACGTCTCGGTGCCGGGCGAGCTGCTGCAGCGCCAGGTGAACCTGATCATGGTGGCCTTCGACCCCTGCGTGCCTTTCCACACCGGGCTGGCGCAGGACCGGGCGCGGGAGGTGGACCATGCATGAGGCGAGTCTGGCCGGCGGCGTGTTGCAACTGGTGGAAGACACGGCGCGGCGTGAAGGCTTTTCCCGCCTGCTCGAACTGCGGCTGGAGGCCGGGCAACTGGCGGGGGTGGACATCCGGGCCCTGCGGTTTGCGCTGGAGAGCCTGGCGCCCGGGACGCTGCTGGAAGGCGCGCGCATCGAGATCGACGAGCCGCCCGGCCAGGCCTGGTGCATGAAGTGCGCGCAGACCGTGACCATCGCCCAGCGCGGCGACGCCTGCCCGGCCTGCGGCGGCTATCAGCTGCAGCCGACCGGCGGGCTGGAACTGCGCGTGGTCGACATGCGCGTGAGTGATGATTGAA
>JAEUOT010000055.1 GCA_016790705.1 Hydrogenophaga sp.
GCCACGACGCCGGCGCCGACGGTACGACCGCCTTCACGGATGGCGAAGCGCAGACCTTCTTCCATGGCGATGGGGTTGATCAGCTTGACGGTGATCGACACGTTGTCGCCAGGCATCACCATTTCCTTGTCCGCAGGCAGCTCGATGGCGCCGGTCACGTCGGTGGTGCGGAAGTAGAACTGGGGACGGTAGTTGTTGAAGAAGGGGGTGTGGCGGCCGCCTTCGTCCTTGCTCAGCACATACACCTCAGCCGTGAAGTGGGTGTGGGGCTTGATGGAGCCGGGCTTGCACAGCACTTGGCCACGCTCGACGTCTTCGCGCTTGGTGCCGCGCAGCAGAATACCGACGTTGTCGCCAGCCTGGCCCTGGTCCAGCAGCTTGCGGAACATTTCCACGCCGGTGCAGGTGGTCTTTTGCGTGTCGCGGATACCGACGATTTCGATTTCTTCGCCGACCTTGACAATGCCGCGCTCGACACGACCGGTCACCACGGTGCCGCGGCCGGAGATGGAGAACACGTCTTCCACGGGCATCAGGAAGGCACCGTCCACTGCACGCTCAGGCGTGGGGATGTAGGTGTCCAGAGCTTCTGCCAGGCGCATGATGGCCTGTTCGCCCAGGTCGCCCTTGTCGCCTTCGAGGGCCAGCTTGGCCGAGCCCTTGACGATGGGGGTGTCGTCGCCGGGGAAGTCATA
Source organism: Hydrogenophaga sp. (assembly GCA_016790705.1). Taxonomy (GTDB): domain Bacteria; phylum Pseudomonadota; class Gammaproteobacteria; order Burkholderiales; family Burkholderiaceae_C; genus Hydrogenophaga. The sequence continues at coordinate 696 of JAEUOT010000055.1, forward strand.
CTTGGAGAGCAGCTCGCGCACTTCCATTTCGACCAGTTCCAGCAGTTCGGCGTCGTCCACCATGTCGCACTTGTTCAGGAAGACGATGATGTAGGGCACGCCGACCTGGCGCGCCAGCAGGATGTGCTCGCGGGTCTGGGGCATCGGGCCGTCAGCGGCGGAGCACACCAGGATGGCGCCGTCCATCTGGGCGGCACCGGTGATCATGTTCTTGACGTAGTCGGCGTGGCCGGGGCAGTCCACGTGGGCGTAGTGGCGGTTGGCCGTTTCGTACTCGACGTGGGCGGTGTTGATGGTGATGCCGCGTGCCTTTTCTTCAGGCGCTGCGTCGATTTCGTCGTACTTCTTGGCTTCGCCGCCGAACTTGGCCGACAGCACGGTAGCGATGGCCGCCGTCAGCGTCGTCTTGCCGTGGTCCACGTGGCCGATCGTGCCAACGTTGACGTGCGGCTTGGTCCGCTCAAATTTCTCTTTTGCCATGTCAATCTCTCCAAAGAGCAATGCCTGTGTTGGGGTTTTACGTCTGCACTCGGCTGCTGGTTCACCCCGCACAGGGCAACGGGATGGCGCCGGGTCGCAGACTTTGCGGAATTGCTATTAAAAATATAGCTTCCAGCGCCCTGCTATCGGGCGCCAGAGGCCAATTTCTTACTTGGCGCGTGCGGCCACGATGGCTTCAGACACGTTGCGAGGCGCCTCGCTGTAGTGCTTGAATTCCATCGTGTAGGTGGCACGGCCCTGCGACATGGAGCGCAGCGTGGTGGAGTAACCGAACATTTCCGACAGGGGCACTTCGGCCTTGATGATCTTGCCGCCACCGACCATGTCGTCCATGCCCTGCACCATGCCGCGACGGCTGGACAGGTCACCCATCACGTTGCCGGCGTAGTCTTCGGGGGTCTCCACTTCCACGGCCATCATGGGCTCCAGAATGACGGGATTGGCCTTGCGGGCGGCTTCCTTGAAACCAAAGATGGCAGCCATCTTGAACGCCTGCTCGGACGAGTCCACGTCGTGGTAGGAACCGAAGGTCAGCGCGACCTTCACGTCCACCACCGGGAAGCCGGCCAGCACACCGCTGTTGAGTGCTTCGATCACGCCCTTTTCCACCGCAGGGATGTACTCGCGCGGCACCACACCACCCTTGATTTCGTCCAGGAACTCGAAACCCTTGCCGGCTTCGTTGGGCTCCAGGCGGAACACCACGTGGCCGTACTGGCCCTTGCCGCCCGACTGGCGCACGAACTTGCCGTCCACATCGGCCACCGACTTGCGCACGGTTTCGCGGTAGGCCACCTGGGGCTTGCCCACGTTGGCTTCCACACCGAACTCGCGCTTCATGCGGTCCACGATGATTTCCAGGTGCAGCTCGCCCATACCGGAAATGATGGTCTGGCCGGATTCCTCGTCGGTACGCACGCGGAACGATGGGTCTTCCGAAGCCAGGCGCGACAGGGCGATGCCCATCTTTTCCTGATCGGCCTTGGTCTTGGGCTCCACGGCCTGCGAGATCACGGGCTCGGGGAACACCATGCGCTCTAGCGTCACGACGGCATCGGGATCGCACAGGGTTTCACCCGTGGTCACTTCCTTCAGGCCCACGCAAGCAGCGATGTCGCCCGCGCGAATTTCGTCCACTTCCTGGCGCTCGTTGGCGTGCATCTGCACGATACGGCCGATACGCTCCTTCTTGCCCTTGACTGGGTTGAACACGGTGTCGCCCTTGGAGAGCACGCCCGAGTACACGCGCACGAAGGTCAGCTGGCCCACGAACGGGTCGGTCATCAGCTTGAATGCCAGGGCCGAGAACTTCTCACCGTCGTCGGCCTTGCGGCTGGTTTCCTTCTCGTCTTCATCGGTACCGGCCACCGGGGGGATGTCCACGGGCGACGGCAGGTAGTCGATCACGGCGTCCAGCATCCGCTGCACGCCCTTGTTCTTGAACGCGGTGCCGCACAGCATGGGCTGGATTTCGGTGGCAATGGTGCGCGTACGCAGGCCGAGCTTGATCTCTTCTTCCGACAGATCGCCTTCTTCCAGGTACTTGTTCATCAGGTCTTCGGACGCTTCTGCAGCGGCTTCGACCATCTTCTCGCGCCATTCCTTGGCCGACTCGACCAGATCCGCAGGAATGTCCTGATAGTCGAACTTCATGCCCTGGGAGGCTTCGTCCCAGATGATGGCCTTCATCTTGAGCAGATCCACCACGCCCTTGAAGTTGTCTTCAGCACCAATCGGAATCACCACGGGCACGGGGTTGGCCTTTAGGCGCAGACGCATCTGGTCATAGACCTTGAAGAAGTTGGCACCGGTGCGGTCCATCTTGTTCACAAAGGCCAGACGGGGCACCTTGTACTTGTTGGCCTGGCGCCAGACGGTTTCAGACTGGGGCTGCACGCCACCCACGGCACAGTAGACCATGCAGGCACCGTCCAGCACGCGCATGGAACGCTCCACCTCGATGGTGAAGTCCACGTGGCCGGGGGTGTCGATGATGTTGAAGCGGTGCTCGGGGAAGGAGTTATCCATGCCACGCCAGAAACAGGTGGTGGCTGCGGACGTGATCGTGATGCCGCGCTCCTGCTCCTGCTCCATCCAGTCCATGGTGGCGGCGCCGTCGTGCACTTCACCGATCTTGTGGTTCACGCCGGTGTAGTACAGGATACGTTCGGTCGTGGTGGTCTTGCCGGCATCGATGTGGGCCGAGATACCAATGTTGCGATAACGCTCAAGGGGCGTATTGCGTGCCATGAAAATTCTCCAAAATTAAGTACCAAAGCCCGCGACCCTTTTGGGGCCCGCGGGCTCGCTTCCGACAGGCTAGCGGGCGCGAATGACGCCCGCGTGAATCAGAAGCGGAAGTGGCTGAAGGCCTTGTTGGCTTCGGCCATGCGGTGCACTTCGTCACGCTTCTTCATGGCGCCGCCACGGCCTTCGGTGGCCTCGACGAGCTCGTTGGCCAGGCGCATGGCCATGGACTTCTCACTGCGCTTGCGGGCCGCTTCCTTGATCCAGCGCATCGACAGCGCCAGACGGCGCACGGGGCGCACTTCAACGGGCACCTGGTAGTTGGCACCGCCCACGCGGCGGGACTTGACTTCCACCATGGGCTTGACGTTGTTGATGGCCACCGAGAAGATTTCGACCGGGTCTTTGCCGGTCTTCTTCTCGATCTGCTCGAGGGCACCGTAAATGATGCGCTCAGCGACGGCCTTCTTGCCGCCTTCCATGATCACGTTCATGAACTTGGAAAGCTCGACATTGCCGAACTTGGGATCCGACAGGATTTCACGTTTAGGGACTTCGCGACGACGTGGCATGTTTCACCTCTTGCTTCAGTTGATGACCGGAACGTCCTGTTCTCCGGACACCCCGCAGATCCATCCTGAATCTGCACTTACTCGATCCTTGCTCAGGATCACTACGCCGGACCAGTTCGTCAAAACCGGGCGGCACCGATAAAAAGAAAACCGATCAGGCCTTCTTGGGGCGCTTCGCGCCGTACTTGGAGCGCGACTGCTTGCGATCTTTCACGCCTTGCAGGTCGAGCGAGCCACGCACGATGTGGTAGCGCACACCCGGCAGATCCTTGACACGACCGCCGCGAACCAGCACCACGCTGTGTTCCTGGAGGTTGTGACCTTCACCACCGATGTAGGAAATGACTTCGAACCCGTTGGTCAGGCGCACCTTGGCGACCTTACGCAGAGCGGAGTTCGGCTTCTTTGGGGTCGTGGTGTACACGCGGGTGCACACGCCACGACGCTGCGGCGAGTTTTCCATGGCCGGGCTCTTGGATTTGGTCTTTTCGACCTCCCGGCCTTGGCGCACGAGTTGGCTGATGGTTGGCATGAATAAAACGTCCCTAAACGTTTGAAAAGCGAAAACGCAAAACCCTTCGGAAGATTCCGAAAAGCCCTCTATCCTAGCACGGTGATACGAAAAGACCAAATCGCTGGCGGAGCCGACAGTCTGGGCGCTGCTTGGGTCACTGAATCCAGAGGCGCAAGGCGTCCCAGGCGCGCCCCAGAACGCCGCTTTCTTCCACCGCCTCCAGCACCGTCAGCGGCACCTCGGCCAGCGGTTCGCCCGTCGCAGACTTCACCCGCAGCAGGCCCAATTGCTGCCCTTTGAGCAGCGGCGCCACCAGCGGATCCGGACGGGAGACCTCTGTCTTGATCCCTCCCGCCTGTCCAGCGGGCACCGCCACCACCACACCCTCTGATTTGCCCAGCTTGACGTCTGGTGAGCGCCCCTTCCAGACACGCGGTGACACCAGGGCAGCTCCAGGCTGACTCAGGCGAACCACATCCCAGGCGGTATACCCCCAATTCAAGAGCTTCTGGCTCTCGGAGGCACGCGCGCCCTCGCTGGACGCTCCGAGCACCACACTCAACAGCCGACGCTCCCCCTGCGGACCTTCACCCAAGCCCGCCACAGGACGATGCGCCGTGGCGACCAGGCAATAGCCCGCCGCATCGGTGTGCCCCGTCTTCAAGCCATCCACACTGGGGTCGCGGAACAGCAGCAGATTGCGATTGCTGTCATTGGCTGCCGGCGTCCCGGGATAACGGTAGCGCTGGATGGCGTAGTACTTGACGTACTCGGGGAAGTCGCGCATCAAGCGCGTGGCCAGCGTGGCCAGATCGCGGGCAGTGGTGATGTGTCCGGCCTCCGTCAGTCCTTCCGGATTGCGATAGCCGGTGGCGTTCATTCCCAGCGCTTTGGCCTGACGATTCATCATCTCGACGAACCGCTCGGCACTGCCCCCCACACCCTCCGCCAGCGCCATCGTCGCATCGTTCCCCGACTGCACGATCATGCCCTTGACCAGGTCCTCAACCGGCACCTTCATCTTCGGGTCAATGAACATGCGCGATCCCGGCATCTTCCACGCGTTTTCACTGACCGGCAGCGTTTGCTTGAGATCCAGCTTGCCCGATTTGAGCGCGTCAAAGACGAGGTAGGCCGTCATCAGTTTGGTCAGCGATGCCGGCTCCACCGGCTTGTCTGCATCCTTCGCGGCCAGAACCTGTCCGGCAGTGACATCGATCAGCAGATAGGCCCTGGCAGCAATGTCCGGCGGCTGGGGAGCAGCCGCCCGCGCCACCATCGACGACAAAAGGGCCAGTGATAACAGACAGCGAAAAACGGATCGGCGCGACAACATCGGCTACAGCCTACAAATGGGAAAACAGAAACGGATCAGGTCCGCAGATGACGCAGGACCAACTCCCTGAGCATAGGGAGCTGACCATGGAAGAAATGCCCGCCTCCCGGGACAACCAGAACGGGCAGCACCTGGGGACGCGCCCAGTCCATCACGGCCGCCAGCGGCACCGTGTCGTCCGCCTCACCATGGATCGCCAGCGTCCGAGGATGCAATTCCGCCGGTATGGCGGCCGCATCGAACCGGCTCGCGGCTGTGCCGACCAGCACAACACGATCCAGCTCGCGCAAAGCATTGAGCCTCACCACCGCCTGAGTGGTGACAAAGGCACCGAACGAGAAACCCGCCAGGCACAGAGGCCCCTCGGGCGCCAGCGCTGCGACGACAGCCAGCAGATCATCCAGCTCCCCGCGCCCCTCGTCGTAGCGGCCTTCGCTGCCGCCGACACCACGGAAATTGAATCGAACCGCCGTCCGCCCCGACAGCACACACGCCCGCGCAAGGGTTTGAACCACCTTGTTGCTGAGGGTGCCGCCATGCAAGGGGTGCGGGTGCGCGATGACAGCAGTACCCCGACTTTCGCCGGGCGGGCGATCCACCGCCACCTCCAGAACCCCCGCAGGCCCGGCGATGGAGAGAAACTCGGTTTGTGCGTTCACAGGGCAATGCCTCGACGAAACACCTCAACGCCCCACATCGGGCGGCGTGCGCAATCGATCGACGACCACACCGTCACGCAGATGCGACTGAACGATTTCATCAATATCGCTCTCGTCGACATAGCTGTACCAGACCGCCTCCGGGTAGACCACGGCAATCGGGCCGCCGGCGCAGCGGTCCAGACAACCGGCCTTGTTGACCCGCACCTTGCCCGGCCCCAGCAAACCCAGTTCCTTTGCCTGGCTCTTGCAACGCTCGAAAGCCGCTTGCGCCTTGTGACGGGCGCAACAGTCTTCACCGTTGTCACGTTGATTCAGGCAGAAAAAAATGTGCCGTTCGTAGTAGGAGGATCGGTTTTCGGACATGGGCGAATTCTAGTGGCGCGTATCCTGCCTCAATGGCGGCCGGGTCACTGCCCGCACACCAAACACCAGCGCGGCAAACGGCCACAGCCAGCCCAGCCACTGCGACACCCCATGGAATCGGATGAACCGTCCTTGCTCCCATACCTCCAGCGACTGGTCCAGGTAGGCGCTGGACGGGAGCCGGTTCAGAAGCCCCAGCGACACCACCAACGCGCACACCATGCACACCAGGCTGATACGCCCAGGCAGGGCAAGGGCCAACACGGCAACGGCGCAGGCGACTCCCACCCCTTGCATGACCGGCATGGCAATCCACGCCCACGCATGTTCGGGACCGTACGTCAGCGCCGATGAGAGGCCCGATACCCCGAATGCCGCCAGCAGCAACACCCCCAAGAAGGCCATCCGACGAGCAGGTGTGCGGATGTCGGCGTACCCCATGAAGACCGGCACCAGCAGCCCCAGCGCAATGCACGCCACTGGCGCCAACACATCTGCAGTCGCTTCTCCCGACAGGCTGTCGGGCAGCCAGTCCTGAAATGGCGTGTCCACAAACAGCGGCCACACGGTTTCTTCGATGCGCTCCCGGACCTGGCCAAGGCCGAACGGAACCGATGCCGGATACAGGAGAGCGAACGGCCAGAGCGCCAACAGAACGAGCGAGCCATGGGCACCGGGCTCGAACCACAGCCGCCGAAACTCGGACCAGCGCTGCAACCCGCCCAGCCGCTCAAGAAACCAGGCGCTGCTCGCACCCAACAAGGCGCCTGCCAGGTTCAGACCCAGATCAAGATTCGACGGAATCCGTCGCGGCAGGAAGTTCTGAATCGTCTCCAAGGTGAGCGAGAGTCCCAGCGGCAGGAGCACAGCCAGCACCCATGACCATGCGCCCCGTCCCGACCGTTGAAAGCCCAGTGCCAGAAAAAATCCCAGCGGGGCATAGCCCAGCAGGTTGGACAACACGTCGAACCACGTCCAGTACCGGGACAGCGGGGCGATCAGGAATGTCCACGGCGCATGGCCCGGCAGACGCCAGCCCTCGAACGGATAGAGGCTCGCATAGACCACCATTGCCGCGAACAGCAATGCCATGGGAGTTGCCGAAGAGCGGCTTGCCACAACGGCCGGACCTCCTCAGAACGGCTTGAGCACCACCAGGATCACTGCCACCACCAGCATGACCACCGGGGCCTCGTTGAACCAGCGGTACCACACATGATGGCGCAGGTTGAGACCTGCACGGAACCGGCGAAGCATCACCCAGCAGGCGTGGTGGTAGCCGATCAACAACAGCACCACAACCAGCTTGGCATGCAACCAGCCGCCCAGCGCGATCATGTCGCCATAGCCGAGCCAAAGCCACAATCCGAGGCCCAATGCCGGCAGCGCCAGCAGGGTCATGAACCGGAACAGCTTGTTGGCCATCAGCAGTAGCCGCTCGCGCTCGGCCACGCTTTCGGGCGGCACCATCGCCAGGTTCACGAAGATGCGGGGCAGGTAAAAAAGGCCGGCAAACCAGCTGGCAACAAAGACGATATGGAAAGACTTGACCCAGAGCATGAGGGTCAGTGTAGCGGCGCTGGTCTCCCTTGACCGAAACGCCGACGCACAAAAAAAGAACCCGGCCATGAAGCCGGGTTAGGAAGCCTTTTTGCTGTCACACACTAAGGCACCCGCTCAGGGAGGAAAAGCGGGGAGCTGCCCAAGGGCTGCTCAGCATTAATGTTACAACAAAAAATCATAGAAAGAAAGCGGCCCCCCTGTCAGATCTGACAGGGGGCCGCTTTTGAAGTTTCAAAAGAAAACTTTAGAACTACATCATCTTGGCCAACTCGAACATGACTGCGGTCCCCAGCGCCTCTCGGATATTGCCGCGACCCACCTTGGCCATGGAGAACTCGCCAAAGCCCGACATGTCGAACGAGCTGTCGTCCGGCGAGATCTCGACAAACGGAAATTCGAAGACTTCCCGCAGCAGGTCGTCACGAAACTGATCGAAATCGTCGTCCTTGATTTCGGAGTCCACCACGATCAGGTTGGGCATCCGCGCCTTGATCGCATCCCGTGCCTGACTGAAGTCCACCACGCTGTCCGAGGAAATGCCGATCTCGCGCAGCGCGTCGCGCACATCGGCGCGGATCTGCAGGCTCGGCGAAATCGTCAGAACATAGGTGCCGGACAACGACTTGAACATCGAGGAATGTTCGTCGGACAGGTCCACCGCAGAAATGCCATCGACCGCCTGAACCACGGTGCGGGTGAACATGGCCGTGAAGTTCACGCCGTCGGCCGTCACATCACGGTCAACTTCGATCCCTCCCGCCGCCGCTGCGATCTGCCGGATCAGCATCCAGCTCAGGCTGTCTGAAGAGGTGCTGCTTGACGGGGGCGCGCCATCGTTGGCCACCCGCATCTGCAGGCGCGCATGCTGGGGCCAGTTGTTCAGGTCCAATCGCATGTCGATGCGGTTGCCGAAGGGCAGACCCCAATCGAGCACGGCATTCGCAAACGTGTGCGCCACGGTCGGATCGATCAGCACCTCGACCGGCTTGAGCTTGCGCCGCAACGCGATGCCAAGAATGCCCAGCTCCTGTTTGCGCTCCTGGAGCACGCCTTCGACGAGGTCGGCCATGTTGACCTTCTCGTGCGATTGGCGAATGCGTCCACCGTAGAAACGATGGATCTGCTGCGCGCTGACGCCGGCCAGCTTGATGCGCTCTGCGGGCGCGTTGAGCGCGCGGTGCTCAAGCTTGGTGATCCGGCCTTTGGCCAGCAACTGGTCCAGCTGGCCCTGCAGGTTGCTGACGCTTTCGGTGAACTGGTCTGCCAGCGCCATCACGAGGTCCTGCCAGTGCTCTTCGAGCGACCAGGAATCGGCTGCTGCGGGAGCCCCGGCCTTGTTGACGGACGCCGGGTTCGCTTTGCTGGGGGGCGTGGACTGCATGAGAGTGCTCGTGATGATATGAAGACGTACCAAGTTCCCCCTAAGGGGAAGAGATCCTCCGGCTGCTGGCCGGCTGGCCTGGCCGCAGGACTGCCAAAAATAACACTGTCGGCCTCGCATGCGCGGCAGCCAGACAACAACATTTTCTTCTTACTGCGGAGTTCAACACATTCCACCGACGTTTTCAATCACCGTCGCATTTTTACTATTTGCAACGCATACGCGCCGCCCACCGATCTGCCGTCGGGGCGTGCGGTCTTTGCCACAATAGCCCCATGCACACCCCAGCCCCCTATCCCCAGTCCCGTCCCCGCCGCCTGCGCCGCGACAGTTTCACGCGAGATCTGGTGCGCGAGCACCGATTGCAGCCTTCCGACTTCATCTATCCGGTGTTTGTCCTCGACGGGACCGACCGCCGCGAGCCGGTCAAATCGATGCCGGGCGTGGAGCGGCTGAGCCTGGACCTGCTGCTGCCGGTGGCCGAGGACTGCGTGAAGCTGGGCATTCCTTATATGGCGCTGTTCCCGGTGATCGACCAGTCGCTCAAGACGCCCGACGGCCAGGAAGCCATGAACCCCGACGGACTGGTGCCGCGCGTGGTCCGGGCGCTCAAGCGCGAATTCCCTGGCCTGGGCGTCATGACCGACGTCGCGCTGGACCCGTACACCAGCCACGGCCAGGACGGCGTGCTGGACGAGCACAACTACATATTGAATGACCCGACGGTGAAGATCCTGGTGCAGCAGGCGCTGACCCAGGCGGCCGCTGGCGCCGACATGGTCGCGCCCAGCGACATGATGGACGGGCGCATCGGCGCGATCCGCCAGGCGCTGGAGACCGCCGGCCGGGTGCACACGCGCATCATGGCCTACAGCGCCAAGTACGCCAGCGCCTTCTACGGCCCGTTCCGCGACGCCGTCGGCTCGGCCGCCAACCTGGGCAAGGCCGACAAGAAGGTCTACCAGATGGACCCGGGCAACAGCGACGAGGCCCTGCGCGAGGTGGCGCTGGACATCGCCGAAGGCGCCGACATGGTGATGGTCAAACCCGGCATGCCCTACCTGGACATCGTGCGGCGGGTGAAGGACGAGTTCCACATGCCGACCTTCGCCTATCAGGTCAGCGGCGAATACGCCATGCTCAAGGCCGCCGCACAAAACGGCTGGCTGGACCATGACGCGGTGATGATGGAAAGCCTGCTGGCCTTCAAGCGCGCCGGTTGCGATGGCATCCTGACCTACTTCGCGCGCGACGCCGCCCGCCTGCTGCGCGGCTGAGCACCACCGCCATGCGGGTCTTCCACATCACGCCGAACGGCATCGCCGAGTCGGACAGCCTGCCGGCGCAAGCACCGTCCAGCGGTTTCCTCTGGATCGCGTGCGGACGGCGGGAATTCGAGATTGAGCAGACCCAGGTACAAGCGGCGCTGCAGGCGGTCGGCAAAGTGATGCTGGTGGACCTGCACATCTCGGACCTGCTCAACAACCAGCTTCCGTCCCACTTCGACTACACGTCGCAGTACGACATCCTGGTGTTTCGTCGACTGACGGCGGGCCACAGCGAAACCGACCTGGAGCACCCGGGGCAACCCCTGACTCAGCCTTTGCGGCGCGGTGGGCCGCCCGTGCTGCGCCACATCGACACCAACCCGGTCGGTTTCGCGGTGTTCGATCGCGTGCTGCTGACCGTCCACCCCGCCAGTTGCACGGTGCTGGAGCAATATGCCGCCCGCCTGCGGGCGTCCGACTCGACCACCGCGCGTGCCGCCGGCGTCAACCTGCCGAGCGGACCGGCCGACCTGATGCTGCGCATCATCAACCACATGGTGGATGGCTTTCTGGAGTTGCGGCGCGAACTCACCCGCCAGCTCGACCACTGGCAGACCGAGCTGCTGCAGCCCTCGACCCGGTTCACCAACTGGGGATCGCTGCTGGATGCCCGCAAGTCGCTGCATCAGCTCGACCAGATCTGCGAGGACCAGCGTGCGGCCATCCAGGACTGGATCGAGGCCCTGGCCGGCTGGGAGGTGGTCGAGGGCAAGGCCGACCACTTCGGCGGTGCCAAAGGGCTGGAACTGCTCAAGATCCGCAGCCGCGACGTGCTGGAGCACATCGAGCGGGTGATCCACCATGTGCGGCGCCTGGAGCAGAACGCGGAAACCGCTGTCCAGATGCACTTCTCAGCGCAGAGCAACCGCACCAACGACATCATGCGCACGCTCACCGCGCTGACCGCCATCTTCCTGCCGCTGAACCTGATCGCGGGCATCTTCGGCATGAACTTCGAGTTCATCCCGCTGCTGCACCTGCAGACCGGTTTCTGGTGGGCGATGGGCACGATGCTCCTGATCGCGGTGGTGTTGACCGGTCTGTTCTGGCGCAAGCGCTATCTCGCGCGGACCGGCCGCTGAGCGCCCGGCAACCGAGGCCCGCGCGCCGACGGCTCAGACCGCCAGGTGCTGTGCGAAAAACGCCAGGCTGCGCTGGCGCGCCAGGGCTGCGGCCTCGGCGTTCCAGGCGCCCCGGTGGTCGCAGTTGAAGCCATGGTGCGCCGGATACAGGTGCACGCCGACGTCGGGATGGCTCTTGCGGAAGGCCTCGACACCCTCCAGCGGAATCCACTTGTCCTGCTCCGCAAAATGCGCCAGCGTCGGGACACGCGCCTGACGTGCTGACTCCGTCTCGGTGGTCATGCCGCCACCGTAATACGGCACAGCGGCCGACAGCCCGTCGAGCAGGCAGGCCGAGCGCCAGGTCAGCAGACCACCCCAGCAATAGCCCACGATGCCGACCTTGCCGCCCTGTGCGGCGTGGCGGATGGCGGCCTGGATGTCGGCCAGCACAACCGGCGCCGGCAGCGCTTCGACGGCGGCCTTCAACGCCATGCCTTCGCCCATGTCGGCCTCGGTGTAGCCCAGCTCGACACCGGCCTTGACCCGGTGGAAGGTCGAGGGCGCGACGACAAGATAGCCGTCGGCCGCGTAGCCGTCGGCCACCTCCCGGATATGGCGGTTCACGCCGAAAATCTCCTGCAGCACCACCAAGCCGCCCTTGGGCTGACCGGCGGGCTGCGCCACATAGGCAGGACACTGGACGCCGTCGGCGGCGGCAAGCTGGACGAGTTGACCCATGAAGTCTCCGTAGGGTGATGACGGTCAGGCGGTCCGGTGCGCGACGCACTCCGCGTGACCTTCTGCGTTAAGTTTCGAGGCATAACGGTTGTAACCGCAAATCTGCGATTCGTCAGGAGACAGGGGCATGAACACACACACCGGCCAGGTCCTGCTGGTCACCGGGGGCAGCCGCGGCATCGGCGCCGCGACAGCGCGGCTGGCGGCCCGGCAGGGCTGGGCCGTGGCGGTGAACTACACCACCCACTCGCTGGCCGCCGACGAGGTGGTTCGCGCCATCCGGGCCGAGGGCGGTCACGCAATCACCGTGCAGGCCGACGTCGCCGACGAGGCGCAGGTGCTGCGCATGTTCGAGAAGGTGGACGCCAAGCTCGGGCGCCTGACCGGGCTGGTCAACAACGCCGGCGTGGTGGACGTCAGCGCGCGGGTCGAGGACATGAGCGCGGCGCGCTGGCGGCGCATGTTCGACATCAACGTGTTCGGCAGCTTCCTGTGCGCCCGCGAGGCGGTGCGTCGCATGAGCACCCGCCACGGCGGAGAGGGTGGCGCCATCGTCAACCTCTCCAGCGCCGCCGCGCGCCTGGGCTCCCCCGGCCAGTACGTGGACTACGCCGCCGCCAAGGCCGCGATCGACGCCTTCACCATCGGACTGGCCAAGGAGGTGGGCGCGGACGGCATCCGTGTCAACGCCGTCCGGCCCGGCCTGATCGAGACCGAGATCCATGCCTCGGGCGGCCTGCCCAACCGCGTCAACGAACTGAAGCACCTGGTCCCGATGCAGCGCGGCGGCTCCGCCGACGAAGTGGCGCAGGCCATCGTCTGGCTGCTCTCGCCGGCCGCCAGCTACACCACCATGAGCCTGCTGGATGTTTCCGGCGGACGCTGACCCGGAAGGACACCATGACCGCGACCACGCCCGAAAACAGCCCGCACATCAAGATCTGGTGGGAAGACCTGGAGATCGGCCAGACCCGCGACCTGGGCACGATCTCGCCGACGCGCGAGGAGATCATCGCCTTCGCCTCGCAGTTCGATCCGCAGCCCTTCCACCTCAGCGAAGAGGGCGGCAAGGCATCGGTCTTCGGCGCGCTCAGTGCCAGCGGCTGGCACACCTGCGCCATGGCCATGCGGCTGATGGTGACCAACTTCCTGCACGAGACCTCCAGCCTCGGCTCGCCCGGGCTGGAGAGCCTGAAGTGGACCAAACCGGTCTACCCCGGCGACGTGCTGCGGCTGCAGCACACCATCACCGAAAAGCGTGCCATGAGCAAACGCCCCGACGTCGGTCTGGTGCGCACGGTCTGGGAGATGTTCAACCAGCGCGATGAGAAGGTCCTGCACATGGAGGGCTACGGCATGTTCAGGTTGAAAGAGCCCCCACGCTCCGCCGCTGCGCGGGTCGCTGCCCCCCACGGGGGCTGATCTGCCTCGGGGCGGCCCGGCGGCAGATCGTTCGCGCGCCCACGCTCCGCCTCACAATAGCGGGCATGAATTTCAAGCCCCTGATCACGCTGCTGGCGATCGTCAACCCGCTGGCCATCGTGCCTTTCTTCATCCACTACACGCAAGGCTTCAGCGCGGCCCAGCGCAAGCGCACCATCCTGATCTCGTCCTTCAGCGCGTTCGCGGTGATCGCGGTCTGCGCGGTGGTGGGCCTGCAGGTGCTGGAGTTCTTCAGCATCTCGCTGGCGAGCTTCCAGGTCGGCGGCGGCATGCTGCTGCTGACCTCGGCGCTGTCCATGCTCAACGCCCAGCCGGCCGAGGCCAAGGCGACGCGCGGTGAGGTCGATGACGCGGCCACCAAGGCCTCGATCGCGGTGGTGCCGCTGACGATCCCGCTGCTGACCGGCCCGGCCACCATGTCCACCGTGGTGATCTATGCCGACCAGGCCAAGACCTTCTTCCAGCACGCGGCCCTGGTGGGCTACGGCGTGGTGGTGGGTCTGGCCACCGCCGTGTGCTTCGCGGCAGCCAAGCCGATCGCCCGCGTGCTGGGCCAGACCGGCATCAACGTGATGACGCGGCTGATGGGGCTGATCCTGGCGGCGCTGGCGGTCGAGGTGATGGCCGCCGGCCTGGTCAAGCTGTTTCCGGCGCTGGGCGCCTGAGCCGCCCAGTGCGGGGCGTCAACCGAACTTGATGAACAGCTTGCTGTAGGGCGCCTTGACTTGGCCGATGGCCTTCTCGATCTGAGCCTTGTCGCCCGCCATCAGGGCCGCGTTCAGGGCCTCGACCGAACGCATCACGCCACCCAGCAACGCCTTGAACTCCGGCGAGGCCTGCACTGACGCCGGTGCCTCGCTGGCAAGCTTGGTCGCCAGGTAGGACAGGACACCGGCCTGTGCCGCCAGCTGTGGCATGCCGTCACCGGCCTTGAGCCACTTCGGTCCCTCGTCAAGGAGGTGTTCCATCTGGGCGTGGTACGCGTTCATGTGGTCGCTGTAGACGATCACCTGGTTTTGGCGCCTCAGCTCGCTGAGCAGGTCGCGCACACCCTCCAGCGTCGCATGCGCTTGCGGCAACTGGCCGCTGGCCACCTGTTGCGACGCCGTGGCGTAGGACGCATCGACGCCGGCCAGCGTCCTGGCCATCAGCGCGTCGTTGGCATAGGGAACGGTGGGCTGAGATTTCACGAGTCGTGACACCTGGTCCCAGGCCGACTGCGCCTGCTTGAGCGCCTCGGCCGATTCGCCCGGCTGGCCAGCGTTGGTTTTGAACAGCGCGACGCGGTAGGGCGCATAGGCGCTCTGAATCGCCTCGGTCACCGGGTCGGCTGCCCAGACCGGGAAAGAACATGCGCTGGCAACCGCAGCGCTCAGGAGGGCAAAGGGGCGTTTGAGGAACATGGGCAATATCCGCAGGGTAGTGAGTCGCTCAGGATACTCACTACCGTATGCTGGCCGCAATCCCCTTTGCCGGGCAGACACCTGCTTTACACGCCCTTCGCATGGCGCAGCAGGATGTCGCAGGTCAGGCGGATGTGCGCCTCCAGCGCCAGCGCGGCGCGCGCCTCCTGCCGGGCCATGGCGGCCTGGAAGATGCCTTCGTGCTCGGCGTGCACATCCCGCACGAAACCGGGCGTCGCACCCAGCCGGATGGCCACGTGGCGGTAGCGCTCCCCGTGGCGGTAGAGGATATCCAGCAGGTGCCGCGTCCAGGGCGAGCTGTAGCCGGCGATCAGGGCTTCGTGAAACCGCCGGTTGACCCGCTCCCACTGGTCGGGGTCACGCCCCGCGCCGTGCGACTCGGTCTCGGTGAGCCGGTCGAATGCCTCCCGGACCGCCCGCTCCCATTCGGCGTCACCGTGCCGCACCGAATGGCGCAAGGCTTCGGTCTCCAGCCGCACGCGGGTATCGGTGAGATCACGCAGATCGTCCAGCGAGATCGCGCTGACCCGGTAGCCGCGCTGCCCCTCGACCGTGACCAGCGCGTCCGACACCAGCAGCGCCAGCGCCTCGCGCAGCGTGCCGGCCCCGACGCCGTAATCGTCCTTGAGGTGCTCGACCCGCAGCCGCAGGCCCGGCGGCAGGTGGCCGCAGACGATGTCGTGGCGCAGCGCCCGGTAGGCGCGCTCGGTCAGTGTCCGCGGCTGCGGATCGTCACTGCGCGGTGCCGGTCCGGCGGCCTGCGGTGTGTGAAGCAGTTCTTGCCACATGGTCGTGCTCAGTCGGTTTCGGGGGCCTGCTGCCGCTTGAGGCGGTAGGCCAGTTGGGCGCGGCTGATGCCCAGCATCCGGGCCGCGCCCGAGAGATTGCCACGGCTGCGTTCGACCGCCAGCGCCAGCACCCGGGCCTCCAGCGATTCGATCGGCACGCCGGAGTCGAGCACCTGTTCGCACAGGCGCTGCTCGTCCTGCGGCGCACGCCGCGCCAGACGCCCTTGCGGATCGAGTCCGTCATGCGCCACATCGGGCTGGTTCGGGAACAGGTGTTCGGCTTCGATCACGCCGCCCTGCGCTGCAAGAATCACGCCGCGCTCGACCAGGTTTTCCAGCTCGCGCACGTTGCCGGGCCAGGTGTGCCGGGCCAGCGCCTGCAGCGCCCGGTCGCTGAAGCCGTCCAGGCGTTTGTGGTGCTGGGCCGCGAAACGCGCCAACAGGTGGCGCGCCAGCGGCTCGATGTCCGACGGCCGTTCCCGCAGCGGCGGGATGCAGATCGGATAGACGTTGAGCCGGTAGAACAGGTCGCGCCGGAACTGCCCGCGCTCGACCGCCGCCTCCAGGTTGACGTTGGTGGCCGCGACCAGCCGCACGTTGACCTTGCGCACCGACTCCCCGCCCAGGCGTTCGATCTCCCCGTCCTGCAGCACCCGCAGCAGCTTGGCCTGGGCCGGCATCGGCAGGTCGCCCACCTCGTCCAGGAACAGCGTGCCGCCGTCGGCGCGCTCGAACCGGCCCGCCCGCGCCGCGTGCGCGCCGGTGAAGGCGCCCTTCTCGACCCCGAACAGTTCGGCCTCGATCAGCTCGGCGGGCAAGGCCGCGCAGTTGACCGCGACAAACGGTCCGGCGGCGCGGTCGGAGTGCTGGTGCAGCGCGCGCGCGAAACGCTCCTTGCCCACGCCCGTCTCGCCGGTCAGCAGCACCCCCACCTGGGTCGCTGCCGCGCGACGCATCAGATCGTGCGCCCGCTGGAAGCCGGGCGAGGCGCCGACCAGCATGCCGCCGGACTCGGCCGGCTCCAGGCTGCGCTTGAGCGCCTCGACCTGCTGGCTCAGCGCGGCCATCTTCTCCAGCAGCGAGTCGTCCTCGAAGTACTGACGGTGCGCGTCGCCGTCCGGCCAGGCCTCGATCGGTCGCCCGACGATGTGGCAATGGTCGTCGCCACAGGCCGAGCACCGGGTTTCCTTGAACAGGATCAGCCGGCCCATGAACGCGCTGGTGTAGCCGCTGGCGTAGCCCAGCAGGGTCCAGCAGGCGGGTTCGTCGACGACGCCGTACTGCAGCCGGTGCGCGTGCGCCTCCCAGGAATCGTCCCAGCGGAACTCCCCCTCGAACTGGCCCGCCGCCGCGTCCATCTTCAGCAACACCGGCGTCACCCGCGCCGCGCCCTCGAGCATGTGCAACTGCGGCCCCACCAGGAACATGTCCTCCAGCGTCCTCGACCCCCGCGTCTTGGCGGCGAAGCCGGCGTCGTGCATGCCGCAGGCATAGCCCATGCGCGTGAGCAGCCGCCGCGCGTGCTCCTTGCCGACCGAGGTGATGAGGTCGTGCCGCAGCGCCGTCAGCGCGGCGGTGTGCAACAGCAGCATGCGCCGCTCGCCCAGCCAGATGGCGCCGCTGTCGGGCTCGAAGCGCAACAGCCTGCGCAGGTCCGCATCGGGCGGGTAAGTCAGTGTCGGGTCCAAGGATGTCTCCGGAATGGCGCTCTTTGTCGCCGTGAATCTCGATATTTTCAGCGAAGGACGCTGCTGGCGGCAAGCCGTGCCGAGGCCGCCCGCATTTGATCATCTGAGCAAATCCGCCGCCACCCGGCTGCTCAAATCGTCAACCAGATCACGAAGCTCCCCGGTTCGGGGTCGAGTTAACGCTATCGGCCTCACCCGATCCATGCAGATGCTGCGCTGCACATGGCCGATTTTCTAGGGACTTTCCCTGAAATATCGAGATTTTTCGGCAAAACGCCGGCCGCTGGCATGGGCGCTGCAAAGGAGGCCGGCGACCAGCACCACCCGCCATGACATCCCTCGACCCCGCCACCCCAGCCGATTTCGACCCCCGCCGCAAGTTCATCCGCGTGGTGGAGACCCGCCCGGACGGCATGGTGGAGTTCGAGTTCGCCGTCGGCGAGCCCGGGCTGTTCGTGGAGATGGTGATGCCCGCCGCGGAGTTCCGGCAGTTCTGCCAGGACCAGGGCGTCACCCCCACCCAGGGTGCGCTGCCCGAAGCGGCCGCCGGCACCCAGGACCACGAATGGGACTGGAGCCTGCGCGCGGCGCGCGAGAAGCACTTCCGCCACGAACCCTGATCCGCGCCCTGAGCGCACCTTTGACAGAGAACCACCCGAGGAGACCCACCGCCATGCAGATCGACCTTCGTACCGTCAGCATCACGCCGCTGCGGCAGACCTTCAACCACATCGCCGACCGCATCGGCGCCGACAAGGCGGCCTCGCGCTACATCGAGGCGACGATGGACGTGCAGGCCAACGCCAACTTCCACTACCGGCCGACCTGGGACCCCGAGCACGAGATCTTCGACACCGGCCGCACGAAGGTGGTGATGGCCGACTGGTACGTGCTCAAGGACCCGCGCCAGCTCTACTACGGCACCTACACCCAGGCCCGCGCCCGGATGCAGGAAACGGCCGAGGCCGATTTCGACTTCGTCGAGGAACGCGGCCTGGCCGAGGGCTTCGACGACAGCGCGCGCCGCGCCACGCTGGACTTCTATCTGCCGCTGCGCCACGTCGCCTGGGGCGCCAACATGAACGGCGCTTCGATGTGCGCCTACGGCTACGGCACCGCCGTCACCCAGGCCTGCCTCTACGCCGGCATGGACCAGTTGGGCATCGCCCAGTACCTCACGCGACTGGGCCTGCTGATGGGCCAGCAGGGAGACCTGGAGGCCGCCAAGCACGCCTGGCTGAACGCCCCGGCCTGGCAGGGCCTGCGCCGATACGTCGAGGACACGCTGGTGATGAAGGACTGGTTCGAGCTGTTCGTGGCGCAGAACGTCGCACTCGACGGCATGCTGTTCTGCCTGGCCTACAAGGAAGTCGACGGCGTCATCGCCGCCAAGGCCGGCCCCACGGTGTCGATGCTCACCCGCTTCCAGGCCGAATGGTTCCAGGACCACTGCAAGTGGGTGGACTCGGTCATCAAGGGCGTGGCCGCCGAGAGAGAGGCCAACCAGAAGCTGGTCAGCGGCTGGTACGCCGCCTGGCGCCAGCGTGCCGCCGATGCGCTGGACCCGGTCGCCCGCTTGGCGCTGGGCGACGGCGCCGGCGCCGCGCTGGCCAAGTGCCGCAGCAACCTGGACGCGCGCATGGCCAAGGCCGGCCTGTCGGTCTGACCGCCCCCACACACCCCGAACAGGAGCACCCGATGTCCAACGTGTTCATCGCCTTCCAGAAGAACGAAGAGACCCGCGCCATCGTCAACGCCATCGTGCGTGACAACCCCGAGGCGTCCATCAACGAGCAGCCCGCGATGGTGCGCATCGACGCGCCCAACCGCATGGTCATCCGCCGCGAGACCGTGGCCGACGAGATGGGCCGTGATTTCGACCTGCAGGAAATGCACATCAACCTGATCACGCTGACCGGTCACATCGACGAGACCGACGACGAGTTCACCCTGAGCTGGGCGCACTGAGCGCGGCACCGGCCACACCCCCACAGGAGACATTCCCATGGACATGAAAGTCAACAAGAAGCTGGGCCTGAAGGACCGCTACAACCTGATGACCCGCGACCTGGCCTGGACGCCGACCTACCAGGCCGTCAAGGACGTCTACCCCTTCATGGAGTACGAGGGCATCAAGATCCACGACTGGGACAAGTTCGAGGACCCGTTCCGCATGACGATGGACGCGTACTGGAAATACCAGGCCGAGAAGGAGCGCAAGCTCTACGCCATCATGGACGCGTTCACCCAGAACAACGGCCACCTGGGCGTGACGGATGCGCGCTACATCAACACGCTCAAGCTGTTCATGACCGGCGTCTCGCCGCTCGAATACATGGCCCACCGCGGCTTCGCCCACGTCGGCCGCCAGATGGCCGGCGCCGGCCCGCGCGTGGCCTGCCTGATGCAGAGCCTGGACGAGATCCGCCACGCACAGACGCAGATCCACAGCCTCTCGAACTACAACAAGCACTACAACGGCTTCCAGAACTGGCGCCACCAGCACGACCGCGTCTGGTACCTCTCGGTGCCCAAGAGCTTCTTCGACGACGCCGTCTCCTCCGGCCCGTTCGAATTCATGATCGCGATCGGCTTCGCCTTCGAGTACGTGCTGACCAACCTGCTGTTCGTGCCGTTCATCTCGGGCGCCGCCTACAACGGCGACATGGGCGCCATGGCCTTCGGCTTCTCGGCCCAGTCCGACGAGTCGCGCCACATGACGCTGGGCCTGGAGATCATCAAGTTCATCCTGGAACAGGACCCGGACAACCTGCCCATCGTGCAGGCCTGGCTGGACAAGTGGTTCTGGCGCGGCTATCGCGTGCTGACGCTGGTGGCGATGATGATGGACTACATGCTGCCCAAGCGCGTGATGAGCTGGAAGGAAGCCTGGGAGATCTACGCCGAGGAAAACGGCGGCGCCCTGTTCGCCGACCTGGCGCGCTACGGCATCAAGACGCCCGCCGGCTGGGAGCAGGCCTGCAAGGACAAGGACCACCTCTCGCACCAGGCCTGGAACGTGTTCTACAACTACGGCGCGGCCGCCCCGTTCCACACCTGGGCGCCCAGCGAGCAGGACATGGACTGGCTCTCGGCCAAGTACCCCGAGACCTTCGACAAGTACTACCGGCCGGTGTGGGAGCACTACCGCAAGGAGCAGGCCGAGGGCCGGCGCTTCTACAACACCACGCTGCCCATGCTGTGCCAGACCTGCCAGATCCCGATGTTCTTCACCGAGCCGGACGATCCGACCAAGATCTGCTATCGCGAGAGCACCTACCACGGCATGAAGTACCACTTCTGCTCGGACGGCTGCAAGCACATCTTCGACAACGAGCCCGAGAAGTACGTGCAGAGCTGGCTGCCGGTGCACCAGATCTACCAGGGCAACTGCTTCGAGCCGGATGTCGATCCGACCAAGCCCGACTTCAACCCGCTGGCCGAGGTGCTGCGCTGGTACAAGATGACCTGGGGTGTCGACAACCTCGACTTCGCCGACTCGCCCGACAAGAAGAACTTCGAGCAGTGGCGCCAGATGGCCACCGGCAACTGAGCACAAGGAGACACGAACATGGCTGTGAAATCTGTCGGCACGTACGCGTTCGCCCCCAAGGACAGCGTGGACAAGTTCCCCGCGCCCCTGCTCTACATCGGCTGGGAAGACCACATGATGCTCTGCGCACCGTTCTGCGCACCGTTCCCGCCGGTGATGAAGTTCGGTGACCTGGTCAAGGGCGCACTGCCCGGCTTCTATGGCGCGCACCCCGAGTTCGCCCGCATCGACTGGGACAAGGTCGAGTGGTTCCGCTCGGGCCAGCCCTGGAAGCCCGACATGGACAAATCCCTGGCCGACAACGGCCTGGAACACAAGTCGGTGATCCGCTTCCGCACCCCAGGCCTGACCGGCCTGAGCGGCTCGGCCCACTGACCTTCCCCTCCCCGCGCCCATCGCCCACGCCAGCCCCCGGGTCCGCCCGGGGGCGCGTGGCCGACCCCGGGCGGACCGTGTACCCGGAGCCCCTGACTTGAGCTACCAACTGACCATCGAACCGCTGGGCCAGACCGTGGAGGTGGAAGACGGCCAGACCATTCTGGACGCCGCCCTGCGGGCCGGCATCTACCTGCCCCACGCCTGCTGCCACGGCCTGTGCGCGACCTGCAAGGTGCAGGTCAGCGACGGCGAAATCGAACACGGCGAAGCGAGCAACTTCGCGCTGATGGACTACGAGCGCGACGAAGGCAAGTGCCTGGCCTGCTGCGCCACGCTGCAGTCCGACGTGGTGATCGAGGCCGAGATCGACGAAGACCCCGACGCACAGAACCTGCCGGTGCAGGATTTCGCCGGCACGGTCAGCCGCATCGAAAGCCTCACGCCCACCATCAAGGGCGTCTGGATCAGGCTCGCGCAACCCATCACCTTCCAGGCCGGCCAGTACATCAACCTGGCCATCCCCGGCGAATCCCAACCGCGCGCCTTCTCGATCGCCAGCGCGCCGCAACAGGCCGACGAGATCGAGCTGAACATCCGCCACGTGCCCGGCGGCAAGGGCACGACCTGGGTCCACCAGCAACTGGCCGCGGGCGACAAGGTCCGGCTGTCCGGCCCCTACGGCCGCTTCTTCGTGCGCGAGAGCGCCCACCGCAAGGAGCAACTGGGCTACCTGTTCCTGGCGGGCGGCTCGGGCCTGTCGAGCCCGCGCTCGATGATCCTGGACCTGCTGGCCCAGGGCTGCAGCGCCCCCATCGTGCTGGTCAACGGCGCCCGCTCACGCGAGGAGCTCTACCACCACGCCGAGTTCCTCGACCTGGCGGCCCGGCACCCGAACTTCCGCTACGTCCCCGCCCTCTCCGGCGAGCCGCAGGACAGCGACTGGGACGGCGCGCGCGGCTTCGTCCACGAGGCCGCCAAGGCCCACTTCAACAACGATTTCCGCGGCCACAAGGCCTACCTCTGCGGGCCGCCGATGATGATCGACGCCTGCATCACCACGCTGATGCAGGGCCGCCTGTTCGAGCGCGACATCTACACCGAGAAATTCATCTCGGCCGCCGATGCGCAGCAGGTGCGCAGCCCGCTGTTCAAGCGGGTCTGACTGTCCGGGGCCGGTTGCGCGTATCGCCGACAAAGTCATGGACCACCTCCAGGAACGCCTTGAGCACCGGCGAGCTGTCCCCGCTGCGGTAGAGGCAGCTGAGTTCCAGCTCCTTGAGCGTCTGGCTCTTGAGCGGGCGGAACACCACGCCGGGCAGCCGCAGGTTGGCCGCCGACTGCGTCGTGATCGCCACGCCGAAGCCGGTGGAGACCAGCGCCACGGCGGTCAGCACGTCCTCGACATCCTGCTCGACCGCCAACCGCACACCCTCGCTGCGGAAGGCATCCGCGACCTCCTGCGCCAGCCCGCGCATCGGCACGTTGGGGTAGGTGATCATGGGCACGTTGTCCAGGTCGCGCAGCGCGATGCTGGGACGCACCGACAGCGGGTGCGTGTCGGGCATGGCGACCACCAGCGACTCGCACAGCACCGTCTCGACCGTGATGCCCGCCTCCTCGGGCACCAGCCGGTTGAAGCCGACCAGGATGCGCCGCTCGTGCAGCGCCTGCAACTGCGCCACCTTGGTCATGTTGTGCAGCACGATCTTGACCTCCGGCCGCGCCGCGTGGAAACGCGCCAGCATGCGCGGGATCACATCGAGCACGCCGGAGCCGAACAGGCCCACGTCGAGCTGACCGATGAGGCCCTGTCCCGCGAGCCGCGCGCGTTCGGTCGCGCGCTGCGCCAGCCCCAGCAGGTTGGGCACCTCGGCCAGCAGCGTCTGCCCCGCCTCGGTCAGCGTCACGCCCTTGGGCGTGCGCACGAACAGCGGCGCCCCCACCTCCTCTTCCAGCGCCTGGATGTGCCGCGTCAGCGGCGGCTGGGACATGTGCAGCCGCTGCGCGGCCCGTCCGATGTTGCCTTCCTCGGCCACCGCGAGGAAGTGGCGCATGTCGCGCAGGTCCATGTCCAGGGCTCCTTGTCCGTATCAATACCCAAATGGTATCGAGTCATCGAAAAAACAGTATTGGACAGTATGGAGCGAGATTTTTATCGTTGCGGACACCTGAACGACAGGCGCCCGCAACCGCTCACCGACGAGCCCTCAACCCAGAGCGCCCCCCAGGAGACACGCCGTGCCCAAGTACGACATCTGCATCCAGGACACCGGTGAGCACTACAGCTGCACCGACACCCGCTCCGTGCTCGAAGGCATGGAGTCGCTGGGTCGTCGCGGCATCCCCGTCGGTTGTCGCAACGGCGGCTGCGGTGTCTGCAAGGTGCACATCACCTCGGGCAGCTATGTGGCGCGCGTGATGAGCCGCGAATACGTCAGCGCCGAGGACGAGAGCGAAGGCCGCGTGCTGGCCTGCCGCGTGCGCCCGGCCAGCGACCTGCAACTGCGGGTGATCGGAAAGATGAAAAAGAACGTCTGCAGGGTGGTTGAGCCAGCCGGCGTTCCCCAAACCACCTCAACCTAGAGAGAGACAAAGGAGATTCCCATGGCTATGAAAGGTGTACTGCGCCCAGGCCACGCCCAGATCCGGGTGCTGGACATGGACGAGTCGGTGAAGTTCTATACCAACGTAATGGGCCTGATCGAGACGGGCCGCGATGGCCAGGGCCGCGTCTATTTCAAGACCCGCCAGGAACGCGACCACAACAGCGTGATCCTGCGTCAGGCCGACCGCGCCGGCATCGACTTCTTCGCGTTCAAGGTCGCCACCAAGGTCGACATGGACGAGTTCGAGCGCCGCCTCAAGGCACACGGCGTCAAGACCGAGCGCATCCCCGCCGGCGAACTGCTGGAGACCGGCGAGCGCGTGCGCTTCATGCTGCCCACCGGCCACGCCGTCGAGCTGTACGCCGAGAAGAAGGACGTCGGCAACGGCATGGGCTACACCGATCCGGAAGTCGACGTGGTCGACGGCCCCGGCATCCGCCCGACCCGCATGGACCACGCCCTGCTCTACGGCGGCGACATCGACGGTGCGCGCGAGATCTTCGAGAAGTGCCTGGACTTCCACCTGGTCGAACGCGTCAAGCTCGAAGACGGCAAGACCGACCTGGCCGTCTGGCTGACCTGCAGCGCCAAGGCCCACGACATCGCGATGGTCCGCCACGCCGAGGACGGCAAGCTGCACCACGTCTCGTTCCAGATGCCCTCGTGGGAAAGCGTGCTGCGCGCCGCCGACATCATGAGCATCAACCGCGTGTCCATCGACATCGGACCCACCCGCCACGGCATCACGCAGGGCACGACGATCTATTTCTTCGACCCCAGCGGCAACCGCCTCGAAACCTTCTGCGGCGGCTACGACCACTACCCCGACATGCACCCCGTCACCTGGACCTGGGACGAGGTCGGCCGCGGCATCTTCTATCACGACCGCAAGCTCAACGATGCGTTCCTGAGCGTGGTGACCTGATCACCCCCTGCGGCGCTGCGCGCCTTCCCCCTCTCCTGCGGGAGGGGGACGCACCCAGTGGCCCGGCAAAGCCGGTTCCACGGGTGCCTTGGCGGGCTTGTCGCTGCGCGACTTGCTGCTTGTTCATCCACTCCAGTTATTCCATGAGTTCTTCCATCACTGTTCCTGCCGCCGTCATCACCGCACGCGCCGCATCGGTCGCCTGTGACGCGGCCGTGGCCAAGGCGGAGGCATTGGGGATCCGCATCAACGTGGCCGTGACCGACGCCTCGGGCACGCTGGCCGCGTTCCTGCGCATGCCCAATGCGTTTCTGCATTCGATCGACATCGCCATCGACAAGGCCTACACCGCCGCCAGCTTCGGCTTCCCGACCGCCGCCTGGCCACAGGTGCTCGCCGGTGACGAGGGCCTTCGCATCGGCATGCCGCACCGCCCCCGCCTGGTGACCTTCGGCGGCGGTCTGCCGATCCGCGCCGACGACCAGCTCATCGGCGGCATCGGCGTCTCCGGCGGATCGGCCGAGCAGGACGCGGTCTGCGCCCAGGCCGGCATCGACGCCCTGCTCGCCCTGGCCTGACGCGCACGCACCAAGGAATCACAGACTGACCGGAGCCTTCCCATGAAACACTTCCTCAACTTCATCAACGGCGATTTCGTCGCCACCGACAAGACCTTCGAAGACCGCAACCCCGCCACCAACGAAGTGGTCGGTCTGGTGCACGAGGCCGGCCAGGCCGAGGTCGACGCCGCTGTCGCCGCCGCCCGCGCGGCCCTCAAGGGCGAGTGGGGGAAGATGAGCGTGGTCAAGCGCGCCGAGCTGCTGCACGCGGTGGCCGACGAGATCAACCGCCGCTTCGACGACTTCCTCGCCGCCGAACTGGCCGACACTGGCAAGCCGCGCTCGCTGGCTTCGCACATCGACATCCCGCGCGGCGCCGCCAACTTCAAGATCTTCGCGGACATCGTCAAGAACGTCCCGACCGAGAGCTTCCAGATGACCACGCCCGACGGCGGCACGGCCGTCAGCTACGCGGTGCGTTCGCCGCTGGGCGTGGTCGGCGTGATCTGCCCGTGGAACCTGCCGCTGCTGCTGATGACCTGGAAAGTCGGCCCGGCCCTGGCCTGCGGCAACACCGTGATCGTCAAGCCCTCCGAAGAGACCCCCGCCACCGCGACGCTGCTGGGCGAGGTGATGAACGCGGTCGGCATCCCCAAGGGCGTGTACCAGGTGCTGCACGGCTTCGGCCCCGGCTCGGCCGGCGAGTTCATCACCAAGCACCCCGGCGTCAACGGCATCACCTTCACCGGCGAGACCCGCACCGGCGAGGCCATCATGGCCGCCGCCGCCAAGGGCGTGCGCCCGGTCAGCTTTGAACTCGGCGGCAAGAACGCCGGCATCGTCTTCGCCGACGCCGACTTCGACAAGGCCGTCGCCGGCATCACGCGCAGCGCCTTCGAGAACTGCGGCCAGGTCTGCCTGGGCACCGAGCGCGTCTACGTGCAGCGCCCGATCTTCGACAAGTTCGTCGCGGCGCTGAAGGCCAAGGCCGAGGCCCTGACCATCGGCGGTCCCGACACCCCCGGCGTGGGCATCGGCCCGCTGATCTCGGCCGAACACAAACAGAAGGTCATGGGCTACTACGCCAAGGCCAAGGCCGAAGGCGCGACCGTCGTCACCGGCGGCGGCGCACCGGCCATGACCGGCGACTACGCCAACGGCCATTTCGTGCAGCCCACCATCTGGACCGGACTGCCCGAGAGCGCCAGCGTGATCCGCGAAGAGATCTTCGGCCCCTGCTGTCACATCGCCCCCTTCGACACCGAAGAGGAAGCCGTCGCGCTGGCCAACGCCACCGACTACGGCCTGGCCACCACCGTCTGGACCCAGGACCTGGGCACCGCCCACCGCATGGCCGCCGCGATCGAGGTCGGCCTGTGCTGGATCAACAGCTGGTTCCTGCGCGACCTGCGCACCGCCTTCGGCGGCGCGAAGGCCTCGGGCATCGGCCGCGAAGGCGGCGTGCACTCGCTGGAGTTCTACACCGAGCTGCGCAACGTGATGGTGAAGCTGTGAACGCTCCCCACAACCCCGAAGTCGCCCGCAGCGTTCGCACCGGCAACTTCAACACCAACGTCCACGACCTCGGCGCATCGACGCCAGGCCAGCCGCCGGTGCTGTTCATCCACGGCTCCGGTCCGGGCGTGAGCGCCTGGGCCAACTGGCGCCTGGCGATGCCGGTGATTGCGCAGGCACGCCGCGTGATCGCGCCCGACATGGTGGGCTTCGGCTACACCGACCGCCCGGCCGGCATCGCCTACACCATGGACACCTGGGTCCAGCAGGCGCTGGACCTGATGGACGCGATGGGTGTCGAGCAGGCCGACGTTGTCGGCAACAGCTTCGGCGGCGCGCTCTCGCTGGCACTGGCGATCCGCGCGCCACAGCGCGTGCGCCGCCTGGTGCTGATGGGCTCGGTCGGCGTGCCCTTCCCGATCACGCCGGGCCTCGACGCCGTCTGGGGCTACGAGCCCTCGCTGGCCACCATGAAAAAGCTGCTGGACATCTTCGCCCACAGCCGCGCCCTGGTCACCGACGAGCTGGCCGAGCTGCGCTACCAGGCCAGCATCCGCCCCGGCTTCCAGGAGTCCTTCTCCGCCATGTTCCCGGCCCCGCGCCAGCGCTGGGTCGACGCCATGGCCAGCCCCGAGGCCGCGATCCGCGCGCTGCCGCACGAGACCCTGATCGTGCACGGCCGCGAGGACCAGGTGATCCCGCTGCAGAACTCGCTGACGCTGAGCCAGTGGATTCCCAACAGCCAGCTCCACGTGTTCGGCCACTGCGGCCACTGGACGCAGATCGAACACGCCGCGCGCTTCGCGCAACTGGTGTCGAACTTCCTCGCCGAGGCCGACGCCCGCGCCGCCGCCTGACCCTTTCAAACCTTCCGACACACACCATGGACAAACAGAAGATCCAGCAGTACGGCGACGAGCTCTACCAGTCGCTGCTCGACCGCACACCCGTCGCCCCGCTGACTGACCGGGAAGCGGACATCACCATCGAGGACGCCTACCAGATCCAGTTGCGCATGATCCAGCGCCGCCTGGACGCGGGTGAACACGTCGTGGGCAAGAAGATCGGCGTGACCAGCAAGGTCGTGATGGACATGCTCAAGGTCAACCAGCCCGACTTCGGCCACCTGCTCTCGGGCATGGTCTACAACGAAGGCCAGCCGATTTCGGCGGGCACCATGATCGCGCCCAAGGCCGAGGCCGAGGTCGCCTTCATCCTGGCGCGCGACCTCGAAGGCCCGGGCGTGACCGCGGCCGACGTGCTGCGCGCCACCGACTGCGTGATGCCCTGCTTCGAGATCGTCGACAGCCGCATCAAGGACTGGAAGATCAAGATCCAGGACACCGTGGCCGACAACGCGTCGTGTGGCGTGCTCACGCTCGGCGGCCTGCGCAAGAGCCCGCGCGACCTCGACCTGGCGCTGGCCGGCATGGTGCTGGAGAAGAACGGCGAAATCATCAGCACCTCCTGCGGCGCCTCGGTGCAGGGCTCGCCGGTCAACGCGGTCGCGTGGCTGGCCAACACGCTCGGCCGCCTGGGCATCGGCCTCAAAGCCGGCGACATCATCCTCTCGGGCTCGCAATCTCCGCTGGTCCCGGTCGTCGCGGGCGACAGCCTGTATTGCAGCGTCGGCGGCCTCGGTGGCACGTCCGTGCGTTTCGTCGCCTGAGCGGGAAGGAAGCCATCACATGAAACTCGACAAGAACACCCTCGCCCAGCTCGCCGAGCACCTGGAAAACGCCGAGCTGAAGGCGCACGACGTCACCAAGATCACCGACGACCACCCGGACATGGACTGGGACGACGCCTACGCGATCCAGGACATCATCCGCGCGCGCAAGGAAGGCCGTGGCAACAAGACGGTGGGCCTCAAGTGCGGCCTGACCTCCTACGCCAAGATGAAGCAGATGGGCGTGGACACGCCGGTCTTCGGCTTCGTCAGCGACTACATGGCCTGCGCCGAAGGCAGCGACATCAAGACCTCGGAACTCATCCACCCCAAGGTCGAGGCCGAGATCTGCGTCGTCACCAAGACGGCGCTCAAGGGCCCGGGCTGCCACGTCGGCGCCGTGATGGCCGCCATCGACTTCGTGATCCCCGGCGTGGAGATCATCGACAGCCGCTACCGCGACTTCAAGTTCGACCTCAAGAGCGTGATCGCCGACAACACCTCGGCCTCGCGCTTCGTGATCGGCGGCCGCTCGCGCCGCGTGGACGAACTGGACCTGCGCACGCTGGGCGTGGTGCTGGAGAAGAACGGCCAGATCGTGGCCATGGCCGCCGGTGCCGCCGTGATGGGCCACCCTGCCGCCGCCATCGCCGCCCTGGCCAACCACCTCGGTGCACGCGGACAGGAGATTCCGGCCGGCAGCTTCATCATGACCGGTGGTGTGACCGAAGCCATCGCGGTGCAGGCGGGCGACAGCGTGAACGTGCGCTTCCAGGACCTGGGCACGGTCGGCATGCGCTTCGTCTGAGCGCCACCGCGAGAGACCCCCGCGCATGAACGCTCCCGCTGCCCCGTCGCGCGCCGTGACCGTGCTGGTCACGCGCCGCGTCGCGCCCGCTGCCGTGGCCGCTTTCGAAGCGGCCATGACCGGGATGATCGAGGCAGCGACCCGATTCCCTGGCCACCTGGGCGGCCAGCTCGTGCGGCCCGACGCGGCCGGGGACTCGGACGAACCCCTGCTCTACCACGTGGTGTTCGCCTTCGACAACGAGGCCAACCTGGCCGCCTGGCAGGCCTCGCCCGAGCGCGCGCACTGGCTCGCTCAGGTCGCCCCGCACACCATCGGCGAACAGGAGATGCGACGGGTCAGCGGACTGGACTACTGGTTCGCGCCCGCCGGCAGCACGACCAAGGCGCCGCCGCCGAAGTGGAAGGTCGCCACCGTCACCTGGCTCGGCATCTTCCCGACCGTGCTGCTGCTTTTTCTCACCGTGGCACCGCTGCTGGCCGACTGGCCGCTGGTGCCGCGCACCATGCTCATCACCGCGCTGGTGGTGATCCTCATGACCTGGGTGGTGGCGCCGCGCCTGACGCGCTGGATGGCCGGCTGGCTGCACCGCCCCGCCTGAACCGGATGTTCATTTCCAGGAGAAACCCATGACGAAAAAAATCAAGTGCGCCCTAATCGGGCCCGGCAACATCGGCACCGACCTGCTGGCCAAGCTCAAGCGCAGCCCGGTGCTCGAACCGGTGTGGATGGTCGGCATCGACCCCAGCTCGGACGGCCTCAAGCGCGCCGCCGAGATGGGCATCAAGACCACCGCCGATGGCGTGGACGGGCTGGTCCCGCACATGAAGGCCGACGGCGTGCAGATCGTGTTTGACGCCACCAGCGCCTACGTCCACGGCGAGAACAGCCGCAAGGTGATCGAGCAGGGCGCGATGATGATCGACCTCACGCCCGCCGCCATCGGCCCCTACTGCGTGCCGCCGGTCAACCTCAAGCAGCACGTCGGCAAGCGCGAGATGAATGTGAACATGGTCACCTGCGGCGGCCAGGCCACGATCCCGATGGTCGCGGCCGTCAGCCGCGTGCAGCCGGTTGCCTACGGCGAAATCGTCGCCACCGTGTCCTCGCGCTCGGTCGGTCCCGGCACCCGCAAGAACATCGACGAATTCACCCGCACCACGGCCGGCGCGGTCGAGAAGGTCGGCGGCGCCAAGAAGGGCAAGGCCATCATCATCATCAACCCGGCCGACCCGCCGCTGATCATGCGCGACACGGTGCACTGCCTGGTCGATGGCACGCCCGACGAAGCCGCGATCACGAAGTCCATCCACGACATGATCAAGGAAGTGCAGAAGTACGTGCCGGGCTACAAGCTGGTCAACGGTCCTGTCTTCGACGGCCAGCGCGTCTCCGTCTTCCTCGAAGTCGAAGGCCTGGGCGACTACCTGCCCAAGTACGCGGGCAACCTCGACATCATGACCGCCGCCGCCGCGCGCACGGCCGAGATGTTCGCCGAAGAGATTCTCAAGGGCGAGCTGGTGCTCACCCCCACCGTCTGATTCCGGAGCACGACACCATGAGCCAGAAAAAAATCACCTTGCACGACATGACCCTGCGCGACGGGATGCACCCCAAGCGCCACCTGATGACGCTCGACCAGATGAAGAGCATCGCCCAAGGCCTGGACGCCGCGGGCGTGCCGCTGATCGAGGTCACGCACGGCGACGGCCTGGGCGGCAGTTCGGTCAACTACGGCTTCCCGGCCCACACCGACGAGGAATATCTCGGCACCGTGATTCCGCTGATGAAGCAGGCCAAGGTCTCGGCCCTGCTGCTGCCCGGCATCGGCACCGTCGACCACCTGAAGATGGCGCACGGCCTGGGCGTACACACCATCCGTGTCGCCACCCACTGCACCGAGGCCGACGTCAGCGAGCAGCACATCACCATGGCGCGCAAGCTCGACATGGACACCGTCGGCTTCCTGATGATGGCCCACATGAACAGCCCAGAGGGCCTGGTCACGCAGGCCAAGCTGATGGAGAGCTACGGCGCCAACTGCATCTACGTCACCGACTCCGCTGGCTACATGCTGCCCGGTGACGTGAAGGCCCGGCTGCAGGCCGTGCGCGACGCGCTCAAGCCCGAGACCGAGCTGGGCTTCCACGGCCACCACAACCTCGCGATGGGCATCGCCAACTCGGTTGCCGCGATCGAGTGCGGCGCCACCCGCATCGACGCCGCCGCCGCCGGCCTCGGCGCGGGCGCGGGCAACACGCCGATGGAGGTGCTGGTCGCCGTGCTCGACCGCATGGGCGTGCAGACCGGCGTCGACGTCTGGAAGATCCAGGACGTCGCCGAAGACCTCGTGTTCCCGATCATGGACTTCCCGATCCGCATCGACCGCGACGCGCTGACGCTGGGCTACGCCGGCGTCTACGGCAGCTTCCTGCTGTTCGCCAAGCGCGCCGCCGTCAAGTACGGCCTGTCGGCGCGCGACATCCTGGTCGAGCTTGGCCGCAAGAAGATGGTCGGCGGCCAGGAAGACATGATCGAAGACACCGCGATGACCATGGCGCGCGAGCGCGACGCCCGCAACCAGAAAAAGGCCGCCTGAGGAAAACCCCATGATGCAACGCAGACACTTCATCGCATCCGTGGGCGCCGGCATGGCCCTGAGCCCTGTGGCCGGTTGGTCGCAGGACGCCTACCCCGCCCGCCCCGTCAAGCTCATCGTTCCGTTCCCGCCCGGCGGGCCGACCGACATCATGGGCCGCACCGCCGCCAAGGCCATGGCCGACGCGCTGGGCCAGTCCTTCGTGGTCGAGAACAGGGCCGGCGCGGGCGGCAACATCGGCACTGACGCCGTGGCCAAGGCCGCACCCGACGGCTACACCATCGGTCTCTCGGCGATCAGCAGCCTGGCCATCGCGCCCTACATGTACGACAAGCTGCCGTTCCAGGTCGAGAAGGACTTCGCCCCGATCTCGCTGGTCGGCACCACGCCCTGCGTGGTCGTCGTGCACCCGAGCGCGCCCTTCAACGACCTCAAGGGCCTGGTCGCTTACGCCAAGGCCAACCCGGGCAAGCTCGGCTACGCCACCTCGGGCATCGGCACCAGCAACCACCTCGCCGCAGAACTGCTGCAGTCGGTCGCGGGCATCCAGCTCACCAACATCCCCTACAAGGGATCGAGCCAGATCGTGCCCGACCTGCTCTCGGGCACGGTGATCATGAGCATGGAAAGCTCGCTGGCGACCACGCTGCAGCACATCCGCTCGGGCAAGCTCAAGGCGCTGGCGGTGTCCTCGCCCGCACGGTCCACCGCGCTGCCCGACGTGCCGACGATTGCCGAGTCCGGCTACCCCGGCTTTGCGGTCGAGACCTGGTTCGGCCTGGTCGCCCCCGCCGCCACCCCGCCGGCCATCGTGCAGAAGCTGCACGACGCTTGGGCCAAGGGCGCGAAGACCGCCGAAGCCAAGACCGCGTTCGACAACATCTCCGGCAACCTGCGCGTCACGACGCCACAAGAGTTCGGCGCCTTCATCAAGGCGGAGAACGCGCGCTGGGGTGCCCTGATCCGCAAGCTGGACATCAAAGCCGACTGACCCCACCGGAGCACCACCACCATGCCATTCGCCCAGATCTACATGCTCGAAGGCCGCACCCCCGAACAGAAGAAGGCCGTGATCGAAAAGGTCACCCAGGCACTGCACGAGGCCACCGACGCAAAGAAGGAAACCATCCGCGTCTGGATCCACGAGATGCCCAAGGAGAACTGGGGCATCGCGGGGGTGTCCGCCAAGGACCTGGGCCGCTAGGGTCCGCGCCATGACCACGCCCGACGCCGTGGTCATGGCAGCCGCCGAGGCGATCTGGGCCGCCCGCCAGGCCGGGCGCACGCTCGACGCCGAAGCCACCATCGGCACACCCGACCTCGCCACCGCCTACGCCATCCAGCGCGCGCTGCTCGCGCTGCGCCTCGCCGCCGGCGAGCGCGTGGTCGGCTGGAAGCTGGGCTACACCTCGGAGGTGATGCGCCGCCAGATGGGCATTGACCGACCGAACTTCGGACCGCTGACGGACCGGATGCTGCTCGGTTCGGGCGACGCGGTGCACGAGCGCCTGGTGCAGCCACGCGTGGAGCCCGAGATCGGGCTGCGCCTGAAGACCGCCCTCGACGCGCGGCACTCGCCCATCGACCGCCACACCGTGGCCGCCGCCGTGGAAGGCGCCTACGCCTGCCTCGAAGTCGTGCACTCCACCTGGACCGGCTACCGCTTCAACCTCGAACAGAACACCGCCGACAACTCGTCGGCCGGCCAGGTCGTTGTTGGCCCGCGTCTGCCGGTGACGGACTTGATGGCGCTTGACACCGTGGCGGTGCGGCTGAGCGACGGGGACCGCGCGCTGGGGGAGGGCGTGGGCGCCGACGCCGATGGGCATCCGCTGGATGCGGTGGCGCGGTTGGTGCGGGAACTGGCTGCGAATGGTCAGCGGCTGGAGGCGGGGGATCTGGTGATCACCGGGGGGTTGACGAAGGCTTGTGGGCTGGAGGTGGGTGGGCGGTTGGTGGGGGTGTTTTTGATGAGGGGAGCTTGGTCGATCGAGTTAGCAGTCCTTCGCCACTGTGTGTTAGCTGGACGCTCAAGAAAATGAAGGACGAAGGCGCGGCGCCAGCAAAGGCGATACCCGCCATCCATCGACTTCTCCAACCGCTGGTTAAAGATACTGAGAGGATCTCCATTTATCGAAGAGCTTGCGCATGACCAAGGGTTCTGCGCCAAGAACCAACATGCACCTCCTTGCCTCGCACTACAGATCAGAGTTCTTAGCTACTCCGCAGTTGGTCCGCATCGACTACGCAAAGGGCTCGAACGGTTTCGAGCCGACTTTGCTTCTGAAGGTAAGCACGCTGGTCATCAAATACATTGCACTTGGTGCACCACTGCAACTGCTCTTAGGCCGCGTGCGCGACCGTCTTATGTACGCAGTGACCGTGCGTGACGATGCCGCAAAGCCCGCAATGCTGTGGTCAGTCGTTGAGACTGAAGCTGAAGTCATTGCGCTGAAGACCTTGGTTGCTGGACAGTCCTTCCCTGTTTTTCTGTTCAACGAACTTGCTCTGAATGTCGCCTGGTCCACAGGCAAAGGCAACTTCACTGCCAACGCGATCGAATGGATCAGCATCGCAACGCTCGGGAAAACAGAGTACCCCGAGATAGCCGATCTAGCAGATGGTCTGCTCGAGCGAGCGTTCAAGGGCACCGCATCTACGAGCGAACTGCTTACCACCGACATTGAGATTGCTGAGACTTGGCACCCCGTCTTCAATCACTTCATAACAAGTCACGGGACCGATAGCCCGATAGACATTTTCAGTAGGGACGAGGGCGGCCAGCAGGAGCAGCTCGCTATCTGGCTGACAGATAGCCTGAGCCCTCAAAGGGTTCATCACAGTCCGCAGGTTCCAGTTGGAAGGAGACAACGCGAACTTACCGACATTCTTTTCAGCCATGACCATGGCGCGGTGCTGATCGAGTCAAAGGCCCTCACGGTATTCAATCGTGAGAACTTGCCTGACCGCGCTAAGCTGGCAAAGGATGTTTCTCAGCATGTGGCGAAGGCTGCGCGCCAACTACGCGGAGCCATCCGAAAGATCAAAGACGGCGCACCAGTCACCACGAGATCCGGCGCGCCCATTGATGTCGAGCGTTCGCAACCAGCGCATGCAGTGGTACTCATTCCTGAGTTCGGATTGATCGAAGACGAAGCGAACTTTGACCCGGAGTTCATCGCAGATTTCATGAAGGCAACCGGCGGCTTCATTCACTTACTGGACCTTGCAGAACTGCTTCGTGTGGTTCAAGCCGCCGAAATGCTATCTCGGGGAAGCACCAAGATCACCAAGCTGATGGCGTTTGACTACTACCTGATTGAGCGGGCGAAACACGCACACAAAGCTGAGACGCTTTGCATCGAGGTTCTGTTGCACCTTCAGGAGTAGGTGGCTGCCTCCCCATTTGGATGCCCCGTTAACTCAGTACCCACCCGACGGAGCAGCCGGCGTCTTTGCAGCCTCCGCACCAAACCGCTGCACCAGCCCCGTCGCCGCCTTCACCAGCAGCGTCGTGTCCACCCCCACCGCCAAGAACAGAGCACTCGCGTCGAGGTACTGCTGCGCCAGCGCCGGGTCGGTGGCGAGGACGCTGGCGGCGCGCGCGGAGGTGATGCCATCGAGGATCACTTTCTGCACAGCGGGTTGCCCGGGCTGGCTGCGGTAGCCCATGCTGACCGACAGGTCGGCTGGGCCGAAGAACACGCCGTCCACGCCCGCTGTCTCGGCAATCGCCTTGAGGTTGTTCACCCCTGATCTGAATCGTCCAGCAATTCCCCCCGCATCGCCCTCGCGACCGCGCGCTCTACCGCATCCAGCACATGCGCCTGCACCCTGTCCGCATAGCGTTTGCGTCGGTTGTTGGACAACGTGCCGCCGTTCTGGAAGATGGTCACGATCAGCGTCGCGAGATCGCTGCCTCGCAGGTCGTGACGGTCGTTGATGTGGCGCTTGACTCGGTCGAACAGACCGAGGAATTCCACCTCCTGACGCATGTGGGTGTCGAGTGACGCCTCGGCCATGGCAAGGGTAAAGGTCACCGCCTCGGTCAGGTCCATGTGGCGGAACCAGATGTCTGCCTCGGGCGCCCAGTCGTAGGTGTAGTGTTCGTCACCGGCCCAGGTCACCTGACAGAGTTGCCTCGCGGGTTGACTGAAAGCGGTCAGCGCCTGGAGGTAGTCGGCCTCATGCTTTTTCATGGCCACCGAGATCGGCAGCAGGAACTGCGGCGGCAAGCGGCCCGACTGGCCCAGGCAGTGGTGGATGAGGTAGCGCGAGAGGCGCCCGTTGCCGTCCATGAAGGGGTGGATGAAGACGAAGGCGAACGACACCACGCCCGCGTGCACCAGCGAGTCCAGCGTGGCGGGTGGCTGGTTTGCCAGTCGCATCAGGCCGTCCATCAATTCCACCGCCAGTTCGGGCTCGGGCGGCACATAGGTCACGCCCGCGGCGCCGGGCACGTCGCGTTGCAGCCGGTTCTGCTCAGTGCGGAACTGGACGGCCTTGTCGAAGGGGTTGGAGATGGCTGCGTTTTGCAACTCCACCAACAAGTCTTCGGTCAGCGGGCGCGGTTCGTGGGCGCGCCGGAGCAGGGCCGCAAACCGGGTGGCTTTGTCGGCCGAGGGGGCCTCGCCTTCGATGGCAAAGGAGCCTTCGGTTTCGCTGAGGTAGGCCCAATTGAGCGCACGCTCCAGCATGGCCTGGCCCACCGATTGGGCAAACGCCTGGGCCTGACCAAGGATGTCCTTGCCGATCAGGGTATTGAGCGCCGGGGTCTTGCGCACGACCGGGCAGAAATGCATGTCCCCCAGGCCGTTGAACACGATACGCCAGCGGGCGTCTCGATGAGCCGGCCCCACAAAGTAGTGCGCCGGGTCGAACAGCGGCGCATAGGGGGCTGTGGAACAGAAGTCGTCCAGCCCCGGCA
Organism: Hydrogenophaga sp.; assembly: GCA_016790705.1. Taxonomy (GTDB): domain Bacteria; phylum Pseudomonadota; class Gammaproteobacteria; order Burkholderiales; family Burkholderiaceae_C; genus Hydrogenophaga. The sequence goes on from JAEUOT010000055.1 coordinate 37,848, forward strand.
GGCGCTGCTGGTGCAGACGCTCCCACAGGTGCCCGAGCTTGCGGCCGTAGAGACTGTTGGGGGTGGCCTGCACCCAGGCCACCAACTCAGCAGGGGGAATGTCGCGCAGGGCGCTCAGGAGCAGGTCCAGCCGGACGCCTTCGTGCTTGAGAGCGAACAGAGCGTGATGCAACAAACTGGCCTCGGGCGCCTGCCTGAGGGGCACCAGCATGGCGCCGTCTTCCAGACGCTCAATGCGGCTGACCGGCGCCAGCCGCGCCCGCTGGGCACCCAGGAAATCCGGGGCGTCTATGGTTTGCTGGATCCAGGCGTAGCCGACGTCGCTCATGTTGGCGGGAGGGTGGTGGCTGTAAAAATCTTCAGATTCTTGAAATTATCTTCAGAATAGGATCTAACGAAGAATTTTTCTTCAGATCTTGACCAGCCCACCGCCACACCAACCGCATCAGAAGACTTCAGCCTTGCTGGAAAATCTTCAGCCGCCGGGTTTTTTCTTCAGAAACCAGCCTAATGAGGTTTTTTTCTTCAGGCTCGGGTGCAGAACGATCCGTTGTCGGGATTCAACGCGCCGCAAGCAGCGCAACCAAAGCCGCGCCCAGGAACAGCACCAACACGATCCCCAGCAGGGCACGGCTGATCGTTCGGTGAGCAGCCCTTTGAGCGGATGGATCATGGATGTGAGCCGCGAAGTCGCCAGGGTTCACCCGGTGAAGCACCCTGTGCTCCGGGTTGTTCAGCAGCTGGATGGCGTCGGCATGCTGCGCGTCGATCGCTGCAAACACCAAATGCCGGGTGGGCACGCCTGGTCGGACGCTGGGCGGGGACTGCACGATCACTGCGATACCTGATCGCTCCAGTCGCTGGCGCAAATCATCTGCGGCCTCGCTGGTGTGAAAAGAGCTGATCAGCTTCATCAAAGTCTGGGGTTAGTCAGCAAGGGCGGAGCCCTTCCATGAAAGCAGAGGTTACACGCCTGGAAAAGAGCACCTCCGCTCAAGTTCCTCAGCAGCTCAATACCCGCCTGACGACCCGGCCACCGCCTTCACCAGCAGCGTCGACTCTCTGCTGCGCCAACGCCGGGTCGGTGGTGAGGATGCCGACGGCCTTACCGGGAGGCACGGTGGCGATGCCCTCGAGGATGACTTCCTGCACCAACCCACACATCTGACCGTTGGTGTCAGTCCTTGCGCTTTGCACTGTTTATAAATACAGTTTCAAAGCACTGCTTCATTCACCAAACCATCAGGAGGCCCCCATGCTCGACCACATGACGTTCCGCGTGACCAACATCGCCCAGGCCAAGGCCTTCTACAGCGCCGCCCTGGCGCCGCTGGGTTACAGCGTCTGCTTTGAAGGGAACTACGGTTCCAACATCCTCGGCCTGGCCTACCCGGACGCCGCCGAGCCCGACGGCAAGAAGGCCGACGTCTGGTTCATCGACGGACCTTCGCCCTACGGCGGGCCGGCAGCCACCACGGGTTGCCATCTCGCGTGGCGCGCACAAAGCCGCGCACAGGTGGATGCCTTCTACAAGGCGGCCATCGCAGCAGGCGGCAAGGACAACGGCGCGCCCGGCCTGCGCCCGGACTACCACCCCAACTACTACGGCGCCTTCGTGATCGACCCCGAGGGCAACAACGTCGAAGCGGTCTGCCATCTGCCCGAGTGAGCGGTCACAAAAAATCTTCAGACGCCCGACTTTTTCTTCAGATTTGACCCCGTCGCTGCGCAATATCTGCCTGACGGCGCAACCGGCACCTTTGAAGCCCCTGCACCAGACCGCTGCGCCAGGTCGGTGGTCAGGAAGTCCGAACCGGGAAGGATGTTCAGAACGCGCGTGCCACGCCCACCATCGCCGTCACACCATTGCGCCGGCTGACGAGGGGGCTTGCGGCGGCTTCGTCACCGAGTTGCGAGACGCCCACGTTGGCCTGCAGCGTCCAGCTTGGCGCCAGGGTGTACTCGGCACCGACGTTGAGGTCGACCTTTCGACACCCGGATTTCGGCGTGTAGACGGCCAACGAGGTGGCCTGCGCCTGGGCTGGCGTGACGCCGAAGTAGGTCTGCATGTAGTCCCGGTTGGCCCATGTCGCGCTGACCGCCATGTGCAGGGCGAGTCGGTCGGTCACAGCCCAAGGGAGGCCCACGCTCAAGTCCGCCTGCACGCCCTTGGGGCCTCGGTTGCTCAGCGACTGTCGCGCCACCAGCATGACGGGGCCGTAGCCGATCCCGACGCCGGCTTCGGTGCCGGACTTCACCTTGCCCATGCCGCGCAGGCGCTTGTCGCCGGGCGTCGGGTCCAGTGCCGTGGGGTCCGAGTCCTTGCGTCCGGGGTCGAACTGCGCCACCAGTGCGAGTCGGAACGGCCCCGCCTCGACGGCGTTCCAAGACAGCCCACGCTGACCGAGCTCCACGGTGCCCCAATCGTGGCTGCGGTAGCTGAGCGTCAGGTCCGGGGCCGCCAGCGTGCGGCGGTTGGGGCTGCCCTCGTAGGTGGGCACCGTCGCCACGCCCAGCCCAAGGCGACCGCTCATCCCGTAGGCCGGCTCTGGCGAGTCCGACTGCGCCTGCGCGAGCGGGCACAGCGCGAGAAGGGAGGCGGCCAGCACGGCGTGCACCACGGTGCGCGGAGTCGATGCGGGTACCTGAGCAAGGCTCGGCGAGGCGGGGAAATTCGGCGTGTGAGGCATGGGTGTCTGTCGAAAAAAGGATGAAAAAGGCACACCTGCGACATCGGCAGGGTGAGCGAAGCCCGACCCTGGTCTGAACCAGGGTCTGGTGTGAGGTGGGGAAGTTCAGGTCGGCTTGCGGGCCACGATGAAGACCCGGAAGTCCTTGCCGCGGGTGCCGTGTCGCTCGACCGAGACGATGTTCAGGCCCTGGCGGGCCATGGCCACCTGCAATGCGTCGGCGTCGAAACACAGCACACGGGGCGCCTTGCCGAGGGCCTGCATCACGGGCACGGCCAGGTAGCGGATGAGCGGGTTCATTTCGGCGACGCAGGCCGTCTTGGAGATCAGCATGCCGCCCGGCCGCAAGGCCAGCACCGCCTGTTGCAGCGCACGGTCAAGATCGGTCACGAGATGCAGCAGGTTGAAGGCCAGCAAGGCGTCGAATTCGCCCGGCGCCGCCACCGGTTCCTCGGCATCGGCCAAGGCAAAGCTCAGCTGCGGCACCGGCTGGGCGGCCAGCTTCTCGCGTGCGATGGCGATCATGCGGGCCGACACATCGGTGGCCAGCAGGCGCCGGGTGAAGGGGGCCAGGCGCAACGCGGTGGTCCCGGTGCCACAGCCGATTTCCAGCACGTCCTGATCGGCCGTCAGCAGGTCTTCCACCTGCCGCAGCGTGAACTCGTAGCCGGCCATGTCGGCGATGGGGTCGGCCGCGTACTGGACGGCAATGCGGTCCCAGAAGCGGGCCTTGGGCGAGGCCGGCCCTTCAAGTTCATCCGCGGGCGCCAGCGTCCGAAGCGGGCTGGCGCACTTCTGGTGCAAGGAAGCGTTGGACATCACCGTGCCCCCGGCTGCAACGCTGCCGCCAATGCGGCTTGCATGTCTTGCGGCAGCGTGGCCACACCCTTGACGATGCCCGGACCACCGTTGCGCCAATGCATTGAAAAAGAACGCCGCTGTTCGTTGGGCAGCTTGAATTCCTCGATGTCGAGTACGACTTCGGTTCCGCCTTCGACCAGCGCCGCGGACAAGCCGATCTTGACGACCGGCCCGAGCTCGCGAACGGTCAGGCCAACGACTGTGTCGTAGCGCTGCGCGGCTTCGGAGGCTGCCGACTGAACGTACGGCGCGGACAGCTGCGGGACGCGGCGAACGGTGACCGATGCAAAGCAACCCGAGTCCTGAAAAAACCGGCCAATGCCTTCGCTCGCTGCAAGCTCTCGTGCCTGAACGTCCTTCTGGTCAGCACGCCACTGCGGAGACCAGACGACCAATGCGGTGGACGACACGTTGCACACCGGTTGCTGCGGCGAGGGCGTGAAGTTCGTGCTGGTGGTGGCAGCGCAGCCGCAGAGCGCGACAAGAGGAACAGCGGCAAGCATGGAACGCTTCAGGATGGCGTGCACGCCAGTCCGTGACGCCTGACCGCCCGCGTCGGCGGGTGGCGAGGCTTTGGCGCGAGGGGCGATAGTGGAAGACGGCATGGGCAATAAAGGAAGTCGTTCGAGCAGTCAACGAATGCTATCCATGCACAACTTCGAGGGGAACTGCGGTAGATTGCAGCGAACATATACAAATTTGCATGGATAACCTCGACTGGAACCAGCTCAAGGCCTTTCTGGAGACCGCTGAAACCGGCTCGTTGTCGGCGGCCGCGCGCAAGCTGGGCCTGACCCAGCCCACGCTGAGCCGTCAGGTGGCGGCCATCGAGCAGCGAATGGGCGTGACCCTCTTCGAGCGGGTGGGCAAGACCATGGCGCTGACGCCGACCGGGCAGGACCTGCTGGCGCATGCCCGCGCCATGGGCGCTGCTGCCGAGGCACTGGGACTGGCGGCCAGCGGCCGCTCGCAGGCGGTGGGTGGTGTGGTCTCCGTCTCGGCCACCTTCGGGATGGCCGCCCACTTCCTGGCCCCGCTGGTGCGGCAACTGCGCGAGAAGGAGCCGACCATTGCCATCGAGGTGATCGCCACCGACACCAACAGCGACCTGCTGCGCCGGGAGGCGGACATCGCCGTCCGCCATGTCAAGCCCGATCAGCCGGACCTGATCGGCCGCTTGATCCGGGAGGCCACCGCCCACTTCTACGCGACCGAGGACTGGGTGAGGATCCACGGCCACCCGCGCCGCGCCGAAGAGGCGGCCCACCTGCCCTTCGTGGGCGCCGACCGTTCAGGCCACTTCCTGGCCTTTCTCCGCCAGCAGGGCCTGCCCCTGAGCGAGGCCAACTTCAGCTGCTACGCCGACCACTCGCTGGCGCAGTGGGCCCTGGTGCGCCAAGGCATGGGCATCGGCGCGATGGCAGACGAGATCGCCCGCGACACGCCGGGCATGGTCCAGGTGCTGGACGAGGTGCCTCCTGTGCGCTTTCCGATCTGGCTGGTCACCCACCGCGAGCTGCGCACCTCACGCCCGATACGTGTGGTGTTCGATGCGCTGGCGCAGGGCTTGGCCTGAGCCCTGAGGCGTTCAGTACCCGCCCGACGGCGCAGCCGGGCCCTTCGCTGCCCCCGCACCAAACCGCTGCACCAAACCCGTCGCCGCCTTCACCAGCAGCGTCGTGTCCACGCCGACAGCGACGAACAGCGCGCCCGCGTCGAGGTACTGCTGTGCCAGCGCCGGGTCGGTGGCGAGGATGCCGGCGGCTTTGCCGGCGGCGCGCACGGTGGCGATGCCGTCGAGGATGACTTTCTGCACCTCGGGGTGGCCGGGCTGGCCGCGGTAGCCCATGCTGGCCGACAGGTCGGCCGGGCCGAAGAACACGCCATCCACGCCCTCGGTCTCGGCAATGGCCTTGAGGTTGTTCACCGCGGTCACGGTCTCGGCCTGCACCAGCAGGCACATCTGGCCGTTGGCCTGGTTGAGGTAGTCGTCGACCTGGTTCCAGCGCGAGGCGCGCGCGAGCGCCGCGCCCATGCCGCGGATGCCTTCGGGCGGGTAGCGCATGGCCTGCACCATCAGCGCGGCCTGCTCGGCGGTGTCGATCATCGGGATCAGCAGGGTCTGCGCGCCGATGTCGAGGTATTGCTTGACGAGGGCGACGTTGGCTTCGACCACGCGCACGATGGCGTGGGTCTTGGTGTACGGCGCGACGGCGCGCAACTGGTCGAGCGTGGTGCGCGGGTCGTTGGGCGCGTGTTCGCCGTCGATGAGCAGCCAGTCGAAGCCGCAGCCGGCCAGGGCCTCGGCCACGTCGGGCGAGGCGAAGCCGACCCAGCATCCGATCTGGGGCTGGCCGGCCTTGAGGGCGTCGCGGAAGGTGTTCTGCGGAATCTTCATGGTGTCTTGGTCGGTTCGGGGTAGAGGCCGCGCACTTGGCCCATCAGGCGCGTGAGGCCCATGAGCGCGTCCATGGTCGGCGTGGCCACACCGAGGTGCTGGCCAATCTCGCGCACCGCGCCGACCAGGGCGTCGAGCTCGATGGGACGGCCGGCTTCCACGTCCTGCAGCATCGAGGTCTTGAAGGAGCCGAGCTTGCGCGTGACGGCGTGGCGGTCGTCGGGTTGCTGGTCGATGGGGATGCCGATGCGCGCGCCGATGGTCTGCGCCTCGCGCATCACGGCGCTGCAGAAGCCACGCACCAGTTCGTCGTCGAGGATGCGGTCACAGGGCGCGCCGGTGATGGCCGAGACCGGGTTCATGGTCATGTTGCCCCAGAGCTTGAACCAGATGTCGCGCTGGATGCGATCGGACACGGTGACGCCGAAGCCGGCCTGCGTGAGCAGTTCGCCCAGGGCCTGCACGCGCGCAGACGTGCCGCCCGCGGGCTCGCCGACGATGAGCTGGTTGTTCTTGATGCGTTCGATGCGCGCGGGCTGCGGCGCGGCGGCGCTGGCGTGCACCACGCAGCCGATGACCTGCGATGTCGGGATGTTCTGCGCCGTCAGGCCCAGCGGGTCCACGGCCTTGAGCTGCAGGCCCGCTGCCTCGCCCGGCAGGCCGTCGAAGAACCACCAGGGCACACCGTTCATGGCGACCAGCACGACAGTGTTGGGGGCCATGAGCGCGCGCACGGCGGGTGCGACCTGCGGCATGGCCGGGCCCTTGACCGAGACGATCACCAGGTCCTGCACACCCAGGCTCGCCGCGTCGTCGCTGGCGTTGACCGCGACGGTGTGTTCCGCACCATCGGCGTCGACCCAGATCAGTCCGCGCTCGCGCAGCGCACGCAGGGTCTCGCCGCGCGCCACGGCCGAGAGCTGAATCTGACCAGCGGGGAGGCGCGAGCCAAGCCAGCCGGCGAACAGACCGCCGATGGCGCCGACGCCGACGACGGCGATCTTCTGGAAAACAGGCGAATCACTCATGCGCGGTAGCCCGGGTCGATGCGGTCGATCAGCCGCTGCATGGCGGCAAACGAGTCCTCACCGGCGCCGAATTTGGGGTTGAAGTTGAGCGAGTCTCGCACGCAGCCTTGCAGCGCGGCTTCGCTGATGGGCTGCAGTTCGCCGAGCGCCTGCGACGCGACTTGGATCTCGCAGGCGCGTTGCACCAGCCACATGATGTTGAAGGCCTGCGCCAGGGTGCGCCCGATGACGACGGGGCCGTGGTTGCGCAGCAGCAGCACGGGCTTTCCGCCCGAGGAGGCGAGGATGCGCGCGCCCTCGTCGCGGTGCACGGTGATGCCCTCGAAGTCGTGGTAGGCCACCTGGCCGTAGAGCTGGGCGGCGTAGAAGTTGGTGAACGAGAGGCCGTCCTTGAGGCAGCACACGGCCATGGTCGGCGTGGTGTGCACGTGCATCACGCAGTGCGCGTCGGGCAGGGTCGCGTGGATGGCGCCGTGGAAGGTGAAGCCGGCCGGGTTGATGGGCCAGTCGTCGTTGCCGATGATGTTGCCGTCGACATCGACCTTGACCAGGTTGGACGCGGTGACCTCGGTGTAGTGCAGGCCGAAGGGGTTGATGAGGAAGTGCGCGTCGGGGCCGGGCACGCGCAGCGAGATGTGGTTGTAGATCAGCTCGGCCCAGCCGAGGTGCGCGAACATGCGGTAGGCGGCGGCGAGCTGCACGCGCGCCTGCCATTCGGCGTCGCTGACACGGGCGGGTTTGAGGAAGGCGTCGGCCATGTCTTGTCTCCTTCGGTCGATCAGATGAACTTGAACTTCAGGCAGCCCAGCGGGCCGTAGTCGGCCTCGAACAGGTCGCCGGCTTTCGCGGCCACGGGCCGCGTGAAGCTGCCGGCCAGCACGATCTCGCCGGCCTGCAGCGTCTCGCCCCAGGGCGCGAGCTTGTTGGCCAGCCAGGCGATGCCGATGGCAGGGTCGCCCTGCACGCCAGCAGCCAGGCCGGTCTCTTCGACCGCGCCGTTCTGCCGCAGGATGGCGCCGCACCAGGGGCGGTTGGTGCTGCGCGGGTCGGCCTTGAAAAGGTTTGGTTGATCAGGGTCGCCCGCGCCGATCACGATGCCGGCGTTGGCCGCGTTGTCGCTGATGGTGTCGTAGACCTTGCGCATCACCTTGGTGTGGCGGTCGAACTGCTCGATGCGCGCGTCGATGATTTCGATGGCGGGCGTGATGTAGTCGGTCGCGGCCAGCACGTCTTCCACCGTGACGTTCGGGCCGGCCAGCGGCGCCTTGAGCACGAAGGCCAGCTCGACCTCGACGCGCGGGGCGATGAAGTTCTTCGCTGGAATCTCCAGCACCTCGCCGGCCTTCGCGGTGTAGAGCATGTCGTCGAGCAGCGTGCCGTAGTCGGGCTCGTCGATCTGGCTGCTGATCTGCATGGCGCGGCTGGTCAGGCCGATCTTGTGGCCGATGACTTGTCTGCCGGCGGCCTTCTCCAGCTCGACCCAGGCGCGGCCGATGCGGTAGCCGTCTTCGATGGTCATGCCGGGATGGCGTTTGGAGAAGTGCTCGACCTGGGTGCGGGTCTGCTGGGACTGCTGCAGCTCGGCGGCGAGCTGCTGAACGAGGACGTCGTCGAACATGGTTGTTTTTTCTGATCTATGGCTTCTTGAAGAGCGGGTGCAGGGAACTGTTCTTGGCGTCGAAGACTTCCTGGCCTTCGTCGACCTGGACGGTGATGCCGATCGGGCGCTTGGCCAGCTGTTCGGCAAAGCGTTCCTTCACCACCGCGTTGAGCGCCTCGCCCACACGCTGGTGCACGACGGCGCTGCGGCCTTTGGCCATGCGCACGTTCATGTAGACGAAGGCGTAGTCGCTGCCCAGGCCTGCGGCCTCGCCGGCCGCGCCACCGTCGGACACGGCGCTGTGCGCGGCCGGGTAGGCCAGCACGCGCGTGCCGCCGGTGGGGAAGACCTGCTTGTCCTGCTCGTCGCGCACGGCGAGCATCGCGTCGGCCAGCGCGCGGCACAGGCCGCTCATGTCGACGCCGCCCTGCGAGGCGGGCTTGTCGAGGTTGGGGGTGTAGAGGATGACGAGGTGGGGCATGGGCTTCTCGGGGTTCAGAGGCGCGTGCTGACCAGGCTGAAGCCGTCGGCGGCCGAGGCCTGGGCTTTGGGAATGTCCTTGCCGGTGACCGGCGTGACGGGGAACACGGCGTTGATCTGGCCGGTGCCGCTGGCGCCGAAGTAGGGCGTGATGACGTCCGCCTTTCCGGTGTATTCGCTCCAGCCCAGCACGCCGAGCATCATGGCGGTGTCGTGCATGAAGCCTTCGCCGTGGCCCTTGGCGGCGTACTCGGGCAGCATCTCGCAGAAGTCCTTCCACTCGCCGGCCTTCCACATGCGCACCACTTCCTGGTCGAGGTGTTCGAGGAAGGGGCTCCAGATCTTGAACGCGTACTCGGGCGCGAGGCCGTTCTGCGCGAAGCGGTGGCTGAGCGAGCCGCTGGCGAGGAAGGCGACGGTGCCGTCGTAGTGGTCTTCGACGGCCTTGCGCATGGCCCAGCCCAGGCGCGCGCTGTCGTTGAGGTAGTGCACGGTGCACAGCGCCGAGACCGAGATGGCCTTGAAGTGCTGGTCTTCGTTCATGTAGCGCATGGGCACGAGGGTGCCGTACTCGGGCTGCAGCGTGGTGGCGTGGTGGGCCAGGGTTTCGACGCCGTGTTCGATGGCGACTTTGGCGAGCAACTGGCCGAGCGCAGGGTTGCCGGGGATGGCGTAGCCCATGTTGCTGATGAAGTGGGGCAGTTCGTTGCTGGTGTAGGTGCCTTGCCAGTGTTCGGCGCAGTTGAGGTGGTAGCTGGCGTTGACGAGCCAGTGGGTGTCGAAGACGACGATGGTGTCGACGCCGAGTTCCTTGCAGCGGCGTGCGATTTCCTTGTGGCCGTCGATGGCGTCCTGGCGGGTGCCTTTGCGCGGGCCGTCGAGTTCGCTGAGGTACATCGAGGGGACGTGGGTGATCTTGCCGACCAGTGCTACTTTGCCCATTTGGCTTGTCTCCGGTTTTGTGCTTTGTCTTGGCTGACGTTTGGGGTGGAAGGCGAGGTGGGTGGTGTGCCTCCGCTCATGTCCCCCGGTCTGCGCTGCGCGCAGCCCTCCTCCTTTACTTCGCTGCGGCACACCACCCACCTCGCCTTCTCGCTGCGCATCGGTTCGCCAGCAGTTCGCGCCCACGTTGGCTCTGGCTCAGCGAGTCGGGGTACCCGACGCAGCGAAGTAAAGGAGGAGAAACGGGCAAAGCCCGTTTCGGGGGACATGAGCGGAGTCGGGTACCCCGGCTCGCTGAGCCCGCCCAGGTAGCTGCGTGAAACCGCAGAGAGCACGTCACACACCCCAGTGAGGAATGTGATGCGACCCCATGGACACCGCAACGTTCTTGGGTTCGAGGAAGACCTCGTAACTCCAGGTTCCGCCCTCGCGCCCGGTGCCCGACGCCTTGGTGCCGCCAAACGGCTGCCGCAGATCCCGCACGTTCTGCGAGTTCACGAAACACATGCCCGCTTCCACCGCAGCCGCCACACGGTGCGCCTTGCCGATGTTCTCCGTCCAGACATAGCTCGACAGCCCGTACTGGATGTCGTTGGCGATGCGGATCGCGTCGGCCTCGTCCTTGAACGGGATCAGACAAGCCACGGGGCCGAAAATCTCGTCCTGCGCGATCTTCATGCGGTTGTCCACGTCGGCGAACACCGTCGGCCACACGTAGTTGCCGCCAGCCACATGCGACGGCAGTTCGGCCGCATAGCTCGGCCGGTCCAGCCCGCCGCACAGCATCGTCGCGCCCTCCTTCGGCCCCAGCTCGATGTAGCTGCGCACCTTCGCCAGGTGGGCCTTGCTGATCATCGGGCCGATGGTCGTCGCTTCATGAAGCGGGTCACCCACCACGATGCGCTTGGCGCGCTCGGTGAATTTCGCGGCGAAGTCGGCGTAGATGCTCTGCTGCACCAGGATGCGCGAGCCCGCCGTGCAGCGCTCGCCGTTGTTGCTGAAGATCATGAAGATCGCGGCGTCGAGCGCGCGGTCCAGATCCGCGTCGTCGAAGATCACGAACGGGCTCTTGCCGCCCAGCTCCATGCTGAACTTCTTCAGGCCCGCGGTCTTGACGATGCGGTTGCCGGTGGCGGTGGACCCGGTGAAGCTGATGGCGCGCACGTCGGGGTGGGCGCACAGCGGCTCGCCGGTTTCCTTGCCGAAACCGTGCACCACGTTGAGCACGCCGGCCGGGATGCCGGCTTCCAGCGCCAGCTCGCCCAGGCGCGCAGCGGTCAGCGGGCTGAGTTCGCTCATCTTGAGCACCGCCGTGTTGCCGAAGGCCAGGCACGGCGCGACCTTCCAGGTGGCGGTCATGAAGGGCACGTTCCACGGCGAGATCAGCGCACACACCCCCACCGGGTGGAACAGCGTGTAGTTCAGGTGCGTGGGCGTGGGGTAGGTGTGGCCGTCGGTGCGCGTGCACATCTCGGCGAAGTAATAGAAGTTGTCCGAGGCGCGCGGGATCAGCTGCTTACCGGTCTGCGCGATCACCTGGCCGGTGTCCTGGGTTTCGGTGTTCGCGATCTCGGGCACGTGCTTGGCGATCAGGTCGCCCAGGGCGCGCACCTTCTTCGCGCGCTCGGTCGCCGGCAGGCCGGCCCAGGCGGGGAAGGCGTCCTTGGCGGCCTGGACGGCGGCGTTGACCTCGGCCTCGGTGCCCGAGGCGACCTCGGCCAGCACGCCCTGCGTGGCCGGGTTGATGGTTTCAAAGTAGTCGGTGCCGGCAACGGTCTTGCCGTTGATGAGGTGTTCGATGCGTTGCGTCATGCCTTGCTTTCGGAGGTGATGGTGTTGGTCAATGCGCCGATGCCGTCGATCTCGGTGACGATCACGTCGCCGGGCTGGCAGTCGACGACGCCGTCGGGCGTGCCGGTGAGGATGAGGTCGCCGGGCATCAGGGTCATGAAGCCGCTGAAGTACGCGATCAGCGTGGCGACGTCGAAGATCATGTCCTTCGTGTTCCCCTGCTGCGTGACCTTGCCGTTCACGGTGGTGCGCAGCGCCAGGCTCATGGGATCGGGCACATCGGCCGCATCCACCAGCCAGGGGCCCAGCGGCGTGCAGGTGTCGCGGTTCTTGACCTTGAGGTTGGGGCGGTACCAGTTCTCCAGGTAGTCGCGGATCGCGTAGTCGTTGGCGACCGTGTAGCCTGCGACGTACTGAAGCGCGTCGGCTTTTTTCACGCGTTTGGTCGGCTGGCCAATCACCACCGCGAGTTCGCACTCGTAGTGCATGAAGTTCACGCCGTCGGGCCGCACGGTGAAGGAGCGGTGACCGGTCAGCGAGGCCTCGCCCTTGACAAAGGCCAGCGGCTCTTCGGGCGCCTTGAAAGCGAGTTCCTTGGCATGGTCGGCGTAGTTCAGGCCCAGGGCGAGCACGGTTCGGGGTCGATCAATGGGCGCCAGCGGCGGCAGCCAGACCACCTCGTCGAATCCGACGCGGCGTCCTTTGAACGCGGGCGTGAGCAGTTCGAGCTGGCCGTCTTGTTCGACGGCGTCGTGGACCGCGCCGGCCCAGGTGATGCGGGCTCTCTTCATGCGCTTTCTCCCACAAAGTGATTCACCAGCGGCGCGAAGCCGGTGGCGGTGATCTCGACCGAATCGCCGGCCCTGGCGCGCGGCCGCGTGCCGTCGTCCAGGCAGTCGGTGCCGACCATCAGCACATCGCCTGGGCGCATGGACTGGAAGGCGTTCACGTCGGCCCACAGCGTGGCGGCGTCGCGCACCAGGTCGGCGAGCGCGGTGCGCTGGCGCATCACGCCGTCCACACGCAACTCCAGCACCAGCGAGGCGAGTTCGTCCAGCGAAGCCACCGGCCGCAACGCGTCGCCCACGCCGAGGAAACCGTCCACGCAGCGAAACTTCACCGGCGGGCGGTAGTAGCTCTCGTGCGGGATCGCCACGTCGTTGAACAGCACGGCGCCGGCCACGCAACCCCCCTCGCCCGCCACAAGACCCAGGCTGGCGGCGACCTCGACCTCGGCCACGCCGGGGGGCAGCGCGATGGCCTGGCTGCTGCGGGTGAAGGTGTTGGCGGTCTTGATGTAGAGCACCGGCGCGTTCGGCGGCGCCTTGTAGGGCGCCTCGTGCATGCGCGGCGCCCAGAGCGCGTGTTCGCGCCGGAAGTTCAGCAGCGTGCCGTAGACGGTGCCGCCCGGGAGGTAGGGAAGGGTCTTCATGGGGATGTCATTCCTCGATGTCGTCGGCCTCGACGCCGCCGGGGGCTTCCAGCGCGATCACGTCGTCCAGCAGGTCGTAGAGCTGTGCGAGCCGGTCGGAGCCCAGTTGCGCCTCCATCCACTGGTAGTGCGACTCGATGGTCTGCGACAGCTTGCGCACCAGCTTCAGGCCGGCGGGCGTGGCGCGCACCACCGTGCGCCGAGCGTCCTGCGGGCAGCGGTTGCGGGTGATCAGTCCGTCGCGTTCCATGCGGGTGAGCACGCCGGTCAGGCTGGGGCCGAGCAGCAACGCCTCGCGCGCCACGCGGCCGGTCTCGACGCCGGCCGGATCGCGGGCGTGTTCGCCCAGCACGCGCAGCACGCGCCACTGCTGGTCGGACAGGCCGTGCTCGCGCAGGCTGGGCCGGGTGTGCTGCATCACGGCCTCACGCGCTTCGAGCAGCAGGCGCGGCAGGTTGCGGTGAACAAAAGAAGGGGTGCTGTCGTCGGTGGCCATGGGGTGGTGCGATTTATTTAATATGTTAAATGTTTTCTCAGCCATCGCCAAACTCGGGTTAACCCGCAACCCCGGAGGCCGGCCGACAATCGCGGCATGAACACGCTCGCCCAACGCCTGAACGTCGATCGCCTGCTGCTGCAGGCGCCCATGGCCGGTTCGCAGGGCTCGGCCCTGGCGCTGGCGGTCTGCGGGGCCGGCGGCATCGGCGCCCTCCCCGCCGCCATGCTCACGCCCGAGGCGCTGCTGCAGGAGCTGATCACCCTGTCGCAAGGCACCGACCAGCCGTGGAACGTCAACTTCTTCTGCCACACGCCGCCCGTGCCCGACGCCGCGCGCGAGGCCCGCTGGCGCGAGGCGCTGGCCCCGTTCTACGCCGAGGCCGGGCTGGACATTGCCGCCGTGCCGGCCGGCGCGGGGCGCGTGCCCTTCAGCCACACGGTGGCCGACCTCGTAGAGCCGTTCCGCCCGCCCATCGTGAGTTTTCACTTCGGCCTGCCCGCGCCGGATCTGCTGGCGCGCGTGAAGGGTTGGGGCAGCGTGCTGCTGTCCTCGGCCACCACCGTGGAAGAAGCCATCTGGCTCGAAGCCCAGGGGGTGGATGCGGTGATTGCGCAGGGCGTGGAGGCCGGCGGCCACCGCGGCATGTTCATGACCGGCGAGCTCACGACCCAGGTCGGCACCTTCGCCCTGCTGCCGCAGATCGCGGCGACCGTGAACGTGCCGGTGATCGCGGCTGGCGGCATCGCCGACGCGGCGGGCGTGCGCGCGGCGCTGGCGCTGGGCGCGGCGGGCGTGCAGGTGGGCACGGCCTACCTGTGCAGCGACGAGGCCCTGACCTCGCCCATCCACCGCGCCGCGCTGCAGAGCGAGGCGGCCCGCCACACGGCATTGACCACACTGTTCAGCGGCCGGCCGGCGCGCGGCATCGTCAACCGCGTGATGCGCGAACTCGGCCCGCTGAGCCCGGCCGCGCCCGCCTTTCCGACCGCCACCGCCGCCATCGCGCCGTTGCGCGCGCACTGGGAAAAGCAGGGCAGCGGCGAGTTCTCGCCGCTGTGGAGCGGCCAGAACGCCAGCGGCTGCCGCAGCGCATCGGCGGCCGACATCACCCGCGAACTCCTGAAAGGCTTCTGAACATGTTCGTCGTGATCTTCCGCGCCAAGGCCCGCGACCTGGACGCCGAGTACAGCGCCATGGCCGCGCAGATGCGCCAGCTCGCGCTGACGCAGTTCGGTTGTCTGGACTTCACCGCCATGACCGAGGGCGATCAGGAGGTCGCCCTGTCCTACTGGCCCGACGAGGCCAGCATCCGCGCCTGGAAGCAGCACACCGACCACCTGATGGCCCAGAAGCTCGGCCGCGAGCGCTGGTACGCCAGCTACATGGTCGAGGTGGCCGAGGTGAAACGCCAGTACCGCCACCCTTAGGCGGAGGGCCGCGGCGCTCGTCTATATTGGGGGTCACCATGCGCCTGCCCGCCCGCCCCCTGCCGCCCCTGGACCGCCGCCACTGGCTGGGGCTGATGCTCCTGGGTCTGGGCAGCGCCCATGCGCAGGACACCCCGGTGCTGCGCTACGCCGGCGACGCGGCCTTCGCGCCTTTCGAATCGCTGGACGCACGGGGCCGGCCGCAGGGCTTCCAGATCGACCTGCTGCGCGCGCTGGAGCCGCTGATGGGCGTGCGCTTCGACATCCGCCTGCGCCCCTGGGCCCAGACCGAGGCGGCCTTCCGCTCTGGCGAGGCCGACCTGCTGGCGATGGTGGACACGCCCGAGCGGCGGGCCTGGGCGCAGTTCGCGCACGGCCACGCCACGCCGGCGATGGCCGTGTACCTGCGCCAGGGCGATCCTGAACCGCAGGCCCTGCAGGACCTGGCCGCGATGCGCGTGGCCGTGCCCGACCGCGAGGCCATGCGCGCCACCCTCGCCGGCCTGTTCCCGCAGCGCCCGGCCGGCTGGCTGACCCGGCCCGATCCGGCGGCGGTGCTGGACGCGCTGCGCAGTGGCGCGGCCGACGCCGCCCTGCTGCCCCGCGCCTATGCCGACCCGCTGCTGGCCGAGGGGCGCTTTCCCGGACTGGTCGCCTCCGGCCTGGTGCTGCGCCTGCAGGCCTACGCCTTCGCGGTCGCGCCCGGCAACACCGCGCTCATCGAACGCCTGCAGACCGCGCTGCACACGCTGGAACGCGACGGCACGCTCGAAACGCTGCGCACCCGCTGGCTGGGCAGCCACCGCGACAAGGCCGAACAGGAAAAACTGACGCGCGGCCTGGCGCAGCAGACCCAGTGGACCTGGGGCATCGGTGGCGCCTCGGCCGTGGGCATTGCCGCGCTGGGCACGCTGGCCTGGCGACGCGGCCGGCGCGTGCTGCAGGAACGCCAGCGCCGCCGTGCCGCCGAAGCGGCACTGGTCCGCGCCGAAGAACTGCTGGAACGCAGCTTCACCCTCAACCCCGCGCCGATGCTGCTGGTCGAGCGCGGCAGCTCGGTGATCCGCGACACGAACGCCGCGCTGCAGACCCTGCTGGGCGTGCTGGCGCGCAGCCTGGTGGGGCAGGCGCTGCCCGAGCTCGGCCAGTACATCGACACCGCTGCCGTTCAGGCGCTGATCCGCAGCTTCGGCGACGCCGGCGCGCTGGACGCAGTGCCGGTGCGGCTGATGCGGGCCGACGGCAGCGCGCGCGACTGCCTGATCAGCGCCGACCCGCTGAGCATCGGCGGGGTGGAGCACGCCTTCTGCCTGCTGCGCGATGTGACCGACGAGCTGGCGCAGGACGCGGCGCTGCGACAGGGCTACGAGGCGCTGGCCGCCGAGCTGGACCGCCTGCGCCGCGACCTGGACCGCGCGCAGGGCAAGCAGCAACGCGCCGAACAGTCGCTGCAGGAATTCACCCGCGTGGTCTCGCACGACCTGCGCGCGCCGCTGATCGCGATGCAGGGCTTTGTCGGCCTGCTGCGCGAGCGCCTGCAGGACGGCCACCTGCAAGAGGCCGAGGCCTACACCGAGCACATCGCCCGCGCCACGCGCCGCATGTCGGCCATGGTGGCGGCGCTGACCGACATGGCCAAGGTCTCGCGCAAGCCGCTGCAGCGCGTGACGGTGGACATGCAGCGGCTGGCGCAGGACACCTGGACCCTGCTGAGCGCGGCCGAGCCACAGCGCCGGGTGGACTTCCGGCTCGACACCCTGCCGCCGGCCCACGCGGACGCCGACCTGACCGCGCAGGTCTGGCAGAACCTGTTGCACAACGCCTGGAAGTACAGCGCGCAGGTGGCGCAGGCCAAGGTGTCGGTGGACAGCTTCCGTGATGCGCGCGGCATCTGGTACCGCGTGACGGACAACGGCGCCGGTTTCGACATGGCCAAGGCGGGCCAGTTGTTCCAGCCGTTCCAGCGCATGCACACGGCCAGCCAGTTCGAAGGCAGCGGCGTGGGGCTGAGCCTGGTGCGCCGCATCGTCGACCACCACCAGGGCGAGATCCGGCTGCGCAGCGCGCCGGGCGTGGGCACGGTGGCCGAGTTCACGCTGGACGCGCCGCCGGACACCGTGGTGCCGGTGGGCTGATCCGCGCCGGGTGGTAGGCTCGCCCGATGGCCAAGGACAAGACGATCTACACCTGCAACGAATGCGGCGGCACCAGCCCGCGCTGGCTGGGCAAATGCCCGAGTTGCGGGGCCTGGAACACGCTGGTGGAGTCGGTGGCGGAGAACCCCGCCAGCGCGAAAAACCGCTTCGCGTCGCTGGCACCGGCCAGCGCCGTGGCCACGCTGGCCGACATCGAAGCGACCGATGTGCAGCGCACGCCGACCGGCATCGGCGAACTCGACCGCGTGCTCGGCGGCGGGGTGGTCGAGGGCGGCGTGGTGCTGATCGGCGGCGACCCGGGCATCGGCAAGTCGACGCTGTTGCTGCAGGCGCTGGATGCGCTGCAGAAGCAGTCGCTCGGCGCGCGCCACGCCGCCGGGCCGCCCCAAGGCGTGGCAGCCCCCTCGGGGGGCAGCGGACCGCGCGCAGCGGGGAAGCGTGGGGGCGACACGTTGTACGTCACGGGCGAGGAATCGGGTGCGCAGGTCGCGCTGCGTTCGCGCCGGCTCGGCCTGGACGATTCGCAGGTCAAGGTGCTGGCCGAGATCCAGTTGGAGAAGATCCTCGCCACGCTGTCGGCGCACAAGCCCGCGATCGCCGTCATCGACTCGATCCAGACCGTGTATTCCGAACAGCTCACCAGCGCGCCGGGCTCGGTGGCGCAGGTGCGCGAATGCGCAGCCCACCTGACGCGTGCGGCCAAGGCCAGCGGCACGGCCATCGTGCTGGTCGGTCACGTGACCAAGGAAGGCGCGCTGGCCGGCCCGCGCGTGCTCGAACACATGGTCGACACCGTCCTGTATTTCGAGGGCGACACCCATTCGAGCTACCGGCTGATCCGCGCGATCAAGAACCGCTTCGGCGCGGTCAACGAGATCGGCGTGTTCGCGATGACCGAGAAGGGCCTCAAGGGCGTGAGCAACCCCAGCGCGATCTTTCTCTCGCAGCACGCCGAGCCCGTTCCCGGCAGTTGCGTGCTGGTGACCCTCGAAGGCACGCGACCGATGCTGGTGGAAATCCAGGCGCTGGTCGACAGCGGCGGCCCCTCGCCGCGGCGCCTGTCGGTCGGCCTGGAGCGCGACCGGCTGGCGATGCTGCTGGCGGTGCTGCACCGCCACGCGGGCGTGGCCTGCATGGACCAGGACGTGTTCGTCAACGCGGTCGGCGGTGTGCGCATCAGCGAACCAGCAGCCGATCTGGCGGTCATGCTGGCGATCACCAGCAGCCTGCGCGGCAAGGCGCTGCCCAAGGGCTTCATCGCCTTCGGCGAGGTCGGTCTGGCGGGCGAGGTGCGGCCGGCGCCGCGCGGCCAGGAGCGGCTGAAAGAGGCCGCCAAGCTGGGCTTCAGCGTCGCCGTCGTGCCCAAGGCCAATGCGCCCAAGAAGAACGACAAGGCGTTCGAAGGGCTGACCATCCACGCGGTCGAGCGCATCGAGGAAGCGATGGAGCTGGCCCGCAGCCTCGCCTGATCCTGATCTACGCAGATTCCGCAGCGCGACCGGCGCCGGCGGTGGCGACAATCGCCACATGAACCTCCAGCGTTTTGCCATCCCCGTCCTGATCTTCGGCCTGCTGGCGATTGCCTGGCGCAGCTACGGGTGGCCGGGCATCGCCGCGGTCGGCGGCGGTCTGGTGATGTGGCTGCTGCTGCACCTGACGCGGCTGATGACGGTCATGCAGCGCGCGACCAAGCGCCCGATCGGCACGGTCGCCAGCGCGGTGATGCTCAACGCCAAGCTCAAGCCGGGCGCCACGCTGCTGCACGTGACGGCCATGACGCGCTCACTGGGCGAACGGCTGTCGGCCGAGGGTGAGCAACCCGAGCGCTACCGGTGGCGCGACGCCAGCGACTCCTTCGTCACGGCGGAATTCGCCCAGGGCCGGCTGACACAGTGGACCCTGACGCGGCCTCCTCCGCCCTGAGGCGCGCCGTAAAATTGCGGGTTGATCCGACTAGTCCCGAGACAAACCCCTTTCCCAAAGGACCCCGCATGAGCCCCGTGATTCCCTCGATGTCCGACCGTGACGGCAAGATCTGGATGGACGGCCAGATGGTCGACTGGCGCGACGCCAAGATCCATGTGCTGACCCACACGCTGCACTACGGCTGCGGCGCCTTTGAAGGCGTGCGCGCCTACAAGACCGCCGACGGCACCGCCATCTTCCGTCTGGAAGAACACACCGACCGCCTGTTCAACAGCGCCAAGATCCTGCGCATGAAGCTGCCGTTCACCAAGGAAGAAGTGAACGAGGCCCAGAAGGCCGTGGTGCGCGAGAACAAGCTCGAATCCTGCTACCTGCGCCCGCTGACCTGGATCGGCGACAAGAAGCTGGGCGTTTCTCCGAAGGGCAACACCATCCACCTGATGGTCGCGGCCTGGGCCTGGGGCGCCTACCTGGGCGAAGAAGGCCTGAGGCGCGGCATCCGCGTCAAGACCAGCAGCTACACCCGCCACCACGTCAACATCACCATGACGCAGGCCAAGGCGGTGAGCAACTACACCAACTCCATCCTGGCCAACATGGAAGTGACCGACGAGGGTTACGACGAGGCGCTGCTGCTGGACAGCTCGGGCTTCGTGAGCGAAGGCGCCGGCGAGAACATCTTCGTGATCAAGAACGGCGTCATCTACACGCCCGACCTGTCGGCCGGTGCGCTGAACGGCATCACCCGCAACACCATCTTCCACATCGCCAAGGACCTGGGCCTGGAGATCATCCAGAAGCGCATCACCCGCGACGAGGTCTACATCGCCGACGAGGCCTTCTTCACCGGCACCGCCGCCGAAGTCACCCCGATCCGCGAACTCGACCGCATCGAGCTGGGCTCCGGCAGCCGCGGCCCGATCACCGAGAAGATCCAGAGCGCGTTCTTTGACATCGTCAACGGCCGCAATCCCAAGTACGCCCACTGGCTCGCCAAGGTCTGAAGGAAGCACACCCCATGAGCAAGATGCAAGTCGAACTCGCCGCCGCCGATCTGAACCACCAGGGCGGCGTTTTCTGCCCCAGCCCCAAGGCGGACATGAAACTCTGGAACAGCCATCCCAAGGTGTATCTGGACATCGCCAAGACCGGCGAAGCCCGTTGCCCGTATTGCGGTACCGTGTACCGGCTCAAGGCCGGCGAAGTGGTCGCTCACGGTCACTGAGCGGCCGACCCGCCCCGGACAGCGGACAAAAAAAAGCCACCTTACGGTGGCTTTGAAGTCCTTGGAAGGACGTCGTTGGGAGACCGGCGCAGCAGCGGCATCGTTCTGGTTGTAGGCCGCAGCCGCCAATGTTGTGACAGCAACTGGCGGATTGTGCGTTGCGATACATATTTCGACCATCCCCTGTTTGGGGGAGAAATGCAGTCCTTTGTTGCAATTGACTGTCCGCCGTCCGTGCAGGTCAGGACCAAAGTCCGTAACGGGCCTGCGTTTCCCGGCGACAGGCCCTGATCGCTCCGGAAAAACAAAACTTACATCGAGTTACAAAGGCAGGTCAACCACAAACCGTGCGCCGCCGCCGGGGCGGTCCTCGCATCGCACGCGGCCGTGGTGCCGCGTCGCGATGGAGCGCACCAGCGACAGGCCCAGCCCCACGCCGCCCACGCTTTCGCTCGCGCCGGGCAGCCGGTAGAACGGTTCGAAGATGCGCTCGCGCAGCTCGGGCGGCACACCCGGCCCACGGTCCTCGACCGTCACGCGCACCATCCCGCCGTCCCTTGCACCGGCAGAGCGGCCGATGTGCAGCCGAACCGGCTCGCCAGCGCCCTGCGGCGACTGGCCGTAGCGCTTCGCGTTCTCCAGCAGGTTGCGCAACAGGCGGCGCAACAGCTTCGGGTGTCCCTGGACCAGCACCGGCGAAATGCCTTCGTCGACATCGAGCTCTGCACCGGTGCGGGCACATTCCTCGGCCGCCAGCCCCAGCAGATCGACCTCCTCGGTCGGTCCGAGTGCCGAGGCTTCGCTGGCATCGCGCAGATCCAGGCGGCTGGCCATCAGGATTTCGTCGATCAACTGGTCCAGCTCGTCGATGTTGCGTGCGACTTCGGCGCGCTGCGCGGTCTGCGCCTTGTCATGGCCCAGCAGCTCCAGCCCCATGCGGATGCGCGCCAGCGGGGAGCGCAACTCATGCGACGCGTTCGCCAGCAAGGTCTTGTGCGAGAGCATCAGCGTCTGCACGCGTTCGGCTGCGGCGTTGAAGCGCTCCGCCAGAAAGGCCACCTCGTCCTGCCCCTGAACCGGCAGGCGGGTGCTCAGGTCCCCCTGGCCCCAGCGCTCGACACCCCGCTGCAGAGCCTCCAGGCGCTTGGTCAGGCGACGCACGATGGGGTAGGCGCCGAGCGCCACGGCCAGGCCCACCAGGCCGAGCAGCCAGGCGAAGCCGAGCGTTGTCGGCAGACCGAACAGGGTGCGGCGCCCCCCCGGCGGCACCCCGGGGGGCCGTCCCGGACGCGGCAACTGGATGTAGAGGGTCTGCCCGTCTTTCATCGGCACCTGGAACTCAAGGCCCTGACCGGGCACGCGGATCGCCTGGGCCGGCGCCTCGCCGAGGATCTCGCCCGCCCCGTTGCGCAGCACCAGTTCGCGCGCCACGCGCGCGTCACGGTCCTCGCGGTCACGGTCCAGCGCCATCTGCCAGAGCCAGCCGACGACGAGCGTGAGCACGGCCACGGCGGCCACGATGGCCAGCCAGATCCGCAGGTACAGCTTCTGACCGAGCAAGCTCTTCATTCCTGTTGCTTCGCGAAGACGTAGCCCACGCCGCGCACGGTGAGGATGCGCTTGGGCTCCTTGCTGTCGGTTTCGATGGCGTTCCGGATGCGGCCGATGTGCACGTCGATGCTGCGGTCGAACGCCTCCAGTTCGCGGCCGCGCACCGCCTCCATGATCTGGTCGCGGGTGAGCACGCGGCCGGCGCGCTCGGCCAGCGCCACCAGCAGGTCGAACTGGTAGGACGTCAGTTCGCAGGCCGCGCCCGCCACCTGCACGGTGCGCGCGTCGCGGTCGATCTCCAGCGAGCCGAAGCGCAGAACCGGTGTGGCGCGGGTGGTGGTGACCGCCGAGGTGGCCTCGCCACGGCGGCGCAGCACGGCGCGGATGCGCGCCAGCAGCTCGCGCGGTTCAAAGGGTTTGGGAAGATAGTCGTCGGCGCCCAGTTCGAGGCCGATGATGCGGTCCATCGGGTCGCCTTTGGCGGTGAGCATCAGCACCGGCAGTCGCGCCTGTCCGTTGGGCAGGGCCCGGATGCGCCGGCACACCTCCAACCCGTCGATGCCCGGCATCATCAGGTCCAGGATCACCAGCTCGGGCTGCACCAGGGGCAGCTCCTCCAGCCCCTTCTCCCCGTCGGGCGCGTGCGTCACCGCGTAGCCCGACTGGGCCAGGTACTCGGTGACCATCTGCGCCAGACGCGCATCGTCTTCGATCATCAGGAGGCGGGTGGGGGTCGGGACGTTCATGGAGTCAGTGTATCGAGTGAGGCGGCGGCCCGGCGCCGGATCGGGCATCGGTGACGATGGTCACCCAGGCGCGTGAACCGTTTGTCTCGCTCACGTAAAGTTGGCGCCATGTTTGCGCCCTCCGCACCCGACCTGCCCGCTCCGTCCCTGTACGCGCTGTCGCAGCGCCTGGCCCGCGAGCGGCCCGACGCGCCGGCCTTGCGCTGGCAGGACCCGTCGTCGGGCGAGCGCACCGACTGGACCTTCGGGCGCCTGCTGGAGGTGGCGGATGCGCTGGCTGCGGCGTTCGCCGCACGGGGCGTCGGCCCCGGTGACCGGCTGGCCTGGCTGGGCCTGAGCCATCCGTCCATGATCGCGGCGCTGTTCGGGCTGGCGCGGCTGGGCGCGGTGCTCGTGCCGTTGAACCATCGGCTGGCGCCGGCCGAGTGGGCCGCCGTGCTGGCGGACTGCGGACCGCGACTGCTGGTCTTCGACGCGGCCCACGCGGCGGCCGCACAACCGCTGTGCGCAAGCCCCGGGCAACCGTTGCCGCTCCCGCTGGCGACACTGCCCACGACGGCATCGGCGGGCACCGCGCCTGCGCCCCGGGACGGACTCGCCGACGCGCCGGCCCTGCTGGTCTACACCTCAGGCACCACCGGCACACCCAAGGCCGCGGTCCACACCCAGCGCAACCTGCTGGCCAACATGGCGATCGCGGCGCAGGTCCAGGGCATGACGGCCAGCGACACGGTGCTGACCGTGCTGCCGCTGTTCCACGTCGGCGGCCTGTGCATCCAGACCCTGCCCGCGCTGTCGGTCGGCGCCACCGTGCTGCTGCACGCGCGCTTCGACCCGACGGCCACGCTGCGCACCATCGCGCAGGAACGCCCGTCACTGACGCTGCAGGTGCCGGCCACGCTGCAGGCGCTGACCGCCCACGCCGACTGGGCCTCGACCGACCTGTCCTGCCTGCGCGCGGTCTGGGCCGGTTCCTCGCTGCTGCCACCCGAGCCGCTGCAGGCCTTTCTCGCGCGCGGCGTGCCGGTCAGCAATGTCTACGGCAGCACCGAGACCGGACCGTTCTCCATCGCGCTGTCACCCGAGCATTCGGCCAGCCACCTCGGCTCCTGCGGCTGGCCGGCGCCGGGCGTCGAGGTCCGCCTGCTGGACGCCCGGGGCGACGAGGTGCCGCCGGGTCAGGTGGGCGAGATCGCGGTGCGCGCGCCCAATGTCGTCGCCAGCTACTGGCCCGACAAGCCCGCGCTCGACGCCGAGGGCTTCTTTCGCAGCGGCGACCTCGCGCGACAGGCCGGGGACGGCAGCTTCACCGTGGTCGGCCGCGCCAAGGACATGATCATTTCGGGCGGCGAGAACATCTACCCGGCCGAGATCGAGAACCTGATCGCGACCCACCCGGCGGTGGCCGAGTGCAGCGTCGTCGGGCAAGCCGATCCGCGCTGGGGCGAGGTCGCGGTGGCGGTGGTGGTGCTGCGCGATGCGCAGGCCGGCGACGACTGGGACGCGCCGCTACGCGCCTATCTGGACGGTCGGCTGGCGCGCTACAAGTGGCCGCGCCGCTGGGTGCGGCTGGAGACCCTGCCGCGCACCGCGCTGGGCAAGGTCCAGAAGGCGGCGCTCAAGGCTTTGCTGGAGACGCCGGCGCCGAACTGACCCGCGTCGCCAGCCAGATGAGGATGAGGACCGGCAGGCCCAGCAGCGAGGTCGCGGTGAAGAAGGTCGGGTAGTCGTAGGCGTCGACGAAGGCGCCCGAATAGCCCGCCAGCCACTTGGGCGCCAGCAGCATCATCGAACTGAACAGCGCGTACTGCGTGGCCGAGTAGCTGACATTGGTCAGGCTGGAGAGGTAGGCGATGAAGGCCGCCGAGGCCACGCCCGCGCTCAGGTTGTCGGCCGAGACCACGGCGATCAGCGCCGTCACGTCGTGGCCATGACCCGCGAGCCAGGCAAACAGCAGGTTGCTCGCCGCCGAGAGGATGGCCCCCAGCATCAGCACCCGCATCACGCCCAGCCGCAGCGACAGCGCGCCGCCGATGAAGGCGCCGACCAGGGTCATGATCACGCCGTAGATCTTTGTGACCGCCGCGACCTCGTCCTTGGTGTAGCCCATGTCGACGTAGAACGGGTTGGCCATGATGCCCATCACCACGTCGCTGATGCGGTAGACGCCGATCAGCGCGAGGATCAGCACTGCGTGCTTGCCGTAGCGCTTGAGGAAGTCGGCGAAGGGCTCGACGAAGGCGCCGCGGAACCATTCGCCGACGTTGCGCGACGGCGGCAGTTCGACCTGCGCCGGCTCGCGCGAGAACAGCACCGTCACCACCCCGACCAGCATGCTCGCGGCCATGACGAGGTAGGCCGTGGTCCAGGCCGTGTTCTGGTAGAGCGCGCCGGGTGCCGGTTGGGCCACGGCAGCGGCCACTGCGGCGCCGGACTGCGACACCACCGCCTGGGCGGCCTGCACCGCAGGCGCGGCCTCGGCCCGCGCCGCCAGCCACAGCACGCCCGCACCGGCCCAGATCATGGCCAGCCGGTAGCCGGTCTGGTAGGTCGCGGCCAGCGTGCCCTGGTGCGCGGCGTCGGCCGACTCGATGCGGTAGGCGTCCAGCGCGATGTCCTGCGTCGCCGACGCAAAGGCCACCGCCAGCGCACACCAGACCATGGTGTCCAGCGCGGTGCGCGGATCGGCCAGCGCCATGCCCACCAGCGCGGCCATGATCAGCGCCTGCGACAGCAGCAGCCAACTGCGCCGCCGCCCCATCCAGCGCGTCAGCAGCGGGATCGGCAGCCGGTCCACCAGCGGCGACCAGACCCACTTGAACCCGTAGGCCAGACCGACCCAGCTCAGGTAGCCGATGGTGGTGCGGTCCAGGCCCGCCTCGCGCAGACGGAAACTCAGCGTACCCAGCACCAGCAGCAGCGGCAGGCCAGCCGAGAAGCCGAGCGCAAACATGCGCAGGCTCGCCGGTTCGAGGTAGGCCTTGAAGGTCTCGCCCCAGCCGGGCTTGCGGCCGGGCGCGGCGCTGTCGGCGGTCGACGCGGGTGTGACGGAAGACTCGTTCATGAAGGGGCGGGTCCTTGACCCGGATGCGGGCGACAGGCCCTTTGCCTATTATTGGACCATGTGCTTCCTCTGCGACCTCAAGCAACGCGCCGCCGCACCGTCGGTGGTGCCATCTGTCGAACCCATCGGCCACGGCCGCTGGCAAGCCCGGCGCGGCTTCCTGCTCGCGGCCGCGTCCGCGGCGACAAGCTCTGCCATCGCCCAGGTCGACGTGGGCAAGGCGTCCAGCCTGCGCAAGCTGATCCCGGCCGACCAGATCGAGGACATCGGCGCGCAGCAGTTCGTCGCCACGGTCAAGGAGGCGCAGGCCAAAAACGCGCTGGTGCCGCAGAACCACCCGCAGACCCAGCGCCTGCACACCATCGCCAAGAAAATCATTCCGTTTGCCGGCGCCTGGAACCCGCGCGCCAAGGACTGGAAGTGGCAAGTCGCGCTGATCAACAGCGACGAGATCAACGCCTTCTGCCTGCCCGGCGGCAAGATCGCGTTTTACACCGGCATCCTCGACAAGCTGCAGCTCTCGGACGATGAGGCCGCGATGATCATGGGCCACGAAATGGCGCACGCGCTGCGCGAACACGCGCGCGAACGCATGGCCAAGAGCAGCGCCACCAACATCGGCCTTCGCCTGGGCGCGGAGCTGCTGGGCCTGGGCAACTGGGGCGCTGTCGCCGCCGACATGGGCTCACAACTGCTGACCCTCAAGTTCAGCCGCGAAGACGAAAGCGAAGCCGACCTCGTCGGCCTCGAGCTCGCCGCCCGCGCCGCCTACCTGCCCACCGCCAGCGTCAGCCTCTGGCAGAAGATGGCCAAGGCCGGCGGCGGCGGCGGCATCGCCTTCCTCTCGACCCACCCCAGCGGGCCGGAACGGATCCGGCAACTGCAGGCGAATGTGCCGAAGGTGCAGGGCTTGTATGAGGCGGCGAAGAAGGGCTGAGCGCGAGCGGCACGCGCGGCGCTCAACCGACCGACCCCGCGACGCAGCCCACCCGCCTCACGACAGCAACTCGATCAGCTCGGCCCGGAACGCCTCATCACGCTTTTCCAGCGATGGCGCCACAGGACCGGCTTCATAGAAGTTCTTTGCCGGAGACACTTCCCGCCCCCAGAACACCTTGCACTGTGCGTTGAGGTCATCACCCAGGCGCTGCAGCGATTGCCCACCCATCCTGAGCGTCGTGTCCTGGGTCTTGCCGGCAAGCTGGCCGACCCAGAGCGCCTTGGGCAACTGTTCCCATTCCCGGATGTCGGCCTTGGCCTGCGCGTTCTGTTCCGCCACCTGGGCGGCCAGTCCGATGAACAGCCCGGCAAGCCCCAGATTGGCCATGTCACGGTTGTTGTTCTGGATGGAACTCATCAGCGCCACGGTGGCCACCGTTTGCGAGACATCGGCCACCGTCTGCGCACCCTCCTTGAACGAGGCCTTCCCCTTGAGGACCGTGTCGACAGCCCGCCCGCCACGGGTCATCGCCTGAAAGCCGACATCGCCGGCCTTGAACAGGCGCGGCACACACAACGGTGCCGCAGCGACCGCGGTCGGCGCATCCGGACCCTTGGCCAGCGGCCGGGGTTTGGCCGCGCCCTTCTTCTGGGACAACGCAGCGTCGGAGCCCGCCTGAACGCCGGTCTTTTCAGGTGCGGGCTGGACACAGACGGCATCCGTGGGGACGCCATCCGGTTGCGCGTGGGGCATCCATTTCAACGCCTCGCCGTACTTGCCCGTGTTGAACTTGTATGGGGCCCGCCCCGATTCGTAGATGAGCAGCAGCGGCTTGCCGGCATCGAATTCACTCAAGCTCGCGTCTGCCTGGATGCCGCGCTGCATGTAATCTTTTGCGAGGTTGTCGTTGCCATCGCAAGCGCTGGCCCAGGCGGCCAGCATGGGCATGATGCCGAAGTCCCCGGCGAAGCGCTCGGAGTCGGAGAGCGTGTCCTGGTAGTCCGCCTGCAGGAACATGGCGCGCGCATTCTGGTAGTCGCCCTTGGACGCATACAGAAGGCCACGGTAGTAGTACGCCATGGACCGCTCATAGGGCTCCCCCTTGAAGTCCTTGACCTCTTCAGCCGAAAACACCGAGCGCGCCTTTTCGGCCTGCTCGTTGTTGGCGTAGATGGCCTCGATGCGCCCGAGGGCACGGTCCAGGGCTCTTTCCGCCAGACTCCACTGGCCCTGGGCCATCGCCACCATCGCCACGCGCTGGTAGTTGAGAACCGCGTTGCGCTCACCCTCCAGAAAGAGGCGTCGGAACGCGAGCCGCAGTTCCCCGCTGGGCGCCTTCGCAGCGAACGCATCGGCGGCACCCACCAGTTCGGGCCCGGCGCAACGGAAGTTGTTCTCGAACTTCTTGAGCGACTTGCCCGAGGCAGCCGAAGCGTCGTCCACAAAACCCGCGCCGCACTCCTTCGAGCCGACCACACCCCCCGTGGTCTCGCAAGCGACCAGGGCCAGCGCCGCGCACGTCGTCATCGCGCATCGAATCCATCCGATCATGTTCATCTCCTCATTGGTTAGCCCACCCAAGGGCACGGCAGGGTCGCCGCACCGTCCTCTCGGCCCGCAGTCGGCCGATCAGCGCCCCGCAGCTCTCGCCTCGGGCGCCGCCCCGACCCAACTGGCCAGCAGCGCCATCGCCGCAGCGTTCGCCATTCGCTGCTCCTGCGCACCGGGCAGGACCGGCTCGCGCACCGGCTGATAGCCGCCACGGACCGGGTCGGCCGCATAGCGCCGCGCCTTGCCCGCCGCCGCCTGGGCCGCGATCGCCTCCGCCGCGCCGTCGTACAGGGTTTCGGCCATGACCGACCCGTCCTGGACGTTCTTGAGGCGGCTGGCAATCACCACCCCCGAGCCATCAGCGCCCGGTGTCAGCAGGACCTCCAGCAGCCATCTGGCACCCGAGCGGATCGCGGCGGTCTCGACCCGCTGCGGGTCGGCCGCTGCGTCGCGCGTCTTGAGGGCCTGGCTGCGCATGATCAGGTTGCGGTCGAGCAGTTGGACGCCGCTGGCAAGCAATGCGTTGACGTAGGCACTGCGCATGCGCCACTCACGCTCCTCGGCGGGCGCCTCCCGCGCCGCCTGCCCCTCCAGCGAGGTTCTGCGCTCGGTCGACCACTCGGCCTGGCGCTCGCGCTGCGCCGGGGTTCTCGTCTCGGATTCCCACGCGGCCCCGCGCTCCATCTCCACCTTGTCCAGCGCCAGACGGTCGGTCAGTTCGCGGTTCCAGAACAACGCGACCTTGGGCCGTCCCGCGGCGGCATAGGCCCGCTTGAACCGCGCCACGTCCAGCGTCTGCGTGGCCTGCGCCGCCTTGGGCGGTGCCAACACCTCCGGCTGGTCGGGTCGCAAGAGCTGGGCTGGCGTCGGCGCCCTGGACTCCACCGTTGGAGTCACCACCACTTGCGCGTGGGTCGAGCAGGCAAGCACCAGAAGACCCGTGAGAAAGCCGCCCTGCCACGGACGGTTCGGTCCCGGGCAGACACCGTTGTTATCCATAGAAGCCCCCATTGAATGGCAACCGTCGACACCGCATCAGCGCGAGCCGCCGGGACCCGCCTGTGCGCGGTTGATATCGATCACTTCCACCTGCACGCTGGCGCTGGCCGGATCGATGGCCCGCTCGACGTAGACGGCACTGGCCATCGGCGCCAGATACACCCGCTTCCAGGCACTGGCGTTTTCGCTCAGGCCGCCCGAGGACCGGAACTGCGCCTTGAAGCCCAGCACGATGTCGCGCTTCGAGCAGTTGTAGACCTCGATCTCGACCGCAGGCGCGCCGCCCGCTTCGCGCAGCACCCGTCGTGAGAGGAAACCGATCGCGTCGTGCAACGAGGCGTCGAGCACGCTCAGTCCACGGAAGGCTTCGCTGGACTGCTGGTCTTTCCAGGTCGTGCATTGCGGCGAAGACTGACAGGCGATCAGCAGCGCCGACATCGGCAGCAACGTCGCCCACTTCAAGCATTGAAGGGTGTTGGTTTTCACGATTGCTCCTGACTGGTTGCCGTGGTGAACACAGAGACTCGCCGCACGTCAGCGATAGACGACGTCGTCGGCGGCTGCACGTGTGAATTCGTAGATGCCGGTCCACACCAGCTCGCCGGACTCCAGATCGGTCATCTCGAACGAGATCTGTGAGTAGCGCTGGATCAGCCCCGTCTTGGGACTGCGGCTGTCCAGGGAGGTGATCTTTCCGGACAAGCGGTAGTCGGCCCCTTCCGGCGCCTTGGTCAGACCGGTTGTCCCGGTCCCGACTGTCCCCGTGCGCTTGAGTTCGCGCTCCTGCTCGACCATCGCGGCGTTCTGGCGATTGATGAACAGCATCTTCGATTTCGCCGCCCGGTTGAGGTTGACCAGAAGACGCTGGGTGATCATGTTCTTGTTGATCGCCTGCGTGCTCTCGTTGGCAAAGTAGGCGGCGTCGATGATGACGCGGGGACGTTTGGGGTTGTTGGAGAAGACCGGCTCCTGCAACATGTCCCGCATCATCTGGTCGGTCATGGCCACGATGTCCTGGCCCTCGACCCCGACGCCGGACACCGGCCCCTTGCGCGAGGGATCGACATCCACCGAGGCCACGCCGGCGGCGTTGGGCGGATTGCTCACGCAGGCGACCAGCAGCGACGCCAGCGCGGCGCCGGTCAGCGTCTTCACCGCGCGCAAGGCTCGCGGCACCGACCCGCTGGTTGGACTGGCTTCGAATTCCATGACGACCTCCATTCGATTCGGGCGCAAGGCCCTGAAGAAAACACCCGCTGCCGCAGTGCCTTGCAACGCTGCAAACGTCACCGCCTGACAGGTCTTCAGGTTCTCAGCATTGGAGGAGGAATGCCTCACCCGTTCGGGTGGGAGGTGAGCGCCGGATGGCAGCGATCCGGCGCGGCGCGCTCAGCGCTTGCTGGCCTTGATCAGCACCGGACCCACATCGCGTCGGTCCATCACGTCAAGACGATGGAAGACGTCCTTGACGTGGGTCGCGGCCGTGTTCACCGATACGCACAGCTCGCGCGCGATCTGCAGGTTCGTCAGGCCGCGGGCCACCAGCACCGCCACATCGCTCTGCCTCGGCGACAGCCCCAGCTTGGCGGCGCCTTCGGTGAGGCGCAGCGGCTCCGCAGACAGGCGGGACACGATGAGGCCGCGTGCCATCTGCCCCTGCTCGCCCAGCAACTGGTGGCGACGGAACGCGAAACTGCCCCACGCGGTGTCGGTGCGGTGCAGCGCTTGCGGCGATGCATCGATGGCATCCAGCACCGCGGCCACAAAGCGGGGCAATGAACGGGTCTCATGCTGGGCGGTGGCGGGCGTGATCGGGTTGCCTTCCGCAAGCCGGATCAGGCGCCCCCAGGACTCGTCCGAGTACACCACCTGGCCACAGGCATCAAACACCGCCATGCCCTCCTCGACCGTCTGTTCGAGGACGCCGGTCGAAGAGGCAGGGCTGGGGACGCCAAGCGCCTCCCCGAGGTAGTGCAGCACCTCCTGCAACAGCTCCTCGTCGCGCGCGGTGAACGCCGGCCCTTTGTCGCCCCGGTACAGACTGAGCTGCCCGATGACCCGCGAACCCGAGCGCACGATCGCGTACAGGAAATGCTCGACGCCAAGGGGTTGCAGCACGTCGCGGTAGTAGTCGTTCGCGCGCTCCTCCGGCGTGACGCTGCGACGACTGACGGGACGCACCGCAGCCACGCGCGCCAGGTAGTGGAGGCGAAACTGACTGTCGTTGTACCGGTCGTGGTAGCGCGCCTGCACCGCCGGCGGCAGCATGCGTTCGGCGTAGAGATTGGTGATGCTGCCGCGCTCGTCGCAGAAGAAGAAGCCGGCATGCTCGGCCTTGACCACCTGCCGCAACACCGGCAACAGCGACGGCAGCACCACGGGACCGGGCAGCCCGAGATGGCAGAGCTGGCGCAAGGTAACGCGGGCGGTGGCCTGGGTCATGGCAGCAGCTTCACGCCTTTCCTGGGATCCGTGCTGCCCGCGACTTCACGGCGCACGGCCGAGACCCGCGGCGTTTTCGCCAGACGATTGGCGATCCAGCGTGTGGCCTGCGGAGCCGCCAGGCTGGTCCCGTTGGCGCGGACCACCATGCCGCTCTGGCTGCCGCTGACGCGGATGCCCGGTCGTGCAACGCCCTGATCCGCCAACGCCGACAGCTCCGGCCCGGCCGCGCTGTGGCCATCGGCGCTGTGGCCCTCGGCGCTGTAGCGAGACACCCAGGCACCCTCTGCGTCTGCGCCCACGTCCTGCAAGGCGCCGACACGGAAGACGCGCGAACCTGTGGCCACATCGGACAGCGTGTCTTCATCGCACAAGGTCTCGCCGGCCGCGGCGACCAGGTGGGCGGCCTGGTCACGCCTCGCACCGACCGTGGTGTCGTCGCGCTCCACATAGGCGTCGATGACAAGGCTTTGATCCAACCGGTTGGTGATCCGGACGGTCCAGCGACCCGACGCGGCGAAGGGCAGACGGCTGTGGGCCTGGGTAGGGGCGATGACCAGCAGCGCCATCGATCGCTGCGTGCTTTGAGGCACCTTCGGCTGAAGGTAGAGCCCCGCAAGAGGGATCGCTGGCGGATGTCCGCCAACCGCAGGGTAGAGGACGCCTGTGCCAGGAACCCCGCTGAACTCCTGACCATCCGGAGCGGTCACGGTGATCGCCGGAAACTGGCCTTCCTCGAGGGGCACGGTTTTCCCGTCGACCCGTCGATGCATCCAGATTTCCAGGTAGGTCTCTTCCTGTTTGTCGGGCGGCGCGAACAGGGTCAGCGTGTGCTCTTGGCCGGCCGTGTGCAGATCGAAACGCGCATGCAGCCCGCCGGGCTGCGCGTGCGGCAACTTGCGTTGATCGACGCTGTCCCCGTCGGGTGCACGGCGCGTGCCGTGGCTGTTGCCGGCGGCCAGGACGATGGCCAGACGATTGCGATGGGCAACCACCAGCTCATTGATGGCCGATTCCAGCATGCTCGTTCCGTCGTGGGCGCCCGCAAGGGCCCCGTAGCTGAGGTTGATCGCCACGGGAGCAGCCTTTCCGTCCTCGGCCAGGTACTGCGCGGCGCGGCTCATGATGTAGCGAAGCCCATCCAGCGCGTTGACCGCCATCCAGCGCCCGCTGTGATCATTGGTGTGGGTGGTCGGAAAGGTCACACCGATGACGGGGGCCTCCGAAGCGACGTCAAGGAGAGGTTCACCGATCGAATCGCGTTCGTCGTCGGGGTTCGACCAGCGCGGCACAGGCGCGTGTTTCGCACCGGCGAGCAGCGGCAGGATCATGCCGCCGTGGGACACCCGGGACTGCAAAGGCGAGACCCGACCGGCCGACTCCAGCGCAGCGTAGATGGCGTCCTCGTCGCCGTCGAACTGCTGAATGAGCCCGGTCATCGCGCTGGCGCTCAACTCCGCGCCGTAGGAAAACCGATCCGGCACCGCCCAGGCACCCTGATCGGGTCGGCGCCCCTGGTCCCACACTGCGACCACCCGGGAGCCGTCCCCTTTCCTTTCTCCCCGCAAGGCCGCATGCGCGAACGGGATGGCGTCACCGAGCAGCCCGAGCACCACCGGCGTTGTCTGAGGGTCGCCTTGCTTCCCGGCACCGGGCGCTTCATGGAGGGGTTTTTCCGGGGAGTCTTTCCACGGATAGTTTGGCTGCCCGACCTGAACGCGTATGACGTAGCGATTGGCCAGCACCGCCTGGACCGCCTGGGCCACGATGCCCCAGTCAACATCCTCGCCCTTCCGGGAAGTCTCCACGCTCATGCGCAGCGTGATGAACCTGGATGTAGACCCGCACGGCATGAACTGAAGATAGGCATCCGGCATGGTGAGCTGGATTTCAGGGGGTACGCCCTTCCTTAAATCAGTATTTGCATCAACCGCAGTTCTCAAAGGAGCGATGACGCTCAACACTGCATATTCAAAAGACAGCTTGATTTCCTCGGTCACCGGCGCGTTGAGCTCCACCAGGAAATCGACGATGCGCGTCTGACGAAAGCGGCGCAGTTTCGTATGCAGGGCCCATTGCCCGTAGGGATCGACAGAGGGTGTGGTGTTAGCCATGGCAACGCTCCCAGTCACCGCCACTCGTCTTTGACCTTGGTCCACAACTGCCCGAGCAAGCGGCTCTTGCAGGCAGGTTGTGATGGCGCCGTGGCACTCCCGCTGAAATACGCCGGGACACCGTGAGGGCCATTCATGGGTTCGTTCTTGTTGAACCCTTTCACCACGACGTCGTCAGTGGCGTTGATGCCTTGCCCATCGAACTTCCGACAGATCCAGCCGGACGCCCCACCCGCGTGCAGGCGTGCCAGCAGGTATTCCGCCAGCGTCTCACCGACCATGCGTCCGGCCGTCGCATCGATCGGGAAGTGAACGCCGGCAACCACGCGGTTGTTGGCGATGCGTGCAGCGAGTCGCTGCAGTTGCTTGTCCAGTTCGCAGCCGACCTTCTCCCCGCTGAGCCGCTGGAACAGACGCGCCAGAAGAAACGCCTCCACCGCGTGCCCGCTGGGAAATGCGGAGAAGCGCCCGGCGTTGATGATCGGCTGGATGCCGGGTGAATAGGCCACCGGGCGGGGACAGGCCAGGTGGTGCTTGATCGGCTGATTGACCCACTGCGCGAGCGCCAGCGCCAGTTGCACCAGCTCCAGCGTGAAACGGTGATCGTTGGGATTCAGGTCCAGGATGGCCCCCCAGTACTGCAGGGGCACCGCCAACTGGGTCAGGACCTCCTGGGCCCGTTCGGCACGCAACTCGCTCCAGTCGTTGACCAGATTCGTTTGCGCCCGGAAGACCTCGACCGTCGGTCGAATCACCTCCACCACCGGTTGGGTTGTCGCAGCGCCGGCCTGCCAGTCCACGTGCTCGATCATTGCGGACTGTTTCACACTGCTTGAGGAGATCCTCAGCGAGCCCACCAGCTCGACCAGCAGGTTCTGGTGTCGCACGTCCGCCGACCACAGCCAGATGTTCTTGGGCTTGCCCACCTCAGGCAGCTCCTGGGGCCCGCGCGACCAGAGGATTGCGTCAGCACCGTGCGGCTGCATCACCGCATCCCGATTGGTGATCAGCCCCCAGGACACGGCGGGATCGGCGCCCGGCATGAGCGTGGCGGCCGCGTAGCCCTGATATCCCTGGTACCCCTGATACCCCTGGTAGCCCTGATAGCCTTGGTAACCCTGATACCCCTGATAGCCTTGGTAACCCTGCAGATGGTTGAGCATGCTCATCGGTCGCCTCCTGTGAAGTGAAGTGGTTGGACTCGGTCAGTCTTCGGGCAGTCCGCTGCGGCGCAAGGCCTCGGCAAACGCGTCATGAAGCGGGTGGTTGCCGGGCGCCCGCGCCCTGAAGAGACTCACGCTGGCGTGAGGCTCCACACACAGCAGGTCCTCGATCGCCTGCCGTGCGCGCTGCGGGTCGCCCAGGCGATACGCGGCAATGCACAGCGTCCGGTACGAGGATCCGTGTGATCGGTTCTTGCGGATCGCCAGTTCCGCCAGCGACACGGCGCGCTCCAGGTCACCCGCAGCCAGCGAGGCCGATGCGCTGAGCGAACAATAGAAGTCGTAGACGGGATCCAGTGGGCTCAGGCCCAGCGCCAGTTCGCTCGATCGCAAGGCCGCCTCCGACTGATCGAGAAAGCCGTGCGCGACCGCCTTCATCAGCCAGGCCAGCGACTCGTTCGGGTTGTTCTCCAGCGCCTGGTCGTAGTACCGGCTGGCCTCCTGGGGATCGGCGCGCACGCCGGCCATCACCGATCCGGCCATGGTGAGCGCCAGCGACGATGTGGGGTCACGGTCCAGCGCGCGCTGGCTGTACTCGAAGGCCTGGGCGGCGTCCCGGGTGCGATCGCCGCTCCAGCCCTGCACGACGTTGAACACGTGCCAGCGCGCCATCCAGGCCAGCGGATCGGGGTGCCGAGGCGCCCGCTCGGCCAGGGTCTCGAGCATCTGCCGGGCACGCTCGAATTCGTCCCGGCTGAAGCGGTGCAGGGCGGCCACCGCCTGGAGGTACAGCGTGTGGCTGGCCATGTTCGGCAGGGCCGCAGCGGCCCCTGCCGCGCGCTGCTCAAGCGTCACGATCCGACCGCCGAGCTCCTGCACGAGTTGCCCGTACAGCTCGCTGTCAGGCGACAGCACCTCCGCCACAGAGGCTCTGCGGGTGCAGTGGGCCACCGCTTCTCCGGCGCCCCGCCGCCACAACTGCATGCTCAGCCGCACGCCGGCATCCCCCAGGTCCTCCACCTCGCCTTGCAGCAGGTAGTCGGCGCCGAGCCGGCGGTAGACCAGATCCGGGTCGAGCGTGCGCCCCGACCAGGCCAGGGTCGACTGGCCGCTGAACACGTGAACCACCGGCAAGGTGCTCATGCGGCGAAGGAGTTGGTCGTGCACCACCTCGGCCACGCCGATGGCATGAGGGCCCGACGACGCGTGGCCCGACGGCTGCAACGGCAGCAAGGCCAGCGCCGGCTTGGTCCGCAGCCGACGGGCCACGGCCTGCTGCAGCGAACCCGGCAGAGGAGCGGCCGACGAGTGCCCCAGGCTGAACAGGCGCACGGTGCCGTCGACGTGCTTGAGGTGACAGTCACCCAGATCAAGCACCTCGGCATCGACGCCCACAATCAGCAGGTCACGCACCGGCGCCGTCACCAGTGTCTGGCCCACACCGGCCAGCGCGGCGACCCGGGCAGCGAGATTGACGCCCTGACCGTACACCCCCTGGTCGTCACACCAGACCTGGGCGTGATGAACACCCGCCCGCAGTTGCAGCGGCGACTGCCCGGACGGCACCGGCGCCTGCGCCGCCAGCCGGTGCAACGCAAGCACACACGCACAGGCCTCGTGCGGCCGGTCGAACCGTATCAGCAATCCGTCGCCGCGCCGCTCGATCAGGTCGCCGCGATGAAGCGCGACGAGGCCCGCCGCGTCGGCCATGAATCGCCGCAGGCGGTGGACCCAGCCCGCCTCGTCCGCATGCGCATGGAGCACCGACTCGACAATGTCGACGAACGCCAGCGTGGCCCAGGTCGCCGCGGGCTCATCCTGGCCGGTCGACACAGCCGCCACCTCAGCCGATCCGGACAATGCCGGGCCCAGCCGGCGACCGCCCGCGCGCCCACCGGCGCCCAGGGGGCGGTGACGGACAAGGCAGCGGCTGCGGCCACAGGTTGGAAGACGCATGCACCGACGGTAGCCATTCGGTGACCGGCACGCCCCACCTGTTCAGGTGAGAGTTCACCCGTACCGAGGAAGCCTCCCCCGTCCACGCCACGGGCGCACACCGCAGCGCCATGACGATCAGCGCTTGTCCATCCTGACCCAGCGCCATTCCAGCCAGTTGTCTGGCCGGTGCACGGCGGTCACCGTGTCGCGCATGGCCCAGGCGATCATCTGCCGGTGCAGGGGAATGTGGTGCACCTGCTCGTTGTGCTCCCGCATGGCGGCCTTGATGAGCTGCTCGCGTCGGGCGGGATCGGTTTCCCGCGTGCTCTGGGCGGCGAGCTGGTCCAGCTTGTCGTTGCGGTAGTTGCCCCAGTTGAACATGCCCACACCGCGCTCGCCGCGGTTGCGCATGACGGGCGTGAGCGTGGTTTCGGCGTCCGTGATGCTGCCCCCCCAGCCCATCAGGTAGGCCGAGGTGTCGAGCTTCTCCAGCTTGGGGAAATACAGGGCGCGCGGCATCGCGTTGACACGAACCTTGATGCCGATACGCGCCCACATCGCGGCCACCGCCACGCAGATGGCCTCATCGTTGACATAGCGGTTGTTGGGGCAGTCCAGCACCATCTCGAATCCTTCGGGGTACCCGGCCTCCTTCAGGAGCTGGCGCGCACTGTCCGGGTCAAAAGGCTCCCGCCGGTCCAGCTCGGCATCACCCAGTATGGTCTGCGGCGACGCCGCCAGGGCGCCGGATGGAATGGCCTGCCCGCGCATCACCTTGTCGCGGATGGCCTGGATGTCGATGGCCCGGTAGAGCGCGCGCCGCACGCGGACGTCCTTGAACGGGTTCTTCCCCTTCACATTCGCGTACAGCAGCTCATCCCGGCCCTGATCCAGGCCGAAGTACATGATCCGGTTCTCCGGCCCGTCCATCACGCGAACGGCCTTGTTGGCGCGCAGGCGATCGAGGTCCTGTGTCGGCGGATCGAGCACGAAGTCCAACTCGCCGGAGAGCAAGGCCGCCGTGCGGGTCGTGTCGTCCTTGACGGGGGTGTACACCACCTCCTGGACATTGCCGTCGGGCTTGCCCCACCAGGCGTCATTGCGCCGGAAGACGGTGCGCACATCGGGCTGCCGGGACACCAGCATGTACGGCCCTGTGCCGTTGGCATGAAGCGCGGTGTACTTTTCTTCCCGCGCCTTGAAATCCTGCGGCTGCAACGCGCCGTGGCTCTGTGCCCACGCCTTGTTCATCACGTGGATCAGGGAGAGATGCTCCAGGAAGACCGGATTGAACTCGGTCAAGGCGAACTCGACCACATCGCTGCCGACGGCTTTGGGCGTACCCAGGGCATTCGCGTACACGCGCACCGCCGACGTGGGCTCCCTTGCGCGCAGTACGGAAAACACCACATCCTCCGGCGTCAGCGTCGCCCCGTCGTGAAACCGCACACCTGGCCGCAGCCGGAAGCGCCAGAGCAAGGGGCTCACCCGCTCCCAGCTCATGGCCAGCGCGGGCTCGATGTTCATCTGCTTGCCGCGCTGCACCAGGGTCTCGTAGACCTGACTGTTGATCGAGTTCGTCAGGACTTCGTTCTGCGCGTGCGGGTCCAGCGTCAGCAGGTCCCCCTGGGACGCCCACCGCAGGGTCTGGGACCAGCCCTGTCCTGACGCCAGCAGCGCGAAAAACAAGACCCCTGACCGACAAATCGTGCGAATTCGGCTCAATTTGTACCCCTTTGGCGTTAGATGTGTAACGCACTGTATCGGGGTCAGGCAATGGACATCAATGGGTAGAAAGCATGATTCGTTGCAAAACCACACCAGCGCGAAGTTCAGCGCTCACCCACATACGGATTGAACCGCCGCTCCTCGCCAAACGTGCTCTCCGGCCCGTGGCCCGGGATGAACACGGTGTCGTCGCCCATCGGCCAGAGCCGCTCCTTGATGCTCGCGATCAGCTGGGCGTGGTTGCCCTGGGGGAAGTCGGTGCGGCCGATGCTGCCGGCGAACAGCACGTCGCCGACGAAGGCCCGCTGCGCCTCGGGCGAGTGAAAGACGACATGCCCAGGCGTGTGGCCCGGACAGTGGCGCACGTTCAGCGAGCAATTGCCGATCTGCACCGTGTCGCCATCGGCCAGCCAGCGCGTCGGCGTGAAATGGCCGGCGGGCGGGAAGCCGAACATCTGGCTCTGCTTCGGCAGGCCGTCGATCCAGAACTGGTCGCCGGGGTGCGGACCGATGATGGGCAGGCTCAGTTTCTCGGCCAGGGTCGCGGTGCCTCCGGCGTGGTCGATGTGCGCGTGGGTCAGCCAGATGGCCTTGAGCGTCACGCCCAGGCGTTTCGCCTCGGCTTCGATGCGGTCGAGGTCGCCGCCCGGGTCGATGACGGCGGCGTCCTTCGTTTCATCGCACCAGACGATGGAGCAGTTCTGGGCAAAGGCGGTGACAGGAACGGTGAGGTAGCGGAACATGGGCGATCAGTGAAACGGGAGGAACGACCGCCACTGTACCGGCGGTTCATACCGAGCGTTCAGGGCATGCGGTCGTCACGCCAGCCAGCCCGCACCCGTTCGCTGCGCACCAGCAGCAGCGCATACACGAACAGCGGCCCCACCAGCGCCAACCCGCTCAGCACCTGTTTGCCCAGCGGTGTCGGTCCGGCTTCCGCTGCGGCGAGGGTTCCGATCAGGAACAGCGCGCAGTCCCACAGGCCGTGCAGGACCATCACCGGGACGATGGAGCGCAGGCGGATGCGCAGCGCCAGGAACAGGGCGCCGCTCATGAACGCGTTGAGCGCCTGGTTGGTGGCGTCGGCCCATTCCCCGGTGATCAGGCCGTTGAACACATGGACCGAGCCGAACAGCAGACCGACGAGGAAAAAGCCGGCCCAGAACGGCAGCACCCGCCGCACGGCGCCCCAGGCCACACCGCGAAACGCCAGCTCTTCGCTGAAGCCGACCATCAGCGTGTTGGCCAACACCAGAAGCAACACCGGTGCCGCCGGCAATCCCTGGGCCAGAGACAACCCGAACATGGCCATCACATACAGGCCGGGCAGCCACAGCAGCCACAGCGAGCGCGCCGGTCGCGGCGCCTGAAACCCCAGCAGGGGCCACCAGCCGCTGCGCCAGGCCACGACGGCCATGAAGGCGGCCGCAAGCACCACGCCCCACAGCAGGTTCTGCGTCACCAGCGCCTGCAGGCTGGCGTGTGCCGCACCGGCCTGCAGCCGTCCGCCCCACAGCGTGATGGCGGCCCAGACGGCCAGTGCCAGCCAGGGCCGGCCCCGCATTGCCGCCCGACCTGAAGACGCTCCGGATTCCGTACGGTTGTTCATCGCATCCCTCCGCCGCGCATCGTACGTCTGCCAGGGCCGCCCGCACATGTCGGCGGCGAGCCCCCTTCCTGGGCCGTGCGGACTGCGCCATACTGGGAGTGTGGTTATTTGCCGAACGCGCCCCGGCGCGTCGCTGACCTGCGGCGCCGCCGGGACATTCCATCTCAAACGGGAGCTGTCATGAATCGTCCGCCCTTCTTCGCCGTTGCCGTGGCTTCGGCGCTGCTTGCGCCCGCCGCGCATGCCCAGGCCGTCCCGGACTTCGGATATCCCGCCGGGTTCTCGGTGCGCAAGATGGACCCGACGGTCAGCCCGCGCAAGGACTTCACCCGCTACGCCGCCGGCCGCTGGCACGACGCGCTGGAGATCCCGGGCGACAACGTGCGCATCTCGGGGCTGGACCTGATGATGAAGCGCACCGACGTGGCGGTGCAGAAGCTGGTCGAAGGGGCCGCGCAACAGTCTGCCTCCGCCCCCAAGGGCAGCCCGACACAGCAGGTCGGCGCCCTCTACCTCGCCGGCATGGACGGCGAGCGGCTCAAGGCGCTCGGCGCCAAGCCGCTGCAGCCGCAGTTCAACCGCATTGCCGCCCTGCGCGATCGCGAGGCCGTGGCGCGCGAAATGGCGCGCATAGGGCTGCTGGTCAACGACATGATCATGATGGGTGCGGGCATTGCGCCCGGCATCCGCGACAAGACGCGCTACGTCATGGCCGTCGGCGACGGCGAGCTGGTGCTCAATAACTTCGAGGACTACCTCAAGCCCGAGTCGGCCAAGATCCGCGAAGGGTTGGTCCGCTACGTGAACGATCTGCTGGTGCTGGCCGGCGCCGCGCCCGAAGAGGCCGCCGCCACGGCCCAGCTGGTGCTGGCGCTGGAGACCCGCGTGGCCAAGGTGCGCCAGCCGCTGGTGGAACACAAAGACCCGGACAAGCGCTTCGTCGAGATGCCCTACGCGCAACTCAAGGCCCAGACGTCGGCCTTCGCCTGGGACGCCTATTTCGAGGTGCTGGGTATCCGTCCGCCGGAAACCGTCACGGCGGTGGAGCTAAAGGCCATGACCGAGCGCAGCCAGGCGATGGCCGAACTGAGCCTGGACCAGCTCAAGTCGCTGCTGCGCTGGGAGTACCTGCGCAAGAGCCTGGGCGGGCTGTCGGCCGACTTCATCCAACCCGGTCTCACGCTGACCCGTCTGCTCTACGGGCCGTCGTTCGAATTGCCGCCGCGCCCCAAGCAGGTGTTCGGCACCATCGCTGGCAAGCTCGGCCACCCGCTGGGCCAGCTCTACGTCGAGAAGAACTTCAGCGCGCAGTCCAAACGTGAGGTCGAACAGATGGTCGGCATGGTGCGCGCCGAGTTCCGCGAGCGGCTGGCCCGGAACA
Organism: Hydrogenophaga sp.; assembly: GCA_016790705.1. Lineage (GTDB taxonomy): Bacteria > Pseudomonadota > Gammaproteobacteria > Burkholderiales > Burkholderiaceae_C > Hydrogenophaga. Next base: position 79,529 of record JAEUOT010000055.1, read on the forward strand.
CCTGGCTGACACCGACCACCCGCCAGCAGGCGCTCAACAAGCTCGACCACGTGAAGATCACGGTCGGCTACCCCGAGGCATGGATCGACCACCGCTCGGTGGAGATCCGCCCCGACGACTACTTTGGCGACCTGGAGCGGCTGACCGAGTTCCGCGCCCGCCGCGACCTGGCCCGCTGGGGCGGGCCGATCCAGGTCGACGGCTTCTCCGACGCCCGCACCACGCTGCCCACCATCGTCAACGCAGGCTACAGCCCGATGCAAAACGGCATCGAGATCCCGGCGGCTTTCCTGCAACCGCCGGCCTACGACCCCAAGGGCGACCCCGCGGTCAACTTCTGCGGTGTTGGCGCGGTCATCGGCCACGAACTCACCCATGGCTTCGATTCCGGTGGTCGCCTCTACGACGAGATCGGCCGGGCGCGCAACTGGTGGGTCAAGGCCGACGAAGAACAGTTCGTGGCCCAGGCGAAAAAACTGGTGAAGCAGGCCAACGCCTACGAGGTCGTGCCGGGGCTGCACGCCAACGGCGCGCTGGGTGTGACCGAGAACCTGGCCGACGTGGGCGGCATCGCGTTCGGCTACAACGCGCTGCAGAAGTACCTCAAGGCGCACCCGAAGGAAAACCGGGTCATCGACGGTCTGACCCAGCAGCAGCGCTGCTTCATCTCCTGGGCCCAGATGTGGTCGGACAAGTCGCGCGAAGGCTACCTGCGCCAGGTGACGGCGACCGACGCGCATGCCGCGGGCAACTACCGCGCGTATGCCCCGGCCCAACACGAGCCCGGCTTCTACAAGGCCTTCGGCATCCGCAAGGGCGACCCGATGTGGCTGGACCCAAAGGACCGCGCCAAGCTCTGGTGAGTACCGGGGCCGGACAGCCCGTCAGAGCGTGTAGTCGTACTCGATCGTGATCGGGGCGTGGTCGCTGAACTTCTCGCCCTTGTAGATCGCTTCGCGGCACGCGGTCTGGGCGAACGCTGGCGTGGCCAGGTGGTAGTCCAGCCGCCACCCCACGTTGTTGGCGTAGGCTTGGCCGCGGTTGCTCCACCACGTGTAGCAGGTGTCGGTGGTGTCGGGCTGCAGCTGGCGGTAGACGTCGACCAGACCGCCCTCGGTCAGCAACTTCGTCATCCAGGCCCGCTCCTCGGGCAGGAAGCCGCTGTTCTTCTGGTTGCTGCGCCAGTTCTTCAGGTCTTTTTCCTGGTGGGCGATGTTGACGTCGCTGCAGATGACGAAATCGCGCTTTTTCTTCAGCGCCATCAGGTGCGGGTACATCAGATCAAGAAAGCGGTACTTGGCTTCCTGGCGCTCGGGGCCTGACGAGCCACTGGGGAAATAGACGCTGATGACCGAGAACTTGCGCTTGGGCGTATCGAAGCGCAGCTCGGCCCAACGCCCTTCGGCGTCGAACTCGCCGCCGTCAAACCCGATCACGACATCGCTGGGTTCGTGACGCGTGTAGACCGCGACGCCGGAATAGCCCTTCTTTTCCGCGAAATGGAAGTGGCCCTTGAGGCCTACCATCTCTTCGAAGCGGCCACTCACGTCGGCGGCCTGGGCCTTGACCTCCTGCACACAAATACAATCGGGCGCATGCCCGGCGAGCCAGGATTCCAGCCCTTTGTTGCTGGCCGATCGGATGCCGTTGAGGTTGAGGCTGGTCAGTTTGAACAAGGAAGTCTCCATGTCGTTGGATACGGGCGCTGCAGCCAACGGGGCTGCGCAAGACGCGCTGGCACAGGCATTCGTGCAGTTCTGCGTGGACTCGGGCGTGCTGCGCTTTGGCGAATTCAAGACCAAGGCCGGCCGACTCTCACCCTACTTTTTCAACGCCGGCCTGTTCGACGACGGCGCCAAGCTCGGCCGGCTCGCGCAATTCTATGCACAGGCCCTGATCGCCAGCGGCATTGAATTCGACATGATCTTCGGACCGGCCTACAAGGGCATTCCGCTGGGCGCCGCCGTGGCGATCGAGCTGGCTCGCCTGGGCCGCAACGTGCCCTTTGCCTACAACCGCAAGGAAGCCAAGGACCATGGCGAGGGTGGCACCCTGGTCGGCGCACCGCTGCAGGGCCGCGTGCTGATCGTCGACGACGTGATGAGCGCCGGCACCGCTGCGCGCGAATCGATCGCCCTCATCCAGGCCGCCGGCGCCACGGCGCACGCGGTCGCCATCGCCCTGGACCGCCAGGAAAAGGCCACGGAAAAGGCGGCCGACGGCACGGTGCGGGATGTCGACCACAGCGCCGTGCAATACGTGCAACGCGAGCTGGGCCTGCAGGTCTGCGCCATTGCGAGACTCTCCGATTTGCTGCAGTATCTGTCGGGCCACACGGGGGCCGAACTGAACCAGCACCGTGACCGCGTGCTGGCCTACCGCGAGCGCTACGGCGTCGCCTGAGGAACCGAATGGACCGACACCGCCAACCATCGACAGTCTCCTGCCTGTGGCAGGCGGCACTGGTCATGGCCGCGCTGGTGGCGGCGCCTGCAAGCCACGCACAGGACAAGAAGGCCGGCGGCATCTACAGCTGCATCGACAGCAAGGGGCGCCGGCTGACTTCGGACCGGCCGATCCTCGACTGTCTGGACCGTGAACAGAAAGAGCTGGGCTCCTCCGGCACCGTCAAGCGCGTGGTCCCTCCGAGCTACACCGCCGAGGAACGGGCCCAGCAGGAAGCCAAGCGCCGTGCCGAAGAGCTGGAGCTGGCGCGCATCAGCGAAGAGAAGCGGCGCGAAAGGGCCTTGCTGGTCCGCTACCCGAACCAGGCCATGCACGACAAGGAGCGCGCCGAGGCGCTGCGCCAGATCGATGAGGTGATCGATGCGGTCAAGAAGCGCTCGATCGAACTCAACAAGCAGCGCCACGACATCGACCTGGAGCTGGAGTTCTATCAGAACGACCCCAAGAAAGCGCCCGCCTGGCTGCAGCGCAAGCTTGAGGACAACACCCAGCAGGCCCAGGTGCAAGCCCGCTTTCTCAACGAGCAGAACCTCGAAAAGCAGCGGGTGAACGCGCGCTTCGATGAAGAGCTGGACAAGTTGCGCCAGCTCTGGGCCAGAAGGTAGTTCGCGGCTGCGCCGCTGACGCGGCGTTGCGGGGCTGGGGCTCGCGCGCCGGCGGCCCCGTTCCCTCCTGAGGCTGTCAGCCCAGTTTCTTCTTCAGCAGTTCGTTGGCCTGCTGCGGGTTGGCCTTGCCCTTGCTGGCTTTCATCACCATGCCGACCAGCGCGTTGAAGGCCTTGTCCTTGCCGGCGCGGTATTGCTCGACCATGGGCGCGTTGGCGGCCATCACCTCGTCGATGATCTTCTCCAGTGCGCCGGAGTCGTTCATCTGCTTGAGGCCCTTGGCTTCGATGACGGCGTCCACGTCCTGGCCTTCGCCAGCCCACAGCGCGTCCATCACCTGCTTGGCGGCGTTGTTCGACACCGTGCCGTCGGCGATGCGCTTGAGCAGTGCCGCCAGCGTGTCGGCGCTGACGGGCACCTGGGCGATGTCCTTCTCTTCGTTGTTCAGCCGGCGCGAGACCTCGCCCATGATCCAGTTGCTGGCCATCTTGGCCTGGCCGCTGGCCTTGGCGGCCGTCTCGAAATAGGCCGCCATCGCCGGGCTCTGCGTCAGCGTGGTCGCGTCGTACTCGGGCAGGCCGTAAACGGCCACCAGACGCTCGGCCATCTGGCGCGGCAGCTCGGGCATGCCGGCCTTGACCTCGTCGACCCAGCTTCGCGCGATCACCAGCGGCGGCAGATCCGGGTCGGGGAAGTAGCGGTAATCGGCGGCGTCTTCCTTGGTGCGCATGGCGCGCGTCTCGCCGGTGTCGGGGTCGAACAGCACGGTGGCCTGCTGGATCTCGAAACCATCCTCGATCTGCTCGATCTGCCAGCGCACCTCGTAGTCGATGGCCTGCTGCATGAACTTGAACGAGTTCAGGTTCTTGATCTCGCGGCGCGTGCCCAGCGGCGCGCCCGGCTTGCGCACCGAGACGTTGGCGTCGCAGCGGAACGAGCCTTCCTGCATGTTGCCGTCGCAGATGCCGATCCAGGTCACGATCTTGTGCAGCTCTTTCGCGTAGGCCACGGCCTCGGCGCTGGAGCGGATGTCGGGCTCGGTCACGATCTCCAGCAGCGGCGTGCCGGCGCGGTTGAGGTCGATGCCCGACTGGCCGATGAAGTCCTCGTGCAGGCTCTTGCCAGCGTCTTCTTCCAGGTGGGCGCGCACCAGGCGCACGGTATTCTTCTCGTCGCCGAGGAAGAAGCTCACCTCGCCGCCCTGCACCACCGGGATCTCGAACTGGCTGATCTGGTAGCCCTTGGGCAGGTCGGGGTAGAAGTAGTTCTTGCGCGCGAACACGCTCTGCTCGGCGATGTGCGAGCCCAGCGCCAGACCGAGGCGGATGGCGTGCGCCACCGCTTCGCGGTTCATCACCGGCAGCGTGCCCGGCAGCGCCAGGTCCACCGCGCAGGCCTGGGTGTTCGGCTCGGCGCCGAAGGCCGTGGGCGCGCGGCTGAAGATCTTGCTGTTCGTGGCCAGCTGCGCGTGCGTCTCGAAGCCGATCACGACTTCGTAACCTTGCACCAGCAGGGAAGCTTGTTTTTTCTCGCTCATGTTCAGAAGCCCTCCGGCGTCTTCAGGTGCCAGTCGGTGGCTTGCTGAAAGGCGTGTGCGGTCTGAAGCAGTTCGCCTTCCTTGAAATAGTTGCCGATCAGTTGCAGGCCCACGGGCAGGCCGCCCGCGCCAAAGCCCGCCGGCACACTCATGCCGGGCAGGCCGGCCAGCGAGGCCGGCAGCGTGAAGATGTCGGCCAGGTAGTTGGCGACCGGGTCGTCGCTCATCTCGCCGATCTTCCAGGCGGTGGTCGGCGCGGCCGGGCCGGCGATCACGTCACATTGCGTGAAGGCCTGCTGGAAGTCCTGCGCGATCAGGCGGCGGATCTGCTGCGCCTTGAGGTAGTAGGCGTCGTAATAGCCGTGGCTCAGCACATAGGTGCCGATCATGATGCGGCGCTGCACCTCGGGGCCGAAGCCTTCGCTGCGCGACTTCTTGTACATGTCGACCAGGTCGTCGTACTGCGCGGCACGGTGGCCGAACTTCACGCCATCGAAGCGGCTCAGGTTCGACGAGGCTTCGGCGGGCGCGATGATGTAGTAGACCGGGATCGACAGCTCGGTGCGCGGCAGCGAGATGTCGACCAGCGTGGCGCCGAGCTTTTCGTACTCAGCCAGCGCCGCGCGCACGGCGGCGACCACGTCGGGCGCACAGCCTTCGCCGAAGAACTCCTTGGGCAGGCCGATGCGCAGACCCTTGAGCGGCTGCGCGGCGGTCGCGCCTTCGCGCGGGGCGCCAAGCAGGCGCGTGTAGTCTTCGGCCGGGTGGTCCAGGCTGGTGGAATCGCGGTCGATGTCCGGACCGGCCATGGCGGTCAGCAGCGTGGCGCAGTCGGCGGCGCTGCGCGCCATCGGGCCGGCCTGGTCCAGGCTGGAGGCGAAGGCGATCATGCCGTAGCGCGAGCAGCGGCCGTAGGTGGGCTTGATGCCGGTGACGTTGCAGAAGCTGGCCGGCTGG
>JAEUOT010000005.1 GCA_016790705.1 Hydrogenophaga sp.
GGCGGTTTTGTCGTTTGTCGGAAAGGGGACAGGCGGGGTGTCGGAGCGGCGGGGTGCGTCGGGGTTGCGACAAAGGGGGATCGGCGGCGGCGGGGTGTTCGGATCTGCGTCTAACGGTCCGCTCTCGACCCGTTGCGGTCCTGCAGGGATCCGAAGCGAAGCGGTCACTGGGAATCAGTCGATGCCGGGTTTCGTGGTTTACTTATATCTGTATAAAAGTAAGGCCTTGGCGTCCAACCCTTTGATTTGATTGCATTTTTGGGAGATTGACGTGACCAGAATATCCCGCGCTGTCCAGCTTATCCCGCAGGTTCTGCGGGATACATTACGTTAGGCTGCTTGATGTTCGCGCGATCTGATCTCGATGCCCTCGATAGCGAGCTGTTTGTTGACTGGCGCTACATGAGTTGCTATCCGGCCCTTCACTATGCGGTTTACCCACAGCACGCGTTCCGCGTCCCAGATTCAGAGCAAATGGTTCGAATCACTCGCGCACCGAAGCGTCAGGGAGACAATGGAGTTCAATTCTGGGTTTCCGCTGAGAGTTCCGATGCTCCGCTCAAGCCTGAGTACGCCGCTAAGTACTTGAAGTCAGCCCACTTCCGTCCAATTCATGAGGCTGAGTTCAACGGCCTCGTTCAGGCCCAGTGTGCCGAGTTGATCGCTCCTCCCATCCTGCCTCTCCGCGAACCCGGGGGCTTCATTGGAGCTCTTTCAATGCACGCCCTGGAAACAGAGTTCATCGTCTCTCTCTTCGCCGAGTACGCGAACGAGTTCATCCATTTCTATTGGGAGAGCACGGCATGAACGTCCAGTTTCGCCGCCGGCAGCCTAACCCCTCCGTCAAGGGGGCATCCCGCAAGCGGGCCGCCCCTTACGTCGAACGTTAGACCTCGCAGATGAATCACCGATTGCCTGCCGCCATCAATCAGTGGCATGTTGAGTTCGATCCGTATGGTTTTGCCAATCGAGCGGACTGGCTGACGCTAGCACAAAGAACAGAGGACATTCTTCAGCTTACTCATGTCTATTCGGATGGTCCAATCATCGATGTGGGCTTCTATAGCCACGTGTTTCGCGGCTGCGTAATTCGGAATGGAGACTGGGACGATCCAGTTGAATCTTTTGAGTCTGAATCCGTGGACGACATCGAAAACTGGATCTATTCGACATTGGATAGATATGCCAACGGCTTCTGACCTTCTATCAAGGTCTAACCTTTCATTGCAGCCGACCCTGGCCGGCTGCGCCGGCCGGTCGGCTGAATTCAAACGTTAGATTACCCATGAACAACGACCCACGTACTGAGCCGCTTTTAGAGTGGAATCGCCTTGCGCGTGAGAACACCGAAAATGCAATTGTCTCTTCAATGTTCGAGGCAGCAGCAAAAGCCAGTGAGCCAATCGACACCTTCAGCACGTGGCTGCTTGTGGCTGCCGCCGCCGTTGCATCATTTTTCATTGGCAACGCAGAAAAACTGATTCCCATCATTAAGCAGCAGGGTTTCGTGACTTGCGGTGTGTTTCTTTGTCTGTCTTGCATTTTCGGCTTGATGTCAAAGATATTCGCCCTACGCTGCAAGGTGTCCTCAGAGACTGGCGCTGCTGTCAGAAAAACCTTTTCTGAACACCTCGCCGCATACCAAATTGAAGAAGAGAAAATCCAAGAGGGGGCTGTTTTTTGGGGCATAGATATTCAAACCGGCATTCGATTAGAACGGGTATTGAAGGAGTTTTTAGCGCCAATGCCGTGGTGGGTCCGCTGGTTATCGAAGCGCTATTTCGAAAAGCACGCAGGCAACCCTCAGATTGGCTACATTCCTCACATAAAGAGCCTCCACACTCAGGGAGTTCATGCCTTCTTCCAGGCTATGTGCTTCTTAGGTTTTCTTGCTTCTGGTTTTATCTTTGCATCACCAATCTAACTGGCGCTTCGAGTGGGACGCTCCAACAGCCGGCTTCGCCGCCTGTTTCTGCGCCCCTCAAGCTGAACGTTGAGCGACTACTTTACCGATAGACCACTGACCGCTCCTGGCCGAAAGCTGTCTTACCCGTTGCTCGCCCCATCGCCCAGCACCACACCTCTGCGCAGCGCACTCACCTGGGCCAGGATGTTCTGGCGCACGTCGTCAGGCAGCACAGTCGTGAGCGGCGACGCCTGGCGCAACTCCTGCGCGCGGCGGGTGCGGCCCAGTGCCTTGCGCCACTGGCCTTGGGCCAGGATGGTTTGCCACTCGGTCCACAAGCTGCTGGAACGCGACGGGCCGCCTTGTAGCCAGCGCTCAAGTGTGGACTGCGCCTGTTGCAGTAGCGCCGGGTCGGCACGCACGCGGCGCACGGCTTCTTCGTGCAGCGCGAGGCTTTGCAAGTCCTGTATCTGGTGGCGGGTGTCGTCGGCCGAGACGATCAGTTGCACGGCTGGCCTGGCGCGGCGCGAACGCGCAGCGGCCGTGTCGGGTGGCGGTGGTTGAAGGGTGTCACCGGCCAGCAGGGCGAGTTCGCCTGCCACGCCGAGGATGGACATGACCCGCAGGTAGGTGCCGATGGAGGGGCCGGGGTCGCCTGCTTCGACGGCGCTTAGCGTGGTGCGTGAGATGCCGGCACGCTGGGCCATGGCGACCGTGCCCAGGCCCTGCGCCTTGCGCAGGCGCTTGAGGCGGTCGCCCAGTTGCAGCAGCAGGTGGCGCTCCAGGACGGCGGCGTTGTCGGTGGTGTTCATTTGTCCGGAATATTATGCAATTCATATCATTTTGTCCATTTATATGGACAAACGATCTGGCAATGGCCTGATGATGGACAACGGGAACACCGCAACTCCTGCGGCGATTGAGCCGCTTATTCACCGCAGCGCGTGTCGACACCACCTCACCCACGCCCAATAAGATTGCTCACCCGAACGCCGCCGCCCAAACACCATGAAGAACCTGCTCAGCACGCGTTTCAAGTCATTCCACCTTGGGTGGCTGCTCGCTCTCTCCATTGGCGTCGCCGGTTGCGGACCCGAAACGGTCGGAGCCGCGGCCACCGCCGCCAAGCTCGAAGCGGACAGCGCAGAACGGGCCAAGGCCCAGGCCGACAAGCTGAAGCAGGACCTGGAAGCCGCCATGAAGGTCAGAGAAGCTGCAGAAGCCGCCGCCGAGAAGTGACGGCCTCAGAACTTCCGCACCTCAATCCCATGCTTCTGCAGCGCGTACCCCATCTGCCGCGGCGTGATCTTGAGCAGGCGCGCGGCCTTGGCCTGGACCCAGCCGCAGCGTTCCATCGCCCAGATCAGGCGTTCGCGTTCGCCGTCGGGCTTGTCATCCGGGCGGCCGATCAGCGGCGCCGGCGCTGAGGGCGCGCCCAGCGAGGTGTCTTCGCTGAGGTCGGCCGGCCGGGAGTCGCCGAAGCCCGTGCTGTCGGGCAAGGCGGGCGGACGTTGGGGCGGCGCGCCGGGAATCTCCGTGATCGGGATCTCGGCGAGGCGGCTGGGGCGCACGGCGTCTTCGCGTTCGATGTGGTGGAGCACCTGCGTCAGGCAGCGGTTGTCGCGGCAGGGAAACGCGAGGTCGGTGATCAGCTCGTTGCTGGCCATGGTGGCGGTGCGCTCGACGCAGTTCTCCAGCTCGCGCACGTTGCCGGGCCAGTAGCAGCTCGTGAGCACGCGCATGGCCTCGGGGCTGAAGCGGGTGGCCTTGTCGTTGTCGCGGTTGAAGCGCTCCAGGAAGTGCTGCGCCATCGCCGGGATGTCTTCGCGGCGTTCGCGCAACGGCGGGAGCTGGATGCTGACGACGTTGATGCGGTAGTAGAGGTCGGCGCGGAACTCGCCGTCCTTGACCATGCGTTCGAGGTTGCGGTTGGTCGCGAGGATGAGGCGCACGTCGACTTTGACCGGCGCGCCGCCGCCAACGCGCTCGAAGCTGCGCTCCTGCAACACACGCAGCAGCTTGGCCTGGAAGGCGGCGGAGATGTCGCCGATCTCGTCGAGGAAGAGCGTGCCGCCGTGGGCCATTTCGAAGCGGCCCTTGCGCATGCCCTGCGCGCCGGTGAAGGCGCCCTTCTCGTGGCCGAAGAGTTCGCTCTCCAGCAGGCTTTCGGTCAGTGCCGCGCAGTTGACGCCGACGAAGGGTTCCTTGGCGCGCGGCGAGAGGCTGTGGATGGCGCGGGCCATCACTTCCTTGCCGGTGCCGCTTTCGCCGCGCAGCAGGACCGTGGTGCGCGAGGGCGCGACCTGGTGGATCTGCTCGAAAACCTTGAGCATGGGCTGCGAGACGCCAACGACCTGTTCGATCTTGTGGCGCACGCCGAGGGCCTTGTGCATGCGGCGGTTCTCGTCCTGGATGCTCTCGGCGGCGGCGGTGACGCTGCGGTGCAGGAGCAGCGACTGCCCCATCAGCGTCGCGACCATGCGCAGCAGGCGCAGGTCGTCGGCGAACACGCGGCGCTCGTCGTCGTTGAGGCAGTCCATCACGAGGACGCCAAGCGTGCGGTGGTCGGCGCGGATCGGGGTCGCCAGCATCGCGATCGGTGATCCGGGACTCTGGTCGGCGCCGCCGGTGCGGTTGAGGAACAGGGGCTCGGCGCGCACGTCGGGGACCGTGGCGGGAACGCCGCTGGCGAAGACGCGGCCGACGATGCCTTCGCCGGACTTGAAGTGCATGCGCTGCTGTTCGGCCTGGGTCAGGCCGATGGCGCACAGGCCGTGCAGTTGTCCTTCGCCGTCGGCGACCACGACGAACGCGCGGCGCCAGTCGAAGGCGTGCACAAGGTAGTTGAGGGTTTCCCGGAAGGTTTTGTGCACGTCCAGCGAGGTGGCCAGCGTCTTGCTGACTTCGTAGACGGCGTCGAGTTCGCGACGGACCATGAGTGGCGATGTGTTCATCGATGGGACTCCCATCCGCTTGGGGTCGTTCGTGGGTTGCACCAGCGCCGGGAATCCGCCGCGAGGTGACGACCTTGCGCTTGCTGCGGTGCAAAAAGCGTGCCGGTATCGTGTGTCGCAGGCTTTGCAACAAACCCGACACGCCGCATCGCGACGAACGGTCCGCGCACACCACAAAGCCCACACAAATCCCCTCAAAACCGTTCGTCGACGGGGCAATAACGCATGGCACAGACGTTGCAGAACGGGCCACAACCGATTGCCAGGAGCTCGCCATGCCGGATACCAGCGCCCCCACCGCCCCCGCACGCGCCGCCTCGCCCATCTATCTCGACTACGCCGCGACGACACCGGTCGACCGCCGCGTCGCGAACAAGATGTGGCCCTATCTCATCGAGCAGTTCGGCAATCCCGCGAGCCGCTCACACGCCTATGGCTGGGTCGCGGAGGAAGCGGTCGAGCTGGCACGCGAACAGGTCTGCTCCCTGATCAACGCCGATCCGCGCGAGATCGTCTGGACCAGCGGCGCGACCGAGTCGAACAACCTCGCGATCAAGGGGGCGGCCCACTTCCACAAGGCCAAGGGGAAACACCTCGTTACCGTTGCGACCGAACACAAGGCGGTGCTCGACAGCATGCGTGAGCTGGAGCGCGAAGGCTTCGAGGTCACGGTGCTGCCGGTGCTGCCCAGCGGCCTGCTCGATCTGGACCAGTTCAGGGCATCACTGCGCCCTGATACGGTGCTCGCCTCGGTCATGTTCGTGAACAACGAGACCGGTGTGATCCAGGACATCGCGGCGCTGGGCGCGATCTGCCGCGAGAAGGGTGTGCTGTTCCATGTCGACGCGGCGCAGGCCGCTGGAAAGGTGGCGATCGATCTGGACAGTCTGCCGGTTGATCTGCTGTCACTGTCGGCCCACAAGATCTACGGTCCCAAGGGGATCGGCGCGCTGTATGTGCGTCGCAAGCCGCGCGTGCGCATCGAGGCGCAGATGCACGGCGGCGGCCACGAGCGCGGCATGCGCTCCGGTACCCTGCCCACGCACCAGATCGTCGGCATGGGCGAAGCCTTCTGGCTGGCGCGTGAACAGATGGCCAGCGACAACGCCCGCATCACCGCGCTGCGCGAGCGGCTCTGGGCCGGCCTCTCGAAGCTGGAGTGCGTGGAGCTCAACGGCGACCCGGTGCACCGCGCCTGCGGCTACCTGAACGCCAGCTTCAACTACGTCGAGGGCGAGTCGCTGCTGATGGGCATCAAGGGCGTGGCGGTGTCGTCGGGCTCGGCCTGCACCTCGGCGAGCCTGGAGCCCAGCTATGTGCTGCGCGCCATGGGCCGCAGCGACGAGCTGGCGCACAGCTCGGTGCGCTTCTCCATCGGCCGTTTCACGACCGCCGAAGAGATCGACGCAACGATTGCCCAGGTGACCGAGGTGGTCAACCGGCTGCGCGAGATGAGCCCGCTGTGGGACATGGTCAAGGCCGGCATCGACCTCTCGACCATTCAATGGGCAGAACACTGATTCAACGAACGGAGCAACACCATGGCTTACAGCGACAAGGTCGTTGACCACTACGAGAACCCGCGCAACGTCGGCGCGTTCGACGCCAGCGACGACAGCGTCGGCACCGGCATGGTCGGTGCGCCCGCCTGCGGCGACGTGATGAAGCTGCAGATCCGCGTGAACGCGCAGGGCGTGATCGAGGACGCGAAGTTCAAGACCTACGGCTGCGGCTCGGCGATTGCGTCGAGCTCGCTGGTCACCGAATGGGTGCGCGGCCGCACGCTCGATGAAGCGCTGGCGATCAAGAACTCCGCCATCGCCGAAGAGCTGGCGCTGCCGCCCGTGAAGATCCATTGCTCGATCCTGGCCGAGGACGCCATCAAGGCGGCCGTGGCCGATTACCGCTCGCGCCACGGCAGCCCATCGTCGGAATCGACGGTGGTCGAAAAAGACGCCTGCGAACCCCGCGGCCATTGAGGCCGACACTCCAAGGAGAACCGCCATGTCCGCTGTGTCCGAAGTTGTTGTCGCCGAGTCGGCGCCGATTCCCGCCCTGCTTGAATTCACGCCGCAGGCCGCCGCCAAGGTCTCCGAGCTGATCCTCGAAGAAGGCAATCCCGCGCTCAAGCTGCGCCTGTACGTGACCGGCGGGGGCTGCTCGGGCTTCTCCTACGGTTTCGTGTTCGACGACCAGGTGGCCGAGGACGACACCATCGTCTCGACCGAAGGGGTCTCGCTGGTGGTGGACGCGATGAGCTACCAGTACCTGGTCGGTGCGCGCGTCGATTTCGAGGACGGGCTGGAAGGTTCGCGCTTCGTGATCCACAACCCGAACGCGCAGACCACCTGCGGGTGCGGTTCCTCGTTCTCGGTCTGACGGAGGCGGCCATGTCGGTTTCGCTCACCCCCGCCGCAGCGCGGCATGTGGAGAAGTCGCTGATCAAACGCGGGTCGGGCCTGGGCCTGCGGCTGGCGGTCAAGACCAGCGGCTGCTCGGGTTACGCCTACGCGCTGGAGTTCGTCGACGAGATGAATCCGGACGACCAGTGCTTCGAGAACTTCGGCGTGAAGGTCATCGTCGATCCGCGCAGCCTGGAGATGCTCGACGGCACGCAGCTTGACTTCGTGCGCGAAGGCCTGAACGAAGGCTTCAAGTTCAACAACCCGAACGCGAAAAACAACTGCGGCTGCGGCGAAAGCTTCGCCGTCTGAACACACCATGGCCCTGCTCCAGATTGCCGAACCCGGCCGCTCCGCCGCCCCGCACCAGCACCGGCTGGCGGCGGGCATCGATCTGGGCACGACCAATTCGCTGATCGCGACCGTCCAGAGCGCGCAGCCGCGCGCCCTGCCCGACGAACACGGCGCGCTGCTGCTGCCGTCAGTGGTGCGCTACTTTGCCGAGGGCGAGCCGGTGGTCGGCCGCGCGGCCCAGGCGCAGCAGGCCGAGGACCCGCAGAACACCATCGTCTCGGTCAAGCGCTTCATGGGACGCATGTTGGGCGATCTGCGCGAGGCCAAGGGGCTGCCCTACCGCTTCGTCGACGGCGCCGGCATGGTCGGCATCGAGACCGCGGCGGGCGAGCGTTCGCCGGTCCAGGTCTCGGCCGACATCCTCACCGCGCTGCGCCTGCGCGCCGAGGCCGCGATGGGCGGACCGCTGGCGGGCGTGGTGATCACGGTGCCGGCCTACTTCGACGATGCGCAGCGCCAGGCGACCAAGGATGCGGCGCGGCTCGCTGGGCTGAACGTGCTGCGCCTGCTCAACGAGCCGACGGCGGCGGCGATTGCCTACGGCCTGGACAAGGGCGCCGAGGGCACGTTCGTGGTCTACGACCTCGGCGGCGGCACCTTCGACGTCTCGGTGCTCAAGCTCTCGCGCGGCATCTTCGAGGTGCTGGCCACCGGCGGCGATTCGGCGCTGGGCGGCGACGACTTCGACCGGGTGATCGCGGAATGGTTCTGTGAACAGCATGGCCTGCCGGGCGTGGCCTCGCTCTCGCCCACGGCGCAACGCACCCTGCTGACCGCTGCCCGGGCAGCCAAGGAAGCGCTGTCATCGCACGAGACCACGTCCCTGCAGGTCGCGCTCGACGCGGGCGGGACGCGCCAGGCGATCCTCAGCCGAGAACAGTTCGCCCACAGCTCGAAGACGCTGATCGACCAGACCCTGCGTGCCACCAAGCGGGCGCTGCGCGACGCGCGGCTGTCGACCGCCGAGGTGGACGGTGTGGTGCTGGTAGGCGGCTCGACACGGATGCCGGTGGCGCGTGACGCGGTTCGCGACCTGTTCGGCGTCGAACCGCTGGCCGACATCGACCCGGACCAGGTCGTTGCGCTCGGCGCGGCCATGCAGGCCGACGTGCTCGCTGGCAACGGGACGGGCGACGGCTGGCTGCTGCTGGATGTGTGCCCGCTCTCGCTCGGGCTGGAGACGATGGGCGGCCTCGTCGAGAAGATCATCCCGCGCAACTCCACGCTGCCGACGGCACGCGCCCAGGACTTCACCACCTTCAAGGACGGCCAGACCGCGATGAGCCTGCACGTGGTGCAGGGCGAACGCGAGTCGGTCAGCGACTGCCGCTCGCTCGCGCGCTTCGTGCTGCGCGGGATTCCGCCGGCGGTGGCCGGTGCGGCGCGCATCCGCGTGAGTTTCCAGATCGATGCCGATGGCCTGCTCTCGGTCACGGCGCGTGAACAGACGACCGGCATCGAGGCCCACGTCGAGGTCAAGCCGACCTACGGCCTCGGGGACGACCAAATCGCCTCGATGCTCAAGGACGCCGTCGGGTCGTCGGCAAAAGACATGCAGTTGCGCTCGCTGCGCGAGGCGCAGATCGATGCGCGCCGGCTGCTGGACGCGACCGACGCGGCGCTGGCGCAGGACGGTCGTCTGCTGAACGAGGCCGAGACAGCGGCGATCCGGGCGGTGATGTTCCGGCTGGCCGAGCTGCTGGAGACCGAAGAGGACGCGCAGGCCCTGCGCATCGGCAGCGCCGAACTGTCGTCGGCCACCGGCGAGTTCGCGGCGCGCCGCATGAACGCCTCGATCCAGCAGGCGCTGGCCGGCCGCACGGTGGAAAGCCTCTGATGCCGTTCGTCCGCATCCTGCCGCATCCCGATCTGTGCCCCGAGGGCGCGAGCTTCGAAGTCAAGCGCGGCGCCATGCTGTGCGAGAGCATGCTCAAGGCGGGCGTCGCGATCGAGCACGCCTGCGACATGGTCGCCGCCTGCGCGACCTGTCATGTGCACGTGCGCGAGGGCGGCGCATCGCTGGCCGAGCCGGACGACGAAGAGAACGACCAGCTCGACAACGCCTGGGGCCTGGACGCGCAGTCGCGGCTGGCCTGCTGCGTGAAGCTCAAGGACGCCGATCTGCTGATCGAGCTGCCGAAACACACGCGCAACCACGCGCGCGAGAAATAGTCTCTGCCGTGTCGGGTGTCCGAAACGGCACATTCCCGACACCGCCTCCGAAGCCCGGCCCACACGGCCCCCGCCAACGGCTTCAAATCCCAAACAAAACCCACGCAAAACAGGTGGCACGCCTTATGCACTGAGGTCCTCGAAAGGACGGAAGCGACATGGCACCCCACCCGGTCATCAACGACACCACACTGCGCGACGGCGAGCAGACGGCGGGCGTGGCCTTCACGGTGGCGGAGAAATGCGCGATCGCGCAGGCCCTGTCCGATGCCGGCGTCCCGGAGATGGAGATCGGGATTCCGGCGATGGGCGAGGACGAGATCGCCTGCATCCAGTCCATCGCTGCACTGCACCTTCCGGCCCGGCTGATGGTCTGGGGCCGCATGACCGACAGCGACCTGTCGGCGGCGCTGCGCTGCGACGCCCACATCCTGCATTTCTCGATGCCGGTGTCCGACATCCACCTGCGCCACAAGCTGCGCCAGTCGCGCGAGCAGGTGATGGCCCAGGTCACCCGCGTCCTCACCCGCGCCGCCGCCAGCGGCCTGCAGGTGTCGTTCGGCATGGAAGACGCGTCGCGCGCGAACCCCGGCTTCATGGCGCAGATCGCGCGCCGGGCCGCCGACTGTGGCGCTTCGCGCGTCCGCTTTGCCGACACCCTGGGCGTGCTCGATCCCTTCTCGACCTACGAGGCGATCGCGCGTCTGCGCCAGGACCTGCCCGACATGGAGATCGAGATCCATGCGCACAACGACCTGGGCCTGGCGACCGCCAACACCCTGGCCGCGCTGCGGGCCGGCGCCAGCCACGCCAACACCACGGTCAACGGACTGGGTGAACGCGCGGGCAACGCGGCGCTCGAGGAAATCGTGATGGGTGTGCGCCACCTTCACGGCAAGGACACCGGCGTCGCGACGCAATCGCTGGTTGCGATCTCGCGCCTGGTCGAACAGGCATCGGGCCGCCGCGTCGCGGCCAACAAGAGCATCGTCGGCGAGGCCGTGTTCACCCACGAGTCGGGCATCCACATCGACGGCCTGCTCAAGAACCCCAGCACCTACGAGAGCTTCGACCCGGCCGAGCTGGGCCGTCAGCGGCGCACCGTGCTGGGCAAGCACTCGGGCTCGCAGGCCGTGCGCCATGCCTACGGCGCCATCGGTGTGGCGCTGGAGGACGACGGTCTGACCGGGCGCCTGCTGGGCCGCATCCGCGCGCACGCCGAATCGCTCAAGTGCGAACCGACGTCCCAGGACCTGCAGCGCTTCCTGGCCGAAGCCGGTCCTGCGCCCATCCGCGTCACGCCATGAACCGCGACGAGGACCCCATGCTTGCTGTCACCACCGCGCCCTCGACCCCCAGCCGCACGCCGGGCTGGTGGTCGCTGGTGCGTGGCGACGTCGCCTGCGTGCTCTCGCGCGATCCGGCGGCGCGCAACCGACTGGAGGTCTGGACGATCTACCCGGGCGTGCAGGCGGTGGCGCTGTACCGGCTGGCGCATGCGCTGTGGGTCCGCGGCTGGCGCTTCCTGCCGCGCTTCGTCTCCTACGCGGCGCGCTGGCTGACCAATGTAGACATTCACCCGGGCGCACGCATCGGCGAACGCTTCTTCATCGACCACGGCGCCTGCGTCGTGATCGGCGAAACGGCCGAGATCGGCGACGACGTGACGCTCTACCACGGCGTCACGCTCGGCGGAACCACCTGGAACCCCGGCAAGCGCCACCCGACACTGGGCAACGGCGTGGTGGTGGGCGCTGGCGCCAAGATCCTCGGCCCCATCAGCGTCGGCGACGGCGCCCGCGTGGCGGCCAATTCGGTGGTCATCGACGCCGTGCCGCGGGGCGCGACGGTGGTCGGCATTCCGGGGCGCGTGGTCGCGCCGCGCCGCCCGACCACCCACGGCTTCGACCTCGACCACCACCTGATTCCCGACCCGGTCGGCAAGGCGATCGCCTGCGTGCTCGACCGGCTGGCGCAGCTCGAACGCGCCCAGGCGGCCGGTGCCGGCCTGGCCAGCGCCGACGCGGCCTGCGGCCAGTGCGACGACCCCTGCGCCCTGCCCTCTTTCGACCTCAAGACCGGCGTGACCGTTCACCAGGAGTGACCACCATGGAAGACTTTCTGACCCGCCTCAAGGCCCTGTCCTCGGCCGAGGACTTCCTGCAGTTCTTCGGCATTCCGTTCGACCAGGCCGTGGTCAACGTGAGCCGGCTGCACATCCTCAAGCGCTTCTTCCAGTACCTGCGCCAGCAGTCGGCCGACCTGCCGCAGGACAACGAGGTCGCCCTGTTCACCGCCTACCGCAACCTGCTGATCCAGGCCTACGGCGACTTCGTGAAGTCCACGCCCGCGCAGGAAAAGGTGTTCAAGGTGTTCCAGGACGTGGGTGGCAAGCAGCACGTCTCGCTGGACAGCCTCAAGGGTTCGATTCCTTCCCGCATGGCCGCCTGAAAGGAGCCCAACATGCACATCGTCGTCTGCATCAAGCAGGTCCCGGACTCGGCGCAGATCCGCGTCCACCCGGTGACCAACACCATCATGCGCCAGGGCGTGCCGGCCATCGTGAATCCGTACGACCTGTTCGCGCTGGAGGAGGCGCTGCGTCTCAAGGACAAGTTCGGCGGCCGCGTGACCATGCTCTGCATGGGCCCGCCGCAGGCCGAGGACGCGCTGCGCAAGTGCATCAGCTTCGGCGCCACCGACGCCATCCTGGTGACCGACCGCGCCTTCGCCGGCGCCGACACCCTGGCCACCAGCTACGCGCTGACCTCGGCGATCCGCAAGATCCACGCGGAGCAGGCGGTGGACCTGGTCTTCACCGGCAAGCAGACCATCGACGGTGACACCGCCCAGGTCGGCCCCGGCATCGCCAAGCGCCTGGGCTGGAACCTGCTGACCTACGTGAGCAAGATCAACGAGGTGGACCTGGACGGCCAGACCCTGACGGTGGAGCGCCGCGCCGAAGGTGGCGTGCAGCGTCTGCAGACCACGCTGCCCAGCCTGATCACCATGCTCGAAGGCACGAACGAGATGCGCTTCGCGACCATGGACGACATGCTGCGCGCCGGCCGCTGCCAGGTGCGCAAGTGGAGCAAGGACGACGCCGGCATCGAGGACATCACCAAGATCGGCCTCAAGGGCAGCCCCACCATCGTCAGCAAGGTGTTCGCGCCCAAGGCCCGCAGCGTGCGCGCCGAGATGCAGGAAGTCGGCGACGGCACCAACGTCAACGACGTCTGCCTGAACCTGCTGCAGAAGATTTTCACCACCCACCCGACGCTGGAGCAGGAGACGGTCGACCGTCTCAGCGCCTGAGCCCCGCACGCACCAGAAGGAGAAGACCATGGCCGAACCCGACAAGCCCCAGATGGCCGCCGCCGCTGCCGCAGGCGCCGCCAAGACCGCCGGCCGCAGTGGCCGCAGCACCGAACTGCCTGAACACCTGAAGGTCTACAAGGGCGTGTGGGTGTTCATCGAACACGACCGCGGCCAGGTGCACAGCGTGAGCTGGGAGCTGATGGGCGAGGCCCGCAAGCTGGCCGACAAGCTGGGCGTGGACGTCAGCGGCGTGCTGCTGGGCGGCCCGGCCGACAAGCTGGAGGACTTCGCCAAGGAGGCCTACGTCTACGGCGCCGACCACTGCTACATCATGCGCGACACGGTGCTGCAGGGCTACCGCAACGAGCCCTTCACCAAGGGCCTGACCGACCTGGTGAACAAGTACCAGCCCGAGATCCTGCTGCTGGGCGCGACCACCATGGGCCGCGACCTCGCCGGCTCGGTGGCCACCACACTGGGCACCGGCCTGACGGCCGACTGCACCGAGCTGAACATCGACGGACGCGCGCTGGCCGCGACCCGACCGACCTTCGGCGGCAGCCTGCTGTGCACCATCATGACCCTGGCCTACCGGCCGCAGATGGCCACCATGCGCCCGCGCACCGCCGCCATGCCGGCGCGCGACGAGAGCCGCAGCGGCGACATCATCACGATGGAACTCGGGATGATCGAGACCGACATCGTCACCAAGCTGCTGGCCTTCATCCCCGACGCCACCAGCAACAACATCAACCTGGCCTACGCGGACATCATCGTCACCGCCGGCAAGGGCCTGAAGAACGCCGACAACTGCAAGCTGGTGTGGGACCTGGCCCGCGTGCTGGGCGCCGAGGTGGGCGCCACCCGCGCGGTGACCCAGGCCGGCTGGCTCGAAGCCGAGCGCCAGGTCGGCCAGACCGGCAAGACGGTGCGACCCAAGCTCTACATCGCCGCCGGCGTGAGCGGCGCGATCCAGCACCGCGTGGGCATGGAGGCCTCGGACGTGATCGTGGCCATCAACACCGACCCCAACGCGCCCATCTTCGACTTCGCCCACCACGGCATCGTCGGCAACGCGATGCAGGTGCTGCCGGTGCTGACCGCGGCCTTCCGTTCCCACCTCGACAAGCGCGTGCGCAAAGTCGCTTGAACACCAGGAGCCGAACATGAGCAATGAAAAATTCGATGCGATCGTGGTCGGGGCGGGGCCGTCGGGCAACGCCGCCGCCTACACCATGGCCAAGGCCGGCCTGAAGGTCCTGCAGATCGAGCGCGGTGAGTACCCCGGCAGCAAGAACGTGCAGGGCGCCATCCTCTACAGCAACGCGCTGGAACAGATCATCCCGGACTTCCGCGAGGACGCGCCGCTGGAGCGCCACATCATCGAGCAGCGCATGTGGATGATGGACGACGAGAGCTTCGTCGGCACCCACTACCGCAGCGACGACTACAACAAGCCGCCCTACAACCGCTACACCATCATCCGGGCGCAGTTCGACAAGTGGTTCAGCTCCAAGGTGCGCGAGGCGGGTGCCCTGCTGATCTGCGAGACCACGGTGGAAGAGCTGCTGCTCGATGGCGACACCGTGATCGGCGTGCGCTGCGACCGCCTGGGCGGCGAGGTGTATGCCGATGTCGTGGTGCTGGCCGACGGCGTCAACAGCACGCTGGCACGCAAGGCCGGCTTCCACGGCGAGCTGGACGCGGGCAACGTGGCCCTGGCCGTCAAGGAAATCCTGTTCCTGCCGGAAGACGTGATCCAGCAGCGCTTCAACATCAAGGAAGACGAAGGCGTGGTCATCGAGCTGATGGGCAAGGTGACCGAGGGCATGGTAGGTACCGGCTTCCTCTACACCAACAAGGAGTCGCTGACCATCGGCGTGGGCTGCATGCTCAGCGACTTCAAGGCCAACCCGCTGCGCACCAAGCCCTACGAGCTGCTGGAAAAGCTGAAGAAACACCCCAGCATCGCGCCGATGATCGAAGGCGGCGAGATGAAGGAGTACTGCGCCCACCTGATTCCCGAGGGCGGTTTCAACGCCGTGCCGCGCATCCACGGCGCGGGCTGGCTGATCGTGGGCGACTCGGGCGGCTTCGTCAACGCGGTCCACCGCGAAGGCTCCAACCTGGCCATGACCAGCGGCCGCCTGGCCGGCGAGACGGTCATCGCGCTCAAGGAAGCCGGCAAGGAACCCACCGCCGCCAACCTGAAGCTCTACAAGGACAAGATGGACGACTCCTTCGTGATGAAGGACCTGAAGAAGTACCGCAAGCTGCCCGAGGTGCTGCACAGCAGCCCGCAGTTCTTCACCGCCTACCCCGAGCTGGTCAACCGCGCCGCCAAGACCTTCTTCACCGTCGACGGCGTGGACAAGCATTCCAAGGAAAAGGAAATCCTGGGCAGTTTCCGCAGCAAGCGCAGCCTGACCGGCCTGGTCGGCGACGCATTCAAGATCTGGAGGGCTTCGCGATGAGCAACGTTGTCAACGTGGAAGAGAAACTCTTCCAGAACCGCTACAAGGTCGACCACGGTCGGCCCCACATCCAGATCAAGAACGCCGAGATCTGCAGCAACGAGTGCCAGTCGCAGGCCTGCACCTTCATCTGCCCGGCCGCCTGCTACAAGGCCGAGGGCAACGGCACGGTGACGCTGATCACCGACGGCTGCCTGGAATGCGGCAGTTGTCGCGTGATCTGCACCGAACACGCCAACGTGGCCTGGGAGTATCCGCGCGGCGGCCACGGCATCCTGTTCAAGTTCGGTTGAGGAGCGCACGATGACAAAACCCGCACGACACGTCTTCGTCTGCACCCAGAACCGCCCGCCGCAGCACCCGCGCGGCTCCTGCGCCGCCAAGGGCAGCACCGCCGTGCTGCAGGCCTTCTGGGCCGAACAGCAGAAGCGCCAGGCCTACGACGGCCTGGCGATCACCTACTCGGGCTGCATCGGCCCCTGCGACCAGGGCGCCAATGTGCTGGTCTATCCGGAGTCGGTGCTCTACCGCAACGTGACGCCCGACGACGTGACCGAGATCTTCGACAGTCACCTGGTCGGCGGCCAACCGGTGGAACGGCTGCTGGCGCCCGCAGCGGTCTGGTAAGCCCGCGGCGCAACGCCCAAACAAAAAGCCGCCCGAGGGCGGCTTTTTGTTTCCGGAACGGAACCGTGGATCAGCGGATCACGGCGATTTCCGAACGCTTGCCACCCTTGTAGGTGTACAGCGTCAGGGCACCGTTCTTGATGTCGCCCTTCTCGTCAAAGGCGATCGTGCCGGTCACGCCCTTGTAGTTGGTTTCCTT
This sequence comes from Hydrogenophaga sp., assembly GCA_016790705.1. Classification (GTDB taxonomy): domain Bacteria; phylum Pseudomonadota; class Gammaproteobacteria; order Burkholderiales; family Burkholderiaceae_C; genus Hydrogenophaga. The sequence goes on from JAEUOT010000005.1 coordinate 16,407, forward strand.
GAGCTTGGGCAGGTACTTGGCGGGTTCGGCGGAGTCGGCGGCCTTCATGGCCTCGACCATCACCTTCACAGCGTCGTACACGTACGGTGCGTACACCTGGACGTCGGCGTTGTACTTGGCCTTGAAGTCGGCCTTGAATTTCTCCATGCCGGCCTTGCCTTCGCCTTCGACACCACCGGCTTCCGCGCAGTAGACCTGCTCGTCGGCCATGCCGTCGCCAGCCAGTTCGACCAGGCCGGTGGAGCAGATGCCGTCGCCGCCCATGAACTTGGCCTTGATGCCCAGTTGCTTCATCTGCTTGAGCATCGGACCCGCCACGGCGTCCATGCCGCCGAAGAACACGACGTCAGGCTTCTTGGCCTTCAGGGTCGTCAGGATGGCGTTGAAGTCGGTGGCCTTGTCGTTGGTGAACTCACGACCGACAACCTTGCCGCCAGCGGCAGCCACGCTCTTTTCGAACTCGTCGGCGACGCCCTGGCCATAGGCGGTGCGGTCGTCGATCACGGCGATGTTCTTGCCCTTGAGGGTGGTCACGGCGTACTTGCCCAGCGCGCCGCCCAGTTGCGTGTCGTCAGCCACGACGCGGAACGCGCCAGCGTAGCCTTGACGGGTGTACTTGGGGTTGGTGGCCGAGGGGGAGATCTGGGGAATGCCGGCGTCGTTGTAGATCTGCGAGGCCGGGATGGTGGTGCCGGAGTTCAGGTGACCGATCACGCCGTTGACCTTGGCGTCGACCAGCTTCTGGGCGGCGGCGGTGCCTTGCTTCGGATCGGCAGCATCGTCTTCGGCCAGCAGCTCGAACTTCGCGGGCTTGCCACCGATGGTGATGTTGGCGGCGTTCAGCTCGTCGATCGCCATGCGGGCGCCGTTTTCATTGTCCTTGCCGAGGTGGGCGATGGCACCGCTGGTCGGGCCGACGTGACCGATCTTGATGACGCCATCAGCAGCAGGTGCCGGGGCAGCGGCGGCGGGAGCCGGAGCCGGTGCCGGAGCAGCAGGAGCAGCCTCTTCTTTTTTGCCGCAGGCGGCCAGGGCGACGGCCGCGGAAATGACGGCCAGTTTCAGGTTCAGTTGCATAGACATCCTCGGAAAGGAATAGATTTTGGAATGCGGAGGGAACTTTTTTCTCCACAACCGTAAAGATACTCCAAAACCCTGCGCCTTCGCGCGTGGCAACAAGCTTCGGTCAAATCTCCGAGGGTTTGCCCGTAGCCGTTATTACCCCAACGCATCGCTCATAAGGCGGATGCATGCAGCGACATCAGCCTTTGCTGCCCGCCTGGTCGACCATCTCGGGCTCGATGCCTTCGCTGCGGTAGGTCTTCCAGCGCTGGCGGGCCTGGCTGCGCTCTGCCTCGGTCGTCCCGACGATCTCGATCACCCGGGCGTAGCGCCCATGCTCAGACGGCATGTCGGTCGAGAGATTGACCAGCACCTGCGCGCCATCGAACCACTCGCCGCCAAGCACGATGCCGGACCGCCGGCGCACGCGCTCGGGCGCCTGAACCCCGGCGTGCGGGATGAACTCGCTCTGGGACATCAGCCATAGCCCCCGGTCCACCGCATCGACCTGGGCCGGCAAGCCTGTCACATGAACGCGCGCGCCCTTCGCATGGGCCTTGCGAAGGAGGCGGCAGGTGTAGGCCGGAACATCGGCCACGTTCACGTGAAAGGCGACCTCGGTCATCGCGGGCCAGCCGGCTCAAGCACGGCGACGCGCAGCCGACTTGGCCTTGGGCGCAGGCGCATCCGCCAGATCGGCAAGGTATTGCACCAGCAGGGGCACCGGACGGCCCGTGGAGCCCTTGGCCGCGCCGCTCTTCCAAGCAGTTCCGGCGATGTCCAGGTGCGCCCAGGGCAGATCGCCGACGAACTTCTGCAGGAACTTCGCCGCCGTGACAGCGCCCGCAGCTCGCCCGGCGACGTTGCCCATGTCGGCAAAGTTCGATTTCAGGCCCTCGGCGTACTCGTCATCCAGCGGCAGTCGCCAGCAGGGGTCCAGGGCCCGCTCGCCCGCCATCTGGAGGGATTCGGCCAGATCGCTGCGGTTGGCAAACAGCCCGGAGCGCACGGCACCCAGCGCAATCACGCAGGCACCGGTCAGCGTCGCGATGTCGATCACGCTGCGCGGCTTGAAACGCGCCGCATAGGTCAGCGCATCGCTGAGGATCAAGCGGCCCTCTGCGTCGGTGTTGAGAATCTCGATGGTCTGGCCGCTCATGCTGGTGACCACGTCGCCGGGCTTGATCGCGCTGCCGTCGGGCATGTTCTCGCAGGCGGGAATCAGGCCGACGACGTTGACCGCCGGTTGCAGCTCGGCCAGCGCGGCAAAGGTACCCAGCACACTGGCTGCGCCGCCCATGTCGAACTTCATTTCGTCCATCTCGGCGGCCGGCTTGATCGAGATCCCGCCGGTGTCGAAGGTGATGCCCTTGCCGACCAGGACGGCCGGCGCGCTGTCCTTGGCCGCGCCCTGGTACTTCATCACGATGAAGCGAAGGGGCTGGCTCGATCCCTGGGCCACCGCCATGAAAGCGCCCATGCCCAGCGCTGCCACTTCCTTGGGACCCAGCACCTCGGTCTTGATGCGCGGCAGGCGCCCCAGCTTGCGCGCCGCATCGGCCAGATGGCTGGGCGTGGCATGGTTGGCAGGCCGGTTGGCCCATTCGCGGGCCAGTTCGACGCCCGCCGAGACGGCGCGCCCCATCTTCATCGACTCGCGCGCCGCAGCGGCCTCGCGCACCCCCACCACCACCTGCTTGATCTCGCGCGCCTTGGCCGAGGGTTTGGTCGTCACATAGGCATAGGTGCACTCGGACACCGCAGCCACCGCCGCGCGCACCGCCGACACGTCGTCGTCGAGCAGCGACAGCAGTACGCCCAGCTTGCGCACGCCCGGCGCCTTGGCGGCGGAGACGGCCGCCGTGACCGCCTTGCGCACCGCCGCCTGGCTGCCATCTCCCGCACGCACCAGCACGGTCCGTGCGGCCTTGACGCCGCTCGCGCGGTAAATGAAAAGGGTCTTGCCGGTTCCGGCCTCCAGGTCGCCGCGGCGGGAGGCATCCCGCACCAGCGCCGTCAAGGCATCGTCACCCTTGACCTGAGCGGCCGAATCGGGCACCAGAACAATCAGCGCATCCACCACCAACGAAGCGGCCAGCGAGGGGGAAAGGGATTTGAGTTCAAAGTCCATAATTGGGGTTTTCCTCGGTTGATTCGATGTTATTCCATTCCTCCATACGCACCGAGCTGTCGCGCAGCTTCGGCGGCACCCTGGTGGTGCTGTTCACCATCGTGCTGACGGTGCTGCTGGTGCGAACCCTGGGTCTTGCCACCAGTGGCAGCGTCAACCCGGAAGAGGTCATGCTGGTGCTCGGCTACACCGTGCTGGGCTACACCCAGATCATCCTGACGCTGGCACTGTTTGTCGCCATCGTCTCGACGCTCTCGCGCATGTACCGCGACAGCGAGATGATCATCTGGTTCTCCAGCGGCCGCTCGCTCGGGGGCTTTGTCAGCCCGGTGATGCGCTTCGCCTGGCCCATCCTGCTGGTGATCGTCGTGCTGGTGTTGTTCGTCTGGCCCTGGGCCAACCAGCAGTCGGCCGAACTGCGCTTTCGCTTCGAGAACCGCAGCGATCTGCAGCGCATCGCACCCGGACAGTTCCAGGAATCCTCCAGCGGACGGCGCGTCTTCTTCATCGACAAGGACACTGCCGAAGGGACCGAAGGCCGCAACGTGTTCATTTCCAGCATAGAGAAGAACGGCAACGAGACCGTCACCTCCGCGACCACCGGCCGCATCGAGTGGGTGGGTGACCGCCAGTTCCTGATGCTCAACCAGGGCCAGCGCCTGGAAAACGACCCCTCCACCGGTCGCGTCAAAGTCAGCCAGTTCGAACAATACGGAGCCGAGATCGGTGCCGCTGCGCCCTACATGGCGGGTGTGCAGGCGCTCAAGGCGCGCAGCTCCCTGTCGCTGATCCAGGAACCCAATCCCGGCACCCTGGGCGAGCTCGGCTGGCGCATCGGGGTCGCCCTGACCGCCTTCAACCTTGTGCTGCTGGCCATCGCCACCACGGTGAGCAACCCGCGCGCCGGCCGCAGCGGCAATCTGCTGTTCACCCTGTTCGCCTTCGTCGTCTACTTCAACATGCTCAACATCGGCCAGCGCTGGGTCACGATCGGACAGGTGCACTGGCTGGTGCTACTCCTGCTGCTGCACGGGTCGGTGTTCGCAATGAGCGCCTTGTGGCTAGCCAAGCGCCACCACAACATCCATCTGCGCAGCCTGTTGCGGCGCGCCTCCGATGAACGCGCGGACGTGGGGGCGGCGGCATGAAGACCATCCGCAAGCTGATCTACGGCGAAGTGCTGGTTGCGACGGGTTTTGTGCTGGTCGCCTTTCTGGCGCTGTTTTTCTTCTTCGACTTTGTCGACGAACTCAGCTCCATCGGGCGGCCGTCGCGACTGGACCCCAACCTCGTCTATGGCCTTCGCCACGCATTGCTCTACGTGACCTTGCTCATCCCCAGCCGGGTCTACGAGCTGCTGCCGATCTCGGTGTTGATCGGCACCGTGACGGTCATGGCGCGGCTGGCCCAGAGTTCGGAATACACCATCCTGCGCACCAGCGGCCTGGGGCCCTGGAGGGCGCTGCGCACCCTGATGGGCCTGGGCCTGATCTTCGTGGCCGTCACGTTCGCCGTTGGCGACTACCTCGCGCCGATCGCCGACAAGACCGCCCAGCTCTTCAAAGGCCACTACCAGGGCAAGCTCAGCATGGGGCAGACCGGCGCCTGGCTCAAGGAGAAGCAGGCCTACAGTAACTTCTCGGTCAACGTCGGCTCCCTCTCGCCCTCGGGCGAGATCGGCGAGGTCCGCATCTTCGAGTTCGACAACCAGGGCATGCTGGTCTCGACGCTGCAGGCCGACAAGGGTCAGATCGAAGGCGACGATTCGTGGACGCTGTTCAAAGTCACGCGACGGGAGTTCGACGTGGCCGGGCAACTGTCGGCCAAGATCGTGCGCAGCCAGCACGAGACCTTCCGCTGGCCCAGCGCCTTGTCGGCCGAGATGGTGTCGGTCGCGCTGCTCAAGCCGGACCGGATGCGCACGACCGACCTCTACGCCTATGTCCAGCACCTGGAAGCCAACGGCCAGACCGCGCAGCGCTACGAGATCGAGTTCTGGCGCAAGCTGTTCTACCCGCTGTCCTGCCTGGTGATGGTGGTGCTGGCCCTGCCCTTTGCCTACCTTCATTTCCGCACCGGCGGCATCATGGGTTACGTCTTCGGCGGCGTGATGATCGGGATCAGCTTCTTCCTGCTCAACAACGTCTTCAACTATGTCGGAAACCTGAACCAGTGGCAGCCCTGGCTGGCAGCCGCCTCGCCTGCGATCCTCTACTCGATCGTCTCGCTCGGGGCGTTCGGCTGGCTGGTGCTCAGGCGCTAGGAACGTGATGCTGGGCGTGATCGTTTTCGCCCACGGTTCGCGTGACCCGCTGTGGCGCGCGCCCGTGGAAGCCGTGGCGGCGCAGATCCGTCGCGCCGACCCGTCGGTCCCCGTCGCCTGTGCCTACCTCGAACTGAGTGAGCCGGACTTGCCGACCGCGGTTGTCCGGCTGATCGCGGAAGGGGTGACCCATGTGCGCGTGCTGCCGCTTTTCTTCGGCATGGGCAAACACGCGCGGGAGGACCTTCCGGCGCTGATGGCGCAGCTCTCCGACTCCCATCCGGGTGTGCATTTCGAGCGACTGGTCGCTGCGGGCGAAGATCCCCGACTCACCACCTTGCTGGCGCAGATCGCGCTGGAGTCCCGCCCATGAACCTGCACCAGTTCCGCTTCGTCCAGGAGGCGGTGCGCCGCAACCTCAACCTGACCGAAGCCGCCAAGGCGCTGCACACCTCCCAGCCCGGGGTCTCCAAGGCCATCATCGAACTCGAAGAGGAGCTGGGCATCGAGATCTTTGCCCGCCACGGCAAACGCATCAAGCGCATCACCGAGCCCGGCGCCCAGGTGCTCAAGAGCATCGAGGTCATCCTGCGCGAGGTCAACAACCTCAAGCGCATCGGTGAACAGTACGCGGCGCAGGACAGCGGCACGCTCTCCATCGCCACCACCCACACCCAGGCGCGCTATGTCCTGCCGGGGCCGGTGGCCAAACTGCGCCAGGCCTACCCCAAGGTGTCGGTCAGCCTGCACCAGGGCTCACCCGACCAGGTCGCGAAGATGCTGCTGGAGGAAGTGGCGGAAATCGGCGTCGCCACCGAATCGCTGACCAATTACCCGGATCTGGTGACCCTGCCCTGCTATGAGTGGCAACACGTCCTGGTCTTCCCATACGACCACCCGCTGGTGGCGCAGGAGCGCATCACCCTGGAAGACCTCGCGCATGTTCCCCTGATCACCTACCACCCCAGCTTCACCGGACGCACCCGCATCGACCAGGCCTTCGCACTGCGCCACCTGCGGCCCAACATCGTGCTCGAAGCCATCGACTCGGACGTGATCAAGACCTACGTCAAGCTCGGCATGGGCGTGGGCATCGTGGCCGAAATGGCGATGCAGGGCGAGAACGCCACGCCCGATCTCGTGGCGCGCCCGGGCGCCCAGTTGTTCGGCCACAACCTCGCCCGCGTTGCATTCAAACGCGGCAGCTACCTGCGCCAGTTCGTGCTGCGCTTCGGCGAGCTGCTCAGCGACCGGCTCTCGCGCGACCTGATCCTGCGCGCCATGGCCGGTGACTCCGACGAATACGACATCTGACGACCACCATGGACACCGCCACTCAACGTCGCACGCCCGCCCTGTCCTCTCGCCTGCCCAACGTGGGCACCACCATCTTCACCGTCATGTCGGCGCTCGCCGCCGAGGTCGGTGCGGTCAACCTGGGCCAGGGCTTCCCCGACTTCGACTGCGACCCGGAACTGGTCAACGCCGTGACCCGCGCCATGCAGGCCGGCCACAACCAGTACCCGCCCATGCCCGGCGTGCCTGCGCTGCGCCAGGCCATGGCGGCGAAGATGCAGGCGCTGTACGGTTTGCGCTGCGACCCGAACACCGAGATCACCGTCACCGCCGGTGCGACCCAGGCCATCCTGACCGCCATCCTCGCCGTGGTTCATCCCGGCGACGAGGTGATCGTGCTGGAGCCCTGCTACGACAGCTACGTGCCCAACATCGAGCTGGCCGGTGGCAAGGTCGTGCGCGTACCGCTGGTGCCGGGCAGTTTCCGGCCCGATTTCGACGCCATCGCCGCCGCCATCACGCCGCGCACCCGCGCGCTCATGATCAACAGCCCGCACAACCCCAGTGGCCAGGTCTGGAGCGCCGAGGACATGAGCCGGCTCGACGAGCTGCTCGCGCCCACCGACGTACTGCTGATCAGCGACGAGGTCTACGAGCACATGGTCTACGACGGCCAGCAGCACCAGAGCGCCGCGCGCTTCCCCGGCCTCGCGGCCCGCGCCTTCATCATCAGCAGCTTCGGCAAGACCTACCACGTCACGGGTTGGAAAGTCGGCACCGTGGTCGCGCCCGCGCCGCTGACCGCCGAGTTCCGCAAGGTGCACCAGTTCAACGTGTTCACCGTCAACACACCGATGCAGCACGCGCTGGCCGCCTACATGGCCGACCCGGCACCCTATCTGCAGTTGAGCGATTTCTACCAGCGCAAGCGCGACCTGTTCCGTGACGGACTGGCGCAGACGCGCTTTCGTCTGCTGCCGGGCCAAGGCACCTACTTCCAGTGCGTGGGCATCGAGAACCTGGCCGTGGCCGAACGCGATCTGCCCGAAGCCGAGTTCTGCCAGTGGCTCACCCGAGAGATCGGTGTCGCGGCGATTCCGCTGTCGGCCTTCTACGGCAACGGCTTCGACCAGAAGGTCGTGCGCTTCTGTTTTGCTAAGAAGGACGAGACCCTGAAGGCGGCGCTGGAGCGGCTGGCAAAACTGTGACATAGCCTGCCCGGCCCGAGCGCCCGCGTTCCGAACGGCATCAACAAGAAAGCCCCGGCTTGCCAAGCAAGTCCGGGGCTTTCCGGTTTTTGACGGACTCCGTCAGTCTTCGACGAAGGCTTCCTCGCGCTTGGCCTTGATCGACGGCAGAAGCACGATCAGCAGCAGCACCACAGCAACCGCGAGCAGCGAGGCCGACAGCGGCCGGGTCACGAACACCGACCAGTCGCCCCGGGAGATCAGCAGCGCGCGCCGCAGGTACTCCTCCATCATCGGGCCCAGGATCAGCCCCAGCAGCAGGGGCGCAGGCTCACAACCCAGCTTGATGAACACGTAGCCCACGAAACCGAAGATCGCGACCATCCAGATGTCGAAGCTGTTGTTGTTCGTCGAGTAGACGCCAATGGCACAGAACAGCACGATGGCCGGGAACAGCCAGCGATACGGCACGGTCAGCAGCTTGATCCAGATGCCGATCATCGGCAGGTTCAGGATCACCAGCATCAGGTTGCCGATCCACATCGAGGCGATCAGGCCCCAGAACAGCTCGGGGTTGCTGGTCATCACCTGCGGGCCGGGCTGGATGTTGTGGATGGTCATGGCACCCACCATCAGCGCCATCACGGCGTTAGGGGGAATGCCCAGCGTCAGCAGTGGGATGAACGAGGTCTGCGAACCGGCGTTGTTGGCCGACTCCGGCGCGGCAACGCCGCGGATATTGCCTTGGCCGAACGGCACTTCGCCCGGACGCAGCTTGGTCTTCTTCTCGATCGTGTAGGCGGCAAACGAGGACAGCAAGGCGCCACCACCGGGCAGGATGCCCAGCGCGGAACCCAGGGCCGTTCCGCGCAACACGGCGGGCACCATGTTCTTGAGGTCGGCCATCGTCGGCATGATGCCTTCGACCTTGCCGGTGAACACCTCGCGGTTTTCTTCCGGCTGGGACAGGTTGCTGATGATTTCGCCGTAACCGAATACGCCCATGGCAATCGTGATGAAGCCGATGCCGTCGGTCAGCTCGGGGATGTCGAACGAGAAGCGCGCCACGCCGGAGTTCACGTCGGTCCCCACCAGCCCCAGCAGCAGGCCCAGCAGGATCATGGCCAGCGCCTTGATCAGCGAGCCCGAGGCCAGCACCACGGCGCCGATCAGGCCGACGATCATCAGCGAGAAGTATTCGGCGGGTCCGAAATTCAGCGCCAGTTCGGTCAGCGGGGGGGCGAACGCGGCCAGGATCAGCGTCCCGACGCAGCCGGCGAAGAACGAGCCCAGACCGGCCGCGGCCAGCGCAGGGCCTGCCCTGCCTTTGCGCGCCATCTGGTAACCGTCGATCACAGTCACCACCGACGAGGATTCACCCGGCAGGTTCACCAGAATGGCCGTGGTCGAACCACCGTACTGGGCGCCGTAATAGATACCGGCCAGCATGATCAGCGCCGCCACCGGCGGCAGACCATACGTGGCGGGCAGAAGCATGGCGATGGTGGCCACCGGACCGATGCCGGGCAGCACGCCGATCAGCGTGCCCAGCAGGCAGCCGACGAAGGCATAGAGCAGGTTCTGCAGCGTGAATGCCACGCCGAAGCCGAGCGAGAGGTTGTTGATCAGATCCATGTTCGCTCCGTGCTCAGTTGGTCAGAAAGGAAGGCCACACGGGGAACTGCAGGCTCAGCAGTTTCACGAACGCGAGGTAGCTGCCAGCGGCCAGGATGGTGGCCAGGATCAGTGTCGGCACAGTTCGAAAGCCAGGTTGGGCGAGACTGGCGATGATCACCAGCGCGTAGATCGCGACGATCAGGCCGAACGCCGGTACACCGATGCTGGGCAACCCGACCAGGAGCACACCGAACGCAAGGTTGGCGCCGATGACGAACATCAGCGGGCGCCACGCAAACGCGCCGATCTTGTCCCCGTCCGGCCCGCCCTTGCTGAGCGACTGGACAGTGATCACCAGACCGAGGATGGCCAGCAGGACCCCGAGCATCAGCGGGAAATAGCCCGGCCCCATGCGGGCCGCCGTGCCCACTTCGAAGCTGGTCGCACCCCAGGCAAATGCCCCGCCCACCGTCGTGAACATCAGCCCGGAGAAGAAGTCTTTTTGACTGGCAAGCGCCACAGCAGGTCTCCTTATTGTTGAAACATGCGGGATTCTGTAGGCCAATCGGCCACCAACGCATGTGGGTTACACCTATCCATGGCCGCCCTGGCGACAAGCCCTTGCGGCCGCCGATGTCAGCGTACCGGGCTGCGGCTTGCACGCAGCCGCGCCGCGATCAGGTCCGCCATGTCGTCGCGATCCGCGCGCCGCGCAAAATCCACTGCGGTCAGGCCTTGTTCGTTGCGCAGGGACGCATCCGCGCCCTCCTCCAGTAGCAACTGCACCACTTCCCGGTGGCCGTACTTGGCCGCCATCATCAGTGGCGTGGTTCGGTTGGGTGACTCGGCGTCGATGTAGGCGTGGTGTTCGAGCAGCAGCCGGACCATGTCGATGCTGTCGTCTTCCGGCCTGGACGCGGCGTAGTGCAGCGGTGCCCATCCGGGCTTGTTGACCTCGGCGCCGCGACGGATGAGCGCCTTGGCTGCGGCGAGCTGCCCTTTGAGCGCCGCAATCATCAGCGGGCTTTCCCCGGCCTCGTTGCGCAACTCGACCTTGACCGAACGCTGGGTCAGCAGGAAGTCGACCACCTTCGTGGAGCCCTCGCGCAGCGCCACCGTCAGACCTGGGTCCCCGTCTTCGTTGCGCGTGTTCAGATCAAAACCGCGCAGGGCCAGGCGGATCATGGCCGACTCGTCGTCGATCGCGGCGGCCTTGAAAAAGTCATCGAACGACCCCGCAATCGCCATCGCAGAAACGAAAAAAAACACATTGAAAACAATGACGTTTTTGAGTGACTTCAAGTATTTCATGAGCTTACACCCCGACCCGGCTGAACAGGGTCGTGAAGTTGGTGGCCGTGATCTGTCCCACTTCTTCGGCCTTGATCCCCTTGATCTCGGCAATCTGACTGGCCACGAACGGCACCAGGGCCGGCGTATTGGTCTTCCCCCGATGAGGCACCGGCGCCAGATAGGGGCTGTCGGTTTCGATCAGCATGCGATCGAGCGGCACAAAGCCCGCCACCTCACGCAGATCGACGGCGTTGCGGAAGGTCAGGATGCCGGAAAACGAAATCAGGAAACCCAGATCCAGTGCCGCACGCGCGACCTCGATGGTCTCGGTGAAACAGTGGAAAACGCCTCGTGCGACGGCCAGCCCGCCTGGCTGCTGGAAACCGCCCTCCTCGCGCAGGATGGCCAGGGTGTCGTCCGAGGCGCTGCGGGTGTGGATCACCAGCGGCAGATCACGCTGGCGCCCGGCACGGATGTGCACCCGGAACCGCTCACGCTGCCAGGCCATGTCGTCGATGGAGCGGCCGTTGAGGCGGTAGTAGTCCAGGCCCGTTTCGCCAATGCCGACCACCCTCGGCAGGTCGGACCGCTCAAGCAGGTCCTCCAGCAACGGCTCCCGCACGCCCTCGTTGTCCGGATGCACACCGACCGTGGCCCACAGCATAGGGTGATCGAGCGCCAGCCGGTGCACGGCGTCGAACTCTTCCAGCGTGGTGCAGATGCACAGCGCGCGGTCGACTTTCGCCTGCGCCATGGCGGTCAGGATGTCGGGCAACTGGGCCGACAGCTCGGGGAAACTCAGATGGCAGTGGGAATCGGTGTACATGCGGTGCTTGCGCCGGTACGCGCGGAAAAACGCCTGCTGGCGTCGGGGAGCCAGGCGGCTGCCCGTCAGATGGTCTGGGTCGGCTTGTCGGAAGCCAGCGCCGAGCCGAGGATCTCTTCGATCTTGAGCTTGAGCTGCCTGGACTTCTCGTCTGCCGGGAAGCGGATGCCGACGCCTTGTGTGCGGCCGCCCTGCGCCTTGGCGGGGGTGACCCAGGCCACCTTGCCGGCCACCGGGTAGCGCTGCGGGTCATCCGGCAGGCTCAGCAGCACGTAGACGTCGTCTCCGATGCGGTAATCGCGCGAGGACGGAATGAAGATGCCGCCTTCGGTGAACAGGGGGATGTAGGCGGCGTAGAGCGCCGCCTTCTCCTTGATGGAGAGCTGGATCACGCTCGGGCGTGACGTTGCGGGCTGGCTCGCGCTGGTGCTCATGGCAGGCAAGTGTAGCGGGAAACGCGCGCAGATTCGGGGCTGATCAGGCGCCCTGCGGCGTCCGCGAGAGCACCTGTCGCGTGGCTGCGACCCAGGCTTCCTGCATCAGGCCTGCGTTGTACGGATGCTCGACCGTTCGTGCGTCGTTCAGCAGCGCCTTCGACCACCGCGCCAGCACGCCCCAGCGGGGCGCGGGCGGCAGGCTCGCGGCGTCGAAAAAGCGCGGCGCACCGCCGCCGGCCACCGACATCAGGTCGTGGCAGAGCTTCTGCAGCACGGCCAGTTGCTGCGACGCCGGCCAGTCGGACACCAGCGTCCAGTCCCCACGCGCCAGCGACTGCGGCAGCTCGGACCAGCGCTGCGCCGTCAGGCCCGCCCTCGCCCAGTCCAGCGCATCCTCGGGACGACCACCGGCCGCCTGCAGCCAGACCCTGGCCGGCGAACCATCACCGACCTTGATCCCTGCAGCCTCGGCCTGGGCCAGCAGCCACCCGGTCGCCTCCTCGTCGCTCGGCCAGCCCATGACGTGCGTCTGGCAACGGCTGCGGATGGTGGGCAGCAACTGGTGCGCCGATTCGCTGGCGAGCACGAAACGGGTGTCTCCCGCAGGCTCCTCCAGCGTCTTGAGCAGGGCGTTGGCTGTCACGGTGTTCATGCGCTCGGCCGGGTAGACCAGCACGGCGGTGCCACGCCCACGTGCGCTCGTGCGCTGCGCGAAGCCGACCATGTCGCGCATGGCTTCGACGCGGATTTCCTTGCTGGGCTTGCGCTTCTTGTCGTCGATGTCCTTCTGGGCCGACTCGGTCAGCGGCCAGCCGCGTTCGAGCATCTCCGTCTCGGGCATCAGCACCACCAGATCGGGATGTGAGCGGCTGACAATCAGGTGGCAGCTGTCGCAGACGCCGCAGGCGCCGGCGGCCGTCGGCTGCTCGCACAACCAGGCCTGTGCCAGCGACAGCCCCAGCGCGTATTGGCCCAGCCCGCTCGGCCCCTGCAGCAGCCAGGCGTGACCGCGCTGGGCCAGCAGTCGCTGGCGTTGCCGCTGCAGCCAGGGAGCGTCCACGGCGGCGTTCATTTCGGACCGCTGTTGGCCGCCACCATGATCGAGAGCCAGCCGCGCCGCACGAAGGTCGCGGTCAACTGCTGCCAGACCTGGTGGCGGGTCTGGTCGGCCTGGACGCGGGCGAAACGCTGCGGTTGTGCCTGGGCACGGGCGGCGTAGCCGGCAGCGACCCGGCTGAAGAATTCCAGCGGCTGGGCCTCGAACCGGTCCGGCGCACGGGCGTCGGCCAGCCGCGCCGCCGCCGTTTCGGGCGGCAAGTCGAACCAGACCGTCAGATCGGGCTGGCGCAGCGCGTCGGGAGCGACCGCTGGCGTGGCCTGCACCCAGCGCTCCAGAGTCTCCAGCACCGCCAGATCGAAGCCGCGCCCGCCGCCCTGGTACGCAAAAGTCGCGTCGGTGAACCGGTCGCACAGCACCACCTCGCCACGGGCCAGCGCGGGCTCAATCACGGTCATCAGGTGGTCACGCCGGGCCGCGAACACCAGCAGCGATTCGGTCAGCGGGTCCATCGCATCGCCCAGCACCATGGCCCGGAGCTTCTCGGCCAGCGGCGTGCCGCCGGGTTCGCGGGTCAGCGTGACGGTGCGGCCCTGGTCGCGAAAGGCCTTGGCCAGCCCGTCGATGTGGGTCGACTTGCCGGCCCCGTCGATGCCTTCGAAGCTGATGAACAGGCCGCGCGAAACGCTGGTGTCACTCATAGATGTTCATTTCTGCAGCTGGTAGCGCCGCACCGCCGCATTGTGCTCGTCCAGCGTGGCGCTGAACTGGCTGCTGCCGTCGCCGCGGGCCACGAAATACAGCGCCCGGGTGTCGGCCGGTCGCACCGCCGCCATCAGCGACGCCCAGCCAGGCATGGCGATCGGCGTCGGCGGCAGGCCGGCGCGCGTGTAGCTGTTGTAGGGCGTGTCGGCCAGCAGGTCGGCGCGGCGCAGGTTGCCGTCGAAACGCTCGCCCAGGCCGTAGATCACGGTCGGGTCGGTCTGCAGGCGCATGCCGATGCGCAGTCGGTTGGTGAACACGCCGCCGACCATCGCCCGGTCGGCGGCAGTCCCGGTTTCCTTTTCCACGATGCTGGCCAGGATCAGCGCTTCGTCGGGCGAACGCAGCGGCGTCGACGGATCGCGCTGCGACCAGGCCAGCGCCAGCCGCTGTTCCATCGCCTGCGCCGACTGTCGCAGCACGCTGGACGCCGTGGCCTTCCGCACCATGCGGTAGGTGTCGGGAAAGAAGCGCCCCTCCGGGTGGCGGCCGGGGAAGCCGATGCGCGCCATCACGGCAGCGTCGTCCAGCCCGTCCAGATCCTGCGTCAGATCGGGCGAGGCCCGCACAGCCGCCATCAGTTCGCGAAAGCTCCAGCCTTCGAGCAGCGTCAGGCTGCGCAGCGCCTGTTCCCCTTTGACCAACTGGTCCAGCACGCTCCGGGGGGTGGCGCCTGGCTTGATTTCATAGAAGCCGGCCTTGATGTCGCGGGCTCGGCCAGAGAACCGGAACCAGGCCTGGAGCAACAGCGGCGACGTCTGCACACCGGCGCCAGTCAACGCAGCGGCCACGCCCCGGGCCGCCGATCCGGAAGGAATCTGCACCTCCAGCGGCGCTTCGGCGGAGGCTTGCGGCGGCAGTCCCAGCGGCTGGTCGAGCCACCACCATGCACCGGCCCCACCCAGCCCGGCCAGCAACACGAAAACCAGCAGAAGCCAGGCAAAAAGACGTTTCACAGCAAGAGGGTAGGACTTGGCAATGCAGGCGGCGGGTCGAGAGACGGCGCATGATAATCGACCGAACTTACCCACCTTGGCCGCCTCAGGCCACTGTTTCCCACCATGTCCAGCCCGCTTGCTTCCACCGATCCGAAGACCCTTCAAGGCGTTGCCGCCCTGCCCCGGCTGGGCGTGATCCGCGCCCAGGGCGAAGAGGCCGCCAAGTTCCTGCACGGCCAGCTCACCCAGGACTTTTCGCTGCTGGGCCTGTCCGAGGCGCGTCTGGCCGGCTTCTGCTCCGCCAAGGGCCGCCTGCTGGCGAGCTTCATCGGCTTCAAGCGCGCGCAGGACGAAATCCTGCTGGTCTGCCACAGCGACCTGCTGCCGGCGACGCTCAAGCGCCTGTCCATGTTCGTGCTGCGCGCCAAGGTGAAACTCAGCGACGCCAGCGCCGAATTCAAGCTGTGCGGTCTGGCAGGCGATGCGGTCCCGGCCGCGCTGCCGGCGGCGCCCTGGAGCAAGCTCGACGCCGACGGGGCTCAGATGGTGCGGCTGTATCCGGCCGCAGGCGTGGCCCGGGCGCTGTGGGTGGCACCGGCCGATGCCGCGCAACCGGCCGGCCCCGCGCTGGACACCGGGACCTGGGACTGGCTGGACGTGATGGCCGGCGTGCCGCTGCTGAGCCAGCCGGTGGTCGAGGCCTTCGTGCCCCAGATGATCAACCTGGAGTCGGTCGGCGGCGTCAATTTCAAGAAGGGCTGCTACCCCGGCCAGGAGGTGGTGGCGCGCAGCCAGTTCCGCGGCACGCTCAAGCGCCGCGCCTATCCGGTGCAGGGCGAGGCGCCGATGCAGGCGGGGCAGGAAGTGTTCCACGACAGCGACCCGTCACAGCCTTGCGGCACGGTCCTGGCCGCCGCAGCGTCTCCCCAGGGCGGCTGGAACGCCATGGTGTCCATGCAGATCAACGCAACCGAAGGCGGCTGCCTGCATCTGCGCGCTGGCGATGGGCCCTTGCTGACGCTGCAGCCCCTGCCCTACCCACTGCTTGCCGATGTCTGAAGACTGAGGCGCAGGTCGCCATGTGCCTGATCGCCTTTGCCATCGGTCTCGATGCGGATCGACCGCTGCTGCTGGCGGCCAACCGTGACGAGTATTTCGACCGCCCGACCGAGCCCCTGCATCGCTGGGCGCTGCCCGATGGCACGCCGGTGATCGCCGGGCGCGACCTGCGCGACGGAGGGACCTGGCTGGGCGTGAGCGAGGCGGGACGGGTGGCCATGCTGACCAATGTGCGCAGCGCCAATCCCGGCTCGGGCCGGCGCAGCCGGGGCGAGCTGGCGACCCGCTGGCTGCAATCCTCCACCTCCTGGGAAGGGCTGCTCGCCTCGATCGACCCGGCGGACTACGGCGGCTTCAATCTGGTGGTCGGGGACCTCGGTACCAATGTCTGGGCCTGGATCGGCAACCGTTCACCGGATCACCCGCACCGGGATCTGCCGGCCCTGCACCAGCGTCGGCTCGCGCCCGGGATCTATGGGGTGTCCAACGCAACGCTGGACACGCCCTGGCCAAAAACCTTGCGGCTCAAGGAAGCGATAGCGTCCGCCCTGCAGCCGCAAGACAACGCGACCGACCGGCTGATCCAGGCCCTGGCCGACCCGCAGCGGCCGACGCCGCAGAGCCTGCCCGACACCGGTGTCCCGCCCGAGATCGAACACGCGCTCTCCAGCCCGTTCGTCGACATGGCGGAACGCGGGTACGGCACGCGCAGCAGCCTGGTTGCGGACGTCCGTCGAAGCGCACGCGGCTGGTCGGCGACCCTGAGCGAATGGACCCACGCGCCGGAGCACGGCAAGCCGCATCGCTGGCGGCCGCAGACGCCGCTGACCTTTCGGCTGGGCTGAGCGCCCGGATCAGAGCGGCAGGAACATCTCCTGGTGCGGGATGCCCGCTTCCTCGAATACGTCGCCGCGCCGCTGCCAGCCGAGCCGGTCGTAGAAGCCGATCGCACTGTGCTGGGCGTGCAGCATGACTTCGCGGTCACCACGCGCCCTGGCCGCCGCGACCAGGGCCAGCAGCACCTGTTTGCCCAGGTCGCTGCCCCGCAGCACGCGTTTGACGGCCAGCCGGCCAAGCTGCGACACCCCCGGCGTGCCCGAGGGAATCAGACGGCCCGTGGCCAGCGCCTGACCGAGCCGGTTGCGCACCAGCGCGTGAACCGCAGTCAGGTCGGCGCTGTCGTGCTCGAGTTCTTTGGGAATGCGCTGCTCCTGGACGAACACCTCGGTGCGCACCGCCTGCGCGCCCACACCCAACGCCGCCCAGTCGCCGGTGTCCACTGTGAACACCGGTTCACCGGCTTCGTAGCCCAGCAGGATGTCGCGCAAGGCCTGCGGCACCGGGCGCGAGCTCTGTGTGGCGGGATCGGCGAAGACATATACGATCTCGCCAGAGATCAGGTGCTCGTCCCCTCGGAAGATTGCCCCGGTGAACGTCAGCGAGGAGTTGCCGATGCGGCTGCACTTCATGGCCACCTCGATCTGGTCATCCATGCGCGCCGACGCATGGAACTCGACCGTGGCCTTGACCACATACAGATCCCCCGCGAGATGGTGCATCGCCTCCTCGTAGGGCAGCGCCACCGCGCGCCAGTAGTCGGTGATCGCCGTGTCGAAGTACATCAGGTAGTGGGCGTTGAAGACGATTTTCTGCATGTCCACCTCGGCCCAGCGCACGCGCAGGCGGTGGAAGAAGCGGAAGTCGGATCGCTTGAGCGTCATGGGTGTGGACTCCGTCGTGGGCGGCAAAGCCCGATTATTTCGCGGCAAGCTGGATGCTCCAGAACGCCAGAAAGCCGGCAAACAGCACGAGTGTCGAGATCGGTTTTTCTTCGACCGTGTGGGCTTCCATCAGCAGCTCTTCGGTCACCAGGTACAGCAACGCGGCCGCGCTGAACGCGAGCACGCCACCGATCAGTTGCTGCGAGGCGCCCGCGAGCAGCACGCTGCCCAGCGCCGCGAACAGCAGCACCGTCAGGCCGAGCGCCGCCGACAGGCCGATCACCCGCCAGCCCTTGACGGTGTCCGACGCCAGCGCCAGACCCAGAAACAGCAGTTCGACCGACAGGCCCAGGGCGAGGATGGTCCCCGCCTCGCCGTTGGCCGCAAAGCCTGCGCCGATGATGAAACCGTCGGTGGCCACGTCGATGAACGTCGCCAGCAGCAGGCCCAGACTCAGGCCCTGCGCAGCGTGGCCCGCCTCGGCGCCATGTTCCAGTCGCAGGGTCCAGAGCTTGAGCCCGTACATGAACAGACTGCCCAGGGCGAACGAGCCAATCACGACGCCGGCGCTCGCGTGCTCGCTGGCGATGTCCGGCAGCAGTTCCACCGCGAGCGCCGCCAGGATGACCCCGGCCGCGAAATGCTGGACCAGGCTGCGGAACTGATGCGAAGGGTTCCAGAGGGCGGCGAGCACGCCGCCGACGGTGGCGACCGCCGCCGGGACGGCCATGGTCAGAAGCTGGTGACTGTTCATGGTGGGTATTGGGTAATAGGGTCCGCAGGCAAACGGAACACCCTAGCCGCGACACATTAACCGCGCCTTAGCCACCCGCCCGATCAGCCGAAGGCATGGCGCAGCGCCCGGGCAGCGTCGTTGTGGGCCCGCAGCGCCTCAGGAATCGCGCGACCGAACTGGATGAAGCCGTGCACCACCCCCGCATAGATCTCCAGATCGACCGGCACACCGGCCAGCCGCAACCGGTCGCCGTACATCACGCCCTCGTCGGTCAGGCAGTCGCATTCGGCCAGCCCGATCCAGGCTGGCGCCACGCCGTCGAGTTCGCGCACATGGCCGTCTTCGTCCACCCCGTCCAGCGGCGCGAAGCGCCAGTCGTCGCGGTCGGCGGCGCTGCGCAGGTAGTGGCCGAAGAAGTAGCTGATGTGCGGCTCTTCGAGCAGGAAGCCGTCGGCGAAGGTCTTGTGCGAGGGCGTGTTCTGGTGGCCGGCGGTGCCGGGGTAGAACAGCAGTTGCAGCGACAGCGGCAGACCGGCGTCGCGTGCTGCGATGGCGGTGACCGCCGCCAGCGTGCCACCGGCGCTGTCGCCACCGACCGCCAGGCGCGACCCGTCAAGCCGCAGCGCGGATGCGTGTTCCCGCAGCCAGGCCAGGTTGTCCCAGGCGTCGTGCACCGCCGTCGGAAACTTCCAGTCCGGCGCCAGCCGGTAGTCGACCGACACCACGGCGCAGTGCGCCAGGTGGGCCAGGTGGCGGCACAGCGGCTCATGCGTGGCGACGCTGCCCACCGTGAACCCACCGCCATGCAGATACATCAAGACCGGCAGCGGCTGCTCGGACGCCGGCGCGTACAACCGTGCGGGCACCTGGAACCCGTCCCGGGCCGGAATCACCAGATCCTCGACCCGCGCCAGCTTGTGGGGCGGAATGTCCAGCACCCCTGCGCCGGCCTCGTAGGCGCGCTTGGCCTGGTCAGGCGAGAGCGCGTGCATCGGCGGGTGACCGGCGCGGGCGATGCGGTCGAGCACGCCGCGCATCTGGGCTGTCAGCAGGGAGCGGGGATTGGGGTGGTGCGACATGGAGCGCGATTGTGGCTGTCTTTTGTGCGACCCTCGGACATGGCGGCGACATCGGCTTTCGAGGCTGCGGGCCGTATAGTTTTTGGGTCGCAAACCATTCCAACGAGCGCGAGACAAGCCATGGCACAGATCCTGTACATCACCAATATCCTGATCGAGTTCGGCGCGCTGGCCCAGTTGCCGGCGGAGTGCGAGCGGGCCGGCATCCGTCGGCCGCTGATCGTGACCGACGCCGGGGTGCGCGCTGTGGGCCTGCTCGACAAGGCGCTGGCCGCCCTGCCCGGTGGGCAAGCCGCGGTGTTCGACCAGACGCCCAGCAACCCGACCGAAGCTGCGGTGCGCGCCGCCGTGGCGATCTATCAGGCGCAGGGCTGTGACGGCCTGATCGCGCTGGGTGGCGGCAGCGCCATCGACTGCGCCAAAGGCGTGGCGATCGCCGCGACGCACGAAGGCCCGCTCAAGACCTACGCCACCATCGAAGGCGGCTCGCCGAAGATCACCGCCGCCGTGCCGCCGCTGATCGCCATCCCGACCACCGCCGGCACCGGCAGCGAGGTGGCGCGTGGCGCCATCGTGATCGTCGACGACGGCCGCAAGCTGGGCTTCCACAGTTGGCACCTGGTGCCCAAGACCGCCCTCCTCGACCCCGAACTGACGCTGGGTTTGCCGCCGATGCTGACCGCCGCGACCGGCATGGACGCCATCGCGCACTGCATGGAAACCTTCATGGCAGCGCCCTTCAACCCGCCGGCCGACGGCATCGCGCTCGACGGCCTGCAGCGCGGCTGGGCCCACATCGAGCGCGCCACCCGCGACGGCAGCGACCGCGAGGCGCGGCTGAACATGATGAGCGCGTCCATGCAGGGCGCGATGGCGTTCCAGAAAGGACTGGGCTGCGTGCACTCCCTCAGCCACAGCCTGGGCGGCGTCAACCCGAAGCTGCACCACGGCACGCTCAACGCCATGTTCCTGCCCGCCGTGATCCGCTTCAACGCGGAGGCCGAGTCGGTCAAGAAGGATCGTCGGCTGGATCGCATGGCGCAGGCCATGGGACTGGTCAGCGGCAGCGACCTGCCGCAAGCCATCCGGGACATGAATGCCCGGCTCGGTCTGCCGACCGGCCTGGCGACCATGGGCGTGACCGAGGACCTGTTCGACAAGGTGATCACCGGCGCCATGGCCGACCACTGCCACAAGACCAACCCGCGCATCGCCACACCCGAGGACTACCGGGAAATGCTGCTGGCGTCGATGTAAAAAAAGCCCATCCGGCGGACCGGATGGGCTTTCGGGTGTCGGGTCGCCGCGGCTTACTGCTTGCGCTTGACGGTGTACTTGCTTTCCAGGAAGGCTTCCGGGTAGCCCTCGCCGTCCTGTGCCGCGTCGGGGTCGCCGATCTGCATCACATCGCCGGCCACATAGAGCAGGACCTTGCCGTTGCCCTGGTCGGAGGCGCCGGAGAACTTGTCGGCCGTCACGCCAGCGATGTCCTTGGTGCCTGCGTGGTTCATCGACATGTTGGTCAGGACCTTCTTGTCCTTGACCACGGGGCCCGAGCAGGATGTGCCGATGTAGCCGTAGGCGATCACGTTGCCGGTGAAGCTGGTGGGCGAGGTCTTGGTGAAGTCGGCGCGCAGCTTGGCGGAAGCGCCACTGTCCGAATAGCAGTCCGATTCCCAGGTGCCGATGTAACGCGCCACCGCGTCGCCGGAGGTGTCGCCGGCCAGTGCTGGGCCGCCGTCGCCACCACCGCAGGCAGAGACCAGGGCAGCCGCCGCCAGTGCGGCGGACATCATCGTGAATCGGGGAATCAGTGTCATCGTGGTGTTCCTTGGAGACAGGAGAGTCAGAGAGCGGACGGATCAGATGGTGAAATACCCGATCCTTGCGAATCATCCGCGATTCTGCCTGAGCCGAAGGGCCGACAAACACTGTTACCGGCTCCCAGTTCCCCGCACCGGACGATAATCCCGGCCCATGCGTTTTCTCATCGACTTCTTCCCCATCGCGCTGTTTGTCGGCGCGTACAAGCTCGCCGACATCTACACCGCGACCGGCGTGCTGATGGTCGCGACCCTGGTTCAGACCGCCATCATCTATGCCATCGACCGCAAGCTGCAGACCCTGCAGAAGGTCACGCTGGTCTTGGTTCTGGTGTTCGGCGCCCTGACCCTTGCCCTGCACGACGAGCGCTTCATCAAATGGAAGCCGACGGTGCTCTACGCGAGCATGGCCATCGTGCTGGCGGCGGCGCTGTGGATCTGGAAAAAGAACTTCCTGCAGATCCTGCTGGGCAGCCAGTTGTCCCTGCCGCCCGCCGTCTGGTCCCGCCTGACCGCCGTCTGGATCGCCTACTTTCTGTTCATGGCAGGCATCAATGCCTACGTCGCGGCCTTCTATTCGACCGAGGACTGGGTCAATTTCAAGCTCTGGGGCTACATCTTCCCGGTGCTGTTCATCGTCGGCCAGGGCATCTACATCGCGCGCCACCTCAAGAGCGACGGCAGCACGGGGACCGGTTCATGAGCGCCGGGACGCCCTCCGTTCCGACCGCGCAGGCGCTGCAGGACGTGCTCACCGCAGCGCTCCTGCCCACGCGGCTGGAGGTGATCGACGAGAGCGCCGCCCACGCCGGCCACGCCGGCGCCAACGGACTGGGCTTTGGCACCCATTTCCGGGTGCGCATCGCCTCCCCCGCCTTTGCCGGCAAGAGCCGCGTGGCGCAGCATCGCCTTGTGTATGATGCTTTGCGTCCTTTCACCGAAGCCGGCCTGCACGCGCTGGCGATCGACATCCTCACCTGAACCACACCATGAAACTTTCCCTGTCGGCCCTGTCCGCAGCCGTCCTGATCGCAGCCGCTCCGCTGGCCATGGCTCAGAACATCGCCATCGTCAACGGCAAACCCGTTCCCAGCTCCCGCGTGACCGTGCTGGAGCAGCAGATCGCCGCCTCCGGCCGCCCGGTTGACGACGCGACGCGCGCCCAGATCAAGGAAGAAGTCATCCTGCGCGAAGTCTTCATGCAGGAAGCCCAGAAGCGCGGGATTGCCGCCAGCCAGGAATACAAGGACCAGATGGAGCTGGCGCGCCAGACCATCCTGATCCGCGGACTGTTCTCCGACTACCAGAAGAAGAACCCGGTCAAGGACGCCGACCTGAAGGCGGAGTACGACAAGTTTGTCGCCGCCAACGGTGGCAAGGAATACCGCGCCCGCCACATCCTGGTCGAGAAGGAAGACGAGGCCAAGGCCATCATCGCGGCCATCAAGGGCGGCGCCAAGTTCGAGGAACAGGCCAAGCAGAAGTCCAAGGACCCGGGATCCGGCGCCAACGGCGGCGATCTCGACTGGGCCAACGCTTCGAGCTTCGTGACCGAGTTCTCCGAGGCCATGATCAAGCTCGACAAGGGCCAGATGACCGATGCGCCGGTCAAGAGCCAGTTCGGCTGGCACATCATCCGCGTGGACGACATTCGCCAGGCCGCCCTGCCCGCTCTGGGTGACATCAAGGGCCAGATCGCCCAGCAGATGCAGCAGCAGAAGATGGCCGAGTTCCAGCAAAGCCTGCGCAG